>JAYFRD010000005.1:0-72773 GCA_034926255.1 Anaerolineaceae bacterium | reverse complement strand
AAGATTGCAACCTATGGAATCTGCAGCCCTTCAAGCCCGCAAAGCTTAAGGCTTTCCTGCCAAAGCAGGTCCCCAAAAGCGGTATCCCTCACTTGGGCGGAGGGAACAGAAATCTTATACCGCTCTAAGTAAACCCCTTTGAAGCCTTCATAGGCTGGGTTTAAAGCAGCATTCAAGACGGCTTCTGCCCCTTCCACTTTGTTGTGGCTGAAAGGCTTAAGGAAAGGTACATTAAAGACCTTGGTTGTGGGGATGACGCCCGGGTGCACGCTGATTAAAGTGATGGGTTTTTCTGCGAGCTCCAGTCCCAATTTAAGCGCAAAACTCATCAGCAGTAGTTTGGAGCGACAATACCGCACAAAACCAAAGCGTGGCTTCCAGCTTTGCAGATCTGCAGGGTCAGCCCTGACAACGCGGTGCCCAAGAGATCCTAAAAAGACTACCCTGGGTTTTTCATTGTGCTCTAAGCAAGGCAGCAGATCAAATGTTAGCAAAAACGGCGCCAAATAATTGATCATGAAGGTCAACTCAATTCCGTCTGCGCTTTTAATGCTTTTATCCTGCATGGTCCCTGCATTGTTGATAAGCAGGTTTAGCCCGCTATGCTTGGTTTTCACCTCTTCTGCTAGCTTGTGCACCTCGGCTATTTGGCTCAGGTCTGCAAAAACGCTGTTCATGCTGGCTTTAGCGCCTATTTTCAGCTCACGCAGAAGGCTTTCCATCTTGGCAGGGTTGCGTCCATGCAAAATAAGATTGCAGGGCGCCTTGGCTAAAATCTTGGCGGTTTCTCGTCCGATGCCATCTGTAGCGCCGGTCAGCAGAATGGTTTTGGATTCAATTTCCATAAAAAGTTTGTCGTAAAAAGCTTTATCCATCACTTAATGATAATCACATTCCCTTGTTGCAAAGGCGCTTATATAGGCTTCAATGCTGTTTTGCTCAATCCCGCAGCGGCAGAAGCTCTCTTTCCAGATTTCCTGCGTGATGGCGGGGTCAAGCGCGTATTTGGATGGGGTTGATGGGGTAAGGCGTTCAAGATAAATCCCTTTCTGCCCAGAGAGGGCAGGGTTGAAAGCAGCATTAAGGATGGTTTGAGCCCCTTCTGCACGCGTGCTTCCGAACGGTTTAAAAATACCCGCACCGCTTATCTTTGTGCCTAAAATAACCCCAGGATGAACACAGTTTACCCCCACAGCTGTTTCCTTAAGCAGGCTTCCCAATTGGCGGATAAAGGCAATCACCAGCAGTTTTGATTTGCAGTAAAGCGCTATCGGTTTTCTTGCTTTATCTCCAAAAAGATCGCTGGAACGGGCATAAAAAAAGCGGTGCCCGATGGATGTCAGCGAAGTGATTTGGCTCTCCGGCTGGCTCAGCAAAAGCGGCAGTAGGCTCACCGTTAAAATAAAAGGGGAGAGGTAATTGACGGTGATGGTACTGTCAAAACCTTCCTCGCACAGCTTTCTTTTCTTCGCCATCATGCCCGCGTTATTGATCAGCACGTTAAAATCGGGGTATTCTTCCCGTATTTGGGCCGCCATTTGACGCACCTGATCGAAAGATTCAAAGTCCGCAAGAATGCTGCTGATTCGGGCATGTGGGTGAGCGCCTTTCAACTTCTGGAGGACCTGTGCCATTTTTTCAGGGTTTCTGCCATGCAAAATCAATTTGCAGGGCGTTTTGGCAAGCTGCCTGGCCGTTTCCAACCCAATGCCATCCGTTGCGCCGGTAAGCAAAATGCACTTCTTTTCAAATCCCGGCAAGGAATGCAGGTCAATATTCTTTTTCACAAAGGATATTATAAGGGCCTTTCCATAACCCTGCCTACTGTTTTCAATAGAACAATACGTGGGGTAGGGGAACGGCCTTAGGCCAGCATTCTTACGCACTGCAAGCCCAAGGCCTACCCCTACGCCCACACCCCGACCCCTTAGGGCAAGCAAACAAGGGTAAATGCTATGCTCATTGAGGGCCCAAGTGCAAGCTCTCTTTCATGCAGTCATCGCTTTACATCAGGCCAAACCTTGGTAGCCTTCTCAATACCAATAAGATGACTAAGGTTATTATAGGTAAGCAGGTCCAAGCAATCTAAAATATCGGCCATCAGAAAATTAAGAGAAAAATAGACCTTGCCCCCGCGCACGCTCCTACAAGAGCTCGCACTCAACAAGTCATCATGCAGGTTCTGCAGTCGCTTGAGCAAGTGCTCAATATCCAATCGCCTTGTTTCCTCGCCGTCAAAGGCAAAAACAACATTATTACTCATACACCGGTCTCCTTTTTCTCTTTATATTGTCAGGTAAATGCCAGGGTATTATAGAACAGCTGACCTAAATATATCATTCTGAAACCCATATATCAGCCAGGTAAAAAGGTATTACCCCCACATAAAGGGCGCACCCATCCGCAACCATACAACACCTTTCCGCACGCACCCCCCCTTCCCGTATACCCCTTTCCGCATGCGGAAGGGTGCTCCAAACGCCATGAGACGCCGGCCCGGCAAAAGAAAAGGCCCACCCCGCCGTGCCGGCTGGCAAGCGCGGGCTTAGAGCTGTGCAAAGCCGGCCAACATTCGGAGGCAAGCATAAGCTTAGGGCTGGCATACAAGAAAAGAGACGGGCTCAATGCCTCGTTCAGTTCTCGGCCTCGCACCCGCCACGTGCTCGGCCTCGCTACTTCACATCGGCAAACCGCCCGGCCTGCCCCTTCCCCCCTTCCCCCCCTTACACCCGCCCCTACACCCCCCACACCCAACACGGTACCTCACCAAAGGGGGGGCATTAGGGGGGCTATATGGGCAGGTTCAGCCTCACGCACGGTGTTACACCCGTGCGTTCGCACTGGGAAAGGCCCGAATAGGCAAGATGTGATAGGAAAATCATCAGCTGGGCTTTGTGAAGCGCGTAGCCTTAGCCCTCGCAGGCTCGGGCGTTCGGCAGCCTCGCTCACAAAGCCAGACCTGAAAAAAGGAATGCAAAAGCAAGAGAATGCTAAGGTAAGCCCTTGAGAAAAAAACACAAGGGCTAAAAAGATTCCGGCCAGTCGGGCAAAGCCCTCAGGCCTCATATCCCCCGCCACAGCGCCGCCCCCTAAGGGGGCTCCCCCTTCGGTGCCTTTGCATTCGCTCGCTTGGTGCTCACTCATAAGCGCAAAAGCACCGGCCCCACCCCAACGGCCATGGTTCACTCGGCCTCACGGCCTCGCTCACCCGCAGGGAGGCACAGGCGGAACGCGGGGCGTAAGCCCGCGCTCCGCCTGACGCCGACCACACCAACGTGTAGGGCTTAAGCGCCACGGGTCGGCTTGCCCCCCTGCTATGGCCGTTCACCTTTCCATAACCCTGCCTGCTGTATAACAAGGCAATTGCATCTGCATGGTGGGCGGTGAACCTCCATCCTTAAACGCGTCACCCTGAACGCAGTGAAGGGTCTGGCAGTCATCCTGGCTAAATCCCCAAACCACAAAAGGCCAGATGCTTTGGCCATCCCACTGCCGGCTCATGAAGGCTCATCCCGCTTTGAGCTTCGCCATTATTCAAAAATTGTTCAAGATGGGCGCGCATGGCAAACGCATGCCCTGTGCTGTACAAATCCCCGCCGTATTTGCAGGGCAAGCCTATAATTAACTTGGGTAAAAACATGCACAATCAAAAGAAAGCATTATTTCCTTCGTTAAAAGAAATTCCTCGCAACCTATGGTTTATCAGCCTCACCAGTTTTTTCATGGATGTCTCCAGCGAAATGGTGCTGAATATTCTGCCCCTTTTTATGCAGAATGTATTAAAAGTACCCTACCTTGCTATTGGTATCATTGAAGGCATTGCTGAAGCAACGGCCTCTGTACTTAAAGTTTTTTCGGGTTGGCTTTCCGATAGATTGCGCAGCCGAAAATGGTTGGCAGTTCTTGGTTACGGTATTTCTGCTTTTTCGAAACCATTTTTCTACTTTGCTAATTCAGCGGCAGCTGTTGCCGGTATCCGCTGGTTGGATCGCTTCGGTAAAGGCATTCGCACTGCCCCGCGGGATGCTTTGGTTGCAGATTCCGTTAAGCTGCAGCATCGTGGTTTTGCCTTTGGTTTGCACCGTGCCGCAGACACTGCCGGTGCCTGCCTGGGCATTCTCATTGCTGCCACCATTGTCTGGCAATTGCAAGCCGGCGGCAAGCAGCTTACGCAGCATACCTTCCGCACTATTGTGTTTGCGAGTATTCTGCCTTCGCTTCTGGCGGTGCTTGCGCTGGCATTGGGTGCAAAAGACATTTTGGTTAAAAGTTCCCGCTCAGCGCCTAAAATTAGTTTCAAAGGTCTGGGCAAAAACTTTCTCTTTTTCATGCTGATTGTTGGCCTTTTTGATTTGGGCAACTCTTCGGATGCTTTTCTTGTTTTGCGCGCTCAGGAGCGCGGGATGAATATTCTCAATATCTTGCTGATGCTGGCTATTTTTAACTTGGTATATACAATTGTTTCAACACCGGCCGGGGCATTGTCAGACCGCGTTGGCAGACGCAAGCTTATCATTGGTGGCTGGCTTATTTATGCTGCCATTTATCTCGGTTTTGCACTGGCAAAAAATGCAGCGCAGATTTGGGTCTTATATGTGGCTTATGGATTGTATTATGGTATGGCTTATGGAACTGCAAAATCAATGGTAACAGACATGGTTCCGTCAGAGCTTTTGGGAACAGCCCATGGCACTTATAATGCGCTCCTCGGCATTTTGGATTTTCCCGCTTCATTGATAGCCGGCCTGCTTTGGTCCGGGGCATTTGGCTGGAAAGGCTTTGGCCCCTCTGCACCATTTTTCTTCGGCGCAATTTGTGCCGTCCTGGCAGCCATTCTTTTTATTTTTTGGAAGCCGCGGCCCATGAATGAAACTTCGCAAAAGATCATCTAATATCAATCTCATAAATCTCTTAAGCCTTCCCTGATCTGACAATTTGATGCTTTCGGTTATAATCTCGCTTCGAGAGACTCTCATGAAAATCGGTGTCTTGGCTTACCGTTATAACTACTACGCAAACCAGCGCATTATTGTGGGAAAAGTGCCGGAATGCACTTATATTCCGGTGCACGATCTTTATTCAGTTCAGCGCAACCTGGCCTTTCGCCTCAATCAAATAATAGGTAAGCCGCTCATTCCCACCTTTAATCTCAATAATCAATTTGAAGATTTTGATCTGAACCGCGTAGACCTTTTCCATTTTTCCAACGGAATCAGCTATGGTAAAACCCCCTGGGTTGCTTCTTTTGAAACGATTCTGCCCCGCTTCAGCGAACTCCTTAACCGCCATCAGGGTGAAAAAGAAGGGTTTATGAGGATGACACCTCTTGTCAAAAAGGGTCTTGACGCTCTGGCAGGCAAAGCTTGCAAGCGTATTATTGCCTGGTCTCAATGTTCTGCGGCAATTCAAGAAGACCTGCTGAAAGCCTTTCCCTCCGATTATAGCCAGCCCATCCTCAGCAAAATGCGCGTGCTCTATCCGCCCCAGGCTGCCTTGGTGGATTCAGTCAGTCACAGAGAGTATGACTCAAAGCATCCCATCCGTTTTATTTTGGTGGGTGCGGCCTTTTTCCGTAAGGGCGGCCGCGAGCTTCTTCAGGCTTTTGAAAAACTGGTAAAAGAAGAGGGCCTGCCGCTGAAATTGGTGGTTGTCAGCGCTTTGCGCCCAGAACCCTATGCTGCGCACGAAACCGAGGCGGATGCCATTTGGGCAAAGAAGAAACTCACTCAAAATCCTGAATGGGTAGAGTATTACCCCTCTTTGGAAAATGCGAAGGTCCTTGAACTGGTGAAAGGCTGTGATGTGGGCCTTCTGCCTACCTGGGCAGATACTTATGGCCTTTCTGTGCATGAGGCCCAGGCCTGCGGCCTGCCAGTTATCACCACCAATAGCCGTGCCCTCCCTGAAATGAATAATGACCAGTTGGGCTGGCTTATCAGTGTTCCCCAGAATCGCTTTAAAGAAGCGTGCTATAACACCCCGGAAGAGCGGGAAATTTTGAGCAATGTCATTCGTCAGGGGCTTGAAACAGTCATTCGTGAGATTGCTTACAACCCGCAGCAGATTGCCCAAAAAGGCTCTTTAGCGCTGGAAATGATTCGCGGGCAGCATCACCCCATCCAATACGCTGAATCATTGCGCGAAATTTACCGGCAGGCTCTTGAATAAGTTAGGCTTAAACTTTTGGCCAAACTAACTATAAGCGACGTAGGCGCATATTTTGTCTTGTGGTCAGGGCAATTCCATCTAAATGCTGGGCGGTGAACCTGCATCACCTCACGCGTCACCCTGAACGCAGTGAAGGGTCTGGCATTAATCTTGTCTAATGCCCCAACACACAAAAGGCTAGATGCTTCGGCCACCCCACTGCCGGGTCAGGAAGGATCATCCGCTGGGAACTTCGCCATCAGATGCAATTGCCCTGGTCTTGTGGTTGAGATTCCTCCATCGGGAAGGTATAATCTTTCATATTGAACTAAAGGAGTTGAATATGATCGTCACTACCAAAAAACTTTTTGAGCATGCCTATGGCAAATATGCCATTGGCGCCTATAACATCAACAATCTTGAGCAAATTGTTGGGCTTTTCAGGGGCAATATTGATTCCCAGGCTCCTTTCATTATTCAAATCAGCAAAGGTGCCCGTTCGTACAGCGATAAAGCTTTCCTTGAGGGCCTTATTCGCTCTGCAGATCAGGTTTTCCCGCAGGCTATTTTTGCTGTTCATCTCGATCATGGTGATGAAGCCACTTGCTACGACTGTATTGACTCCGGTTTTTACTCTTCGGTCATGATTGATGGCTCTTCGCTGCCCTTTGAAGAAAATATTGCAGTAACTCGCCGTGTGGTGGAACGCGCCCATGCAAAAGGAATTGTGGTTGAGGCCGAACTGGGTATGCTTGGTGGTGTTGAAGAACACGTCAGCGTTTCTGAAGCCAACGCCAAACTGACTGACCCCGCCAATGCCAAGGAGTTTGTAGACCGCAGCGGCTGCGACTCTCTGGCGGTAGCAATTGGTACCAGCCACGGCGCTTTCAAATTCAGCGGTTCTCAATCCCTCCATTTTGATGTGCTTGCTGAAATACAGAAGCAATTGCCTGGCTTCCCGCTGGTAATGCACGGCTCCAGCTCGGTCCCTCAGGACGAAGTGGCGCGCATTAATGCCGCCGGCGGAAAGTTAGCTGGCGCTAAAGGCGTAGACCCTGATCAGTTCAAGCCCGCCGCTAAATTGGGCGTTTGCAAAATCAATATCGATACGGATGGCCGCCTGGTCTGGACTCGCGTTCACCGCGAATTCTTCCTTGAACATCCGGAAAAATTTGACCTGCGTGACCCAGGCAAAATCTACATGGCTGAATATGCTAAATTCATTGCCCAAAAGAATGTGTATCTGGGCTCTAACGGCCAGTTGGAAGACGTTCGTAAATTTTTGGAAGGGTAAAAGAGGCTCATGCGACCAGTTGAAATTAAGCCTGACATCTATTGGGTTGGAGTAAACGACCGCTCTACAGACCTTTTTGAAGGTCTGTGGCCAATCCATCAAGAAGGCGTTTCGTACAATGCATATCTGATCAAGGATAAGAAAAATGCCTTGATTGATATGTCCAAAGAAATCTTTACGGATGATTTTGCGGAGCAGATTTCCGCGCTGACAGAGCCGAAAGACCTGGACTATATTATTGTCAACCACATGGAACCAGACCATACTGGTGCCCTTTGCCGTTTGCGCGCCTTGGCACCTAATGCGAAATTCTTGGGTATGCAAAAAGCGGTTTCGATGATGAATGATTTTTATGGCCTGACGGAAAATACGCAGGTTGTAAAACACGAAGAAACACTTTCTCTGGGCAAATTCACCCTCAAATTCCTTTACACCCCCGGCGTGCACTGGCCTGAGACGATGATGACCTATGTTCAGGAAGAAGAGCTGCTTTTCACTTGTGATGCCTTTGGTTCCTATGGAGCCTTGGATGGCTTTATCTTTGATGATGAATGCCAGAACCTGGCCTTTTACGAAAAAGAAGCGTTGCGTTATTACACCAATATTGTGGCAGCCTTCAGCCGTAATGTGCTCATGGCCATTGATAAGGTGGCCGCTTACCCCATTAAGATTATTGCTCCGTCTCATGGTCTTGTATGGCGTAAAGACCCCATGCGCATTGTCAGCCTTTATAAAACCTGGGCTGAATACGCCAAAGGCCCTGCCCAACCCGGCATCACCGTGCTTTACGGCTCGATGTATCGCAACACAGAACGTGCGCTTGATCAGATTTTGCAGGTAATTGGCCGCCAAAAACTGCCTCTGCAGGTCTTTAACGTTAGCGTTACGGACCCAAGCTATTACCTGCCCTCAATGTGGGCCAAACAGGGCCTTTTGGTAGCCTGCCCCACCTATGAACGGGCAATGTTCCCCGCCATGGTCCGCGCCTTGAATATGGCTGAAATTAAAGATGTCAAAAACAAGACGGCAGCCTACTTCGGTAGTTTTGCCTGGTCTGGCGGTGCAAAGGAAGTTTTTGAAGGTTTTGCCGAACGCCTCTCTTGGGATGTGGTTGGTGCATACCAGTTTGCTGGTTCCGCCAAGGAAAATGATCTCCAGCAGATACAACAGATCTGTGAGAAACTGGTCTCAAAAACCTTAAAGCCTTAAGGCCATTCTGATTGCTTTAGCCCTGGGCTTTCCCCAGGGCTTTTTAATGGATATAATTTTGAACCTAACCGGGAGCGCAAAATGACAGAAGAAAGCAGTACCTCAAAGAATTTTATCGAAGAAATTATCGATGAACACAATCGCACCGGCCGTTTTGATGGCAAGGTGAAAACACGTTTCCCCCCTGAACCCAACGGTTATCTGCATATTGGGCATACCAAAGCTCTGGTAGTGGATTTTGGCATGGCTGAAAAGTATGGCGGCAGCACCAATCTGCGCTATGACGACACCAACCCGGTCAAGGAAGATGCTGAATATGTGGATGCTATTAAAAAAGACATCCACTGGCTCGGCTTCGATTATGAACAGGAGCTTTACGCTTCAGATTACTTTGAGCCCCTTTATGAAATGGCCGTAATGCTCATTAAAAAAGGCAAAGCCTACGTGGATGAGCTTAGCCCTGATGAAATGCGTGAATATCGCGGCACCCTCACCGAGCCCGGCAAAAATTCTCCCTGGCGTGAACGCCCGGTTGAAGAAAGCTTGGATCTCTTTGAACGTATGCGCAAGGGTGAATTCCCTGATGGCAGCAAAACTTTGCGCGCCAAAATTGATATGGCCTCTCCCAATATCAACATGCGTGACCCTGTCATGTATCGCATTCTCCACGCTTCCCATCATCGCACCGGCAACAAATGGTGTATCTATCCCATGTATGATTTTGCGCATGGCCAGTCGGATTCGATGGAAGGCATTACCCACTCCATGTGCTCTCTGGAGTATGAGAACCATCGCCCCCTTTATGATTGGTTCCTGGATGAGTTGGAACTCTTTCATCCCCAGCAGATTGAATTTGCGCGCCTTAACCTTACCCATACGGTTATGTCCAAACGTAAACTGCGCCTCTTGGTTGAAAAAGGTTACGTAGACGGCTGGACCGACCCGCGCATGCCCACCCTTTCCGCTATGCGCCGCGCAGGCTACCCTGCCAAGGCCATACGCAATTTCATCGATGCGATTGGGGTTGCCAAAAGCGATAGTTTCGTAGAAGTGGAATTGCTTGAGCATTTTGTGCGCGATGAGCTTAATCAGACCGCGCCGCGCCGCATGGCTGTTTTGCGGCCCCTCAAGCTTATCATTGATAACTACCCGCCAGAACAGACGGAAGAATTCCAGGTGAGCGACTTCCCGCAGGATCCGGATTGTCAGTCCGGCCGCTTGGTGCCCTTTAGCCGCGAACTTTACATTGAGCAGGAAGACTTTATGGAGAACCCCATTCCCAAATATTTTCGCCTCTCACCGGAACGCGAGGTGCGCCTCATGTCTGCCTATTTTGTAAAGGTGGTCAGCACGGATAAGGATTCTGACGGGAATATTCTGGCAGTGCATTGCACCTATGACCCCCAGACCCGTGGCGGCAATGCGCCGGATGGCCGTAAGGTAAAAGGCACCATCCATTGGGTGGATGCCCGCCATGCCCTAAACGCGGAACTGCGCCTTTATGATTACCTTTTTAAAGATGAACATCCTGAAGACTTGCCGGAAGGCGAAGTGTTTACGGATCATGTGAATGCAGACTCGCTGGAAGTTCTTAAAGACTGCAAACTGGAACCCTCCCTCAAGGATGCCTTACCTGGCCAGCCCTGGCAGTTTGTGCGCAACGGTTACTTCACGGCCGATAGCCTTGCCTCCAGGCCCGAAAATCTGGTTTTTAACCGCACCCTTTCTCTGGCGGATAGCTGGGCAAAAATACAGGGGCAAAAGTAAAAAGCGTATAGCCCCTTGGCAGGGGCTGTGCTAAAATAGGGCAGAAGGGCCTGTAGCTCAATGGCGGAGCAGGCGACTCATAATCGCTTGGTTGAAGGTTCGAATCCTTCCGGGCCCATAAACACCCTTTTTTACTCGTTGAAGCCCTTTTTATTTCCATAATTTTGCTAATAATTCATGTTGCAAAAGCATGATAATCGTCTGCACTAAGCGCATTTTTGCAGCCCTTTTTCACGGCAACGCCTCACACGGCTGCCCGTCGTGATTGCGGTCTAAGTCCCAAGGGTCGAGTTGCAAGTTGTAATTGCATTGTCTTAGTATCTCCCACATGTGCGCTGCGGTTCCAAAGTCAGAACAATCCCAATCATGGCCACAGGTCGGATCAGGTGTGGGTAAAGTAGGGATGATAACTATTGGCGTAATAGTCGGTGTTGGTGGAGGTGTTGGAGTCGGATCAACCGCTTTCATAACAATGGGCAAATAAATTTGGTTTTGTATGGGTTGGGCGATTACTGCGCTGAATAAAACTCCCGCAAACAAAATACCACAAAGCAAACTCCATCCGATTTTTTTCATTGCGCCTCCAGAATCTTCCCAAATAAGCAGTTTTTACTCCTAAGATTCCGATTTTGACATATTGACAGTTTCTCAATCTGTTGTAGAATCGCACATACGTTCTAATAATAGCCAATCTGGAACGCTGACCGGCTAACGAAAGCCTCCGAGACACCACACTTATACTGAGCCTCGAATTAGTAAAGGAGGGACAATGCGAATTTATAGAGAAGCCAAACGCACGGCAATCTGGTTTCATGTTTTCAGATGGGAGATAACTATTCTTGTTCATCGCCCTCAGGATCAATAAGCCCAGAATCAAGGAGCTTGGCGTCCTTTGCGTTATCAGAAGTTACAACTTTTCGCCCAGTTTGTTGTTCGAGTTCTTTTCTGGCATTCCCAGCGATGGTTCCGCCTTTGCGTGCCACGACTTTACTCTGATCTAAGCCTTTAGGATTCTCAGTAATCGAGATTTCTTTTGTTGCAGCTTCGGCTAACATGTTGAAGATGAGTTCAGTATCACTCATGTTATCCCTGAGGTTTTCGTTCTTAAGGCCTTTTAGTTGCTTATATTCTTTTACAGTTCGATCAAAGGTGGCTTTTGTAATCTCATCTGTAAGAATGCCATACTCTTTGCCTTTTATTCCGGAGCGATCCCACTCATCAGTTAATCCTTTTCGGATCGCTATGGACTTCACACGTTGATTGATCCATCTGTCAGAATACCCTTTACGTTTGTAAGTGGCTACACCTCTTTCAAATGCTTTTTCCGGATCATTTATCTCGTCTATGCGCTCTGAGCCGGCTTTAGCAAGCCATTGTTTGAATGGTTCAGCCTTCGGAGACGGAATGGACTGAATAATTCTAAGTAGTTGTTGAGTGTCTGCAACATCAGTTAGATATTTTTTTCCATCAGCAGACATCAGTTTCAGTTGCTTACAATTTGTAAGTAACTCAGAGCCTTCTTCCGAAAGTCTTTTTTTGAGTACAGCCCAATATGTACTCGCACCTTTGACCGTTGTCTGTTCTGTCAGGACGCCAATAATATCAACTACTGAAAAATACCACTTCTCTTCATCCTCGTTCCACTGAGTTCGGATTTTGCTACTTTCAAACAGTTTTATTGCGGTATCGGATTTCATAGGACTTTCCTTTTATCTGTGGGAGATCACGATTCTGGTGAAGAAGCATGGGGGCTCAGTATAAAGTTATTGTTTCTGAACAATTGCATCAACAACTAATGGCGCACAAACTTGACCACCTAATAAATTTGTTCCACAGTGTTCCCCATTCGACTTGCCTTTTACAAGTATTTGGGTATCTTCATAAATTTCGGAGTATGAATCGTTAGAAACAATGAAGACAGACGTTTTATCATCAGGGAACATGCACTGCAATTGTTTGTCGTCAAGTACATGAAAAGCTTTGCAAGTAAAAGACACATATTTCTCTTTGTATTTGTCTTTATAAATTGCAAAATCCTCATAATTTGTCAAAGCCATATAAGTTATTGTTGGAGTTGGGGGAATAAGAGTTTTTGTTGCAGTTGGAATTGAGTTTTGAGTTGCTTTTTCCTGTGCTTGAACTGTAGCCACAACTGGATCAACCGGAGTTTTAGGAAGATTTAGAAGAGAACCTAAAATGGCAAGACCTAAAATTCCAGCCATAATATAAAGAAGCGCTTTGTTACTATCATACAATAGCTTTCTTGACTTTCCAGTATTAATTTCTTCGTACGAGACAAACCGTGACTTACTTCCACTTACTGATTGAATACCATTCCCAATATCAGTTAGTAGAACAGCTTTTCCTTGCTCAAGAATTGCATACAAAATTCCAGGCAAAATGCCCAACAGTAAAAGTACGCCAAATAATAGGCATGAGAAATGTTTTGGTTTGACTAATTGCATTTGAGTATCGGATTGAGATGTAATTCGATAACCTTCTTTTGCAAACTCAGAAGCGACATAATTCAAGAACGGTGTTGCCATATGCTCCCTGTATTAATCCTTTACAGATCTTCTAAATACCTTTTCCCTTTTTCTGTCAACCCAACAGGCAATATGTCTTCATCTGATTCGGTAATGTATTTTGCAAGACGTGTTTTGATAAAGCCGTTCACCTTTAAATACTTAAGCGCTGGCTCGAGATTGGGCTCAGTATATCTACGGTTTATCGAATCGATTTCATTCCCTGTTTTTGAGGCATCGTATATTTCTTGTAAGATAGTCTTCAGATATTCATTAGCCATTTTCCACTCCTCATAAAAATTGGCAAGATCCATTAAAAAAACTATTTCTTCAACAAAAACTCTGCATAAAAAAGAAGATCTTCGCGTTTTTCGATGGTCATTTGATGAAATAAATGTAAGAGTTCTTCGTCTCGCTCAGTATCTTTATCTACTTGAGGAAGCAAACCAATTTCTCTAAATGCCTGAACTGGAGAAACGCCAAATGCCCCCGCAATTTTTTTAATATTCTCTTCACTCAACCCTCTTGTCCCATTAGCTGCCCTGGCTATCTGAGCAGTAGAAATTTTACTCTTTCGGGCTAACTCAGCTTGAGTCATTCTTGAGCGAACAAGTTCCTCGTTTATCCATTCTGATATTGTTTTCATTGACAGTAACATATTACCTCGTGCCAGTAAAGTAAGGGGCAACACTAAACTACCCCTTGACAGCAACAATAGAAGGCCTTATACTACTACCATAAGACAGCAATTAATTACCTTAGAGGCATTGTGACTAAAAACTATTACATGATCCAAATGTACGACACCAAAGCAGCTGACTTCCTTAGAGAGATGGCGGCAAAAGATTTGCGCTCGTTAGGCAATCAAGTTGCTTGGCTCATCCGCCAAGAATACGCGCGGAGGCAGGTAAGCAACGACCCTCAGTATATGCCACATACTGAGCCCCTCCAAGAATCTGCCGCCAAAGCGTAACGGAATTGTGCGAAACCTGCGAAATGGCGACTTCCAACGAGACAGCGAGAGTAAGACCGCACGGCTACATTTGCGCACAATTTGTAGAAAAAACGGGGTTTTACCTTACTGAGGCGGTGGGGGATCTGGAAGTGATTTGCGCGGCAACGCTCAGTAAGGAAGATATTTACCGCATCGTGGGAAGAGCCATTGGCAAGATCCATCGGGCGATAGACGCAAATGAAACAGTGAAAGAGATTTGTAAGGAGAGACGATGAGCAAGAAAGATAAAGCTAAAAAATGGCAATTAATGCTTTGCCCCTTCCATGACGACCACAGCCCTTTACTGGCCTACAACGATACTGAGTTTATTTGTCTGAGCTGCGGGCGAAAAGGGTCGATAGATGAGCTGGACATAGAGGTGACATCAAAACCAATTATCAGGGTTTACCTCTTTAAGCCACTTTATCACAAAAGTCAATATTTATTGACTGAAAAAACCGCTCACAAAATCCTTAGAAAGCACGGCTATTTGTATGACGGCAATTATCACAACCGCATGGAAAGCAGCCTCTTTCATGAATGGGAATCACGCTTCAGACATGCAGGTAGCGCTGGTATTCCTCCCAAGCATTTTCGAGAGCTTTCAGATACTGAGCTTCAGCGTTATACAGCTTTAGATGCTGAGTCATCCTCTTTACACCTGCGGATCTTCGCGGCAGTGATCCAGGATAACGGTTTTGATTGGACTCAAGATTTCGAGCCAAATCACCAATCTGATCCTCTCGAAGGGCCTGAGCTAAGAGCCAATCACGGAAAAAAAGTTTAGAAGTCATTAAGACCGCCTTTCTCTACTGAGCGGATTCTACCAAACAAACAACTTATTAAAACAGAAAAACTTATCAACCAAAAGAAACGAGAGACCCAAATGAGACACGTTATCGAAAAAATAGAACCCATTGAATACAAACTTGTAGACCAGGTACCTGCCCTGCCGTGTAACCAGATGAATGAGTTTCATCAACGGTTGATGGCGCTTAAACCGGGGGAAATCCTATGTGTGACCTACCCGGAAGGAACGAGTAAAAACAGGATGCGCCAGTTGCGGGTGAACCATATCAGCCATGCGCAATGGATTTTAGGAAAAGGCGCGGTGACGACGGCAATCAGAGGAACGAAGATTTACATCTGGCCGAAACCGGTGATGGTGGAGCTAGGTCCAGTGATTTATAGAGCAGTACCCGCAGATGAGATTGTGCCGACCCCAAATGGGGGAAAGTTTCAGAAAAAAGAAATTAAAAAATAAAGGAAGTCATGATGATGACCAGCGGTTTTGTTGAACTTGTTTTTATTGGTCTATGGCTGCTCAGTATCGTGATAGGTGATGTGATGGATAAAGGGAAATTACGCAAACATACTGAGCAAGAAAGGCAAGATGCGCTGGAAAAGAAAAATCAATTACTTAGACAAGCAGAAAGGAAATAGAGAATGCCCAAAGAAGATATTTATGAAACCCTAAACGACTTAATTTGCCAACGCGAAAAATTGCGGGGCGTACTCATCCACAGTCAAAGGATGGCGTCATCCTACGAAAAAGACGTGCTGAATACGCGGGAAAGTATTATGAAAACTGACGAGGCTATACGGGCACTCAGTCTCATGATTGCCAAAAAAGAACTCAAACAAAGTGAGGAAACTATTGAAATAAACGACCTACTCAAGCAAACACAAACCATCAACCAATAATGCAAAGCAACCAAAACTGAAAGGAAAACCAAAATGAACGAATTAAATGAACTTGACGTACTCGACACCCCCTTCACCCCCCGCGCCTATGAAATCTGGGGCCAGTTGAATTACTACGTTTGGCGTGCCGCGTTTGAAAAAGGCAAAGGTAAAGTCGCCTTTGACCCCAACGTTCACAAGAGCATGGTACGCGCGATCGATATTTCCGTCGTTCCGATCAACCTGCAAAAAGCCAATGTGGCCGAACGCAAGACCGCAGAGACAGAAAAGGAATGGGGGCTTACGCAGGCTTCTATCCTTGCCCTTGGCGCGAAACCGAGCGAAATCAACGGCAAATTCGTGCGGATCAAATTCGAGCCGACCGGTGAGACCTATACCAACGGTCAGGACGAAGTCAAGAACAAAACCTACATGAAGTTTCTGGCCGTCTTCGCCACGGAAGCTGAATGCGAGGCTGATTACCTCGAAAATCGAGGCGAGGAATCCACAACGGATGCTTCTTCTGAGGCCGCACCTGTTGTCGTTCCTGACAACGTCAAACGCCTGCTTGAGTTAATCGTCAAGAACAATGCCAAAGGCAAAACCACGGTGAAAGAAATTCAAGATGCCATTCGCCCCCGCATTGCCGGTGCTCCCGCCGTTGCGCAATGGTACGACGCCGATCATCCCGAAGTGATTCGCCTGATCGAAGAAGTGCTGGCCGGAGTGGCGGTATGAGAGACCTCAACGAACTAACGTCAGAGGAATATGACAATCTAATGATTGAAACATATGTTCCCTATGCCGACGGTCTGACCCGCGACGAGGCGCTCGCTCTCGCCAAGGAACGGGCAAAAGAAGCGGCTGAGCAGTTTCTTGCCTCAGTAGAGGCGTAAACATTACCTTCGCGCGGATGGCCATGGTTCTCTCTCCTACCATCTGGGTTCAACTCCCAGGCGCGAACAAGAAATCCAAGTAAGAAAGTGAGGTACACAGTATGGGAATTTCGGCCGTAGTAATTGATTCCCGCGAACCTACATGGGTTCAGAGATTGACTTTTGGCGGTGTTCCGACGGTAGTCGATTGCCTTGAATATGGCGACCTGCAAGTGCTTTGTGACGATGGCGCAACCCTGATTATCGAACGTAAGACCCCGGATGATTTTCTGGGTAGCCTGGACGATAACAGGGTTCTTATTCAAGCTGCAACCATCTCAAAACAGCGGCAAATCGCGCAACTCAACCCCAAGAGCAGGGATACCATTTGGCCTTATTTGGTCATCACCGGCACGTTTATGCCCGCCTCAGACGGTAAAACAATCACCCAACGTGGCGTAACGGGATGGAAATGGCGGTCAGTTATGGGGGCGCTGCTCAGTATACAAGAAATGGGCACGCCGGTCGTGTTTGCGGCTGATGATGCTGATTACGAAAAACTTGTGATCAGCCTGTCGAATCGCTCACACAAGTCGGTTGAGCAAATCCTGCCGCCCAAATTATTTACTCTACTGAGCCCCGGACAAGCCGTAGTCGCGGCCTTACCAGGCATTGGGATTGAGCGCCTGAAGACCGTAATGATCTACGCAAATGATGACCCCGCGCGGGCAATTGCTGAGCTCACTGACCCAGATAAGGAATATGCAGGAATCCCAAAAGCAGTAAACAAACAGATCCGCTCTGCATTGAAACTCCAACCAGGTGAACGACTTGAAGTCGTTGCCATGGCTGAGCAATAACCTAATAACCGAAAGGAAAACAATGACCAACCAGAACGAAAACACAATCAGCCCTAAAAAACGAGAAGCAAAAGATAAACACTTGAAAATCCGAATTAGCGAAAAACAAAAACGCCATCTTCGCGAGCATGCTTTAAAAGTAGGTGTCCGCCAATCTGTTCTATTGCGAAATTTCATCGATCAACTCGGAAATTAACCTAAATGCTACTCAGTTGAAAGGATATAAATGACCAACAAACCTAACCCACTAACTCTAAATCCCATCACCGGCCTTGTGCACATCACCGGTGAACCTGATACCGGCAAGACCACACTGGCGCTCAGTTGCGGGTTCAAGCCGGAAGAAATCGTCTTCTTTGATGACGATGTTAAGACTCAGTCTATCGCTGACATGCTGAAAGCTCAAGGAACGCCTTTTGGTGTGTACGAAAACCTGACCAAGGCATCGCTTGGTATGCGAGAAGTGGAATACCACAGTCTTGTGATGAGCAAGATCAATGCGCTGCCGGTCGGAAAGTTCAAGGCATTCATCTTCGACACCTGGACGCGCTTTGAAAACACCTTCAACCCAACGATCCAGGAAAATCCGCTGAAATACCGCAAGTATTATTCGCCCAACGGTACCTTCAAGGGTGTTGAAATGTGGAAGGCGGCATTTGACCTTGAAGCCGCGGTGATTGACCAAATGACACAGGTGGCACCCTTGGTAATCTTGATTACACACCTCAAAGACCATGCCATTGGCAGTGCCAAGACGGGCAAGGAGGTACCGGATTGCAAGAAGCCGGTGATTGAAAAAGCCCGTTTCCGCATTTGGACGCGGCACAATTCGTCAAGCCCCGCGCCGATCGGATTGGTGCTCAAACGGCTCAGTAAAGTTGAAGTCGGGCCTGAAGGAATCCGCCCGATCAACGTCTTGCCTCGGAAGATAAACCCGTGCACATGGAGACGAATCCTTGAGTATTGGAATGACCCCATCGGCGACCGCGAGCCATCAGCTGATGAGATGCCCAATGCGTTTGAGCTCTCCATTCTCGATGATGCTCTGACCGCTGACCAAAAAGACGCGCTCCACATTAACGCTATTGAAGCCGATAACGCGGTTGAAGAAAAGAACGCCGAAGCGCGCGCACGAATCGAGGCTAAGAAGGCCGCACAGGCGCCAACCATCGGATTATCCGACCTTATTAGCTCCTTCGGTGAAGAAGCTGTAAAGGAAGCCAACGGCGGAAAAATGCCCGAAAACGAGTCAGAGATTGCCAAAGTTACCAAAGCCCTGATGGGCTGATTGAAGGTGGGCCATGGGATGGAATAAACCTTCTACACTTAGACTTTCGGGGACGGCTTTGGTGGTGGACACGCCTTACAGCCTTGAGCTCGTGGCGTCCATCAAGTCTCTGCCTGTTACTGAGCGCGCTTATGATCCTCAGTATAAGGTCTGGAAGGTTGCGCCAAAACATGCTTCAGTTATAGCCCAATGGATTGAAGGTTTCATCGGGGATAGGGTTACCATTCCTCCTTTACCTATCCTTGGTGAGACCGAAACAGAAAAGGCTTTGGTTGTCAGATACGTCGGCGGGTGTAAGGCCCGCGCGGATGGCAGTTCAAATGCGTTTGGATTGGTCGGCACAGAATGGAGTGTGATCTTTCCTGAGCAGGTACTGAGGAATTATTTCGGCGGTTCGGTTGCGCGGCCAAGGGATAAACAAAGCTATTTCGGCATTCTTGGGCTTTCGCAAGCCTGTACCGGTGAGGATGTAAGCAGGACTTTTCGCCGACTTGCCTTCCAATGGCATCCTGATCGATGCAGAGAATTTGATGCTGCCGAAGTGTTTATGAAAATCAAAAACGCCTATGATGTGTTGAAAGACAACGAAAAACGGGCAAGATATGAGGCTGGTTTGGCATTTGAGGCCAAATTAGGGACAAGTTTACTCAGAGACGCTGCTGATTGTGAAACACCTTACGGCTATCGAGCCCCGCTGAGATCGGGAAAAATCCGCATGTTGGGAATTGAAAAACTCTCAAGATTTGAAGCAAGCAAGATATTGGCATGGGATGATGTGATTGATTCCCAAGGCAGAACATTGATCACCAGTTGGCCGCAAGGCGTAAAAGAACCCGTGGAGGAATAGTTATGAACACTTGGCGCATTTATGTTGATTGGAATGCAAAATACATTGCCAGTATTTGGCACTGGGAAAAACATGACCAAAATCGTATTCCAATTAGTAGTCATTGGACATTACTAATGAAAGATGTGTCAGAAGCGTATTGTAGAGAGTTTGTACATACAAGCATTTTTGAGGCGATTTCTGAGCATGTAATCAAAATAAATGAACTAAGGAGTTGAAATGGAAGAGCATTTTCATCTTGAATGCGAAGAAGCAATTATTTGGCTGGAAGACCCAATGAAATACCCTTATCTTCGAGTCACCGAGTTTCATTCATTATTTCGGAAGAATCCGCCGCCAAAGAATAGCTATTACTTTGACAGAATAGTGGGTTACGTAACCTTCCATACAAAGCCAGAAGAAGATTGTCGGCGCTATACTGCGCGACGAATATTCGGTCTATATAAACGTGATTTAGATTGGTTCAATTCAGGGAATCCTGGATCTCCATGTGAAGCGATAAGACCTGAAACGATAAAAGTCGGTGTATGGGGGGAGAAATGAAAGATCAGTGTAGTGTCTGCGCTCAGTATGACGAAACTCTTACCGCCATTGAGGACGCTCTCACAGAAGCTCTCGGCCCCTGGTCTGACATGGATGAGGTGTTTGTGCCCGATGCGCTGCGACCGAGCAACAAAATACTGAGCGAGACAATCAGGCAACACAAGCTGCTAAGGTTAGCCACCACATATCGCGGTGGATCTACAACCGCCCCACAGGGGCAAGGAGAATGAGATGTACGAATTAACTTTTGAACTTCAGGAAAACAACGATATCTATATTTTTGACTGCTATGGACATTTTTTGGGATATTTGCATAACGGCGAAAACGACAGAATCTGGGAATTTTTTGCAGATGATACGGCATTTCTTGTTCAGGACTTGCGTGCCATTGCCGACAAGCTGGACGAATTGAACGGGGTGGCGAGATGAGCGAGAAATTTACCCCTGAATGGATTGCCGAACAGAAGCTGATTGTGGAAACATATGCTGCACAATCGAATCCGCATCACCACCACGTTTATTCTGAAATTTCATCATTTCGGGAAGCTAAAGAAACTATTTTGGATAACTATCCCTTTGCCATTAACGAAATCGAGCGCTCACACGCAGAGATCGAGCGGTTGCAGAGTGTGAACGCTGAGAAGGAGGCTGAGTGCCTGCTACTAACGGGTGCTGTCAAAGATTTAATGCGTGCCGTTGGCTCGCCGTGGGAACAGCCATTTATCAAGAGCCTGAAAGCGGCAATTGCGAAAGCTACCGCCAAAGACGCCGAAATCGCCCGACTGAAAGAGCAGAGGGCGCGGCTGGTGGAGGCGGGCGATCGTCTTGCCACATGCTATGTTGGTTATGCAACTATCTTCGTAACTGAATCGCAAAATGCGCGATGGGACGAGTGGAAGGCTATCAAAGCAGAAATCGAGAAGGAAGGGTGAGATGAGAGAAACGTTTCCTGAAATTGTGGAGAGAGTCAGTAATTGGCACAACTCACAAAGCTTTGACGAGCGAGAACGTCTCTGTTTGTCGGCAATCCATGAGCAATGGATGCAGTTGTGGCGAGACAAACATGAACTTACAAAAACTTATAGAGCCCATATCAGACGCATGAGTAAATGGCAAAAGAATATTGAAGATGCAATGAAAGAGCGGTTAGCCAAAATCGAGAAGGAAGGTGAGGAATGAAAATCCTGCGCGTGATTGTGGACGAGGTGCCGGATTGTTGTGCGGCGTGCAAATTAAGCTTGTCCTTTTTGACACTCAGAGGGAAAAGCTATTCCTGCAAGCTTGATGCGTCGACTGAATACATGAGCGGCGGATTCGATCGCCCCGTCTGGTGTCCGCTCGTTGCGGAAGGCGGTGCGGAGTGAGCGGGGTGAATACAGGCGCTTTTGATCACAAAGGTACGCCTATCTGCGAAGGTGATTTAGTCAAGGCTTACAAGCCAAACTCTGGACTTGATGGCGTTTATGTAGTCAGGTGGCACCCGACCCGCTACTCGTGGCATTACTGGGACGAACAAAAGAGCAGCTGGGCAGAAGGAAACGGCAAACCATATCTTATTGGCAATAACAAAGCCGGTGCATGGTGTGAAGTCACCGCCCGTCTCCCGTTCGGCGAGGGAGAGTAACACATGAACCGCGCATTGCTCTCATCTGAACGCATGGACTGGGCTACACCGCGCGAAGTGTTTGAACCGCTCGATGCTCAGTATGGTTTTGAGACGGATGTTTGTGCAACCGCCGAAAACGCAAAATGTGTGCACTTCTACAGCCCAGACATGGACGGATTAGCGCAAGATTGGCGTGGCACGTGTTGGATGAACCCACCTTACGGGCGCGAGATCGGCAAGTGGATGAAAAAAGCCTACGAATCAAGCCAAAAAGGCGCTACTGTAGTGTGCCTCGTTCCTTCCTGCACGGATACTGAGTGGTGGCATGAGTACGCAATGAAAGGCCAAATAACCTTCATGCGTGGACGCGTCAAATTCGTCGGGGCAAAAGATTCAGCGCCATTCCCGACGGCAATCGTAGTGTTCAAACCCGGGTCAGAGCGCCAACTCCGAACGGGAACAATAAAAAGAGAGGAAAAACAACCATGAATGAAAGACAGATAGTACCTGGGTCAATATCCGCAGTTGCCAAGTCCACAGGCAAAAGCATTGCAGAACTGTTTACCAATGCGGAAGTCGTTACCATCGTCGATGTGAGCGGCTCGATGTCAGACAGAGATTCCACAGGTGGAAAGAGCCGTTACGAGGTTGCCTGCGATGAACTTGCAAGCATTCAGGCTAACATGCCTGGTAAGGTCGCGGTCATTGCTTTTTCGGAAAAAACCCAATTTTGCCCGAGCGGTGTACCGTTCTATGAAGGAAGTAGCACAAACCTGGCTGGTGCGCTCAAATATGCAAAAATCGCTGATGTACCTGGAATCAAAGTCATCGTCATTTCAGACGGTGAACCGGACGATAAACGGCAAGCTCTCAGTATAGCAAGAACATATAAAAACCACATTTCCGTGATCTACGTTGGCCCCGAAAGTCGCCCTTCCGGTCGCGAGTTTCTACAACAATTAGCCGCCGCGACAGGCGGTCAGGCAGTTACAGCAGATTGCGCAAAAAATCTCTTTTCTTCCATTCAGACGCTTTTACTCAAAGGATAGTTAAGCCCATGCCCATTGATGCCGTATTTAAAAAGATTCATATTCCCTTGGTTGATCAAGCCATCATCTTGGCCGCGTATGGCACACTGGACGGGGCTCAATGGCAAAGCGAGCTCGAATTAATGGCCATGGCGCTGCAAACAAATCAAGCTCCGGTTCCGCCTGCGCCACTTTGCGATCCATGGAAGGATATGGGGCTGGAAATCTACACTTCAGGCCTTGACATCAAAGGCGCGATCCTGAAGGTGACCAACGCCTTGCCCCCCGATCTTGGCATGGCTATCATGGGTTTATTGAGTGCAACGGCTAACAGGCTTGGAGCTTCCTATCAGGGTCTGAAGATGGGTAGCAAATTCAGTGCAAACCGAGCACGGCGCCTCGGTAACCCGCTGATGAATCCGCCGGACACAAAGTTTCAAGACCAACTGGACGATATTTTGACCCCGCTCAAAGGTGTAACGCCGCAAGTTCGGATCGGAAACGCCGAATCGTTTTTGCTTACGTGGCTTAATCAAAACGGCAAATTCATCCGCACACCTGAGGCTCAGTATTATTACTTGTGGCACGCAAAGCACAAGCTCTTTGAACTCGACACCGAACCGTGGCATGCCTGGCTGCATGAGTTAACTGGTATCAACCCTGCCTCAACCGTTTTTGCGGCGCTCAGTAATGCGTGCAAATCCGCAGCGATTTTGAATGCTGAGATCAAACCAGTCGTGCGCCTTGCTTATTACGATAACGATTCAAAAGTCCTATGGGTCAGCCGGTTCGACGGTTCAGTTTATTGCCTCGGTGGCGATAAGATCGAAATGAAAGACAATGGCGACGGCCCAGTGATCTTTGAAGACCTCAGTATCTGGGAGCCATACGAGCCTGATCTGGTTGACACCCAGGATGCAACCGACATCATCTCAGAAATTCCCAACTGGTCAGATGGTCGCTATTCATGGGCATACAAGGTTTGGACGCAATCCCTGTTTTTTAACGAACTCTGCCCAACCAAACCCATGATGGTTCTGCTGGGTGAAAAAGGATCGGGGAAGTCCATGGCGCTGCGTCTCTTACTGAGGCTTCTATTTGGCCAGTGGTCACAAGTCAGTGGCGTACCGGTCAAGCCGGATGATTTTTCGGTTACAGCCTCACACTATCATCTCTATGCCATGGATAACCTTGACACTCTTGAGCCCTGGCTTCAGGACAAACTCGCGCGCATATCCACCGGTGCCATGGACGAGTACCGGAAACTCTACACCTCCAAAGATATGGGCATTCTCAAGTATCGATGTTGGATTGCCGTTACCGCCCGCACGCCCGACACTTTGCGCCGCGATGACCTCGCAGACCGTTTATTGCTTTTGCCGCTCAGTAGGGTGGACGATGAGGATCGCCGCAGAGAATCGCTTTTTTTGGCCGAGATTGACTCCCTTAGAGGCGCGTGGTGGGGCGACCTGCTGACTTCCCTGAATGGTATCGTGAAGCAACTTCAAGACACCGACTTGCCTGCCACCTCCGCGCTTCGTATGGCTGACTGGGAGGCTCTTGGCCGCCTGATGAGCATCCAAGCTGACCGCGAGGATCTGTGGGATGAAATTGTTGCAGAGCTTAAGTCCGCACAGGGCAACTTTCTTGCAGACGGTGAGATTGTTATCGAAGCAATCGACACCTGGCTAACATCTATCTCCCCCACCTCAATGCGACAAAATACTCAACGCTGGGTGACGGCACGCGAACTCTACACCGAATCCCAGCAGCTGCTTTTTGCTGGCAACAAACCCGATTCCGACTGGCCACGAAGCGTGAAAGCTTTTGGGCGGCGATTGCTGAACATCAAAAGTGTTCTTGAAGCCCGTTACGGACTCAAAACCCAACTGAGCCGAACAAAGACGATTGAGTACTGGTTTGACCACAAATGAAAGGTGCACAATGTTATTAGGAATTATTTCACAAATACGATTTTGCAGGGTATGCAGGGTTTCAGAAGCCTTTTCATTTAACTTCCTATACGTATTCTCTCTATACGTTAATATATTTAACCTTATTTCCTTATTCATTCTTTCTCTGTACGCGCGAACCTTAAAGAAAGTGATTCCATATAAGAAGTTAATGAAAAACGCCTTTAAAACCCTGCAATCCCTGCATTTTCATTGTTCTTTTGGCGGTTCCCATGCGTGAAGGTGTGAAGCTCGACACTGTCTTTTGGCTTTCGAGGTTTGGATTCTCTGTGATCCCGACTCATCTGGGTGCTAAGCAGCCGAAGATCAGATGGGCGAAGTATCAAAAGGAAGTTCCGACACATGACGATTTAATCAGGTGGTTCAGGGTGCCCTGCAATGGTGCGGTAGTGACTGGGACAAACAATCTGGTGGTGATTGATTTCGACACCACTGAGGCGTATCTCTCTTGGATGCTCTGGGCACATTCTGGTCCTGTTGCGGCACAGTTGATACTGAGAGACGCCTACAAGGTGCGGACCAGTAGAGGCATTCATGTGTACTGTCGAGCCGCTGAGAAGATTCGCAACGCGCACCTTGGTGATGTGGATGTGAAAGCCTGGGGCGGGTTGGTGACCATTGCTGGGTCTGTGCATCCGAGTGGGGTTGTGTATCGGGAATATCAGCAAGGGATTTTCCCGCTCTTTACTGAGCTCAAAGAAGTGTTACCGAAGGAGATTTTAGCCAAAGCTGAAGCGCCGCAGGAATATGTGCGGGCGGAATGGAAGGAGCGAGAAGTTGCGGCGGATAATCGTTCGGATGATGAGGTCTTGGATTCGCCTGTGCGAGCAGGGATTGATCTTGGGGAAATCAAACGCCGGTATCGGATTGAAGACTTCGTGCAGATCGACCATTGGACTGGTGAGCACAAGGCTGTAGCGAAATGTCCATTTCACGATGATAACAGCCCGAGCTTTTGGATCGATACCGAGCGGCAGCTGTGCGGATGTTTTGTGTGCAATATGTTGCCGATGGATGTCATCAATCTTGTAGCGAGATTGGAAAAAATATCTAACGCTGAAGCAATTACTTATCTTGGAGGCAATAATGGATAGAAGAGGCGCACGAAGTGTTTTTGTAAGAGCTTTAGAAAAGATTCGGATTGTTCCTGGTGATTGTTGGGAGTGGGCTGGAACTTTGAACAATGCAGGTTATGGGATTTTTCGAATAGCAAAAGAGAATCGTAATGTTTTAGCGCATCGATATATGCTTTCTTTGGCATTAGGGCGGGACATTCCTTCAGATACGGATGTGTGCCATGTTTGTGATAATCCAAAATGCGTAAATCCAGAGCACTTGTATTTGGGGAATGCTTACACAAATATGCATGACATGATAGCCAAACGTCGAGATAACAAAGCTCGAGGCAGGAATGTTCATGGTGTCAAGCTTAATGAAGCTGAGGTAAGAGAGGCTCGAAGATTGTATTCGGAGGGTGGGTGGAAGATTCAGGCTATTGCGGATTTGTTTGGAATTAGTAGGAATGGGATGGCCGCTGTTGTAAAACGAGAGTCATGGAAGTGGTTGAAATGATTATTAGAGAGTTGAGTGGGAGGTGAGCGATGGAAGATTTGAATCTTGAGCTTAATGGAGATGTTGTGCAATGCCCCAAATGCCACAACCAAATTGGACGGGAGTACTATATTGATGGTGTTGCGTTTTTGGATTGTGGCGGTGTGATTATTCGGAAAATGGATGCAAGTTGCAAGCAGTGTGGGAGAGATGTGTTTTGGGTAACACCCGATATAAAGTTACAGAGGTTAATTAAGCGGGTGTTGGAGGGAAGGGGGAAGTATGGGAAATAGGCTGCTTGCCGTGGTTCAACGAGTTTTTTGCCATGGTAGAAATTGTCTTATAATTAGAACTAAGCGTAAAGGAGAGAAAATGAACGAGCAACACGCAAATTACGTAAACACCTTAGACTCCCGCTGTACTAATTTGCTTTTCAGGGAAAAAAAAGCAATTGCAGTATTGTCTAAATTATGCTCGCTTTCTAATAATAAGCTAGATTATTTTAAAGCTACTAAATTCATGTACTTGTTTGACCGGAACAAACTTTTAACTACCGGTGAACCGGCTTTTTACGGCAGACCATGTTCTTTACCACTCGGACCGATTATTAGTGAAGTTTATGACGGATTGAAATCATTAAAAATTGATGATAGTAATCTTGGAATAGACTGGAAGGAGCATTTTAGCCTTGACCGAAACAAGCATTTAATCCATCAGGTAGACCAGGATACAGAACTTTTTGGGGGGGAGCTTAGTGAAGACGATGTTGAATGTCTTCAAAATATTTATGCCAAATACGAGCATGATGTTGAAAACCGTCAACTAAAGAAAGATATTGCTGGTCTTCCAGAACACGTTAATCTTCCTGAAGGAAAAAGATACCAGCCTCTTTCGTATGCTTATATTCTTTCAAAAAACGGGTATTCAAATTCTGAAATCGAAGATGTCTTTAGAGAAATTGAATATGAAAATTTACTTTCTGCAGTACTTGAGTTAGCTAAATAATGATCCAAGTCGGGAGTGTTTACAAATTAAGGGGCACTGAGAATGATCCTCATTATCACGTTATTTTGTTTACTGCTCCTGAGGACAATCGTGTTATTGCATGCTATCTCAGCTCTTCAAAAACTCATATTGATAGGACAACTACTTTTACTAGTGGGGAAGATTTTTTTATTGGGAAAGAGTGTTGGGTTAAATATCAAAATGTAAAAATACTATCAGAATTAGATTGTAGATCTTCCTTATTCGAATATAAGGGGGTAGCAAGCGAAAGCACAATTAGAAAAATCAGAAATGGTTTTCAAAATTCGCTAAAAAAAATAAACCGCGACGTCAAGGATTTATATTTAGAATGGCGTGAAGAAGCTTTGTTAAAAGGTAATGATATTTGGTAGTATTTGCCCATTTGTCTTTTACTGAGCATTAAGAATCTAACTTGCGTTAGATTTTTGATACCATCATGAGATGGTGGCCAATACGTCTGAGATACAATTCAGAATTCCACCAAATTGAACTGGAAGAGTAATTTTAGACAAAGGTTCTTATTGATAGTATAATTTGGATGTAAATAACTAAATAGGGACTCCGGCTTTTACCACCCGGGACATATCGTCTGAGATGACGGTCATGTCTTGGGTGTTTTGTTTTAACTAACTTTTTGGAGGTATGAAATGGAATTTAGTCAACTTGTCAATGGTATTCCTCTCGCGTTCGTTGTTATGGGGCTGGTTGAATGGATCAAGGCGCTGGGAGTGAGCGGGCGCTTGCTAACTATACTGAGCCTGGTGATCGGCTTGGTGCTGGGCATTGCTTATCAGCTTAGCATTGCGATGCCCTCTGACTTTGCCGGTTGGTTCGGTGCGGTTGTTTTTGGGCTGGCGCTTGGACTGACGGCTTGCAAGGTCTATGACGCAGTGCGTTCCGCTTCTAAGGTCGGTTAATGAGTGAGCAGGTTGTGCTTGCGCTGTTCACTGGCTTTGGTGGGTTACTAACTGTTGTTGGTACAGTGGTAACAGCGGTGCTCTCATCCAAAAATGTGGCGCGCGATAAACGCATTGAAGACCTTGAAAAAACAGTTGTTGATCTGCGGTCTGAACTTGAGCTTGAGCGCAAAGATAATATTGCTTTACGCGAAGAACTTAGAGAATTACGCAACCAAGTGGAAGCCAAAGACAAAGAAGTCCGCCAGCTGAACACTAAGCTTCTGGCTCTGAGCGAACAACTTGACGCTAAAGATGGCGAAGTACGTGATCTTAAGAACAAATTGGCTGCCTCTAATCGCCGAATCAGTGAGCTTGAAGCGCAGATTAAAAAAGCTTGTTAGTGGCAGGTAAGCTGTGTCCTTAACGCCAAAGCAACGTAGCTTCATTGAGTTTTACCTGCAAAGTTGGAATTCCCGGGAAGCCGCTGAAAAAGCCGGCTATGGTGCGCCCGGGAAGGCGGGCTATCGACTATTGAGCAATCCTGAGGTTGCGGAGCTTATTGCAGAGCGGCTGAAAGAGCTTAGCGCGTCAGCGGCAGAGGTTATTGTACGGTTGACGAATCAGGCAAGGGCAAAGCTTGGGGATTTTCTGGAATTGGATGACGATGGCAAAGCGTCAATCAACTGGACAAAAGTACTGCTGGATAGTGACGCGGTGAAGAAGATTACCTACAATCGCCAAGGGAAACCAATGCTGGAGCTTTATGACAAACAGCGGGCGCTTGAGATTCTTGGCCGGTACGCGCGGTTGGATGCCGGCGACGCTTCTCATACTGAGCAAAGAGTGGAAGACTTGTCTGCTGTTGTTGATTTGATTGCCAAAGCCAAAGATCAGGAGAGTTTTGATGCTGCTTGAACGCACGATTCCATTTGCACCCTTGTCAAAGAAACATGCTCAGTATATTGAAAGTGGGATTAACTCCCTTATCAGTGTTGCCGAGGGCGCAATCCGAAGCGGCAAGACGATTGATCACTGTGTTATTGCGGCGGCGCGGTTGGAAGTTTGCAGGGACAGAATCCATCTTGCCAGCGGGTCAACATTGGCCAACGCAAAGCTCAACATTGGTGTGTGCAATGGTTTCGGGCTTGAAGCCCTCTTTCGTGGCCGGTGTCGGTGGGGTAAGTATCGGGATAACGAGGCGCTTTACATCCAAACGCAAACCGGTGAGAAGATTGTCATATTCGTTGGCGGCGGAAAAGCAGACAGTTATAAGCGTATTCTGGGCAACTCATACGGCATTTGGATTGCGACAGAAATCAATGAGCACTTTGATAGTGAAGACAGCCGAACCAGCTTTATTAAAGTCGCCATGGGGAGGCAGGCGGCGGCGTTAGATCCTTTGACGTTATGGGATTTGAACCCTTGTAATCCCAACCATAAGATTTACAGCAATTACATTGACCTGTATCGGAAAAAAAAGCTGCCGGGATACCAATATCAGCATTTTACGCTTGAGGACAATCTTTCCATTACTCAGCAACGCCGCGAAGAAATCAAAGCACAATACGACCCGGGCTCAGTATGGTACAGACGCGACATTTTGGGCCAGCGGGTGATTGCGCAAGGGCTTATTTTTGGTCAGTTTGCGGATAATTCCAGTAAGTGGATCGTGGATAAGGCTCCCGATGATTTGCAGTTTATTACCTATGGCGTAGATTATGGCGAGAACACTTCTCATACCGTTTTTGTGTGCACTGGCATTCGTCGCGGCGCCCGGGGGATTGTGGCACTCGCTGAGCACAAACTCAACAGTAAGGGTATTCGCCCTGACCAGATAGAAGCGGAGTTTGTGGCATTTGTAAAGGCGCAAATGGACGCTTACCCACGTGTGCGGCATACCTATGCGTGGTGCGATCACCCAGAAACGATTACCAACGGCATTGACGCGGCTTTGCATCGCGCGGGACTGCCAGTTAGAGCGGTGACGGCGCAAAAAGAGGAAATCAACACGCGTATCTACGCCCAGGAGCGCATGCTAAACACCGGCAAGCTCTCCATACTGAGCAGCTGCCCGAAGTTGATTTACAGCCTGCAAAATCAAGTCTGGGACGAAACCAAAGCTGGTGATGTGCGCTTGGACAATGACCCGGATGTGAATGATGTGTGTGATTCGTTTGAATACTCGTGGGAAGCGTTCATAGACGATTTAGGAGTTAGGTGATATGGAAATAACTTATATCGAAAACGGTAAAAGAGCGTTATTCAATGGCAGGCTATACCATCTGAAACAGTCGCAGGGGTATTACTTTTGGCGGGGTTATAAGTGTGGATCATCTTTACATCGAGATGTGTATGCGTTTTATAACGGTGACATACCCAAAAACCACGATATTCACCACAAAGACGGCAACCGGGCAAACAATGAAATTACAAACTTAGAGTGTATTCTGTCATCGGCACACCTCTCCAACCACTTATTTTCTCGCTCAAAAGATTTACGCGATTATACCAACAAGGTACTAAAAGAAAAAGCACTCCCTGCTGCAATTGAGTGGCATAAAAGTGAGGTTGGAAGGGCATGGCATAAACAGCATTGGTTAAACCATGTGGATGATCTATTTAGGACTAAAACTTTGACTTGCGACCACTGCGAAAAAGTTTATGTGGGGCGAGATCACGGCACCTCACATTACTGCTCAAAAAACTGCGTTAGTGCTGCGCGTCGAGCACGAGGTGTTGATAATGAAATCCGTAAATGTGTAATTTGCGAAAAAGAATTCACCCAAAACAAATATAGCCGCGTTACCGTCTGCTCACGTCATTGCGGCGGTGTTTTACGGCATCGCAAAGAAAAGGTAGGTTAACAATGAAAATCGAGCATGTTATTGATGCAATAAAAAAACTTACTGGTCGTGAAGTTACAAAATCGCCCATGTATGACAAAGTCAGCGAGTGGCGCTCGTGGTTGGATGGCAATGTGGACGGCTTCCACGAGTATTCTGCCATGACTGATTTGGTCAACAAGAAATACACAAAAATCAAGCGCCACAAAACGGACATGCTTAAGCGTGGCGCTGAGGACTGGGCGAGCCTGCTGTTGAACGAAAAAACTCGCATCGAATTGGATGATAAAGCAAGCGAGAAATGGCTCCAAGGTGAAGATGGTCGCGGTGGTGTGCTGGGTGAGAACGCGTTTAGGCGCAATGCAAATGAGCTGATTACTACTTCACGCTGGTCTGGCACAGCGGCCTTTGAAGTCTATATAGAAAACATGGCCGTGGTGGAAGAAAGCCGGCAATTGAACGCTGGCACGGGGATTGGAATTAACTTTCTGGCCGCAGATCAGATTATCCCAATATCTCACCGCAATGGTATTCTCAAGGAAGTTGCATTTGCCAGCTCCCGACAACAGGGTGATAAGGTGCTGACTGATGTTACCATGCATACCCTCGAAAGTGGGCAATATATTCTGACAACATTTACCATCAACGATGAGGGCAATCTCTATACTGAGCCCGTAACCATTCGCACCGGCTCACCAGTGCCATGGTTCAGTGTGATCCGCAAGTCAGGCTATAACCGGCATGATACGGGGTCTACGTTTGGGGCCTCGATCATCGATGGCAATGAAGACGTGCTCAAGGGCTTAGATGCGGCGTTTGATAACTTCATCGTGGATTTTATTTTAGGTCGCAAGATGGTTTTCATGAATTCGTCCATGTTCAATGAAGGAGTGGATGGAAGTCGAATTGCTCCACAGATGGCGGGTGCATCACTGTTTATGAACATTGGTGACAGTCAAAAAGACGGAAAGTTTATAGAAGAATACAATCCAACGCTGCGTGTTCAGGAAAATGCGGATGGCATTCAAAAAATGCTTGACCTGTTTAGTTTCAAAGTTGGGTTGGGAGAGGGATTTTATAAACTCGATGATTCTGGCGTCATCAAAACCGCTACTGAGTTTACTGGCTCGAAACAAACGCTGGTAAAAAATGTTGCCAAAGAAATGATCAGCGTCAGTGAGGCGCTGGTACAGATTGTGGAAGGGATTCTGTGGATTGGCGCGAGTGTGCTGCATGTGCCTGGAGTCAAAGCAGATGCGAAGGTCTCAGTATTGGCTGATGACAGCTACATTACAGACGAGTACACTGAGCGCAAAATGTGGCAAGAAGAAATTGCCCAGGGTTTACGATCTCCCGTGGAGTATCGTGTGCGCTTCTTTGGTGAAAGTGAAGAGGACGCTGCTAAGCAGATCGCGTTTATCAAAGATACTGAGCCCGGCGTGGCCGACTTGTTAGGTAGCCAGGAGCCGGCTACTGTCTGATGTTTCCTCTTGCTCGTTTTGACGCGATTGGAGAGCGCAGCTCTTTAGGGTTGACGGAGATTAATTCTCGGTTTTTAGCCATGCTGGGCAAGCGGATCAAAGCAATCGAAGATAGTAAACTCAGTATTGAAGAGCAACGGGCGGCAGTACAAAAGGAATTAGACTTATTTCTTAGAGAACTCAAGCGAGAAGGGGAAAAGGCGGCAAAAAAGGCCGACGAAGTCTACACTGAGGCAGCCAAACAAGCAAATGCAATTCCGCTTGAAGTTGTGGCGAAGTTTGGCAAGCAGGCAATGACAACCGGGGCTTTAGAGCAGATTGTTAGAACGGTTTCGGCAATTACGGAAGGAACTTTTTACAATCTCGGGCGCACAAAAGCCGCTGGTATTCGCGTGGCGCGTGCTGATGGGCGGGTGTTCTATGAATCATTGTCCCAAGCCTACATCCGCATTGTTGATGATGCGATTACCAGAGTTGCAACGGGTGTTACCGATTACAAAAGCGAAGTTCGACGGGGGCTAAAAGAGGTAGCGGACAGCGGCCTCCGAATCATTGATTACGAATCAGGTTACAGCCGTAGAATGGACTCTGCTTTAAGGCAAAATATCACCGATGGCGTGAGAAGTATCGCTGAACAAATAAGCGCGGAAAATGGGCGGAAATTTGGCGCGGACGGGGTCGAGATTGATGCGCACAACTATTGTGCACCAGATCATTTGCCTTATCAGGGGCGGATGTTTAGCAACGAAGAATATGCGAAGATAGAAGAAAGTTTAGACCGCAAATTCATGACATGGAATTGCCGTCACTCAGTATATCCGGTGATTCTTGGCGTGAGCACACCCTCTTATACTAAGGAAGAGCGTCAGGCAATGTATGAGAACAGTACGCGCAAGTTTGTTTTTGAGGGCAAAGAATATACTGGCTACGAAGGTACCCAACTTCAACGCCGGTTGGAATCTGAGATTCGCAAGAGTAAGGATCGGGCCGTATTGTTTACTGCCAGCGGTGATGATTTGGCGCGTAGGGTTGAGCAAACGCGCATCAATGCGCTGAAACATAAGTACATGGATGTGAGCAAAACGTTTGGTCTGCCCTATGCTGCTGACAGAATGGGCGTGCCTGGGTTTAGGGCGGTGAAGAAAACCTTAATTTCTCCAGAAGAAATAGACTTTGAAAGTGTTAATAAGATTCAGCATGTTGCTAACTTTGGAGATCAAAGGAGTTTATATCCAGATACTGAGCCCGGGAAAAGGTTTCTTACAAATCTGCCTGTTCACTATAATGAATTTGCTGCTAACCATCTTTTGTCGGATGATACTCATGCGTCAAGACTGAAATGGATTAAAGTCAACTGTAATGATTTTGTTCGAGCAATAGAAAATCCAGAAATTATCGAGAAAGCTCTTCGCCCACGCAATGATGGTCACTTTTCAGCTACTAATATTGTGAAATTAAGATATTCGGGTGAGAAAGAGTGGGAGTTCATGGCAGTAGCAATATCACTTTCAAAAGATAATTCGGGATATCATCAGGTTACAACAATACACCCGCTGAAATTTCGTGATATTTTCAATGCAAAGGGTGAATTGAAAAAGAAATATCTACGAGTTGAATAAAAAAAGACTGTTTCCAGTCTTCTCTTATCCCGTAGCCGGTGCGCCACATCCGGGTCGCTCTAAGGCAGTGAGGGGCGTCTGCTCACCTCAGGACATTCACAGTATAGCAGATATTGCTTGAAAAGCAAAGTTCTGATATAATGCTTGCAACAACTAAATAGGGAATTCAGAGTTTACCGCCTGAGACATGTCACTTGAGATAGTGGCCTTGTCTCAGGTTTTTTTGTTTTAACTCCCTGAATTCTCTGACCAAAGCAAAGCCGACGGGCATTAAACGGAAAGGGAAACATGGCTGACGAAGTAAATACCAATACTGAGGGAACTCAGGATACCAACACTCAGAATACTGAGGAAAAGCAAACGACTGCCGATAAGGGGCAGGAAAAAACATTCACACAGGCGGAAGTTGACAAAGTGCTTGGGGAAAGATTGGCCAGAGAACGTGCCAAGATGCCCAGTGCCGATGAGCTCAAAGCCTTTGGTGAATGGAAAAAATCCCAACAGACCGAAGCTGAGAAAGCAGCCGAACGCGAGGCTCAGTATGCGAAACTCCAGGCGGACAGTGAAGCCCTCCGCCGCGAGAATAGCGTCATCAAAGCCGGCGTTCATACTGAGGATGCAGAATTTGTTATCTGGAAGGTGGGGAAGATGGAAGGCGAGTTTGATAAGAATCTGACCGCGTTCCTTGCTGAAAACAAAAAATATACTGAGCCCAAGACTGAAACAGTTGAGGGCACGAAGCATAACCCTTCCAAAAACGAGAGTCAGGAAGAGAGAAACTTGCGAGCGTTTATGAAGGGTGCTGGTATCCCAGCAGAAGGAGATAAATAATGGCTAATAACATTGAACTGGCCAAGAAATATGGTCCCGGTTTAGACAAAATCTATAAACTGGCTTCCAAGACCGCCCGTATGGATGGTGCGGTAAGCCCTGTTTCGTTTACCAATGCGGCAACCGTTGAATTTCTTAAGATCGCGGTTGTTGGTTTAGGTAACTATGATCGCAATGTAGGTTACCCGAAGGGTGATGTCACCGCCACTTGGGAAGCATGGACTTTGTCGCAGTCTCGTGGTCGCGAATTCAGCGTTGACCGCATGGATAATGAGGAAACTCTCAATCAAACCTTTGGTGCGGTTGTGGGTGAATTTGTTCGTACACAGGTTGTTCCTGAAGTGGATGCCTATCGCTTTGCCAAGTATGCAGGCACGCCCGGTATTGGTAAGGCGGCTGCTGCAACTTTGAGCAAGACAACTATCGTTGATGCGATTGATGCTGCAAAAGGCGCTATGGACGCTGCAGAAGTTCCCGAGGAAGGGCGATTACTCTTCATTTCGGATACCTGTAAAGCATTCCTTGAAGGTGCTGTCAGCCGCACTTTGGCCAATGAAAGCACTGTGGATAAGCGGGTGCAGACCTATAACGGCATGGAAGTAATTATGGTGCCGCAACGCCGATTCTATACCGCGATTACGCTTGATCCAGGAGCAACTACTACCGCTGGCGGCTTTGCTAAAACCGCTTCTACGGGTGCAGATATCAACTTCCTGTTGATTCATCCTTCCGCTGTTGCTCAGGTGACGAAACTTGCATTGCCAAAATCTTTTGACCCCGATGTAAACCAGAGCTTGGATGCATGGAAGTTCCAATACCGCTTGTATCATGACGCTTTTGTTTATGACAACAAGAAAGACGGTATTTACTTGCATGCCAAAGCAGCGGGCTAAGTGAGGTGATGGAATGGTCAAGATGACCAATGGCGGAATCACAATCTTTGTCAATGGGCAAATGGTTGATTGGTACAAGCTGGCTGGCTTTGTGGTTGAAGAAACCGCGAAATCCGAAGCTAAACCTAAGGAAGCCAAGAAATAACGAGAGGAGGCAGGAATGAATGCATTTGCTGATTACACGTTTTATACGACCATTTTCGGCGGTACGAGCATTCCTGCTTCTGCGTTTGACGCGCTGGCGCTTAAAGCAAGCTACGAAGTCAACCGACTGACATTCGGGCGCGCGGCTAAAGCCATGGCAGCTATCCCCCTCAATACTGAGCATGCAAATGCCATCAAAATGACAACATGCGCAGTGGCGGAAGAGATGAAGAAGTTTGCGGGCGTTACTGGCACAATCAGAAACATCAAAAGCGAGAGCGTTGGCGATCATAGTGTGTCTTACCTCAGTATGGAGGAGGGCAAGGCGCTCCAAACGCAGGCTATTACTGAGGTCGTCAACAAATATCTTGAATTCACCGGTCTCCTTTGCAGGTGGGCTTAAATGTACGCGCCATTTGTGATGACTTGGTATGCAAGGGTAGGAACGACTTCCACTTACACGCGGACTTTTGTTCGTGAAGTCATGTGGCAATCTTCGTTTGGCGTGCGCATAGTGAAAGGCGGCTCCATTACCTCCGATACGCTGGTTATTTATGTGCCGTATGAGTTGGAAGATGGTACATGGCGCGGAAGTTTGGGGATAAAAACAAACGATGTTCTCTTGAAGGGTGAGATTCTTGACGAGATTACACCAACCTTCACGCTAAGTGCTTTACAAGCCAAATACCGGCCTAATTACTTCACCGTTACCAATGTTGACCCGAAAGACTATGGTTCTGCTGGGCTTCAACATGACAGAATTGGGGCCAAATGAACCCTAATAACTGGAATGGCATTAAAACGCCAAAGGGCTGGACAACTGCAAATGGAAGCATCAAGGCAACGCTTAAATGGAACCCTGCGAGATTTGAGGGTGATGGCAAAGATAGTTGGAATGGGCGCTTTCAGGCGGCACAGGAGTGGCTGGATAAAACAGTACTTAATGGATCAAATGTATTTGTTCCAAAAGTTACTGGAATGTTGCAAACACTTGGCGTTATAGGAACAGTTGTTGGTAGTGGTCAGGTTATTTGGCTTGGGCCATATGCGCGACGGCAATATTACCTGTTCAATCGCAAAACCTCTCAGAATATTAATCCTAAATTTGATCCTACTGAGCCTCGTTGGTTTGAGCGCTGGAAGGCGGCTAACGGACAGCAGGCAATTGAGACAGTCAAGCAGATGGTCGGAGGGCAGGAATGAGCATTTTAGAAGCTGTGCGTGACCATCTCAGGCTTTATCAACCACTTCAAAATATTGACCTATTTCAGATTGACAAATTGCAACCTGATCCAGTGAGTTACTCGATTTATAGCACGCCGACTCAAAAGGTATTGCAAAGCTACATTGGCGGTGGTGGCATGTTTCAGCTTCAATTCATTGTGCGCTGTACCGCTTCAATGGCTTCTGAAGATACTCGCATAGAGGCAAATGAATTTTTTGATGCGTTTTCTGATTGGCTTGCTGAACAGAACCTAAAACGCAATCTTCCCGACTTAGGCATAGGAAAGACCGCTTACTCAATTGAAACGAGTTCCGCCGGTTACCTCATTCAAGAAGGGGAATCAGGCACTGGCATTTATGAGATGCCGTGCAATTTAATTTACGAAAGTGAGAAATAAAAATGATAAAAACCATATCACGTTTTGAGATTCAAGAGTATTTGGACACAACTCCAGCTGGTAGCTCTCGCACTTGGTCACAAATCAATAAAGGCGTTTCGAGCCTCAGTACAAACTGGGGGCCAAAAATCGAAACTGAGCATTACATTGGCGATAAGACCGCGTCTAAGCGCTTTGATGCTCTGGAACCCGAAATTCCATTTGATATCAACGATTCAGATGATGCAGTAGCGGTGTTTATTCATGGCTTGATTTGGGCCGAAAAAGTAGGCTCTGATACTGAGACAACCTACATGTCGGTAATTACCTCCGCTGCCCCTGTGAGTGGTGCTTACCCTGCTAAAACTCGCAAGGTGCAAGTGTCTTACAACAAATCTGGCGGCGATGCAGGAAAACCTTACCCCCACAGTGTTGCTTTGCTTTCGATGAGCGATGCAGTTTTGGGTACATTTAACCCCACTACAAAAACGTTTACACCAACTCCGTAAATGATTAAGCCCCGCCTAAAGAACGAGGCGAAAGGATACTATGAAAGATATTATCGAAATTAGTACAGGTCTGGTTACAAAAACATTGCATATTGATGGAAAACGCGATGTAGTACTTGAATTTAATCCTGAAGATGTGATCTGGGTAGAACGCCTCAACCAAATTATGGATGATTTGAACAAGAAAGCTGCAGAGGAAAAAGCCTCAAAAGAAAACGATCAGACGGTTCCAAGTTTCAAGCAAGGACTACAAGCGCACCGGGATTTTTGTGCCTTTCTTGACCACGCTATTGATGAGCTCTTTGGTGAAGGGAAAGCAAAAGAAATCTTTGGAGCTTCGATTAGCACTCCTGCGCGGATGAGTTTGTTGGAAGGGGTCTCTCCTTATATTGAGGCCAAGCGCTATGAGAAGTTAGCGGAATACTCTGTGGATTAAATTGTGAACCTACTTTGCGATGCTTTGCCAGATTCACTTGAAATAGACGGTGCAAAAGTGCCGATTCGTTCTGATTTTCGCACCGCGCTAAAAATTCGACTTGCGTTTGAAGATGCAACTCTTACTGAGCGTGAAAAGGTATTGGTCTTGTTACAGAATCTGTTCGGAAAAGGAAAGATACCAAGAAATATTGGACAAGTGTTTGAAAAGGCAAGTTGGTTTATTCGTGGAGGCAGACCACCCTCTGATACTGAGCTTGATGATGGTAAGCGATATTACTCGTTCAAAAAGGATGCAAACCTCATTTATGCGGCTTTCCAGCAAACGCATGGAATCAATCTGAAAACCGCTCAGTTGCACTGGTGGGAATTTCTTGCGCTGTTTGATGACTTAGGCGCTGAAACGAGCTTCTCAAGCCTTGTGCATCTTCGTTATCAAGTAAAAAATGACAAAGCTGAACAATATGAAATTGATCGAGCGCGTGAGATTGGGCCAGCGTTTGAAATTGAAGATGTTGACCTTGCGTCATGGCAGGAAAAAGATGCGGCATCTCTCCATACTGAGGCTTTCAATCGAGCATTTTATGGGGAAGGCTAATTATGGCTACAGATGGATCAATTCTTATTGACACAAAAATCAGCGAGGACAAATTTAACGAACAAGCAGACCGAATGTCGGCAGCTACAAAAAGAAGTCAAGAAAGACTTAATAACGCTATTGCCACTTCAGTAAAAGGTACTGAAGGCCAGATGCTGAAGCTATTTAATAAGTTGGGGAGCTTTTTAATAGGAACTTTTATCAGCATTGCTGCTGTCGTTGTGGCAATCGCAGCGATTGGTGAGTCATTCAAGTCTGCCTATAAAGAAATGGATAAGATGCCGATGTATGCGGCTTCCGTAAATCAGCTCTCAGGAAGTTTTAATGCGCTAAAAGCACAATTCGCCACGTTAGCAGCTCCATTAGTTAATTTATTTATTCCTGTGCTCCAAAAAGTTGTGAATTGGCTTACCTCAGTAGTGAATACCATAGCACAGGTGATTGCCGCATTAACAAGGCAAAAAACCTATATGCAGGCCATTGCAAATAGTTCCGGTCAATATGCAGGAAATATGAAAGAGGCTGAAAAAGCGGCTGAAGGGTCTCTCGCGTCCTTTGACAAATTAAATGTTCTTTCTAAAAACCAAGCAGACAATACCTCTGATGGCGGAGGTGGTGCTGGTGGAGGTGGGGGAATTACATGGAAAGAAGTGCCAATTGACCAAAAACTTTCAGAGGGGTTAGAGAAAGAAAAAAAAGCGTTAAGTGACACAAGTAAATGGATTTACAAGCATTTCACAAAGCCAGTAAGCGATGATCTTACTACACTTTGGAATGACGGCAAAGAAGGCGCACAACAATTTTACGTAGGGGTTACTACAGGTGATTGGAGCGGTTTTAGTAAATGGTGGAGAGAAAAAATTACAACCCCAATAAAACAAAAATCTTCCACAGCATGGGCAGACATCAAAGAAGGTGCTGGTCTTGCGTGGATTGGTATCAAAACAGGCAATTGGAGCGGGGCAAAGAAATGGTTTGAAACTGATGTGCTTGAACCAATCGCTAACCATTTTGGTTTCACTTGGAGTGGAAAAGGCGGAATTAAGGATACTGTAAATGGTGTTATTGCTCCGATAAAGATTGGTTGGGGTGTTGTAGGCAGCTGGTTTGAGAGAGATGTCCTGAACCCTCTTGCATCCAAATTTGGAACAACTTGGACTGGGCCAGATGGTATTGCAGATCAAGTAGATAAAGGCTGGAAAGCGTCTCGGAAACCTTGGCAAACTGCAGCACAATGGTTTGAAGATAATGTTTTTAAAGGCATTAAAACAGGCTGGGAAACTGTAATTAAAGTGTTGACTGGTGGTGTAACTTTTTCTCTTGATGGAGTAAAGGAAACATTTATTGATGCCATTAATTCGGCAATAGGAACTGTAAACACTTTATTTTCCACAATAGAAACAAAAATTAATAGATGGATTGACAAAGTTAACAACTTAATATCTAAGTTTGGTTGGAGTATTCCGTACCTTAATCTCCCCTCTATTTCTACTTTAGGTGGAGGAAGTGATCGTGATGATCCCTATCCAGTCGGAATGATGCATCTTGCCACCGGCGCCGTCATCCCACCCAACGCGCCATTTGCAGCTATTCTTGGCGACCACAAGAGCCAGCGGGAGTTTGTTGCACCTGAGGGAGCAATGGTGGAATCCATGCTTCAGGCGCTGAAACTTGCGGGAGTTGGAAGGGGTACGGGAGGAACTGTAACATTCGATATCGACGAAAGCGGCCTAATGCGCTATTTGCACCCAAAATTTGTTGAGGAATCAAGACGTATTGGGCCATCCATGATCAGTAAGCCAGGCAGAGCATGATCAAGATTGACGGTGAGTTTTTTGATATTCCAATACTGAGCATTGGTCTTGCGGCAGATATGCTGGATAAATCTGCGTATCGTACCCCGGATGGGGTGTTGCACCGGCAACTTATCGGTGTGTACTACAACTTTGAACTTAATTTCGCGTCCGGCTATGGAAACACAAATGAGTATGCAAGGCTGTGGCGCAAGCTGACTGAACCGGTCACTTTCCACATTGTAACACTCTGGGACGAACAGGGGGAATATCAGCAATCCGGCTATTTTGCCTCAACGAGGCACACCTTAGGCAAACTGCGCGATGGTAAGCCTTACTGGAAGGAACTAACCACCAGCTTTATTGCAAAGGAGCCGTACCGCTGTGCCTGATATTGAGCTGACTTATCCTATTCTGCGCATGAATATAAACAATCAGTCTTTACAATTTGCGGATAACGACATTTTGGAAGCAGAAGTAGTACAGGAGATACACCCGCTCAGTATAGAAGTGCCAATAAGCACAGCCAGAGTAAGAATCTATACTGAGGATCCGCGTTTCAGCCCCTTCGCTGATGGCGAGTTTTATTATTCGCTGGTATCGAACATGCGCATGGATTTGTACGAACGCCTCGACAATAATGAGCACTTTCTTGGACGGTTTTATCTCGAAGACAGGCACAATCCGGTAGAAAACAGTTTTGAATTTGTGCTTCGGGATGCGGTTGGCGTTTTGGATACCATTCCCTTTGATGGCATGTTTTGGGCAGTACCCACCCCCGTAAAGAATGTGATTGCGTCTATATTAGACCCTGTGGGCATTCCTTACACTGTGGATTCGGCAGTTGGGGAACGTTTAATCAATGGCTATTTACCAGGCAATAAAACAGTGCGGGAAGTGTTACAACAGGCACTATTTGCGGCCAGAGCTTACGCAAGTACAGCGAAAAGCGAAAGCATCAATATTAAGGATGCTGTATTACCAAGAGCGGGCGTAAATTGGCCGCAGAAAAAATACAGCGAAGGAAAATACGGGCAGTTATTTTACGGGCCGCAGATTTTGCAAGGCATTATTACAGACACCGATAAAACAATGGAAACGGCACTTAAGCAGCTGCCATTGGTAACGGCAATCCAGATTCAAGCGCACGACTATACTGAGGGTCAAACAGAAGAGGAAATTTACAATGCTGTTCTTCCCCCGGGTGATTTTAAGATTATCTATCCAAAATCTTATCATACCGTAACCGCCACTGGCGTAGGAGACATTCCAGAGTGGCTGACTTGCGAAGATGGCAGTGTGTTAGTAACGGAAGACTCCGGTGCGTACCCGAACTGTACCATCATTGTGAAACACGGCGCTTTTGAGTTTGGGCCGAATAGTCTAACCCTGCATGTTGTGCCACCTGGCGGACAAGTGATCGTAAAAGGCTATCCCTGGCTGGATAGTACACGGGTGTTTTACTATAACGAAGCCGAAGCAATGCACCAGTTTAGCACCGGCTTTAAGTTCGGGCAAATTAAGTACGCTGGGGCAAAGTACTCAAAAATTTGGGTGGAATCCGCTGCCCGTAACGAGTGGACAATCACCGATGCCACAATGGTTTCTTCGGCGAACGCGCCTGAAGTGCTGAGCAAGTTGGTGGAGTATGCCCGACTGCGTTACCAGCAGGAAGTGAAACTTTTCCCGCGTACTGATACTGAGCCCGGAAATATCAAACTGGCCGACAGTCTTTACGGCAAAGACATTGTGGGCATTGTAGAAAAAACAGTTAGCGACCTAACTGGTGGATATTTGATTAACACAGAACTTGTAGGTGTTGAAAGGAAGGTAAGGTAATGGCAGATCCCATTTTAAAAAAGATTTCTGATCTTACGGAGCTTAATACGGTTGACATGGCAGATTTTGTGCCGATTGTGGATGTCTCTGAAACAAATAGCGCCATCAAAACTAAGCGTATCAAGGCGGAAAACTTGAAACTCTTTAATGCCAACCAGTTATCGGATGGTATTGTTACCAACTCTAAACTGGCAAGCGGTTCTGTGGCGGGAGATAAAATTGCAAATGAGAGTGTTACTACGATCAAGCTTGCACCTGGAGCGGTCACAGAAGATAAACTTAGCGGTCAAAAGCGGGCATTGATAGTCAAGCTTTTTGGAAGTGCAGAAGAAATTTCTGTTGTAAATTTCCCATCAGAGTTTTATTGGCCAGAGATTTTAAACGGTTGGAGAATCGTTGCAATTAGAGCAATGCTGACTGCGCCTTCAACAAGTGGGGCTGTTTCCGTTATTGTTTTCAAAGCACCCAGCGGATCAGTTGGAACAGCAAATATTGCCCAAGGTGCAACAGTCTCTTCCAGTATTTCGGCAAGCACAGTGATGACATCTGATGTAGCCATCAGCTTAAGTGTTTCTGCTGCAGGCACTGGGGCAAAAGGACTTGCCGTGGAAATAACGGCGCAGCAGGTGTGATATGGCGAAAATGATTGTGCGGCCTCAATGGGCAACATATATTTATGTTAACGATAACAACGGTCCAGCACATTATGCGGATGGGTTTATTAAGATAGGCATTTTTGGAAATCCTGGCCCTTTAGTCTACTACCAAAAAGCTATTGTGAAATTTGCGAATACTAACAGGATTCCGGTTGCAAATATATCGCAAGTATTGATGCATTTTTACGTAAATTCATTAAATAGCCCGGATAATTTGAAGGCTTATCAGGTGCTAAAGCCCGTCACAAGGGACGCTGCATGGAGAATTTATGCACCTGATATTAGCTGGGATGTTCCTGGCTGCGGAGGTAGTGGAGATAAGGGTTCAACAAATCTGGTTTTGTATCAGGGGTCATACTCTGGCCCAGGCTGGTCTACTGCAATATTGGATAAAGATCAGTATGTAAATATGCGCGACAATGACCGTGCATTAGTTTTTGAGTTGTACAACAATGGAAGTGATGTGAACATCAATAATGCTACAGCAGCACCTTCCCTTGAAATTAGCTATACCGGCTCTTTTGCTTCGCGCCGGGGAATCATGATTGTTTAGGAGATAAGAAATGGCCGCAAGTTTTCCGCAAAATGTAAAGAGTTTTACTGTCAAACGTGACAACGTAGACGACATCTTGGCACAGCACATCAACGATGTGCAAGATGAAATCGTCGCCATTGAAACTGAGCTTAAGAAAACCACTGGCTCTGTATTGGATTCCGTTTACCTTGGCAAAACCGCCCAGGCAGCCGACAGTGCGAAACTTGGAGGATCGCTGCCGTGTGCATTTTTAGGGGCGACAGCAACAGCCGCTAACAGCGCAAAATTGGGGGGTATTGTGGCAAGCGAATATTTGACGACAAGCGGAAAGGCTGCAGATGCGGATAAGTTAGATGGTTTCGACGGCGCTGATTACATAAAATTTACCAATATGGATTATTGCAAAGTTAGAGGAGCCTCACAAGACATCGTAACAAGCACCGGTGTGATGATTGTTTTTAATACAGCCCTCAATGATACAAATACAATGTGGTCAAGCACTAATCCTACAAAAGTTACTATCAAAGCGGATGGATACTATCTAATAGTAGGTGGTGTCAGATTTAATACCAATGGAAATGGTGTTAGATCGATATCCATCGTGGTAAATGGTGAGGGAACAGCTAGAGCTACCCAGCAGGTCGCAGCTTCTGCCACTGATCCTGTTGTTTTAACTGTAACAAGCTTAGTATTCTTAAGTTCAGGCAGTTATTTGCAATTGCAATGCTATCAAACATCGGGCTCGACGATTAATGTTCCAAGTATGGGTGAGTACTCGCCGTCATTGGCGATTGTGAGGGTTCGTTGAAATGAAACCCATCATCGACATCTCGTATTGGCAGAATCCCCGGAATATCAACTATGATCACCTTGCCTCATCTGTTGAGGGCGTTATTATCCGCACAAGTTACGGCAGCCGGAAGGACGCATATTTTGACACTCACTATACTGAGTTTACCAAGCGCGGCATTCCGATTGGAGTTTACTCTTTTTTAACTGAATACATGCCGGTGGATCAACAGGTTGCGACTTATAAGCGCATGGTGGAAGGCAAGATATTTAAACTTGGCTTCTGGGCTGACATTGAGGCTGAGGCCGGGGCGGAATTGCTCACTCTTGCCACGATCCGCAAATGGCTCAGTATGGCAGATGCTACACTCGGGGTCAGGCATGGCATTTATACAAGTTGGTGGATGTGGCAACAATGTGCTGGTAATGCGGTAGGTTTTGGCGACAGAGCACTCTGGGTAGCACATTACGGCGTTATTAATCCACGGCTCCCTGCGGGTTGGTCTGATTGGCTGTTCCATCAATACAGTAGTACGGTTATTCATCCAGGCTACAATTATGTGCTGGACACCAACCGATTTAATGGAGACGAGGCAAAATGGGCAGCTTATCTTGCGGCCGGAAGCTCAAATGAAACTCCTAACCCTCTGCCTGAACCCTCAGTATTATGGAAGGGGCGAGTAATACCGGCAATTGGTTTGAACGTCCGTTCTGAGCGTGATTACACAAAGCCTAATGTGTTGCGAACCTTGCCCGCGAATACTGAGGTACAGGTGTTTGAGGAAGTCGGCGCGTGGGTACGTATCAGCCCTGACAAACAGGAGTGGGTTGTAAGCCGCTTTCTTGAGGTTATCAAGGACGGTATTGTTAGTGACGTCTTGCCGATCAAGCCACTTTACCAACGCGCTTATCCGCAGAAACTGGGTTTCTCAAATACCACCATTGCGGGCTACGGTTGCCTATTAACCTGCGCCACAATGCTCGTTAATTATCAATTGAAGCGCAATTACACTCCGCCGGAAATGAATGAAATCATCAAGCGCGTGAATGGGTTTGTCAGTGGCAACTTGTTTGTGTTTTCCTCAGTATGGAACGCATTTCCGGGGAAGATTGGCGCAGACAAACTGATCCGCACCCCACTCACGCCCGCGCCACTGCACGAGATCGATACGATACTGAGCACTGGCCGCCCTGTCATCGTAGAAACACGCCTGAACAAGGCGCAGCAACACTGGGTGCTGATCGTCGGCAAATGTGACGGGCGCTATGTTATCAACGACCCGTGGACGGGCAAGCAGCAGTTATTTGACGAGATTTACGGAGATCCCGCGCGGTGGATATATAGCATAGTGAGCTACAAGACACTATGAGCGGTTCAGTATTGGCGGTTATCTCGGATACGCATATTGGGTCAACTACGGCTCTTGCGCCCCTGCGCTATCAGCTCCATAACCGCAACTCGCTGGAACTCCAAACCGTCGAAGCCAACCGCCTGCAAAAGTGGCTGCATGAGCAATGGGTGGATTATTGGGCTTACGTGCGCACTCTGAGCAAGCGCCGCCGTCTTATTGTGGCGCATTTAGGCGATGTCATTGATGGCAACCATCACGGTAGCACTCAGTTGGTTTCGGAAGTCGGCGATCAATACGAAATGGCCATGCAACTGCTCGAACCTATCAGGGGCTTTGCGAACACCTTCGTTGGCATTTTTGGGACTGGCCCTTCTCACGGCGGCATGGATAACGCGGACGAAGCGGCAATCTACAGTAAGCTCGGCGCAGATTATGTCGGCCAACAGGTAACGCTCAGTATTGATGGAGTGCTGGTGGATTTGGCGCATCATGGCCGCGCGAGCGCCCGCAATTACTCGTCTACCGCTGTCTCGCAAGCTGCCGAAGTGATGCTGGAATACGCACAGTCCGGCGACCCGCTCCCAAATCTCATCCTTCGGGGCCACCGCCACAAGTTCCAAGATTCCGGTGCGCACTTTGAGCAGACGCGCTTAATACAATGCCCGGCATGGCAACTCAAGACTTCTCACGGGTGGAAGGTGGCAACGAACGCACGTTCTGACATAGGCGGGGTTATCGTGATAGACGGCAATGTTAATCTCAGTAAGGCGCGGTATCGAGGTGCACCAGATGAAAGGAAGGTTGTCGAATGTTAGAATCTGACTTACTCACCGAACTATCCGCAGAGTTAACAATGCCAGAGTTACAACCTGATGAAATCACCGCGCCCATGCTTGCAGAGCGAACAAGTTTATCCGAAAATACCTGCCGTGACCAACTTGAAAAGTTCTGCAAGGCCGGACGCTTAACTTGGCACTGGGTTAAAATTGGGTGCTCCCGTGCAAAGGCATACAGTAGAACAAAACAGGATAACGATGGAGATAGCCGGAAAACCTATTGATAGCTTCACCCCCTGCATACTGAGCTCGTAACACGTTTCGTCATAACGCGCTAAGACGTTTAAACGGAGAGTTTTAGAAAATCGTGGGGCAAATGGAGAGTTCAAGGCAGTTTTAGAATATATAAAAACGTATTGTTTTTGGTCTTAATTCCAGCGGCGTTTTCTTGGAGCATGTCGGTATGTGCCGCCGCGAAAAGTAGCATTTACTTGATTCCAGAGTTCTTCTGTAATCATGGGTTCCGTGTAGCTTTGTATTACTAAATCTCCAAATCTTAACTGACCTTTATAGATCATATTAGCAAAAAAATTGTAGTAAGAGTTTTGATTTTTGTAAAAGCGTAATTTGCCGTGAATTTCCGCTACTGAGACCCCTTCGGCTTTCAAGTTCCAGGCCTCTATTAGGACAGGCCATAAGGAGTAATCTGGTACCCAACGGTGGACAATATGTTCTTTTCCATCTCTACGGCTTGGCAGAATAACAGGTTCTCGTTTAAATCCAATTGGGGGACATGCACCGAGAGCGCCGTGAGTTAGTACCAATTGCCTAATTGCACGTTTGACATCTTCAGATAAATCCTCTGAAAATTTCTGCGCCATCCAGTCAAAAAGCATTTCTACTAATTTTCCTGTAGACCCTTCCGGCAAAGCATCTTTTATTGCGCAGACCTCATATCCTTTGCGTCGCAAACCAGATTTGTAGTACATGGAATCATTTAGGTTTCGCGCAAATCTGTTAAATTTCCAAACAACAATCCCAGATTCGGGAACTTTGCTTTTTTGGAAGTAATCAATCATATCTCTAAAGTTGCTACGTCCTTCAGTTGTTGTGCCACTTGAAGTATCCGAAAACACCTTTGATACTAAGAGTTCATTGTCAGTACACCACTTTTTTAATTCAAGGAGCTGTTGCTCAATACTTAAATCCTGATCATCACCTCCACTGTCACGAGCATAAAGCACAACTTGGCTGCCTGGTTCAAATACGGACATCAAACACCTCAGATATTATTTGTTTTGCGCCATTTGATAAGCTTCCGCCTTGCTTTCCAGATGCACAAGTTGACCGTTTTTTACAATGTAATAGTCAGGCACATTGTTCTTTGGCTGCCTAAAATCTTTCTGCCCCTGGGCGATAACATCACCTTCTTCGGCATTAATGACCAGTACGCCGTCAGATCCATTATTATGATCACCGACCCAACTCCCAAATTTATAATCCCCTTTCGGGTTTTGGCTAAAATCAATTTTGGCGATCCAAGGTCTGGAAAAACGCCTCTGATTGTATGATCCTGTATTAATTTCTATGTGTGCCATTTTCCTTCTCCTTTATATTGTTAGTTGCTTTATGTAGTGCTTACAACAATAATATTAGCACTAACGCTATTGCCTGTCAAGGGTTTGCGCTATTTTATTTGTGCTTCTTGCTTATTTTGATTGTTTGCGCTATTATTTAACTATGGCAGTTTATAATCAATTTAAAATTTTGCTTGCAAAAAAAGAAATTAAGGAATCAAAACGTATTTCTTATGCTGATATCCAAACAATTACCGGTTTGGCAGCTTCTACTTTATCTAAATGGGCAACGAATACAATAGATCGCTACGACCGAGCAACAATTAATAGCCTTTGCGCTTATTTTGAGTGCGAAACAGGTGATCTACTGATTTATGAGCCAGATGACAAATCATAGATTTACTCCCTCATATTAATAAAATAAGTGTTAGTAGTTAAGGCTCTATAGCCGCGCGTTGTCAACGGGGGAGGCTTTTGCGTGGGCCAGACGCAGATCATCGTCCGTTTGAGCGAGATAGCGGCGTAGCACTTGAAGATCCGCGTGTCCCATGAGCCGTTGCAGCGTGAATACATCCATGCCATTGCGTAGACAATTCAGGGCAAACGCGCGGCGAAAATCGTGTAATCCTGGCTTTTTGATACGTGCTTGAGCAGCACGCCTGCGGATCATTTGGTTCAATCCCCAGTAGGTCAGCCGTTCACCGCTCTCAGATGCCCATAGCGCAGCAGACTTTTCACGCCGATCTCTCAGGTAGGCACGTACCAGCCGCCTTGTAGTTTTGCCGATCAAAGCGATTCTCGGCTTGCCGCCTTTTCCTTTTCGGATTATCACCTCGCCTGTTTGGGTATTTAAGTCCGCCACGTCCATTGCGCATACTTCGAAGGCTCGCGCACCTGTGTCAAGCAGAAACGAGAACATGGCCTTATCGCGCTTTGCAAGCAGGTTATCACCGGAACGGTCGCAGGCGGCAATCATTTTCTTGACCGCGCTGTAAGAGACAGGTTCAAGTGGCTGAATGTTTAATTTCGGAGCTTTTACTTTACGAATCGGATTGCGCCAATTATCAGACTCTACCTCATTTTCGTACCATAGCAGGAAAGAACGAATTGCGCGGTAACTTGCATGGATGCCGCCCGTGTTTCGCCCTGTCTGCTCAAGATGAACTAAATAACGTCGTAAATTGTCGGCCGTAAGACTCTCTACACTTGTTATGCCATTTTCAGCGCAAAACTTGACGAACCGCCTAAATTCCACTCCATAATACTTGAGTGTGTTCGGGCTCGTCTGCCTTGATTTACGCTCCATAATGAAACCTTCCATCCAGTTAACAAGGTCAGATTTAACCTCTGATTCAGGTATAATCGTCTGTACTGAGTTGAAATTTGCCACTAAAAAACACTCCTAAATAACGGAAAAACAAGGCATCTCAACGAGGAAAAATGCGAAAAGCTGCACATGGGCCTGTAGCTCAATGGCGGAGCAGGCGACTCATAATCGCTTGGTTGAAGGTTCGAATCCTTCCGGGCCCATTTTTTCTTTTTATTGGACACCTGTTCAGGATGTCCTTTTTTGCCTCTAAATCCTGCTTAAAACCTTTCTCTCCATACACTTCGCTGATATGATTTTTAATCATATACACACTTAAGATTGCAAACGGCAATCAAAAGAAATTCAGGAGGTTTTATCATGGCTTGTTTTCTTGTACCCGCTGCTGAAGCATTGGTGGTTACCCTTATTACAGGGGTGGTGCAATCCAAAGAAAAGAAGGCTGTTTGCACGCATAATCTGTCTGCGTCCAGTCAAACTGGGCATCACCAGATGCGTAATATTCCTTTTTCAAGAAAGCTGAAATGGCTATCCAATTTGCTTTGGGGTGGTTCTTTCCTGCTTGCCTTTGAGCACATCTGGCATGGTGAGGTGGTTCCCTGGTTCCCATTCCTTACTGCCGCAAGTAACCCAGCTGAAGCCGCTTCCATGCTGCATGAAATGTCTACGGTTGGGGTCAGCATGGCGCTTTTGGTCACTTTTGCCTGGGTTGTGCTGCTGCTTGTATCAAATCTTTTAGCCAGGAATGCCTTCAAGTCTCAAATGGCATCTAAATAAAGGGAGACGGAATCATGACTTTACTTATCACCCTTTTTGCAGCGATAATTTGTACCATCCTATGGTACAAAAATGCTCCATCCGATGATTTCAAACTAAGTATGCTTTGCTATATGTTTTGGGGCGCTTCGCTCATGTGGCTCGTCGATGCCATTTTTGAGTACAGCGAACTTCGTGCAGCTTACTTTACGCCTGCGGCGGAAGATCTGCTGAATGACACTTATCTTGGCCTCTCTGTCATTGCCTTGGGTTTGGTGGCGTGGTTGGTCGTCTTGCTTATCAAGGACCCCAAGGGTGTTGTCAGATCAGCGCTGCTTAAAAAAGCATAAATTTTCACAGGGCCAGAGTTTTTCTGGCCCTGTTCTTTTCCAATTAAATTTTATAAGCCTCAACCCATGCCAAAAACTTCTGGATATTGGCTATAATAATCCCTAAACAGCTTTTTACGGAGGCTTTAATGGCATACCCATACTATCTAGGATGTGACTTAGGCGGAACAAACATCAAGGCTGGTTTGGTTGAAATGGCATCAGGGAAGGTGCTTGCCACCAAAGGTGCCTTAACCCTTTCCCATGAAGGCCCCGAAAAAATAATCGCGCGCATTGCAAAAACCATTCAGGAATTGGTGGATCATAACCAATACCGTTGGCAAGATATTGGCGGGGTGGGCGTTTCTGCACCGGGGCGTTTAGACCTTGAACGGGGCGAAACGGTATTTATGACCAATCTTCCCACCCATTGGGTTGGGGTCCCTCTCAAAGCCAGGTTGGAAGCCTTGCTTAACAAGCCGGTTTACCTGCTCAATGATGTGCGCGCCATCACCTACGGTGAGTGGGCCTTTGGCGCGGGCCGCGGGGTGGATTGCATGCTTTGCTTTGCCATAGGTACCGGCATAGGCGGGGGAGTGGTCATGAATAACCAGCTTGTGCTCAACCAGGGCGGCACAGCGGGTGAACTGGGCCATATCGTTATTGACGTCAACGGCCCGCTTTGCGGCTGCGGAGACCATGGCTGTGTAGAAACCTATGCTTCAGGCCCGGCGATTGCCGCAATGGGCCTCAAAGCGGTGGTTCAGGGTCAGGCTACGCAAATTGGCGAAATGGCAGGTTATGACCTCAATAAAATTACACCGCATCTTATTGCCAGGGCGGCCCAGGCGGGTGATACGATTGCCCTGCAAATTTGGGAGCAGGTGGGTAACTATATGGGGGTAGCCATCCAAAATGCGGCCCTGGTCATTGGCCCTAAAAAAGTGGTGGTCACCGGAGGGGTTGCTGCCGCCGGAGATTTATTGCTTAACCCAATTCGCAAAACGCTCAAAGAGCGCATGATTGTCATGCCCGCCGACCAGATAGAAGTGGTAAGGGGCCAGTTGGGTGATGAGGCCGGCATGATCGGAATGGCCGTCTGGGCCTCTTCCGGCGGCAATCTGGGCCAGATTTCATAAGAGACCATGGCAGCCTTGGCTGGCCGGCTCATTTTTGCAGGCGTTTTTTTGATTCAGGCAAAACCGCAAAATATAGCAGATATTATGTTAAGAAGCTTGTACTAATAATGGCCAAAAGCTGAAAAACAAGTTTCAGATGTTATAGTTGGTTCAACTTTGTAAGAGAGTGTGATTATCTTGAAGAGATTGCTTATGATCATCAATGGACAGGTTCCCTAATGGAAGACTATGCCTTATTTGCTGGCGGGTGTTTTTGGGGTCTCGAAGCGGCTTTTAGCGCTCTTCCCGGTGTTTTGTTTACCAGAGTCGGCTATGCCGGCGGTGATACCGCCAACCCAACTTACAAAGATGTCTGCAGGGAACTGACCGGCCATGCCGAAACGGTGCTGGTCATTTATGACCCTCAGGTTATCACGTATAAACAGCTCCTTGAAGCTTTTTTCAGTTTCAATGAAGGGGGCTGCGCCTGTGAGGATTTGGACTCATACGGCTCTCAGTATCGCTCTATTGTTTTTTACAATAGTGAAGAAGAGCGCAAAACTGCCCAAGATCTCATCAACCTCTTAAACAAGTCTGCTGTTTACGATACTTACATTTGTACCGCCCTTGTGAAAACCAAGAATTTTTACCTGGCAGAAGAGTATCACCAGCAATATTACGAAAAACACGGCCTTTTAGACGCCTTTTGTTAGCCTGAATTTACAGGTTTCCAAGAATAGCCCTCCTGCCTTATAATTCAGGCATGAATAACGAAAATAATAGCCATCAAGAAAAACGCATTGCCATCCTCATTGATGGCGATAATGCACAGTCTTCCCTTATGGAACAAATGGTCCTCGAAGCCAGCCGCTTTGGCAGCGCTACAATCCGCCGCGTTTATGGGGATTGGACGACCTCTAACATGAAATCCTGGAAGGAGATTCTAAACTCCTATGCCTTCCAGCCTATTCAGCAATTCCGCTATACGGTTGGCAAAAATGCCACAGATTCAGCCATGATCATTGATGCGATGGATATTCTGCATAAACAGGAAGTAGACGGTTTTTGCCTCGTTTCCAGCGATAGTGACTACACCCGCCTGGCCACCCGCATCCGCGAAAGCGGCAAGCAGGTGGTGGGAATTGGCCGTAGGCTTACCCCTAAGGCCTTCGTTTCAGCCTGTGATGTTTTTATCTATACCGAAAATCTCGAAGAACGCGAAAAACAAAAGAAGAAGGCCTCCGACAAACAGCAAAAAGCCGAGAAACTGACGGATCTGGAACGCGAGCTGATTGATCACATTAACCAGGCCATTGAAGTCGTCGGCACGGATGATGAGGGCTGGTGCGCTCTCTCCGAAGTGGGTACCGCCTTGCGGCGCATTGAACCCAGTTTTGACCCGCGCACCTATGGTTCCGGCCAGTTGGCTACCCTGGTACGTGCCAAAAAGGCTTACTTTGAACTGAAAAAAGTGCCGGGCAAATCCATTATTCTTATTCGCTCCAAATCGGAAGACTGATACCCTGCCTATAAGCTTCCTCTCCTCATCCGGCTTTTTCCCAAAAAGCTATGTTTGTATGCTGCACACTGCATCAACATACGTCAAGTTGGCGGTAGAAAGCATTTATCACTGGGTTTTGTATGGCATCGGCGTCCCTTTGCTTTTTTACTTTCCAGAAAACATCCGCTTTTATGCGTAGAGTCGTTCAAGAAAATGCTTTAAATTACCTGCGTTCCAATATCCGGAAGGGTAAAGCGCTAAATCTGGTTTGACGGTAAAACCTTCTGCTTTTAAATCCAGCAAGCCCGCAAGCTTGTTTTCTAAGCTCGGATCACTGATTGCCAGAACCAAATTGCGTACCGCTGATTCTTCAACGGCTCGCCTAAGCGCTGTTTCACTCTCATCCCACAGGTAGCCTAAGCCTTTCAGTTTAATTAAGTTTAGAGACTCCGCAGCCCTTTTAATCTCTTCACTTGGCATATCCCCAATAAGCGGGTGCAAGTAACTATGTAAGCTCTCATGCAGGAGGCAACTTGGCTTGGGTTCCGCGGCGATGACAATAATCTCATTTTCTTTGCGCACAATATCCGTAAGCTGGGGGGCCTGCAAGGGGTTTGGCACAAAAGAAATGGTTTCTCTTGGCATTCCATTCGCAAAGGTTTCAAAAAGCGCGTTGGCTTTGAAAAAGGCTTCTTCATACTGCTCTCTGTTTTCAGTAATGACAATCTGCGTTTCTTGAAGAAGCTCGTCCGTTTCAGGTAGGGCTTGCAGCTTTTTAAGCATAAGAGGCAATTTTGAAAGCCATTCTATGAATTCAGAGGATTGCCATTCATGATGTGCTCCTGCCTCTTTTTCAAACCCTAAATAAGCCTGCAAATCAATTTCACTGCCCTGCTCATGCAGAAAAAAAGCGGCCGTGCTTATCGCCGAGGCCCGTGGCCAATAAGGGTTCACAGCAACCTTGCTGCTTTTTGCCCAGCCAAAATACGCAAGAATTTCCTTCTGGTTTTTCAGGCATCGCCTGCATTTGGATCCGAACTCCCTTACCCAAACAGAAGATTCGTCAAAGAGCCCATAGCCTGAACCAAGCAGCCCAATCCAGGCTAAGGTCAGTGATGGATTCTCTACGAGAGTGACCCTCATTCTTGCTCTGGTGGTTCAGGATCTGGGTAGGTGGTTCTGAATTCCAGGTTGCAGATGGTTTCAGTCTTCATCTTCCCGTAATTAATAAAGTCTTTTCTTAAGCTGACTGTGTTCAGCACATCAAAACCTAAATGGTGGTAAAGCCGCAGGGCTTTTTCATTGCGGGGCACAACTTCCAGATACAGAGATGGTCTGCCTTCAGCTTTCAATTTTTCTTCCATCTGGCGGATTGATTCTGAAGCAACCCCTTTCCCGCGGCAGTTTTTCTCTACAAACAAATCTTCAAGCCAGTCTGCCGCGCCGCCTCCGCGCTCACCCATATGCAGAAAGCCGGCAAATCTTTCCTCGAAAAGAATGCAATAAAGTTCATGCCCGCTTGCGGTCCAAGAGTGGATGTTTTCTTCAATTTCAGATTCAGCGGGCTGCTGGTGATGGTGCTCCCAAAAGGTCCTGATGGCCTTTTTCAGCGCTGCTTCAAAAGCAGATGTATAAAGCTCAAGCCTGGTTCTCTTGCTTGCCTCAGTCATTGGGGGGGTAGCCGGTAATCTGTTGAATCTCGTCGTAAAGAGGTTGCAGATTTTTATACATCTTAAGATAAACCCGTTCATAAAGGTCTTTATAAAGCCTGGCATTCGCTTCAATGGGCTCAAAAGTGTCTGAAATTCTGCTCATTTCTTTTACGGCTGTTCCAAAATCTGGGTGCAGCTTAAGGCCTACTGCTAAATCCATAGCCGCCCCAAGCCCGGAGGCTTCATACACATGGGCTCTTGAAGCCGGCAAACCGAAAATATCCGCGGTAAGCTGCATGGCCCCGTCTGACTGCGACCCTCCCCCTGCCACTCTGATTTCGCTGATGGGCACATGGCTGCGGTGGCTGGTGCGGTCAGCCCCTTCTTTAAGCGCATAGGCCAAGCCTTCCAAAATGGAACGGTAAAGGTATGCCCGGGTGTGCACATCCCCAAACCCTACAATAGCACCCTTGGCTTCCGGTCCGGGAACTTTCAGCCCTGGCGACCAATAAGGCTGAAGCATCAGTCCGTGGCAGCCGGGGGGTGCGGAATTCACCAAGTCATTAAAAAGTTCTTCCGGGGCCACGCCGCGTTCTTTGGAAAGCCTTTCTTCATTAAGGCCGAACTCGCGTTTAAACCATGAAACCATCCAATAACCCCTGAAAACCTGTACTTCCATCGAATAATGGCCGGGCACCGCCGCCGGGTAAGGCGGAACCATCGGGATAACTTCCACATAGTTTTGATGGGTGGTGTTAATGGTTGCCGAAGTTCCGTAAGACAGGCAGGCGATATTGGAATCAAGGCAGCCCGCGCCAATTACTTCACAGGCTTTATCTGCCGCGGCGGCAATAATCGGAAGCCCTTCCGGCAGGCCTGTCTCAGCCGAAGCCTGCGCGCTTACATTGCCTATCAGCCCGCTTGGCTGCACCAGCTCAGGCAGCATTTCTTTTTTGATGGGCAAGATCTGCCATTTCCAGTCCATCGGGCCGGCCCAATCCTGCTTTTTGTAATCCAGTGGAATGTACCCCACCTGAGACCCGATCGAATCCCTGTATTCACCCGAAAGCCGGTAAAGCAGGTAGCCCGAAAGCATGATGTACTTATGCGTTTTGGCAAGAACTTCAGGCTGGTGTTTTGCAATCCAATTAATTTCTGCCTCAGCCTGAAAGTAACGGATGGTATTGGTTACGCCGGCCGCTTTGAACAAAAGCCCCCATATTCCACCCAGATTAGGCAGGCCGGAACTGCGCCGCTGGTCCAACCACACAATGGCAGGGCGCAGTGGTTTGCCCTCTTTATCCATGTTAATCATGGTTGAACGTTGAGTAGTCACAGAAAGCCCGGCAATTGCCTCTTTATGCACATGCGGCTCTTGCCAAAGCTGCTTGAGAGCCTTGCAAACGGCATCCCAAAAAAGATTTGGATCTTGTTCCGCAAAGCCGGGCTGCGGTGATGTATACGGTTCAATGGGAACGCGCACTTTGGCAATCTGATTTCCCCGAAGGTCAAAAATAATCGCCCTGACGGACTGTGTGCCGTTATCAATTGCCAAAACTTGGTCTGCGTTCAATTTATCCCTCCAGGTTTTTGCTCCAGATTCGCTTGGCTTGTTCTGGGCTCATATCCAGGCCAAGCGTTCCGCCTGGGTTCATGATGTGGTTTGGATCAAAGTGCTGCCTTAGCACCCGAATCACATCCATTTGTTCCTTGCCTATCTGTTCTTCCAGCCATGGAGCGGTTTGCTTGCCCACGCCGTGATGATGGCTGATGGAAGCCCCTGCCTTGGTGATGGCGTCAATAATACCGTATTGCAGGTCAAGGTACTCTCGCATCTTATCCATTTTGGCAATAAAGATGAAGTAAAGGTTGGCGCCTTGCGGATAAGCGTGGGAAATATGGGTCATGCAAATGGTATGCGGGCGCTCTTTAACAAAAGCCCGCACTTTGCGGTGCACCTCCGCCATCTGAGACCAGGTCACCCCGCACTCAAGCGTGTCAATCATCACCCCAAAGTCCATCAGATCTTCGCGCATATACGGGTCGGTAAAGCGGCCCTTTTCCCAAGCTTCGGTCACTTTTGCAAAACTTAACTCAAAGGCGCCGTATTTCCGGAAGATTTTTCTGATTTTATGGTCAATATTAATCGAAAAACCCAATTCTCCGTCACTGAATCCAAGCATCAGGCATTTTTGCATGGGTTTATAGCCCATACGCTTCAGGATGCTGTCAGCGGGGCTGTCCGCAATGTGGTAAAGGTGCATCATCACATCGGTTTCTTCCGGGTCCGAGATGCGGAAAACGGAGGGGAAGCCGAACTCACCCTGCATCACTTCGCGGCTGGCGGCCATGGCATCTTCCCAGTTCTTGAACATATAGCTGAATTTCTTGCGGTTTTCAGGCATATAACGGCTAAGCCTTAGGGTTGCTTCCGTAAGCACGCCAAAACAGCCTTCCCCGCCCATCATCACCTGGTCAAAATCCGGCCCGGTGGCTGCCGCGGGCTGTGGGCAGGTTTGCAGGGTGCCAATCGGGCTGATGTATTGCTGGGCAATCACCATATCCTCAATTTTGCCGTAATAGGTAGAGTTTTGCCCGGCTCCGCGGGTCACAATCCATCCGCCTACGCTGGAATACTCAAAAGACTGGGGGAAGTGCCCCAGCGTGTACTTGCGCTTTGCACCAAGCTCTTTGGGGGCATTGTTCAAAATCTGCTCTAAAGCCGGGCCGGAAATGCCGGCCTGCACGGTAATGGTCTGGTCAATTTCATTAAAACGGACCACTTTCTTCATGTGCGTGCTCATGTCAATATTGATGCTGCCGCTTTGCGTGGCTTCCATGCCCCTCGTAACCGAGGAACCGCCACCAAAAATGTAGACGGGGATCTTATGCTCATTCGCGTAGGCAATAATCTTGCGGATTTCTTCATTGCAGCGCGGTGCCACCACGGCATCAGCAATGTTCTCAATGATCTTGCGCCGCAGCCTGAGGGCATCCATCATGCCCTTGCCATAAGAACGCTTAATACGTTCATAGGTATCGGTACGTACATTCTCCGCGCCGACAATTTTTTTAAGTGCAGCAAGATGCTCTGGCGCCAAACGGCAGGGAACGCTATCCTCAATCCTTTCAAGCGAGAGGTTTTTTGCCTCGCGCATCCAGGCTTCATCCAGCCCAAACTCATCCATAATCAGCTTCACTAAACCGCTGTTTGGATGCTTAATCCCTTCGGGGTCTCCCCATTTAATCAGGGAACGAAAACTTCCATCTGGTGTTCGTTCTTCATACCAGTTGGGTACGAAATGTTTCTTTTCTGCCATGCTTATCCTTTCAGTGTGCCCTTTGGGTTGGGGCTGTAAAAACTTTCGTAAATAGTATTATACCGTTCAGTTTCTGAGTTCCAGCGTGCTTCATCCCAGCCGAGCTCTGTCTGAACAAGATTCTGGATCCGTGCCATTTCTGCTGCAGCTCCATCTGGCAAAAGCATGCCTAACCTTACCCGCCTTAGCAAAAGGTCATCCAAATGTTCAACGTAACCGCTCTGGGCCGCAAAGCGCAGCTCTGCCCAAATATTGGGTAGGTTTGCAATATGCTCAAAATCTTCTGGTTTGCCATCCGCAACAATGGCGGCTAAATCTTGCCCGTAGCGCCCGCTAAGGTGATTGTAAGTACTTTCATCAATCATGGTTGCTGTTTCAAGGTAGGGCAATGGCGCAAACCACTGCGAAATCGGTTTGATATCTTTCCATGTTTTTTTTGCGGCTATCTTCATCGCATCTTCTGCCATCACGCGGAAGATGGTCAGCTTGCCGCCGGTAACGCTGATAAGCCCATTTTCATCCCAAACGGCGTGCCTGCGGGATTCTCCCGAGGGGTTATCCGCCCCGCCGTGAATAATGGGCCGCACACCCGCAAAACTGGAAATCACTTGCTCCTGACTTAAATGGAGCCTGGGAAAGTTGGCGTTGGCAGCTTCCAGAATGTAGCTTGTTTCTTCTTCAGAGCAGTAGGGTTCTTCTTCATCAAGGCTGCCATGATGGTCCAGGTCGGTTGTGCCCACAATAGTGGTTCCTTCCCAGGGGATTGCAAACATGGCCCGCTGGTCTTTTGGGTGCATAATGGTAATCGCTTGAGAAATGGGCAGGCTCTCATGTTCAAAAATCAAATGCGAGCCTCTCAGCGGCCGGATGCGGTCTTCAGCCCCAACCTGCCGGCGCAGTCTGTCACTCCAGGGGCCGGTGGCATTCACCACTGTTTTGGCTTGCAGTTCCAGGCTGCCCAACCCCTGCCCTGACATGTCCTCAACACTCACCCCGCACACCTGCCCATCCCCTCTTTTTAGCAGCTGAATGGCCCGGGTATAGTTAAGCGCCAGCCCGCCATCCGTAACGCTCTCTCGGATGAGCCTGTTAACCAGCATACTGTCATCCACGGCTGCATCATAGTAATGGAAGGCGCCCTTTAACCATTCACTTTCCATTTGCGGCACAAGCCTTAACGTTGCCTGGCGGGAAAGTTCACGATGCTCCCATTTGGGCGCCATCGCATCGTAAATGCTCACACCCAACGCAAACTGAGAACGCATCCCCTTTTTGGCGGAATAGGGCAGCACAAAGCTCAGTTTTGTTACCAGTTCAGGGGCCTTCCTAAGCAGCCATTCGCGCTCACGCACAGATTCGCGGGTGATATCCCATTGCTTGTTTTTTAAATACCTGAAACCGCCGTGCACAAGCTTTGACGATCTGCTGGAGGTGCCGCTGGAAAAATCTTGAGCGTCAACCAGCAGCGTCCTTAAACCTCCGCTTACAGCCCGGCGGAAGAGGCCCGCTCCTGTAATGCCGCCTCCAATGATAATCATGTCCCAAGGCTGGTTCAGTAAACCCCAATATTGAACTCTCCAATTCTCTTTCATTATCTTACCTTTCATTTGGGTGTCTTTCTTGCCAGAGGCGGATACTGCGTAGCATAACGGCTTTGCTGATGGCCTCCAATTGATCCGCATCCCTTTGCTGGGCTGCCTCAAGACAATCCTTATAAAACTGGCGTGAAACACCCCTTGCTGTTTCTGATCTGAAGTAAATTTCACCCGCTTGCACAGCCATCTGTTTGAAGTTATTAAGCAGCAGGGGATAAATGACGTTCTCTGAAAGCCTGGCAAGCTGTTGGTGCAGGGCATGGTCCTGCGCAGCGAACAAGCAAGGATTGTCCTCCAGTGCTTGAAGGGACTCAAACAGGGCAGTGGTTTCAGCGGGGTGCAAAACCAGGGCACGCTTGCTATAAAGCGGCGCGATGGCAGCCCTTACATGCAGAAGATCAGGGATAAAGCAGCTCGGCAAGCTGCCGTCCCTTTCGGAAAGCGCTTTCAGAATAAGCAAATTACCTTCCTGCCAGTAATCGCAAACCCGGGTTGGCTTTCCGTGATGAATCTCAACCCAGCCATCCCGTGAAAGGCGCTGCAATGCTTCGCGCAGGGTAGGGCGTGTTACCCCAAGTTGCGCGGCCAGCTCTCGTTCAGCCGGCAGAGAAGAGTTAACGGGGAAGCTGCCATCCAATATGGCATCAATCAATCGGTTTTCTGCTATTTCAGCAGGTTTTTCGGGTAAAGTCCAAGTGGGCATATCTCTCGTCCTCGCTGATATTGGTAAGAGGTCATACCAGTTAAGATAATTGTACTTTTTTTATGCTCTTTGGCAAGGGGTGGAAGAGGCATCTTTAATTTTGAGCTTGGCATTTGCTTTCTTGCCTTATAGGGGTTTGAGGCAGCTCTGTGCGACATACAACATCGGTATGGAAAGACTCACCTTGGTTTTATTTTTAGGAAAGTTTCAATGAAAACTAACTAAATGCTTTGCATTAAATGGAACTTAAATGGCTCAAATTGCATGCATTTGGCTTGAATGGTCTCTTCTTTTCACGCTAAAACTCCGAAACCCTCCCACCACTCGTCACCCTGAACGTAGTAAAGGGGCTGGCCTTTGCCCTGCACTTTCTGTTTCAAAAAGCGCCCAACCTTCTCGTCATGCTGACCGCAGGGAAGCATCTGGCTTTTCTGCTTTCGTGTAGCTTAAATAGTATCTTTCCCATTCACCCTCGTCATGCTGACCGCAGGGAAGCATCTTGCCTTTTTACGATGCCAGACCCGCTTCACAAATCCCTCCCACCACTCGTCACCCTGAACGCAGTGAAGGGTCTGGCCTTTGCCCTGCTCTTTCTGTTTCAAAAAGTGCCCAACCCCTCGTCATGCTGACCGCAGGGAAGCATCTTGCCTTTGTCAATATTGTTTATTCAAATCTGCTTCATCCTGAATGCAGAGAAACATCTTGTGATGATGTTTTTTTACAACCTAAATATCGCCTTCCCAAACGCATTTTCCTCGTTGGCTGGCCACCTTTCCGCACGTACCCCCCCATTCCGTATACCCCTTTCCGCATGCGGAAAGGTCCCCATAAAGGTACTTGCTGCTTACTCCAAACACCCCCTGCGTCTGCGTCATCTTGAACGCAGCGAAACATCTGGTTTTTATTTTTTATGCCTTTACCTCATTTCGTGGGCTTTCTGAAGTACTTGCGTACAGCAAATAAAAAAAGAAACTGCAAACGCAGTTTCTTTTAAGGCGGGGAAGGAGAGATTCGAACTCTCGGATGAGTTTTACCCCATCAACCACTTAGCAGGCGGCCCCATTCGTCCACTCTGGCACCTCCCCATTCTACTGGATTATACTCGAGCGGAGGAAGTGGGATTCGAACCCACGATAGGTTTCCCTATACCTGTTTTCAAGACAGGCGCCTTGAGCCGCTCGGCCATCCCTCCGTAGGAGCGAAATTCTATCATAAATAAGGGGGCCTAACAAGTTACAAAGGCTCTTTTCCGCCTGCCTGGTGAAAAAAAGGTTTTGGTTTTCTGGCTTGCAGTTTTGCACATACCAAATGGCCTGCATCCTTTTATTAGCTTGGCGCGTCTTCGGCCTTCACTGGCTTCGAGGGGATAACCCGATCGCGGCTGTTATAGCGCACGCGGATGTTGCCGAATTGTAAAATCTCTCGGTGGTGCAGCCTCACGGGGCCGGGCTCCAGTACTTTAAAATCTGCCCAGGTACCTGCTGCAGAGTGAAGGTCTTGCAGTGTTGCAGATCCATCTTCGGCAATCAGCAATTCTGCATGCACCTCATCAACAGAAAGGTCCTCAAAAACGATATCGCAGCGCTCCTTGTTTCTGCCGATCAGCGTTTTTGCATTAAAAATTAAGGCGGGTTTTTCTGCCGCTGGCATGTTTTCGTTATCCAGTCGGTTAAGGGAAGCCAAAATTGGGCGAATTTCATAAGTTTCGGCTGCTTTTTCCTTTTCAGGAAGCAAATTGGAAAGTCTTTTCATCGGCGAACTTTCTTCTTTTGGCTTAACTTCGCCAGTTTCCGCCGGCTCATTCTGCGGTTCTGCACTTCTTTTTCTGCGCCTTGTCAGCGCAAAAAAACCTCCCGCAAGCAAGGCTAACAGGCCTGCAGCTCCGTAAACAATCGGGCTTTGCCAAGCGGCTTTTTCAGCTTGGGTCTCTTTGCTGGGCATTTCCAGCGTAATGGAAAGGTTTGGGGTTTCTGCGCTAAGGCTAAGTTCATCTTCCAGCTTGGCCTTGAATTGAAGGGACTTCCTGCTAAGGTAGGGGGCCAGTTCTACTTCAAAATTGCCGAAGGGTGGGTGTTCATTTTGCTGTACCACACTCCCATCCAGGTAGAGGGTAGCCGATTTTAAGTTGCGCGGGTGCCCATCCGGGAATTCAATGGAAATATTAAGAGGCAGGCTTTGCGGCTCATGGCTTTTGCCATCTGGGTTTAAAGAAAAATGCAAAATTTCTGGAGGCGCAATAAAACTAATCCGTGGCGGCAGCAATTGCAGCTCACCCTGAAGACTATTTGAAAGCAAGGGTTGCTCACCTGGCCGATTAACGCTGAGAGAGATGGTAGGCTTATCGCTTGCCCTAAGGAAGGAGAGATACTTAAATTTATAGGTGTAGCCTGCCCCTTTCAATATTTCCAGAGGGTTTGGCAGCACTGTCATTTCATACTTAAATGCGGTTACATCACCGCCCGTCTTGCGCACCTCTTCTAAGCTGTCTTTGCCTGTTTGCGTCTGCTGCATGTCAAAGGGGTCATTCATCCAAAAGTAAACCCGGATTCGGCCCGCTTGGGCGCGCTTAAGCATGGCCTGAAAATCTGCCAGATACAAATAAGCCGGGATGGGTGAAGCGTAAATAAGTATCTTTTCCCGGCCTGAACTGTCTGCCTCCAAGGCAGAGAGGGCCGCTTCAAAACTGGCTTGAGAAGACTCCAAAGGGCGCGCGCTCTTGATGTACGCGTTCAAGAGGTCCATTAAAGCAACCCCGTCAACCATGCCTGTCTTCTTTATTCCAGGGTTACTGTAAAACTCAAACAAATCTGAACCATTGGTTTCGGCGCGGTTTACCAGCTTTTTCAAAGCCTGCGCTGTGTAATCCAGCGCACTCACCCATTTATTGTTGTGGCTCAGCCAATTGGCAGTTGGGTTGATGGCCAGAATAAGGTGAACCCCTGTGTATTCTGCCTGTAAATCCGAGGCCTGAATTTCCATTTTATTTTCCACTACCTTCAACTGATTGGTCGAAAGCGGCGCAGCGGGCACGCAGGTGGGGCAGCGCAGTTGGAAGGTGCCGCGCACAACAGGGAAATCCCGAAAATCAATTTCCTGCAGTGCCACTTGTTTTTCCACAGGGCTGGTGGGGCTGCTGCTTGGTTGCGGCATACCGCTGCTTTCAGTGCTTGGCGTCAGGTTTGGGTTGCTTTTGGCCGGGTCTGTTGGGGTCTGCGTTTGGGCAAAAGCCTCCAAAGGGTTGGCAAAAACAAGGCAAAGGCCTATCCATGCCAGCAAAAGGGGCCTGAATAGCCTATTAAAGGTTTGCCTTTCATGTATTTTTTGATCCATGCTGCAATTATAAACAGGATTGACGAGCAGTGCTCCTCTTTTCTTGCGCAACCTCTTGTAATCTTCAGGGCTTCATAGGGCAAAGCAAAAAGTATGGTTTGCTGTCCATTCAATCCTGAGCGGGAACCAGTTCAAGCATTACCACTTCCGGCCAATTGTAAAAACGTGGCAGGCCTCTAAAATCTGGCACTAGCCCGCGGCTAACCACCATTTGGCTGTCTTTAAAGCGATAAAGTCCTCCCGCATAACGCGGAAAGAAGCCTTGGTTAGGGGCGTACAATCCGTTGATGAGCCCTGGCAGGCGCCACTGCCCGCCATGGGTATGGCCTGAAAGGATGAGCTCAAAACCCTTGCCCAAATAAGCTTTTTTAACCAGTTCCGGCCGATGGGTCAGCAAAATATCGAAAACTTGTGGCGCAGTAGATTTTGCGCAGCGATCTAATTGTGCGTACCATTCTGGGTTTTTAAGCTCTGCATCATCAATTCCGCAAATGGCAATAGGATTGCCCTTGGTTGAAACAGCTGCACTTTCACCTTCCAGCACATGAAAACCGTACTCACTTAAATTCTGCTTGATCTGCTCCATCTGGTGAGTCCAAACTTCATGATTCCCGCTAACATAATACACTGGGTAAAGGCTGCCCAGTTCTTTTGCGAGCGCGTATGCTGCCTCAGTAGGTGAGTGGTCATCGATCAAATCCCCAGCAATCAGCACTAAATCCGGCTTTTCTTTTGCAAGCAACGCCATAATCTTCCCCTCATGGGTGAAGTTATGCAGGTCCGCGAGCAAGGCAATTTTCAGCGGGCTTTTAATTTTTTTATCTGCCAGGCGGTAGCGTTGTATATGCAGGGGGTTGAATAAACCCAGCACAACATAAACCAAGGCCGCAAATAAAAAAGCCCATTTCCAGGGTGAATATTCCTTCTTCATTGTTTTTATTTCCAGAAACTGATTTTATCCTTAAATGGGGGAAGGCGTTTTTTTACAAAATGCGAAAGCCCGAAGAGCTTATTGATAAGCGAATGCCTGGTATTCAGGCTTTTCCTGAAAGGCCTTGACGGCGTAAGAGCATACCGGCTTCAATTTCACTTCGGCCTCTTTTGCCGCTGAAACTACTGTCTGCACTAAGCCCTCGGCAATGCCCTGGCCGCGCTTTTTGGGGTTAATATAGGTGTGGTCAATGCTCCAATAGCTCGGATATGTCGTTAGGGTGCACTCTCCCACTTCGTTGCCGCTTTCATCCAGGGCAACGGCTCGTTTTTCGCTTTGGTTAAACTGATAGCTAATCATGGTTGCTTCCTCTCTAATTTCTCTAGGTTTATTTTGGCTTGCTTCAGCTTTTATTGCCAGCTTCTGTAAAGCCTTTAGCGGGCACGCAACCAAAAAATCTAACGAAGCAAAATAAGTTCCCAAATGGGCAGCGAAATCAGAGAAAGAAGGGTAGAAGTAACCACAATTTTGGTGGCAAAAGCCGTATCACTTTTGTATTTTGAGGCCAGCACCGCCGTAGTTACAGCGGCAGGCATGGCGGCGAGTATCACGGATACACCTCGGGTGATGCCTGCCACGCCGAAAAGCTTGCATCCGGCATAAACGAGGCCCGGGATGAGAACCAGCCTGATTAAACTGAACCAGAGCACATCCCGGTCAAAAAATGTTCTTAAATCACTTATTTCTGCAACAAGGCATCCCACCAAAATCATGGAAAGGGGCGTGGCTGTTTTACCAATGGAATTCAGAGCCTCATTGATTAAGTCCGGCGGGTGATAGCCGCTAAAAAGCAATATCAAGCCCAAGTAAACTGCAATCATGCAGGGGTGCAGGGCCACGCGTGTGATGGCTTCTCTGGGGTTCTTTGCGGGGGTAAAAAGCGAAAGTGCCACAGACCACATAACAATCCGTAGTGGAATGGTGGTAATTGCCGCCATCATGACGCCATGCTCGGGGTACATTCCGCCCGCAATCACGGTGCCCAGAAAGCCTGAATTGGACACATACGTGGGGTATTTCAGGTTTTTTTGGTGTTCAGGTTCAGCGTACTGATAGGCAAAACGGTTCACTACTGCTGCCAAAACCTGGGTAAGGGCGGCGATGAAAACCGCAATCACAAACTGCCGCAGGAGGCTGCTATCCGGCTTGACCATAAAGGAGGTCAGGATGGAGCAGGGCAAAGCCAGGTTGATGATAAGGTCACCCAAAACATCAGCTGTTTTTGCCGGAAGCAGACCAAGCCTTCTGAACACCAGGCCAAAGGCCAGGGCGATGAAAGTAACTGCCTGAAACTTTAATAAGAGTTCAAAACCCATATTTGCTCTTGCCGTAGTCGCCTAATCATACTCCAGGTGAGGGCTATGGCAAGGGTTTTTGGGCTATTATCACAAAGCGGTGCTCGGTACCTTCTATGCAGCCTTTCTTTGCTATCTCCTCGTCTGCTTTTAACAGTGCAGGCAGGCAGGCTTCAACCGAGAAATGGTGAAACTCCCACTCGATGATTTTTGCAAAGAATACCAATGCCCCAACATCAAAAAAACGAATGGGCGTAAAAGATTCCTGTGCATGCAGTATCTGCATATGGGCTTCTTCCAGCTGGCGGATGGAGTAAGCAAGGTCTGCCTCAGGGAATTCAGGTTCAAAACGGCCTGTTAGCTTTTCAATCAAATCCTTATCGTTCAAGCGACCAACTTGCTGGGTGATGAAAACGCCGCCGGGTTTGAGCACCCGTGCAACTTCTGTTGCCAAAAATGCATCATGGCGGTTCGTCACTAAATGGAAAGATGAATCCGCAAAATCAAGGCTGTTTTTATCCTCAACAAATTTGACGGTAACGCCAAGCGGCTCCAAAGTTTCCTGGCATAGCTTTAAATTGGGTAGCCAGCCTTCCGTCACCGAACAAAGCTTGGGCTCATGCCCAAGGCTCAGCAAAAATTCTCCTCCGCCTGTGCCCATATCCAGCAGCTTTGTATCAGGCTTAAGCTGCTCCAAAACCATTTGCCGGTATGCCCAGGGTTGCTGTTCGCCTTCCCATCGCCCATCCAGATGCGAAAAATCCCACCCCTTAAAGGCAAATTTCTCTTCCTGCTTCCATGCTTCTATTTTGTTTGTGTCCATTTTTCTCTATGAGGGTGAATATTAGTAAATGCTGCCTTGGTAAATCAATATTTCGTGTATGAAGAGATGATCTTAGATTTCTTTAGTTCTTCCAAAAAGTTATGCTGTAAGCATTTGTTTAATGCTTTGCATTTTAAATCTCGCGTAGCCCAATATCCTTTAGGTAGCGAAAAGTCCCATCATAAAAGTCAGATTGTCTCGTTTTGTCTGAAGCATCACCGTGAGGTATAAAGACAACCATACCTTGGCGTGCCCTTGTTAACAATACCCTATAAGAATTCTTGAGATAAAGGATACTTTCTTTAATGTTAATACTATTCCATTTTGAGCCTTTAAATGCGTAATAATCAAAATGATTTTTGGTAAATCGTAGATTTGCGTCCCAGCACATAATTGTCCAGTCAAGTTCCAAACCTTGGATATCAAATTCAGTCGCAGCATCCTCAAGGAAATAAGAAGAACGTACATCCTCTGGGCCATTCAAGAACCAATTTTCAGCTTCTATTTTGCTTTGTACCCATACTCCAACGGACCGTATTCTTTTTGCCCCTGAACTGGCAACAATACCAAATCTCTCTGTACCTTTTGCCCATCCACGTACTGTTTCTTTGGCCTTTTCAAGATCTCTTGTAATAAATATTGGATAAGTCTCCTTAAGTAAATTACATAAATTGCGCGCTGTTTCGATTTCAACATCAAGAATAGATTTGATAAATCTTGCAACGTTTTCATTTCTGAACGAGCGAAGAGAAACGCCAAGATGCAGTTCCTCAATAATTTTGTAGTTCACCCCCTTCATGATATCTTCTATTTTTTTCTCGTGAATATATTCACTGTCTGTTATTTTGTCTGAGATGTAAACGTCCCAATTTGAAAAATCTTTTTTTAGAGAATCGAACCATTCTAAAAGTCCAGCTTCGCCAGTATTAATTTCCTGACCGCCACCAATAAGACAAATAATTACCGCCCAATCTATATGTCGGTCCATAATTCTTATCAAAAATTCTGGCTCGGACATGCTAAAGTTTTGTTTTCCTTTTTTTTGAGACATAAACTTGGACAACATTTTCTGTGTCCAAGCGCGTTGTGCTTCATCAAATATTGCAACTTTTTCAGCGGGCGGTTCAGGTGTGGAAAGCGCATCATCACGGAAGTGGTGGATTATCTGTATAAATGATTTTGCTTTCATTATTGCTTCAGATTTTTTCTGCCCGTTCGAGAGCATTCATCTCTTGCGAGGGCTTCTTGTAGAACGTCTACCAATGGTTTATTTCCCGATAAAAAGATGGCATGCTCATTTTCATCAAACTTGTGACGCTCATTGGCTATATTTAACCCGGCCAAAGTTTTACCTGCACCTGGTACACCAGTGATAAAGCAAATCGATTTTCTCCTTTTGAGTTTACTATCATCAATGATTTTATTAATTGCTTTTGTTGTTTGATTTAAATTTTTTGCAGTTGCATCACTCCGCGAAATATCAATGACACTATGCCCCCGATATAATTCTTGGGCTGCTTCAATGATTGTGGGTGTTGGAGAGTAAGGTGAATTTATCCAATCAATAGCGTTGAGAGTATTGATGGTTTGTTTGGATATTAAAGATTCAATGGATTTTTTCAAATTGTCTTGATTACATTTGGTTACTTCCAGAATGTTGGCTTTCATTTCTTTGCATGAAAAAACTATATTTGGTGCCTTTGTTGCAATCAGAATGGGAATGAGCAATCGGTTATGACTTTCTTTATGAAAGTTTTGCAAGTCAAGTGCATAATCCGTAACCTGGTCAATTGCGTGTTTGGTATATTCTTTTGAACCTACCTTAAATTCCATTAAAAAGATAAAACCATTTATTATATAGATAGCATCAATACGCTTGCCAATACGGGGGATGGTGTACTCAAAAATAATATCACCTGTTCCAACTCCTCAAAGAGCATTCTTGAGTATTTTGATTTCTTCAAGCCATGCGTTACGTTGTAAATCTTCAAGAGAAGATGAATTATTTCTTGTCAATTCACCTAGAATATCGTTTTCACTCTGCTTTAAGAAAAATTCTACATGGTTTGAATAGAAAGCTCTTTTCAAGGCAACCTTACTTTACCTACTCCCACTCAATCGTCGCCGGCGGTTTGCTGCTGATGTCATATACCACCCGGTTCACGCCCGGCACCTCATTCACAATGCGGTTAGAAACCTTAGCCATCAGCTCATATGGCAGGCGTGCCCAGTCTGCGGTCATAAAGTCGGTTGTGGTTACGGCACGCAGGGCAATGGTTTCTGCATAAGTACGCTGGTCGCCCATCACCCCTACTGAACGCACCGGCAGCAGGGCGGCAAAAGCCTGCGAACTGCCGCTCACCTTGCCGGCCTCATCTTCCACCATCTGCAGCAGGCCGGCTTTAGCCAACTCGCTGGTAAAAATATCATCCGCTTTTTGCAGGGTAAGCACGCGTTCCTGCGTCACTTCGCCCACCACCCTTACCGCCAAACCCGGTCCGGGGAAGGGCTGCCGCCAAACCAATTCGTGCGGCAATCCCAGGGCCTCGCCTACGGCGCGCACCTCATCCTTAAAGAGCCAGCGTAAGGGCTCCACCAATTTAAACTGCATATCTGAGGGCAGGCCGCCTACGTTATGGTGGCTCTTGATGCGTTGGGCCTGTTTGGCACCAATACCTTGGCTTTCAACAACATCCGGATAGATGGTACCCTGGCACAGAAAATCCACATTGCCGAACTGCCTGGCAGCCGCTTCAAATTCGCGGATGAAAGTTTCGCCCACAATTTTACGTTTTGTTTCAGGGTCAGTTTCCCCTTCCAGATTGCCGATAAAGCGCGCCCTGGCATCAATCACCTTAAAGCCTTCCCCAAAGAGGGGTGCAAAGGCTTTTTCTACCTGCTCCCTCTCGTTAAGGCGTAAGAGCCCTGTATCAATGAAAAAGCCCTTTACCTGATCTCCCACCGCACGGCGGGCCAAAGCAGTTGCCACGCTCGAATCCACCCCGCCGCTGACCGCGGAAAGCACAATGCCCTCCCCAACCTGTGCGCGGATGGCCGCAATGGATTGCTCAATAATGGATTGGGCAGTCCAGCTGGCTTGTGCCTCGCAGATTGCAAGCACAAAGTTTCGCAAAATCTCGCTGCCTTTGCGGGTATGTTTCACCTCAGGGTGAAACTGCAAGGCGTAACGGTGCTTAGAAGGGTCTGCCATGGCTGCAATGGGGCAGTTTTCTGATGTGGCCAGCGCATGCCAGCTGGGCGGCATGCGCGTTACGCGGTCTCCATGAGACATCCACACCGTCCAATCACGCTGCTCAAGCAAAGGGTTTGCCGCTTTTACCGCTACTTCAGCCAGGCCGTATTCGCGCCGTGCCTCCGGGCTTACCTCGCCCCCCAGTTGATGTGCCAGCGCCTGCATACCGTAGCAAATGCCCAAAATGGGTAAGCCGCTTTGCAGCACAATTTCAGGTATTTTGGGCGCTTCCTCCCCATACACTGAATTGGGCCCGCCTGAAAGAATGTAGCCTTTTACCGACGGGTCTCGTAAAGCTTCTGCCGTAGCATTCCAGGGAACTAGCTCACAAAATACCTGCATCTCGCGCACCCGGCGGGCAATTAATTGGGCATACTGTGAGCCAAAATCGAGAATGACTATCTTATCGTGCATGCTTCCTCTGCTTTTTAAAAAACTTTCTATGCGGCCTTAAGGCGCAAAATGTTGGCGTGAAAAAATCTGGGCAAGCCGTCAATCATGCAAAGGGGCTTCACCTCATCAGCTGTGTGTTTATGCCTCAAATTCGTCTGTAAATTCAATGCCGTGCTCATCCATTCCACAGATAGAAACCAGGGAGTGGATGGGCATGCCTAAGGGGGTAAGAAGTGCTCTTCCGCCTTCAAATGTTTTTTCAACGAGTGTGCCAATGCCCAACACTTCCGCTTCGGCTGTTTCCGCAAGGCGCACCAAGCCGGCAATCGTAGCACCTGAAGCTAAAAAGTCATCAATAATAAGAACCCTGTCGGCCTTTTGAAGATATTCCGGCGAAACAATCAATTCAACATTGTGGCCTTTGGTGTGCGAAGGCGCCACGGTAATATAAACCTTGGGGGGCATGGTAATCGGTTTTGTTTTGCGAGCGTAGACAACCGGCAGGTTCATGTATTTGCCGGTCATAAGGGCCGGGGCAATGCCTGAAATTTCTGCGGTCAGTATCTTATTAACTGGCAAACCTGCAAAGAGGCGGGCAAATTCCGCTCCGCACGCATCCATCAGGCTGGGGTCTACCTGGTGGTTAATAAAGCGGTCTACCTTTAAAATGCCATTGCCCAGGTATTTGCCATCTTTTTGGATACGCTCTTTCAGTAATTGCATGTTTTCTCCTCAAAAATTGAGGGAACGAAAATGCTTCGTTTCCTTTGATTTTTTCCTAATCCTTCTGGTGAAGGATGTCACCCTGAAGGACGGTCACCGCCTTGCCGGCCAGGTAAACACGATCTTCACCCAGTCTTACCCAAAGCTCGCCGCTGCGTTTGCTGGCCTGCAACGCATGGAAGGATGTTTTACCGAGGCGGAATGCCCAATAAGGGGCCAGTGAACAATGCGCCATGCCGGTAACGGGGTCTTCAAAAATGCCCGTCTTCGGAGAGAAGAAGCGCGAAACAAAATCAAAACCTTCATCGCCCTGAGCAGTAATGAGCACATCGTGTTGTTCAATTTCATTAATTTTTCGAAAGTCCGGCACAAAATGGGAGACCGCAGCAGCGTTTTCAAGCTCAGCAAGCAAAAGGCTGCCATTAAAATCTGCCAAAGCAACCACATTTACCCCCAGCAGTTCATTAATTTTTTGGTTGGCAGGCAAGCTTTTAGGGTCTCTGCGCGGCATATCCAGTTCAATGGTGCCCTTGCTGAAGGATGAGGTGATGGTACCGCTTTTCGTGTAAAAACTGATCTGTTCATCCGGTTCGTAAAAGCCGAACTCATACAGTACATGCGCACTTGCCAGCGTGGCATGGCCGCATAATTCAACTTCCGTTGTAGGGGTGAACCAGCGCAGATTGTAACCATCCCCTTTGGCAACCAGAAAAGCGGTTTCTGAAAGCGCCATTTCAGAGGCTACAGACTGCATCCAAGCCTCGCTGCGGGCCTTCTCCAAAATCACCACGGCAGCAGGGTTCCCTTTGAAGGGAGAAAGGGCAAAAGCATCAACCTGATAGAAAGGAATCTTCATATCGCTACTCCTTTTTCGTTGCCTGATTCTAATCTAAAAAGCGTATTAAGTCTTGCCTCCGTGAATAATTCGTACTGTAAAATCAATAATCCCTTCTGCCAAAATATCAGGAATGCGTTGCAGAATGTTCGGGCATGGCAATCTTCCCAATCTTTTATACGCATTCAGGCTCACCCCGGTGTTATCAAAATGCGCATGGGTTGCTAAAGCAATAATCTTTTTCTGGTTGGGGGCTTGCCCTCTCTGCTCGCTTAATAAGGAATGGCTCAATCCCCTACAAAGCGTAATGCCTCATAATAAAAAGTAACTTTGGGCGAAACGATGCCTCAAAAGAAAAGGTAACTAAGCAATCTTTAAGATTTGGGCAGTTTTCACAATTAGGCTGTCCCGAAGCTTGACCGGGTTAAGTGAATTATACAAGT
>JAYFRD010000012.1:0-31900 GCA_034926255.1 Anaerolineaceae bacterium | reverse complement strand
CGCAGTGAAGGGTCTGGCCTTTAACGCGTATACTTCAAACAGCTCGATACTCTTACAGCCAAAAGCCGGATTTTTCGCTTCGCTCAAAATGACGAGGGGTGAATGAAGCCAGGCCAAGCCTACCCCTACTCGTCACCCTGAACGCAGTGAAGGGTCCGGCCTTCAACGGGTAAAAGCGAACTTGTTTCGCAGCCCTCATAACTAATAGCCAGATTTTTCGCTTCGCTCAAAATGACGAGGGGTGAATGATGCCGGGCTTACCCAGCAGGCTCAACTACCCCAACATCCCCCTACTCGTCACCCTGAACGCAGTGAAGGGTCTGGCCTTTAACGCGTATACTTCAAACAGCTTGATACCCTTACAGCCAAAAGCCAGATTTTTCGCTTCGCTCAAAATGACGAGGAGTGAATGATGCCGGGCCAAGCCTACCCCCACTCGTCACCCTGAGTGCAAAGAAGGGTCTGGTGGTTTCTTTTTGCCTATAAACAAGCACCCCCGGCGCTTCATTAAACGCCGCCTTTGCCTTACAATTAAGCCCGTGAACTTTCAAGCCAACGCCATTACCAAAACATACGGCACCCACAGGGTGCTTAGCGGGCTCAACCTTTCCCTAAATGCAGGGCAGCTCACCTGCCTTTTGGGCCAAAACGGCGCCGGCAAAACAACCCTGCTGCGCATCCTGGCCGGCCTGCAAAAACCAAACCAGGGTCAGGTGTTGCTGGATGGCCATACCGCTGCAGAAAGTGAAGCTTTTCGGCGCCAGATTGGCGCGGTAATGCACCAGACCTACCTCTACGAATATTTGAGCGCCCTTGAAAATTTGCGCTTTTACGCCCAGCTCTATGAAGTGCCCGCAGAGACGCCCTTCTTAAAGGAAGCCCTGGCCCGCGTTGGATTGGGAAAAGTGCGCCAAACACCGGTACGCACCTTCTCGCGAGGTATGAAACAGCGCCTTACCCTCGCCCGCGCCCTCATCGCAAACCCAAAATTGCTGCTTTTTGATGAGCCTTACACAGGCCTGGATCTCTCCGGCTGCCAGCTCCTCAATGAGCTCCTTCTGGAAGAAAAGGCCAGGGGGCGCATTATTCTTGCCACCACCCACGAATTTGCGTTCATCCGTCAAATCGCGGATCGCTTTGTCATCCTCAGCGAGGGCCGCATCGTGGATGATTTCAGCGGCGGCCCTCAACTTGGCCTGGCCCAGCTCGAGGCCCGTTATCTTGCCATCACCGAACCCCGCCTGCATGCTGCCCCTGCCCCCCGGCAGGCGCAACAGGAGGCATTCTGATGAAGTGGCTACGCGCAATTAAAACCCTCGTCTGGAAAGACCTGGTTCAAGAGTGGCGCAGCCGCGACCTCCTTACCGCCATGTTCAGCTTTGCCATTCTCAGCCTTTTCATTTTCAACTACGCCATGGAGCTGGCCCCCGCCAACCGCAGTGAAATTGCGGCCGGCCTCGTTTGGGTGCTCATCCTTTTTTCCGGCACCCTCGGCCTTAACCGCTCCTTCTCCGCTGAACAAGACCAGGGCTGCTTCGATGCCCTTTCGCTGGCTGTGCCGGACCTTTCTCTTATCTATCTCGCCAAAATGGTCAGCAACTTTCTGATGATGCTTTTCATCATCATTCTTATTCTGCCGCTCTATTCCCTGTTTTACAACCAGTCCCTTTTTAATCCGGCTTTCATCGGCAGCTTGCTTTTGGGCGCCTGGGGCTATGCCGCTGCCGGAACGCTCATTGCCGGCATGACGGTACAAACCCGCATGCGCGACCTGCTTTTGCCTGTTCTGCTCTTCCCTTTGCTGATGCCGCTCAATATGGCAGTAGTCAAAGCTGCCGGCGGATTCCTCTCCGGCATGCCTTATTCCCAATTTGGCATGTGGATTCCCCTGCTTTTGGTTTACAATCTCATTATCTCAACCGTAGGATGGATGGTTTTCGCTTATGTCATCTCAGAATAAGATCATTCAATCGCTTTTCGCTCTGGCCTCGTTCCTGATTGCCGGAGCTTATGCCCTCGTGCTCTTTTATGCCCCGCCTGAACAGACCATGGGCCTGGTTCAGAAGGTTTTTTACTTTCATATGGCCTGCGCCTGGATTGGTATGCTGGCTTTTCTGCTGGCAGCCATCTTTGGCATTGCCTACCTGCGCCGCCAAAACCCGCGCTGGGATCGCTTTGGCGCCTCCTGCGTTGAAATTGGCCTGGTTTTTACCCTGGTCACCAACTTCAGCGGCATGATTTGGGCCAAAGCCGTCTGGAATACCTGGTGGACCTGGGACCCGCGCCTGACCACCATGACCATCATGGCCTTCACCTACATTGCCTACCTTCTGCTGCGCCGCGGCATGGATGACCCCGCCAAACGTGCTCAGTTTGGGGCCATTTACGCCATCATCGGCTTTGTGACCGTACCCATGACCTTTTTCTCCGCGCGCTACCTGCGCACCATCCACCCCATCCTCTTTGGCTCCGGCGCGGAACGTATGGCCCTCAGCCCCAAAATGCTGCATACCATGGCAGCCAGCCTGCTGGCCTTTACCGTTCTTTTTGCCGCTTTGCTGCTTTACCGCGAGTGCCTGATGAGCCAGGAAGAAAAACTAAAAGCCCTCTTGGCCTCTGAGGAAGAAAACCATGCCTGATACCGCTGCTTACCTCATTTACGGATATATCGTCATCTTCGGTATTCTTGGGGCTTACATCCTTTCCCTGGTCTTGAAGAGCAAAAAAATTCGCAAAGAGCTTCAAGACCGCTCATAGAAACCTCGGGATGCCATTTACTTCCTCAAATCAATAACTGCTTCTTCTCCGCAGTTCTGATGGTGCTGCCCGCAACTGCCGTGCTGCCCATGGCCATGATGATTGCAATTGGATTCACCCAGGTCAGCCAGTTGCCCAGCCAAAAAGGATTGAACCTGGTCCCTCACTTTGCCTGAGGCCCCGGCGTGAAGCTCAATACCCATGGCACGCAGAGCGTTAACCGCACCGCCGCCAATGCCGCCGCAAATCAGCACATTAACTCCCTCCGTCTTCAAAAAACCAGTCAGCGCGCCGTGACCTTCGGCTGGTGCTTCCAACAAAGTTTCAGACTCTATCTGCCCTTCTTCAATCTCGAAGATGGTAAAAGCAGGCGTGCGCCCAAAGTGCTCAAAAACGTCTCCATCCTGTGTACATACTGCTATTTTCATTCTTTCACTCCTGATTTCTTTCATATTTTCGTCTGTATCCGAGAGGGTGTAATGCCCTCCTTCAATCCTTAGGGGCAAAGCCTCTACAAGGCAGCGCGCAACCTTTTGGTGTGCAGACCGCAGCAGCGCCTGCAGGGTCTGCCGTGAAACCCCCATCATTCCCGCAGCCCTGGTTTGTTCCAAATCAAGGTAGTCCACCAGCCTTATGCTTTCCCATTCCTCAAGGTTCAGCGCAATACCGAAACCTTTGCGCTCCAAGGCTGCATTGCAAAAAAACAGGCTTTCAGGTGGTTTTGCCCCCACCCTTTTTACCAGCGTTTTACGTGCCATTTTGCTCCGTTATTATTAGCATATGCTAATAATAACGGAGGGCTGCGCTTTCGTCAATACGTTAGTTTTTCCATAGGCTTCAAGCAGCCCAAACGCTCCAGAGAATGAAAACCACAAAATCGGGCTGGCTGGCAAATTGCTTTCTGTAATAATCTGCAGGCTCCGGCAGGTTATTTGGCAGCATCTCTTAGCATATGCGTGTACAAGCCGCGTGAAAAGCCGAGCCAAACGTCTTGTCTTGCAGGTTTTTTGTTCTTTTCGTTTTCCACACGCTCATTTCAGACTCCGCCTTTCACCGTTCATTTCAGTAAAAAGGATACAGGCAAGCCTTTTTCATGGGAAGGCCTGCCCCGCAAGAAAAATCTGGCACTTCACTTGCATCCATTTCAAAAACGAAAGGAAAACATGGAACGGGCTTTTGGCATTGACCTCAATGAATTTGATTCCGGCAAGGGACGCGTGAATTTTGATAAGATTCAGGCCCATCAACCGCAGGTCAGTTTTATCGCCGCCCGCAGCGGGGTAAGCCAGGCTTACCCAGACCCCTGCTTTTCTGACTACTGGGGCGAGATGGGCCGCATTGGCGTTTGCCGTCTGGCCTATCACGTGGTGCACTTTGGCGATTCCGCCCTCAACCAAATGGATGCCTTCTTTAAAACGGTTTCTGGTGAGTCTAACTGGGCCTTAGACCGCCTGGCGCTGGCCTTTCAAACTGCCGGCCTCAACCCCAAACTGCGCATCACCGGCACGGCTATCAAGTGCCTTGAAATCTGCAAAACACGCACCGGCCTTTACCCCCTGGTTTACTCCAACGCCCTTTGGCTGAACGCCAATCTGGATATGGCAAGCATGCCCCATGTGCATTATTGGCTTTCCGCTTTTGAAAAGAACCCGCTGCCCTTGCTCTATGCTGCTGAACACCCCGGCCCTCCGCCCCTGCCGATGGGCGTTTCAACCTGGCTGATTCATCAAACCGGCAACAAGTGCAAGTCTATCGGCACCAAACGCCATTACATGAACTACAACCGTTTCAACGGCAGCAAAGATGAGCTGCATTATTATTTTGGCAAAGCCTGCCAGGTACAGCCCAACAGTACCAGCCCCCTTCTGTTTCAGGCACGCTGCATCGTTACCGCCCTATACACCCGCAGCGGCCCGGCCGCCAGCTATCCGGTGCTGGGAACCATCAGCCTTGGGGATGTGGCAGATGTTTATGAGCTGCGTGATGGTTGGTTCCGCATTGACCCGGCCATGCAGGTTTGGTGCTCCGGCTCCCGCACTTACATGCTGCCTGCGGGCGCGGATGAAATTGAAGAGACCCCGCTTTTCCAGATTCGAGTGGTGGCACAGGCCCTTTACAAGCGCTCCGGCCCGGGGGCGGAGAATCAGATTGTGGGCACTCTGGCCCAAGGCGAGTTGGCTCATGTCTATGAAGTGCAGGGCACTTGGTACCGCATCCGTTCTGCCGCACAGGTGTGGTGCGCTGCCGGGCCGCAGTATGTTGAAACGATCCAAAACCCGGCTGCGGGCTAAAGCAGCCCAAGCGCTAAAGAATCTTCTTCCTTTTTAAATGGCAGGCGCGGGCTAAAAGCCCGCGCCTTTGCTTGCAAACGTTTAAGATTAAAGGCCTTTAAGCAGATTGCCAAGCAGCAGCACCGCATAACCAGCTACCATCCACCACAGGGCGGGCAGCAGCAGCTTGCCGGCCATGGCAAATTGCGCCACCAGGCCAAGCACAAAAAGAATAACCGAAATAACCAGGGTAATCACTTTGGGGGCATTTAGTTTCATCATAATCTCCTATTCATAAATCCGATAAAATTTACAGCAAGCGCTGTTCTGCTTTATTCTAATCCTTTTGCCTGGCCCTTCCCCAAGCGTTGTATAAAGCCCCTTTTTGGCCCTCTTTTCTTGCGCCTATGCGCTGGCAAACCCACTCTTTCTCAAACAATATTTCACTTGACTTGAAAATTTTCGTCCATTAAGAATGCTGCGGTTTCTTAAATGCCATTGCTTGCAGAAGAAAGGAAAATCCGTAAGAAAAAGCTCCATAAACAATGTTAACATTTACGAAAACGGCTTTCTTGTTCATTTTTTCACATTGACACCCTGAATAATGATTTTATAATAATAAATGTAATAAATCTCATCATTCAACTTATTCAAACGGAGAAATATGAACAAACGCACCTTCCTTCTTCTTCTCGCCCTCATTGCGGCAGCGCTGGTTGGCTGGGTAGTCTGGTCCACCAGTCAAGCCAAAGCCGCCCCGGTGGATGCCAATGCCATCGGCGCTAAATGGTGGGGTTCCGCCCATAATGACATTAAGGGCGAAGCCTTCTCTCACTGGAACAAGCCAGCCAAAGAAGGTGAAGAACCTGCCGTTCCTCCAACCTGTGCCAAGTGCCATAGCACAGCGGGTTTTGTTGATTTTCTGGGTGGTGATAAAACCGAAGCCGGAAAAGTAGACAACCCCGCCCCCATTATGCAGGGTGTGCAATGCGCGGCCTGCCACAACTCGGCTTCCGCCGACTATAAAGATGTTGCCTTCCCTTCTGGTGTGATTCTTAAAGATCAAGGCAGACAAGCCGTCTGTATGACCTGCCATCAGGGCATGAGCGCAGGCGTTGCCGTGGATAAGAATAAGCTGGTAGTTGCAGCCGGTACCGGTGCGGATGATACTGTTCTTGAAAAATCCTCCCTGGTTGCGCCTCACTACTTCCACGCCGCCGCCGTTCACGCGGGCACCGATGCCAAGAGTGGTTATGAGTACCAAGGCAAAACCTATGTGGGCACCTTCCAGCATGATGAAAAAGTGAACAACTGCACCGAGTGCCACGACCCCCACAGCCTCTGGATTAAACATGCCGAAGGTTCCAAGGATAGCCTCTGCTCCACCTGCCACCAGAACGTGAAATCTTACGAAGACTATCGCAAGGTTCCCGGCAAGGTAGATTATGACGGCGATGGCCAGGTAGAACCCGTTGCGGAAGAAATCAAGGGTGTTGAAGCCCTCCTTGAAGCAAGCATTGCCAAATACAGTGCTGAAAAACTGGGCAAACCTCTGGGCTTCTTCTACGATGCCTATCCTTACGCCTACAACGACACCAATGCCGATGGCAAAATTGACGAGACTGAGGCCAAGTTCCCCAATGCCTATAATACTTTTAGCCCCCGCCTGCTCAAAGCCTGCTTCAATCTGATGTTCAGCCACAAAGAGCCCGGTGCCTACGTGCACAATGCCAAGTACGTCTTGCAACTGATGTACGACTCCATTGAGGATCTGGGCGGTTCTGTTGCCGGCATGGCTCGTCCATAATAAGGAAGGGCCTAAACTATGACCTCAACTCAAAACCAAAGGAAAGCGCTCTTCTTCGCAATTTGCGCACTTTTACTCGTTGCGCCCATTGCGATCATGTTCCTCTTTCCTTCTCCCACTAAGTTAGCAACGCTTGAGAAAATCTCCATTGCGCTTGGTTTTGTGGGGCTCACCCTGGCTGGTTTGCAATTTATCCCTGTTTCCCGTCTGCCGGGATTGGGAGATGCATTGGAAATGGATAAAGTCTATAAGGGTCATCATGTGGTTTCCCTTATCTCCATTGTTTTCATTGCGCTGCATCCGCTTCTGCTCATTTTCCACAATCCGGGCATGGTAGCCTTGCTTAACCCGTTTAACAAACTTACGGTTTGGGCAGCCGGCGCCTGGGGCCTCATTTTCTTTGTGCTCATTGGCATTGTTTCTGCCTTCCGCAAAGAAATTAAGCTGCCCTACACCACCTGGCTGATCATTCACGATGTTTTGGCTGTGGCCCTCTTTATAGCGGCTCTCATCCACATTTTCAACGTTCAGCTTTACATGGCCCGCAAAGCCATGTGGGTCCTTTGGCTGCTTCAGGCCATTCTTTGGATTGGCCTTACCCTTTGGATCCGCCTTTTCCGCCCTTTGGAATTGGCACAGCAGCCCTATGCGGTCAAAGAGCTTATTCCCCAACCCGGTAATACCACGGACCTTTACCTGGTGCGCAAGGATGGCAAGAACGTTATGCCCTTTGAAGCCGGCCAGGTAGCCTGGATTGGCACAGGTTCCCCCTTCCAGTTCAGCCGCAATCCCTTCTCTTTTGCCGGCAGTGCCGAAGATGAAAAGCAGTTGCGTTTTTCCATTAAGGCCCTTGGTGATTTCACAGAGAAAGTGGCCAAACTGAAACCCGGAGATACCGTCTACGTGGATGGCCCTTATGGCACATGCACCATCTGCAGCCCTCAGAGCCGCTCCGGCATGGTACTTTTTGGCGGCGGCATTGGTATGGCCCCCATTATCAGCATTCTCAACACCCTGGCAGACCGCAAGGACGAGCGCCCGGTTTACGTTTTCTATGGTGATTACAATGAGGATACCCTCATGTACCAGGAAGAGATGAAAGCCTTGAAAGCGCGCCTTAACCTCACCCTCGTTCAGGTTCTTGAGAAACCGAACAACCCTGAATACGAACCCAAGGGTTATATCAACCGTGCCCTGGTGGAGAAAACCCTGCCCAAGGAATACAAAAATCTCTATTACTTCATGTGCGGCCCCTTGCCAATGATGAAGGCTATGGAAAAAATCTTGGCGGGCATGCAGGTGCCTTCTTCGCATATTGCGGCGGAAGAATACGAAATGGCCTAAAGTCTAAAATGTTTATGCAAAAACAGGCAGAAAATTTTCTGCCTGTTTTTTTAGTTTGTTGTTGTTTATTTTTAGCAGTGCATGTTGGAACTTTTCTTTTGTGATATCTTGCCGCAGTTTAAGTACGGCATCTTTTATTGCTTTCTCACCCTTGGCCTTATGCCAAGGCAACCTTTGCGGCAATATCTGGTTTCATAAAAGCCTGTTCACAAAGTACAGCCTCCGCGCATCACCCTGAAGGCAGTGGAGGGTCTGGCCTTTAACAGGTAAAACCAAACCTGCTTCGCAGCCCTCATAGCCAAAAGCCAGATTTTTCGCTTCGCTCAAAATGACGAGGGATGGATGAGCCGGGGCTAAGCCTACCCCCTACTCGTCACCCTGAACGCAGTGAAGGGTCTGGCCATTTCCCCACCAAACCACTCCAAACCAAGCCAAACGCCCTGCACAAAGGATATGTTATAACTATGCTTATTAATCCGAAAATAATGGCGGTGAACCTATGCTTGAAACTTTCACAACAGCAAATATCGACTGGTATGCCTGGGTAATCCTGCCCCTCATCATCTTTTTTGCGCGTATCTGTGATGTGACTCTGGGCACCATCCGCATTATTTCGGTCTCCAGAGGGCTCAGAAAACTGGCGCCCATCCTCGGTTTCTTTGAAGTACTCATTTGGATCGTAGTCATCGGCCAGCTCGTTCAAAACCTAAAAAGCCCTACGGCTTATTTTGGCTACGCGGCCGGTTTTGCTGCCGGCAACTACATTGGCATGCTCATCGAGCAAAAGCTGGCTATCGGCATTTACATGGTCAGGGTTATCGTTCCTGAGGCCAAAAAAGAAATGGCCGGCCACATTCGCCAAAAGGGCTATGGTGTTACGGTCATCCATGGTGAAGGTTTTATAGGCCCCGTTCAAATACTTTATATTACCGTGCAACGCAAGCAGATGGAAAACCTTATGCAGGTCATCCATTCCGAAATGCCAGATGCTTTCATCACAGTTGAAGAAGCCCGCACCGCCGAAAAGGGCTTTTTTGCCCCGACAAGCAACGGCAAACCTTTTTCAAGGTCTTCCACGCACATCTCCAAATAAGCTTAACCCGCAGGAAAATGGCAGCCGTGCGTTTTCATCCCAGTTTTTTCGCGGAAATGTAATCTTCCGCCCTCAGCAACTCAAAACTTTTCCACTGGCTGGGGTTCTCAAACAGGTCCAGAACCTTGCGGGCGCATTCCTGGCAGCTTTCTTTGGAACTATCAAGGCGCAGGTCATAAGCCAGGCTGGGGTGCTGCATGGCTAACTGCCCTCTGGCCTGGCCTCTCTGGCGGTCTCCCCTTTCGGCTTCCCTGCGGTCCAAGGCTTCGGGGCTGCAATCAACCTGCACCATCATTACCGGGTAGCCCTTCAGCGTGTCGATAATCTGGTTCAGATGGTTTAAGCCGTCATCCACGCAAACCGTATCCATCACCAGGTCTTTGCCATGATCACTGAAAAGTTTAACGCTGAGCACAAACAGCAAAAGCCCATCCCGCAGCCTTGCCACAATTTCGGCCAGACTGCCGCTTTCATACAACTTTTCGTTAAGCATGTGCAGAATGGTATCCCCTGCAAGATGATACATTTCCCGTTCAGAAGCCTCTTGAATGGCTTTTGCCAGGCTGCTTTTTCCGGCGCTTGAAACACCATTCAAAAAAATAATCTTGCCCTTTTCCTGCATCGTGTTTCCTCATCCTTCTCTCGTGAACGCGCTACCGAGTATTAATTGTATCGGGTTCTGGGCAAAACAGGTTCAAGCCTGGGCTTTTCCATACTCTGTTTACATATCCTCGCTGCTTGGCAGAGTATAACTGAGAAAAAGCAAAAGACAAAATGGATACGCTGGCTCCCTATGAAAGATGGCCATCTATGTTACCCCTGCAAAACACTGGGGCTGTAAAACGATATAATGGCCTTAAACCCATGCCCTAATCGATCATCAAACCCGTTCTTATATTGGGCAATGCACTGCTCTACCGGCCAAGCAGCCCGCTTAGCCCCAACCCACCCCAAACTCGTCACCCTGAACGCAGTGAAGGGTCTGGCCTTTATCGGAGAAAACCAAACCTGCTTCGCAGCCCTCATAGCAAAAAGCCAGATTTTTCGCTTCGCTCAACATGACGGTGGCTGTTTGAAAAAGATCATATAAACGGGCTGCTTGTAATTTTTTGCGCAAGTCAGGTATATTTTTTTACTTTTATGTTAATATTATTGTCATTAAAGATGGGAAAATGGATTCAGTTGTTATAATTCACACACTTAAAACCTTGATTTACAAGTTTTGTTTGGAGGTGGTTACATGAAGCTGCGTTTCAGCCAGCTATTCACAACTCTTTTTATTTTGGTCTTACTCATTTTTCCTTTTATTACAAATACCGTTAACGCCTCCATTCTTGTAAATTCCGCAGATATTCAACCCGATATTGATGGCAGCAAATATACAGCCCAGAATGATGGTGATGAATCGGGGGTATATACAAATGCGGTGAACTCTTTTAATGATGGAGGAGCTCGTTACATTTTAGTTACCCAAAATGCCCAAAACAGCGGTTTAACATCGGTCACCTACAAAGGCAGCGCATATACATTAGCAAAGGTAATTGTTACCAGCGATATTGCAACTCTTGGCCCCAATCTAACACCAAACACCACCTTCTTTTTTGATGAAGGTAAATATAATGACAGTAATCCAACGGCTTACACCCGTTTTAGCGTTATAAACCTGTCTTTGGTGGGGCTTTACAAAGGGGATAATGGCGAACCAGCCAGCATTATTACCAAAAGCCCGCGCTCTGGCGAAATAGGCGGGCTGGCTGTGGTAAACGGCACTATTGAGCGAAACATCATTAATGCTGATTCCGTTTATATGGAAAACCTGATCTTTGATGCTGAAAACCATGATATGTATCCCGTTGGTCAAAAAGGAAGTGCGGTTCCTAATAGCCGCGGCGAGTTTCTCTTTTATTTCAATGCTGCAAGTTCCAATTTTGTCATGCGGGAATGTATTATTCAAAATATTGGTGCTTCTAATACAGAAGCTTCACCATTCAGCACTATAACCCACCATAAGAACGGCGCAATCAATTTCTATATTTCCGCTGGTCAGCACAATTTTGAAGATATTCTGATACGTAATGTAAAAACAACAGCAGGATATGGCATTATCAGCTCTAATCAAGCCAATAATAACTTCTACAAGAATGTCACCATTAATGCAGATAATTCCTATCACCCCAACAGTTTTAGCATAAAGATTGAACATGCTTCTACAGCCAATGGAGTTGCTGTTCAAGATAACTGGGCAGTTTTTTCCTCGAACCTCTCCCTGCCGACAGACATGCAGCATAATCACATTTATATTCAGGATTATCGGTATTTTCAGGTGCACACACCCGAAAACTTCCGCTATGCAAGATATGCTTCTTTCAACGGCAGCTCTTATAGTAGTGCCATACGTGTATATCAGAACATCATCCCTCCCGTTGAAAGCAGTTCTGCTACGATGGATCTGCATGACAATGCCTGGCTGGTTCGGGCAGCAAATAGCCGCACAGTTACCCAGCAGCTAAGTGATATCCGGACTGCGCGTAATGCCGTTACCCCGGCCACCGCAAAACCTAACCCTAACATTAAATTAGCGGCGGATGCCAGTGGCCAAATCCCCTCGTTTACCACCCCAGATTATGGCGCGCCCGTCAATATCACTGCTATTGCTAAAGAGGATGGGCTTTTCTCTGAAAGAACGCTCATTCCATTCGCAGCTGATGCCAGCATCACACTTAATGCTGCCAATGCTCCCACTTCCATACTCTACAATATTGACTTCCATGACTTGGCAAAACTGACTCTTCATGAAGCTGTTAATGGTATTGACCCCAGCACGATATCGCCGGCGGATCCTAACGAAGGCTCAGCAATTGCAAACTATCCCTTTTACTCCACCTATCAACCTGCTGCAATAACTGCCGCCAGAGTCATAAACGCAACGCCTTCCACTTTTGCAAATGATCGATTTACGTCTCTCGTCCAGGAAATTGCCATCAACAATCAACCTTCAGGCTCTCTGGTTGAAGGCAGCACGACAACCTTAACTGCAGAGCTAACCGGAACCAATACAGATTCCTACACTTGGAACGCCTATGGCACATCCATGAAAGGAACAGCTGACGATCAAACCATTAACTGGTTCTCTTCAGACTCTTCCATTGCCAGCATTGACCAATCTTCCGGTGTGCTTACAGCCCTTAGCGAAGGAGAAGTTCGAATTTGTGCTAAAGCGATGGATACCAACAACAATGGTGAGATTGAAAAGCCTTGGGCATGTTTTACATTGAATGTTCTGAAGGCAACCCCTGCCCCTCAACCCACAGGCATAGGAACTTCCACACCCACACCCACAGGCACTTCCACGCCTACACCCACAGGCACTATTGCTCTCACAAACACCCCTACGGTTTCAGGGCCAACCATCACTTCTACCAACACCTTCTCTCCCACAAAAACCAAGCAGCCTGAGTCCATTCCTAATTCAGGCTTTCCGATGGGCAAAATAAGCATCCTCCCTCCTCAGGCCTTTATACCCTCTGCCTCAAATTCTGATATCACTCTGCGCATTGCCCGTTTAAGTCTTAGTTTAGACGTGGTAAGCATTCCGCAAAAAGAGGGTAACTGGGAAGTTTCATGGCTTTCTGATTCTCAGGCTGGTTATTTAGAGGGTTCTTCATTCCCGACCCTGCGTGGCAACTCTGTGTTAACAGCGCATGTCTGGAACTCACTTAATGAGCCTGGCCCTTTCCATGACCTTAAATCGTTAAAGTATAACGATGAGGTTCAACTGCAAGCTTTTGGGCATATCTATACTTACCGCGTCCGCAAGAACTTCAGCATCGCACCGGATGACTTAAAAACGCTTTTTGCAGAAAAGAATGGCTCTTGGTTAACGCTGATGACTTGTGAAAATTTCAATGAATTGACTGACAATTACGATGCACGGCGCTTGGTTCAGGCGGTTCTGATAAAAATAGACTAATCCTTATAAAAAGCCTCTTCGGAGGCTTTTTATATATGATCTTTTAGGGTTTTTGCAAAAGTTGATGGCTATTTGAACCATACACTGTGTGTGCCCAGCATAACGCATGGCTTTAAGAGTCTCAAACTGTTGAGAGAAATTTTGGTAGTGTGCAAAAACCACTTTTCTTCATGCATGCATCACCATCGCATTTTTTGATAATATACAAAAGATGATCCCCTGCTTTTTCCCTGACCGAATTATTGGCTTTGAAGTAAAATAATAAAATCACTGGTTTGAAATGGAGCATAAGCCGATTTGCTCTGCACCATTTTTTCCAGCAAAGAAGAGCCACTCTGATTCAAGTAAAGGAGAAAGATGAAAAAAAAGCTCGCCCTCGTTACCAGTCTGGTTTTAGTATTGGCCTTTGTGCTTTCGGCCTGCCAAACCCCGGCTCCCGCCACCACCACCGCCCCTGCCGCGGAACCCACCAAAGCTCCCGCTGCGGAACCCACCAAAGCTGAGGCCCCTGCCGCGGAACCCACCAAGGCCCCTGCCGCTGTTGACTGCAAGTCACAGACTGCTTCAGAAGCTGTTGGCAAGTACCAGGTGCCCGCCCCTGTTGAAGGCTGCTTCAACGTTGCCTGGGTCTATGTTGGCCCCCATGATGATGGCGGCTGGACGCAGGCCCACGATGTAGGCCGCATGTGGGTGCAGGATAACGTCAAAGACGTTCACACTGCCTATGTTGAAAATGTTGCTGAAGGCACTGACTCAGAGCAGGTTGTTCGCTCTCTTGCCCGCAAAGGTTTCAATGTCATCTTCACCACTTCCTTCGGCTTCATGGACTCCACTGAACTGGTTGCCAGCGAATTCCCTAATATCAATTTTATCCACGTTTCTGGCTACAAATTCAATGACAGCAACTTTGGCAACCTCATGGGCGCCATGGAAAACATCAAATACCTGGCCGGCATGCTGGCTGGCTCCCGCGCGATGAAAGATGGCAACCCCAAATTGGGCTATATGGCCACCTTCCCCATCCCTGAAGAGCTGCGCCTTGGCAATGCCTTCGCCCTCGGTGCCATGAAAACCTGCCCCGATTGCAAAATTGATGTGCGCTTCATTAATACCTGGCACGACCCCATCAAGGAACAGGATGGCGCCAAGTCCCTTTTTGATGGCGGAGTTCAAGTCGTGATGACCGGTGCAGACACCCCCGCCCCTGCCATTGCAGCCCCTGAAGGCAAATGGGGTATCACCTATGACTATGTAGGCAACTGTACAGACGCCAAATGCCTCACCTCCATGTACTGGAACTGGGGCCCCATCTTTGGCAAGATCGTAGAAGATTCCCGTGCCGGCACCTATAAGGGCCATGCCCAATACTTTGATGCTGACTCCGGCGGTTTGGGCCTCTTTGGTTTCATGGAAGGCGAAACCATGCAGCCCGGCGTTAAAGACCTGCCTGAAGCCGACCTCAAACTCATCAAAGACACCCTGGCCGAAATGCTGGCCGGCAAGTTCACCCGCTTTGATGTATTCAAAGGCCCCATCAAGGACAATACCGGTAAAGAAATCCTGCCCGAAGGCGGCAAGATGGAACAAATTGATATTGACTGCTTTGCCGGCGGCGAAGTGCCCTGCAAAGTGGGTATGTACTGGTGGAATGAGAACATCACCGCTGAACTGCCCAAGCTCGGCAACTAATCCCTGAATCCCCTGGGGGAGGTGGATACTCCATCTCCCCCATATTTTTAAGGAAGGTCATGACTGCTCATCTCACCACGCAAACACCTCCTCAAGACCCCACAAGCAAAATACCTGCCGTTGACATGCAGGATATCACCCTCAGATTTCCAGGAGTTTTGGCCAATGACCACGTGAATTTCAACCTTCAAAAAGGCGAAATCCACGCGCTTCTTGGCGAAAACGGAGCTGGCAAGAGCAGCCTGATGAATGTGCTCACCGGCCTCTACAGACCGCAGGAAGGCACCATCCGCATCCATGGCAAAGAAATTAGTTTCAGCTCCCCCAAGGATGCCATAGCCAGTGGCATCGGCATGGTGCACCAGCATTTTATGCTGGTTCCCAACGAGAGCGTCACTGAAAATGTGCTTATCGGGTTAAATGACCCGCCCTTTTTCCTCAATCTGCGCAAATACCACCAGCGCATCCGCGACCTTGCAGATCAGTTTGGCCTCAAGATAGACCCCACTGCCAAAATCTGGCAGCTTTCGGTAGGTGAACAGCAGCGCGTAGAAATTCTCAAAGTACTTTACCGCGGCGCAGATATTCTCATCATGGATGAGCCCACCGCGGTGCTGGCCCCGCAAGAAGCAGATGAACTGATAGCCACCCTTAAAGGCATGGCCAAACAAGGCAAATCCATCATCTTCATCAGCCACAAACTGAATGAGGTGCGCTCGGTAGCCGACCGCCTCACCATCCTCCGCAAAGGCAGGGTAACCGCCCAGGGTGTAGCCATTGAAGGGCTCAGCAAAGAAGATCTTGCCTCCCTGATGGTAGGCCGGGACGTTATTTTCAACATCAGCAAAGAAGCGCAGCAAGCCGGTGCAGTGGTTCTTAAGGTCGAAAATCTTTCCGTCTCCAACAACAAAAATCTGCCTGCGGTGCGCAACCTCAGTTTTGAGGTGAACCAGGGCGAAATTTTAGGCATTGCAGGCGTGGCCGGCAACGGCCAGAGCGAACTGGTAGAAGCCATCACCGGCCTCAGGGCCTGCACAGGCCGCATCATCCTGGAAGGCAAAGATGTGGCCAACAAGTCCCCCAATGCCTCCATCAGCCAGGGCCTTGCCCACATTCCGGAAGACCGTATTGGCATCGGTTCCGCGCCCAATCTGAGCCTGACCAACAATATGATTATGAAAACTTTTGATCAGGACCCCATCAGCCATGGCTGGCAGGTCAATTACACTGCCGCAGGCAAACACGCCGAATCGCTTAAAGAAGAATACAAGATTGCAGCCCCCAATGTGCGCACGCAGGCCCGCAAACTTTCCGGCGGCAACCTCCAAAAGCTTATTTTGGCCCGCGAACTTTCCAGCACGCCCCGCCTGGTGGTGGCCATGCAGCCCACCCGCGGCCTGGATGTAGGCGCCATTGAAGCCGTGCAAGAGCTTTTGCTTCAGCAGCGCTCCCTCGGCTGCGCCATTTTGCTTGTTTCAGAAGACCTGGATGAGCTTATGCAGCTTTCTGATCGCGTTGCGGTCATTTACGAAGGCGAATTCTCCGGCATTGTAGACCCCAAAACCACCGATATTAACAGCATCGGCCTGATGATGACCGGTTCCAAAAAGACATCCCCGGCCTCAGAGCCCTCACAAGGAGGTGAAGCATGAGCCTTCGCCTTGAAGTTAGCAAACGCACGGAAGATACCCCTTCGTGGCTGCCCGCAGCCACTTCGGTGGGGGCTGTCATTCTGGCTTTCATCATTTCCGGTTTTATTCTGCTGGCTGTTGGGGCTAACCCCCTTCAAATCTACAAGTATTTCTTCACTGCCAGTTTTGGTTCCTGGGGCGCCCTTTCGGATATTGTGGTGAAGGCCACCCCGCTCATCCTCATCGGCCTGGGCCTTTCGGTCGCCTTCCGCATGAAGCTTTGGAACATCGGTGCCGAAGGCCAGTTCTTCATGGGCGCTTTTTTTGCCAGCATGGTCGTGCTTGTGCCTCTCGTTCCGCTGAATACCACTCCCAAATGGCTTGTGCTCACCTTTATGGGCCTCATGGGCATGTTGGGCGGTGCGCTTTACGGCTTTATCCCCGGTGTGCTTAAGGCAAAATTCAACATCAACGAAATTATTACCACCCTCATGCTCAACTATATTGCCGTATTCTGGAACAATTTTTGGATCTTCGGCAAATGGAGTGAGGGCGGCTTTCAGATGACCAAGCTCTTCCATAAGTCTGCCTGGCTGCCCCGCCTTACCGATTATGCCAAATCGGTTCCCCAATTTGCGGGCATCACCCTGCATTTGGGCGTTGTTTTTGGGCTTGTCACCGCTGTACTGGTTTGGTTTATCGTCAGCAAAAGCCGCTGGGGTTATAAGATCAATCTGATTGGCGATAATCCCAAAGCAGCCAAATATGCAGGCATCAATATCGCCCGCAACATCATTCTTGTCTTTATGTTCTCCGGCGCACTGGCCGGCCTAGCCGGCATGGCCGAAGTGACCGGCGTGGTGCACCGTCTTCAGGAACGCATCTCTACCAATTACGGCTTTTCAGGCGTCATTATCGCCTGGCTGGCAAAACTGAACCCCTTTGCTGTCGTCCTCGTCTCCATCCTCTTCGGAGCACTCATCGTGGCCGGCCGCGAAATTCAACCTTCGGGCATTTCCTTCCTGATTCAAGGCGTTATTCTTTTCCTGGTTATCAGCAGTGATGTTCTTCTTAAATACAATATCAGGCTGGTTAACACCAAGCGCGAAGCCAAAATTGAGGAGGTCAAATGAATTACGTTTCCATACTCCATGCTGGTTTTGCCACCGGTACCATCCTGCTCTTGGCCGCCATAGGCGAAATTTTGGCGGAACGTTCCGGCATTATGAACCTGGGTGTTGAAGGCATGATGCTGCTGGGGGCCATGGCGGCTTTCAAGCTGGCCTACATCACCAATAATGTTTGGCTGGGCCTGCTGGCCGGCATTTTAGCCGGAGGCCTGCTCTCCCTTTTGCACGCTCTGGTTACTGTTCACTTTCAGGCCGATCAGGTGGTTTCCGGCCTTTCGCTCACTTTTTTGGGCACCGGTCTTGCCCTCGTTTTCGGTGAGGGCCTTACCGGACTCACCACCCCCACTCTGCCCAACTGGACCATCCCGGGTCTTTCCCAAATCCCCTTCATCGGTCAGGTGCTTTTTACCAATCAGAACATCTTGGTCTACTTTGGCATTCTACTTATTCCCCTCTCTTGGTATTACATTTTCAAAACCCGTCCGGGTCTGCATCTGCGCGCCGTTGGTGAAAAGCCGGATGCTGCCGATACCCTGGGTGTAAGCGTTTACGGCACCCGCTACTTGTATACCTTTGTGGGCGGTTGTTTTGCCGGCCTGGCGGGTGCAGCCATCTCTGTGGCTGTTTCCCCGGGATGGTACAGCAACCTCACCACCTCGGGCCAGGGCTGGATTGCCGTTGCCCTCGTCATTTTTGCCCAATGGAACCCGGTGCGCGCGGCAGTGGGCGGTTACCTTTTTGGGGCCCTGCGCCGTTTCATTCTGGACTTGCAAGGGCCAACCTTGCTGCTTGGCCAGCCCAACCCCTTCTTTTACAACCATAACCTCGGCTTCTTCCTGGAAATGGCTCCCTTCGCCCTCACCATCCTGGCCCTCATCTGGGGCAGCAGCTCCGCCCGGCGCAACCGCCTTGGCGCCCCGGCTGCTTTGGGCACACCTTACATCCGTGGCGAGCGCGGCCTCTAAGGCCTTTGCTGCGGTTTTGTTACTTTTTTTTGAGGAACGACTTAGGGCGTTCCTCATTTTTTATCTGCTGTTATTTCCTGCAAAATGGTCTTGCAGAAAATAGCCTTTCCAAAATCGGGCCAGGGCAATTGCATCTGCATACGCGTCATCCTGAACGCAGTGAAGGGTCTGGCCTTTATCGGACAAACTTCAAACTACTTAATAGCCCTTACAGCCAAAAGCCAGATTTTTCGCTTCGCTCAACATGACGAGGGATGAATGAAGCTGGTTTTGACCAGTTAGGAACAAACACTCCCAGCTCGTCACCCTGAATGCAGTGAAGGGTCTGGCCTTACCCAGCAGGCCCGCCTAACCCCAACCTGCACCCTGCTCGTCACCCTGAACGCAGTGAAGGGTCTGGCCTTTATCGGATAAACTTCAAACTACTTAATAGCCCTTACAGCCAAAAGTCATATTTTTCGCTTCGCTCAACATGACGAGAAGGGAGGGTGATGAGTGCAGAGTCTTGAAATCAGGCACTCTTTTGGGTTAACTGTGCCAAATCGCATTAAAATAAATGCCTATGTCTGCAAACCGAAACCGCGCAGAAAAAGCGCAAAAACCAAAAAACAATCCCGGCGAGTGGCTGCTATTGCTCACCGCGCTCATCTGGGGCTCGGGTTTTATTGCCCAGCGCCAAGGCATGCGCTATTTTGGGCCCTTTACCTTTATTGCCATTCGCTTTTGGGTTGGCGGCTTTTTGGTGCTCTGCTTCTTGCTGCTCACCCGCAAAGGCCTCCCGAATCCAGAAGATAATAAGCCTAAGCCCGCATTGCGCGCGCTCTGGCCCGCGGCGCTGGCCTGCGGTTTAGCCCTTTTTGGCGGCACTTCCTTGCAGCAGCAGGGGCTGATGACTACCACAGCCGGCAAAGCCGGTTTTATTACCGCGCTTTATATTGTTTTTGTGCCTGTCTTCAGTCTTTTTCTGGGCAAAAAAGTAGCCTGGAAGGTGTGGCTGGCGGTTTTATTGGCCGCGCTGGGCCTTTATTTTCTCAGCATTGGCGAAGGTTTCAGCATTGCCAAGGGCGACCTTAGCGTCTTTTTGGGGGCCATTATTTGGGCCTGCCACATCCTGCTCATCAGCCATTTTTCAGCCAGGGTCAACGAGTTGATGCTGGCCTGCGGCCAGTTTTTTGTGACCGCCGCCCTGGCTTCCCTTCTTGCCATTCTAAAAGAAAGCTTTCGCCTGCCGCACCTCTCAAGCGGCTGGTGGACGGTGCTTCATTCCGGCATGGTGGTGGTTGGCGTGGCTTTTACCTTGCAGGTTATCGCGCAAAAGTCCGTTAACCCCTCTTTGGGCGCACTTATCCTCAGTCTGGAATCTGTCTTTGCCCTGGTTTTTGGCATGCTGCTCTTGCATGAAAGCCCCACCCCACGGGAACTCTTCGGCTGCCTGCTTGTGGCTGCAGCCGTGCTCTTGGTGCAGTGGCGGGCAGCTGGCACAAAGCCAGAAAATGCATCGTCTTAAAGCTTGAAAAACCACGGCCAACCACGGCCAGTTAACGCTGCCCCATTAGCAACCGTCTGAATAACTAAATCTGCTGCCCCTTGAACTGGCTTAAGTAAAGGTGATGGTAAAAACCTTTCTTTGCCAGCAGCGCATCATGGCTGCCGGTTTCCACAATACGCCCCTGGTCAATCACTACCACCAGGTCTGCATCGCGGATGGTGGAAAGGCGGTGCGCAATCACAAAACTGGTGCGGTTTTTCATCAGCTTGAGTAGCGCCGTCTGAATGCGCGCTTCGGTACGGGTATCCACCGATGAAGTGGCCTCATCCAGAATTAAAATTTTCGGGTCTGCCAAAATAGCGCGGGTGATGGAAAGCAACTGCCGCTGCCCCAGCGAAATATTGCTGGCACGCTCCAGCAGGTTCGTCTGATACCCTTCCGCAAAACGCTGGATAAATCGGTCTGCCTCGGTTTGCCTGGCCGCGGCCATGCATTCTTCGTCGCTGGCTTCAAGCCGTCCAAAGCGGATATTTTCCATCACGCTTTCAGCAAAAAGAAAGGTATCCTGCAAAACCAAACCAAGCTGCCGCCGCAGGTCAGACTTGCGCAAACGCCGGATATCCTTGCCGTCAATGCAAATCTGGCCTTCCTGAATCTCATAAAAGCGCGTAAGCAGGTTGGTAATGGTGGTTTTACCTGCCCCGGTTGGCCCTACCAAGGCGATGGTTTGCCCGGCTTTCACTTCCAGATTGAAATCACGAATGACCGGACGGGCCGGGTCATACCCAAAGCTGACGTGCTTAAAGCTCACCTGTCCTTGCACTTCCTCAAAAGGCAGGGGCTCGCGCTCATCCGCCGGTTCAGGAGGGGTATCCATCATTTCGTACACGCGCTCTGCCCCGGCCAGGGCGGCCAGCACGCTGTTATAGAGGTTGGCAACCTTGCGTAAAGGGGTTACAAAATTTTGCCCGTAATTAATAAAAGTGGCAATCATGCCGATGCTCACCAGCCCGCGCAAGGCCAGCCAGGCACCTCCGCCTGCCAGAACCGCCACAAAAAAGTTAGCCAGCACCATGGTTACCGGCAAGAGAAGCAAAGCGTAAGAGTTGGCGTAAACCCCGGCTTGATAAACCTCCTCGTTGATGGCATTGAACTGCTCAATCACGCTCTGGTTGCGCTGAAAAGCCTTGATAACTTTCTGCCCGCTGAAAGTTTCTTCCGTGATAGCGTTGAGCTGCCCCAGGCTTTTCTGCAATTCGCGGTATCCCTTGGCGGTGTAGGAGGCAATAAAGCGCGTAAAAGCCAGCATCAGCGGCACCACCAGCAGGGTAAAAAGCGCCAGAGCGGGGTTAAGCGCAAACATCATGATTAAGATCCCTGCCATCTGCAAGGCGGAAGCCATCATGGTCACCACATTTTGTGATATGGCTTGGTTAATCGCGTCAATATCGTTGGTGAGCCTGCTCATTAAACCGCCGGCCGTATGGCTGTCAAAAAACTGCATGGGCAGGGTTTGCAGATGTGCAAACAAATCCCGCCGCAGGTCTTTTAAGGCAAACTGCGAAATTTTAGCCATTAATTGGTTGGCCCGCACCTGAAAAAGCATCGTTCCCAGATACGAAACCAGCATCAGCAAGGCGCTGCGCACCAGGCCGACCCTATCCTGATGCGCAATAAAGTGGTCGATAGCCCTGCCTAAAAGGTAGGGGCCCACAAGGCTCAGCAAAGTGGTTCCCAGAACCAGCAGGGCTACAAAGACCAATTGCAAGCGGTAGGGTTTTAAATTGCCAGCAAGGCGTTTAAGGGCCTTTTTGGGGTCGCAGGCCCGCTCAATTTTCTGGCTTCGCCCGCCACCTGCGCGGCCCACAAGGCTGCGCGCATCCACATTCTTTTGGGTGAAGCTCATAAACCCGCTCCGCTGCCCAATTGGGATTCAAAAATCTCGCGGTAGATGGGGCTGCTGAGCATCAAGCGCTGATGGCTGCCCTCTGCGGCAATCCGGCCGTGATCCAGCACGATGATCTTATCCGCGTTCAGCACCGTGCTGATGCGCTGGGCCACCATAAAGATGGTTTTGCCCCGCATTATCTGCCGAATCTCCTGCTGGATTTTAGCCTCTGTTTCCACGTCTACCGCGCTGGTGCTGTCATCCAAAATCAGGTAATCCGCTTGAACCAAAAGGGCCCGGGCAATGGCCATGCGCTGTTTTTGCCCGCCGGAAAGGTTGGCGCCCCGCTGTTCGATGTGTGTTTCGTATCCATCGGGCAGGTTTTGAATAAAGGCATGAATTTGGGCGGCCTTGGCCGCTGCTTCCACCTCCGCATCGCTTGCATTCGGCCTGCCGTAACGCAGATTATCGCGAATGCTGCCGCTGAACAAAATGCTCTCCTGCGCAACCACCCCAATGCGTGCCAGTAGAGAGCTTTGCTTAACCCGGCGTAGGTCAATGCCATTCACCAGCACCTGCCCCGCATGCGGATCATAAAAGCGCGGTATCAGGTTCACCAGACTGCTTTTGCCGGCCCCGGTTGCCCCCAATATGGCTATCATCTGCCCGGGTTCGCTCCGCAGATTAATATCTTCCAACACCTGATGGGTAGGGTTATCGTGATAGCTGAAAGCAACCCTATCCAGCCTGCATTCGCCCAGCGCTGCCCCATTCAATGAAATCAGATCATCAGCCTCAGCCACTTCGGCAGGCTCATCCAGCAAATCGCAAACCCGCTTGCCCGAAGCCAGCCCATTGGCCAAATTGTTGGACATGGTAATCATGAACAGAAGGGGCACCTGCACCGCCAGCATGTAATTGACAAACGCTACCAGCGTGCCTGGGCTAAGACTGCCACTGATGGATTGCAGCCCTCCAGCCCAGATAATCACCACAATGGCCAGGTTCACCGTAAAGGTCAGAAAGGGGTCCAGCACTGCCATAAACTGCATGACCCGGATGGAGGAGCTGGTAAAAGCCTGGTTGCTTTCCTCAAACCGAGCCTCCTCAAAATCTGCCCTGTCAAAGGATTTCACCAGTTCCGCCCCGGCAATATTTTCCTGCAGCACCGTGTTCAGCCGGTCAAGCTTTTCCTGCACCGTTCTGAAGGCCGGTTCCATGCGCATGCTGAAATAAACCACCACGCCCATAGCCAAAAACATCACCGGAACCACCCAAACGGCCAGCTGCGGCGCGGTTAAAAACATCATCACCACGCTGCCGGTCATCATCAGCGGGCCCTTCGCCCCCATCCGCAGGGACATATGCACCAACCGCTGCATGGCTGAAACATCACTGCTGATGCGCACCATCAGCTGCCCGGTCGAATAGCGGTCTAAATTACCGTAAGAAAAAGACTGTACTTTCAGAAAAAATTCTTTGCGCAAATCCCGCCCAATGCCTTCGCTCACGCGGATAGAACAAAGGCTGCTGCCAACTGCCAAGGCGCAGGAAAGCAGCGAAAGCCCAATCATCAGCGCGGAAGTTTGCAAAACCACACTCAGGTTACCATGGCGCACACCGCTGTCAATAATGCGTTGGATAAGGCGCGGTATCATCAAATCCGCCCCTATTTGGGCCGTAATCAGCAGCAAGGTAAAAGCAGAAATACCCCGATAGGGCCGCAAACTGCGCCATAGATGGCCGAATACGCGCTTCAAAGGTGCCTGTTCTGGGATAGGTTTTTTTTCATGCAACTGAACGGGAAAGCCAGCCTAATCATCCCTCCATTTTACCCATATTCATTCACTTTGCTGAGAATTTAACCCATGTATTCACAGATTCAGAGCTGCTTTTGGTTTTCGCAAACGCACCATGCACAAAGCTTTCAAAATGGTCGGCTGCCAATTTTTCTATGCTATAATTTTTTAAAATCTGTAATCATGACTGTCTAAAGACAGCAAGCCATTCCCTTACTATCCTAGTGAAAAAGTCATGACAAGATCAAAAGCGAAGTTAACCGCCCTTAGCCGCAAAGACCATCTCACCTTCTTGGGTTTTATAGCCCCCAATTTCATCCTGTTTGCCGTTTTTACCTTCTGGCCCTTAATATACAGTCTTTATCTCTCTTTCATGCGCTGGAATATGATTTCGCCCAACAAAACCTGGGTAGGCTTTGAAAATTACATCCTGTTATCAAAAGACCCTGTTTTTTGGCTTGCGGTTAAAAACACCGTTTACGTTACGGCCGGAACAGTCATTATTAAACTGGCTATTGCGCTTTTTCTGGCCGTTTTGCTCAACCAAAAACTGGCAGGGCGTCTTTTATACCGCGCTGTCATCTTCTCCCCCACCTTTACCACCAGCGTGGCAGTAGCCATGGTTTGGACCTGGATTTTTGACCCCTTTTATGGCATTCTGCGCTACCCCATAGAAGCTTTGGGTCTGGTTTCGCCTAATTGGCTGGGTGACGTCAACTGGACGGTTCCGGCACTTATTATTGTCTCTATCTGGCAGGGTCTGGGCTATGATATGGTCATTTTTCTGGCGGGTCTGCAATCCATCCCTAAAATCCTGTATGAAGCAGCAGAAGTGGATGGGGCTTCAAAAAGTAGCTCTTTCTTTAACATCACCCTGCCGCTGCTCTCGCCCACCACTTTTTTTCTCATTATCACTTCTATTATCAGTTCCTTTAAAACCTTTGACCTTGTGGCGGTCATGACCCAAGGCGGTCCTCTTAATAGCTCCAACGTTTATATTTATTACCTCTATCAGCTCGCTTTTAAACGTTTTAGAATGGGCGCTGCCTCAGCCATGTCGGTTATATTCTTTGTGGTCATCCTCATGATTACTGTCATCCAAGTGCGCATCTCCAAGAAATGGGTTCATTACTAAGGTGCACCATGAAGGTTAAAACTCCGCATAAACAAGGCCTTTTACAGTTTATTTCCAAATTGACCAGTCACCTCTTTCTCATTCTGGCCTCGGTTGCCATTGGTTTGCCCTTCTTCTGGATGATTACCACCGCCTTCAAAAGCGGCACAGAAGTTTTTCGTTTCCCCCCGGTCTGGATTCCCAAAAGCCTGATCTGGTCTAATTTTGCGGAAGCCTGGAAGCTGGCCCCCTTTGGCCGCTTCTACTTCAACTCCATTCTTACTTCTGTCATCGGTGTCGTGTTCGAAGTGCTGATTGCGGTTCTTTCGGCCTATGCCTTTGCAAGGATTCCCTTCCCTAAAAAATACAAAGACCCGCTCTTCATGGTGGTGCTGGCCGCCATGATGATTCCAAGCCAGCTCACGCTCATCCCAAATTACGTCACGCTTTCACGCCTCAAGTGGATTGATACCTATGCAGGCATTATTGTGCCTTCACTTTCCAGCGTTTTTGGTACCTTCTTATTGCGCCAATCTTTTTTGTCCATGAACGATGAGCTTTTTGATGCAGCCAAGATAGATGGTGCAGGCCACTTTACAACCATGCTCAGAATTGCCCTTCCGCTGGCCAGGCCCGTTTTGGCTACGCTGGTTCTATTTGTCTTTATCGGCAAATGGAACGCCTACCTCTGGCCACTGATTGTTACTAATACTGAAAAAATGCGCACGCTTCCAGTTGGCCTGGCTATGGTAAGAAGCGCCGAATATAACATCGGCCCCGAGCACCTCATGGCAGCTTCCCTCTTTGTACTCCTGCCCATTCTCATCGTCTTTGTGCTTGCGCAAAAGCAGTTGGTTGAAGGCATCTCCGCTGGTGCCATCAAAGGTTAAATAGGGACCTAAAGCAGGCCCTTATCATCAAATAAAATACTAAGAGGAGACGTAATGAAAAAACATTGGACGAAACTTACAGCAGTATTGTTAGCACTCACGCTCTTTTTGGGCGCTTGTGCCGCACCTGCCCCAATGCAGGCCCCGCAGCCCACAGCAGCCCCCACTGAAGCCGCTCCGGCAGAAAAACCCACAGAAGCAACAGCCGCCCAGCCTGCTGCACCTGCCGCGAAAACAAAAATTGTTTTTTGGCGTTCGTTAACAGGCGCCGCCGGAGAAATTCAGGATGAGCTCGTTCAGCAATTCAACGCCTCCCAGAACGAAGTGGAGGTGGAGGTGCAATTCCAGGGCGCATACGGAGAATTGCTCCAAAAACTGCAGGCAGCCTTGATTGCCGGCACCGTGCCGGACTTGGTTCAGTTAGATTCCCCCTTTGTGGTGCTTTTTGCCAAAAATGGTGCCCTTGTTCCGCTTGAGAGTTTTGTTAATGATGCCGCAAACGGCGTGGACCTCAAAGATTATGTGGAAGGCTTTGTGGCCGATGGTTACTACGATGGCAAGCTTTATTCAATGCCCTATATGCGCAGCACACCCTTGCTCTACTACAACAAAGCCATGTTCGCCGAAGCCGGCCTGCCCGATAAAGCCCCTGAAACCTGGGATGAGTTTGTACAGTTCTCTGAAAAACTTACCAAAATTGAAGGTGATAAGCCCGTTCAGCAGGGCGTTTCCTTCACGATGACCACCACCACCGCACATTGGTACCTCCAGGCCCTCATTTACGCCTATGGCGGCCAGGTTTCAGATGCGGAATTTAACCTTCACCTCTCCAAACCGGAAGCCGAGCAGGCCCTCCAGGTCTGGCAGGATATGATCTTTAAATCCAAAACCGGCAAAGCGGGTGTAGACCAGGATGGAGCACAAGGCGACTTCCTGGCGAAGCGAGTGGCCATGACCTTTGGTTCAACCGGCAGCATGGCAAACCTGATGTCCAAAGCGGATTTTGAAGTAGGCACCGGAATGATCCCCGGCCAGGTCAAAAAAGAGGTGCCGGTGGGCGGCTCTGTTATCGCCATGACCTCCAAAGATACCGCCAAGCAAGCCGCAACCTGGAAGCTGATGAAATTCCTTACCAGCCCCAGCAGCATTGCCCAGATTGTGGTTAAAACCGGCTACTTGCCTATCAGCCAATCTGCCAAAGACACCGCGGAAGTGAAAGAATACTATGCCAAAGTTCCCCAGCGCGCAGCCGCTTTGGAACAACTCCAGTTTGCTCGCCCCCAGGCCAGTGTTATTTCTTTGGCCGGCGGAACCGAAATTCTGCGTATTTTGGTAGAAGAAACCCTGGTAGCTAATATGCCCATTCACGATGCGATGCTTAAAGCCGAAACTGCGCTCAAGACAGAGTACGAAGAGAACTTCAAGTAGACCACTAACAGCAATTGGGGTGAGCCTGATCAGGCTCACCCCACGAAAATGAAAAAAAACGCGTTCGCCTTAGCAATAATTCCCTTTTTTACACTGCTCAGCCCAGCCTGCGCTCCGTTGCATGATGCCACTTCCCCGGCGCACAATGCTGAAAGAAAAGAAACTGCCATGCCTTCTCAGTCGTCACCCGTTTTAGTCATTGCTCATCGTGGGGCCCGCAGCCTCGCCCCTGAAAACACGTTGGCAGCCGCGCAAAAAGCATATGACCTGGGCGCAGACCTCTGGGAAACGGATGTTTCCATCACCGCAGATGGCGAGCTAATTTTAATGCACGATAAAACCCTCAAGCGCACAACCAACGCTGAAGAGCTCTTCCCCCAAAAAGACCCCTGGACCGTCAATGACTTTACGCTGGCGGAAATAAAAGAGCTCGATGCCGGCATATGGTACAACATCAGCGATCCCTTCAAACAAATTGAAGCTGGAAAAGTGAGCTTTGAAGAAACAATGTCCTTCAAAGGCCTGCGGGTGCCTACCCTGCGTGAAGCATTGGAACTGACCAAACGACTTAATTGGAAGGTAAACCTCGAAATCAAAAAACAAAGCAGCGATGAGTTTTCTCTGCTAGCCCTTGAAAAAACAATCGCCCTCCTGCAGGAAATGGGCATGATTACCAACGGCATGGTGCTTATCTCCTCTTTTGAACAAAACCTGCTTGACCGCGCTGCTGAACTTGACCCCAACCTGGTCACCCAACGAATTACCTTAGACCCCATCCCCAATCTAAAAACCTACCTGCAGAAAAACTCCGTGGAAGGCATTAACCCCAAATATACAGCCTGGAATTACCAAAGCCTTAAGAAGTACAGTAACCAGGGTATTCAACTGAACGTTTGGACGGTGAATGATGAATTAGTCATGAAAGCTCTGATCAACTCTGGTGTTAATGGCATCATTACCGACTTTCCCCAGCTTCTTTTGCCCCTCGTTCGTCCCACCAATTAAAAAATGCGATATTTCCATCATAAAATCCCCCGGCGGCTCCGCTGAAAGTATAATAGCTTTGCATGACAATACAGTGTATAGTCAATGGAAGTCCTAACACGCTGGAGCCTCTCCCCGGAGATAAACTCTCAGACCTCCTGCGCAGGGATCTCGGCCTCACCGGCACCAAAGTGGGTTGCGGTGAGGGCCGCTGTGGCATCTGCATGGTTCTCATGGATGGCAAGCCTACCCGCTCTTGCATTACCCCTGCCCAAAAAGCCGATGGCACAAAGATCATCACCGTAGAAGGCCTGCGCCAATTGGCCAAGGCCCTCAAGCGCCCTCCCTGCCAGCCAGATGAGGCCGAACTGCGCGGCGCCTTCGGCGAAAACCTGCACACCCTGCACCCCCTGCAAGAAGCCTTCATTCGTTATGGGGCCATCCAGTGCGGCTTTTGCACCCCAGGCCAGCTCATACAGGCTTATGCCCTGCTTCAGGCTCACCCGCACCCTTCCAGCGAAGAGATTCGCGAGGCGATGAATCAGGTGCTTTGCCGCTGCGGGTCTTACCAGCTCATTGAAGAGGCCATTCAGGCCGCAGCACTTGCCCTGCGCACCGGCCAGCCCATTCCCCAACCCGCCTTTTTTGAGCATTACCGCCACTCTGATGAGTCTTTCAGCCATGTGGGCAAGCCGGCCATGCGCCCGGATGCCGTCGCCAAGGCTTGCGGCTCCGCCAAATTCACGGATGACCTGCGCTTTGAGGGCATGCTTTACGCCCGCGTGCTCAGGGCTGGCCTGCCCTCTGCCATTCTGCAGGGCCTTGAAACCCGCAACGCCCAAGCCCTGGCCGGCGTTCACGCCGTGCTCACCGCAGCAGACCTGCCCGCCGCCCACAACCACGGCCTCTACCGTCAAGACTGGCCCATTCTGGTTGGCCTCGGCCAGCGTGTGCGCTATCAGGGCGATGCCCTGGCTCTGGTAGCCGCTGAAACCCAGGCCATTGCGGATGAAGCCATCACGCTGATGGAGGCAAACCTTCAGGAACAGCCCCCCATCACCAGCCCGCAGCAGGCGCTTGGCCCCTCCTCGCCGCAGCTTCACCCGCAGGGCAACTTGCTCAAACATATTCAGGTGCGCAAAGGTTCGGTGGCAGAAGGTTTTGCCCAATCAGATCTCGTTATTGAATCTACATTCACCACCCCCTTTGCTGAACACTTCTTCATGGAACCGGAATGTTCCATCGCCGTTCCGCTCTTCCATGCAACCCCAGCCCCGACCGGAGACCCTCCAAAGCTTAGAAAAATGGAGGTGTATACCGGTTCCCAGATCCCCTATGCCGACAGGCAGCAAATTGCCCAGGCTCTCGGCCTGCCGGAAGAAGATGTGCGCGTTTTGGGCCAGCGCACCGGCGGCGGCTTTGGCGGCAAAGAGGATATTGCCGGCCAGATCCATGCCGCATTGCTTGCCCGGGCCACAGGCCGCCCCGTTAAGCTGCTGTTCACCCGCCGCGAAAGTATGCTGGTGCACCCCAAACGGCATGCCGCTTCCATCCGTGTAAAGCTCGGCGCCAAGCGGGAAGGCAGCCTGCTGGCGGCAGAAATAGAACTCTACGGCGATACCGGCGCTTACGCCTCCCTGGGCGATAAGGTAATGACCCGCGCTACCACCCACTCCAGCGGCCCCTACATTATTCCCCATGTTTCTGCGGATTGTTATGCTGCCTATACCAATAACCCTCCCGCCGGTGCCTTTCGCGGTTTCGGGGTTATGCAGTCTTCCTTTGCCATCGAAAGCGCCATGGACCAAATGGCCGGGCAGCTGGGCATGGACCCGCTGGAACTGCGCCTTAAAAACGCCCTGCGGCCGGGCACAGAAACCAATACCGGCCAGCTTTTGGAAAGCAGCGTCGGCCTCGTGCCCTGTCTGCAAGCCATTCAGGCAGAATGGGGCCGCCTGGGCCTGCACCAGCCCTTTAAGCCACAAAGCTATACGCAAGACGGTCGGCAATATCTAAAGGTTTGGGGCCTGGCCTGTGCCTATAAAAACACCGGCTTGGGCGCCGGTGCGGATGACTTCAGCGGCGCAGAAGTCAAGCTGCTGCCGGGCGGCCGCTTGCAGGTAAGCACAGCCGCAGCCGAGCTTGGCCAGGGCATGATATCTACCCTGCAAATCATCGCCGCAGAAATTTTGCACCTGCCCCTTTACCTTATCAATGTCTTTGTCATGGATACCGAACTTACCCTGGATGGCGGCCCAACCACAGCCTCGCGCCAGACTTTTGTTTCCGGCAATGCCGTGCGGCTGGCCGCTTTGCAGCTGCGCGAGCGTCTCTTTCAAAAAGCGGCTGAACTTTGGGGCCTGCCCGTGCCAGCCTTCAGCATGGACCAGAATGGCATTCACTACGCTGAAAAATCCCTCTCCCTCGCCCAGCTTTACGAAAAACTGGGCCCTGAAGAAAGAAGCGTAAAGCTGACCTACCACGCCCCAGCCACCGAACATCTTGAAGACGGCCGCAAGATTCACATCGCCTTCAGTTTTGCGGCGCAGGCGGTTGAGCTGCGCATCAACAAGGCTGACGGAGAAATGAAGGTGCTGCGGGTGCTCACCGCCAATGACGCTGGGCGTATTATCAACCCCTTGGGTTACGAAGGGCAGAGCCAGGGCGGCGTGGTGATGGGCGTAGGCACTGGGCTGATGGAAGAGTTCAAAGTGGAAAATGGCCGCATTCTTTCTGACTGCGCCGCTCGTTACCCGCTGCCGCGCATGCAGGATACCCCCGCAATGACCAACCTGATTGTGGAAGACCCCATGCCCGAAGGTCCCTTTGGCGCAAAGGGCATTGGAGAAATTGTGAGCATCCCCACCCCGCCCGCCATCGCCAATGCAATTTTCCATGCCACCGGCCTGCGCATCTGCCACCTGCCCATCCGCCCGGATGACCTCAAGGAATGGCTTAAAAAGTCCGCCTGAAATTGTTTCAAACCATGCTGCAGAAAACGCTCACCCTCCCCCAGCCCGTCACCCTGAACGCAGTGAAGGGTCTGGCCTTTAATGCATGAAACCGAACCTGTCTCGTACTCCCTAAAACCAAAAGCTAGATTTTTCGCTTCGCTCAAAATGACGAGGGATGAATGAGTCCCAGCTAAGCCTACCCCCTACTCGTCACCCTGAACGCACTGAAGGGTCTGGCAGTCATCCTGGCTGAAGCCTCAAAACAGAAAAGGCCGGATGCTTCCTTACGTCAGCATGAAGAGGGGGTTGGATGCATCAAGCCCTTTCATCGCTCCAGATACTCATTCCCCCTCGTCACCCTGAACGCAGTGAAGGGTCTGGCAGTCATCCTGGCTGAAGCCTCAAAACAGAAAAGGCCGGATGCTTCCTTACGTCAGCATGACGAGGGGTTGGGTACTTCAAGCCCTTTCATCACTCCAGATACTAATTCCCACGCGTCACCCTGAACGCAGTGTGGGGTGGCAACAATTTAGTGGACACGAGTTCCCCTTAGTTCGTGGAATGGTCAAGGTTAACTGGACACAAAGTTAAGGTTTTTTTGAGCAGATTCCTCCCATTCTATGGGAGACATAAAACGCAACGAGGAATGCATTCGTTTTCGATTGTAGTAAACCTCGATATATTCGAATAAGCTCTGC
>JAYFRD010000031.1:0-59171 GCA_034926255.1 Anaerolineaceae bacterium | reverse complement strand
TGCTCTGGTGTGTTCAATAATTTCTTTTTTACTTTGTTGGCTCATCATAGACTTTCTCACGGCTGTTTATTACCGTGTAAGTTACATCTATTTTGAGGCAACGTTATTTCGGATAGTTACTTTATTTGTGAGGCAATGCGCCTCTGAATTCTCTAAGAACATAAGTGCTATAATGGACGTTTGGAACTGCTCAATGGAACATTCTTGCCTTCCCTTGATGATGGTTTTGGGTGAAAGCATGAAAATATCTTTTCTGGGAGTGAGGGCTTTTTCAAAGCATATACCCTCGCTGAATACAAGCCAAAAAAGGCTGGAAATGCCCGTATACTGCGCCTGTAAATGGCAAGTTTTCAAATTTTTATGACAGAAATCTTGGTAAAAAGCGTTCTGATTTTTTCATTGCGTAAAAATACGCTTAAAGAGTCTCAGTTTTGGCGTGCGCATATTTACAGGTATCATTAAGGTCTGAAATGATGCAATCTTATCTTGAAAGATTTTTGAAAATACTGCGCTTTGAGGCCTCTCAGGGCTATCAAAACAGGGCAGTAACCGGTGGCTTGGATCGCCTCAACCAAACCTGGCCAACCGAAGCCAGAATGGCGGGGCAGCCGGAAGCTGCGGTACGCCAGGTTAGTGAAGTTCTGCAAAAATATCCTCAATATAGCCTGCTTGAACGCCGCCAGGCCCTCAGTGGTATCTTCCTTCTGCTGGGGCAAAACCCTGCTTCGCTTCCCCCTTTGAATGCGCTTGCTTCGCCTGTGCAGACTTTCCCCAAAAAACAGGCAAAGCCTGCTAATAATGCAACTCTTCAGCAAAAAGAGTCTTTGCCAAATGAATCGCCGGCTCCCCGTCAGCGCCGTGTACAAGCTCCCAATGCCCAAAACTTGCCAAGTGTTGCAGACCCTGTGGGCCTCAACGCACCTGTGGCTGTTATTCGCGGGGTGGGTGACAAGCAGGCAAAGGCCCTTCAAAAATTGGGCGTAAAGCGCATTAAAGACCTTTTGTATCTCTTTCCGCGCCGCTATGAGGATTATTCTCAACTAAAGCCTATTGCTCACCTTTTCTTCGGCGAAGAAGTAACCATTGTGGCCGAGGTGCAGTCCGCAAAGATATTTAACACCAAACATGGCAGAAAGCTGTTGGAGGCTGTGGTCAGCGATTCCACCGGCAGTTTACGGCTGCTATGGTTCAACCAGGATTGGCATCTTCGCTATCTCAAAGCAGGCACCACCATTTCAATTTCTGGAAAGGTGGAAAGCTACATGGGCCGCCTGGTGATTATGCAACCGGATTATGAACAGATTGACCAGCAGCAGCTCCACACCAACCGCATTGTGCCGGTTTACCCGCTAACGGCATCCATCTCCCAAAAATGGCTGAGGAAAACCATCTACAACACCCTCCAATACTGGGTGCCCAAGGTCAATGAATTTCTTCCGGAATCCGTTCTGGATCAGGGCGATTTCATCCGGCTGGATGAAGCCTTGCGCCAGGTGCACTTCCCTGAAACCCAAACGGCTCTTAAAGCTGCGCAGGGACGCTTGGCCTTTGATGAGATTTTTCTTTTGCAGTTGGGCGTGCTCAGGCAAAAGCAAGACTGGCAAAACCTTAGCGGTACCCCTCATGAAGTGAGCGACCTGTGGCTGCAAAGCCGTTTTGCAGCCCTGCCCTTTAAACTGACAAAAGCCCAGGCGAGTGCGGTGGATGACCTTCGCAAAGATCTGGCTCGTTCCCGCCCGATGAACCGCCTCCTCCAGGGGGATGTCGGCTCCGGTAAAACGGCTGTGGCAGCCTTGGGAATGCAGATGGTCATTCAAAATGGAGGCCAGGCCGCCCTGATGGCGCCTACCAGCATTTTGGCCGAACAGCATGCGCGCACCCTTACGAAACTGCTGGCCGACCCCCATCATGAAAAGCCTTCTTTTTTGCATCCGGATGAAATTGCCTTGCTTACTGGCGATACCAAAAAGAAAGAACGCCGGGAGCTTTTAAAGAATCTTGAAGAGGGCAGTCTAAAAATGCTCATCGGCACCCATGCCCTCATTGAAGACCCTGTAAAATTTAAGAACCTGCAAATGGTAGTGGTGGATGAACAGCATCGCTTTGGGGTGGAACAACGTGCGGCGCTTAGGCAGAAGGGCGGCAATCCGCATCTCTTGGTCATGACGGCTACACCTATTCCGCGCTCATTGCAATTGACCGTGTTCGGAGATCTGGATGTCAGCGTGATGGATGAAATGCCTTTAGGCCGCAAACCAATCAGCACCACCGTTCTTATGCCTGCGGCCCGCCAAACAGCCTACTCCCTCATTGAGCGGCAAGTAAAGGAGGGGCGCCAGGCCTTTATTATTTACCCTCTGGTAGAGCAGGGCGAAAATGAGGAAGCAAAGGCTGCTGTCGAAGAGCAACAGAGGTTGGCATTGGAAGTATTTCCGCATTTGCGCGTAGGTTTGGTGCACGGTCGTCTTAAACCTGCTGAAAAAGACGAAGTGATGCTCGCTTTCCGCAACAGGCAATATGATATTTTGGTTTCAACCTCGGTGGTTGAAGTGGGGGTGGATGTGCCTAACGCTACCGTGATGGTCATTGAGGGTGCGGATCGCTTTGGTTTAGCGCAGTTGCATCAGTTCCGGGGCCGGGTTGGGCGCGGGCAAGAACAGTCTTTTTGTGTTCTGATCCCAACCACGGATGATGCCGGGCAAAACGAGCGCCTGCGTGTAATGACTCAAACAACGGATGGCTTCGTCTTGGCGGAAAAAGACCTTGAACAGCGCGGCCCCGGAGACTTTCTGGGCACCCGCCAGGCTGGTTTTGCGGACCTGCGCATGGCTAATCTGGCAGATTTGCGTCTTATCAGCAAGGCCAGAACCATTGCCGAAAAACTTTTCGAAAGCGATCCTGCGTTAGAATCAACCCAGAACCATGCCCTCCAATTGGCCATGGAAGAATTTTGGCCTTCAATGAACAAAAAAGGAGATCTTAGCTGATGGCAAAAGTTGTTTTTCCCGGTTCATTTGACCCCATCCATTTGGGGCATATCGATATCGCCCGCAGGGCTTCCCAGATTTTTGATGAGGTCGTGGTGGCGGTCTATGACAGGCCTTCCAAAAATTTGCTTTTCAGCCCGTCTGAGCGCATTCGCATGGTAAAGGAATGCCTTAAACCATATAAAAATATTAAAGTCACCGGTTACAGTGGGCTTACCATCAATTTTGCGCGTGAGATTAATGCCAAGGCTATCGTGCGCGGGCTGCGGGTTTTTTCTGATTACGAATATGAGTTTCGTATGGCTTTGGCAAACCACCGCCTGCAGAAAGAAATCGATACAATCGCTTTCATCACCGCTGAGGAAAACACTTTCATTTCTTCTTCCACGGTAAAAGAAATTGCGTCTCTGGGCGGGGATGTTTCCAGTATGGTGCCGCCGCTGGTCGTTAAAGCCCTGGATGGAAAGTACAATCTTAAGGACGCTGTTTCAATATAGTTCTGCGCGTAAGCAAAGGGGCGGGCTGCTTTTATTGAGAAGCTTTTGATGAACCTTGGCATGCTGAGAAACCGTTTATTACTATTTTCGTGATAAACTTTAATATCAATTAACAATATCTACGGAGCATCTTATGGATATTTTGCATCTGGTTGACCGCCTTGAAGAGCTTTTCAACAACAGCAAACCTATTCCGCTGACTCATAACGTCATGGTGGATGAAAACGCCTTTATGGATATTATTGACCAGATGCGCATATCCATCCCGGACGACATCAAAAAAGCCCAGCAAATCATGGCTCAGAAGGATCGCATTCTTGCCCAGGCCCAGGAAGAGGCTAACCGCACCGTTACCATCGCCCGCGATAAGAGCGAAAAAATGGTGGAAAAAAGTGATGTGTATCAGGCTGCGCAGGCAAAGATTGACCTCTTGGCAGAAGAAGCTCGTAAGAACGCCGCCCAAATTCAGGCCGATGCGGATAGGTATGTGGTTGAAACCTTGCAAAAATTGCAGCTTGAGCTGGATAAGGTTGTTAACCAGGTTCAAAATGGCATCAAGGTGCTGCAATCTGAACTCTCCGAGCAAGATCACGAAGATCGCTGAAATAACTGATATCACGAAAAACTTTTCCACTGATTTTTGCGCGCCTTGCGCTTTTGAAGCATTTTTTACATATCCCAATAATTGTCTTTGTTGAGTTGGCCTGCCTTATATTTTTACTTTCTATTCCCTGACGTAAACAAGAGCATGGAGGCTGGAATAAACGATTCTTTTGAAAGCATTTTGAAGGCAATGCAAATGGATTCGTCCTTGCAGTCGCAGGTCCTGGATTATATAGAGGCGCATTCTGCGGAGCTTGACTGCCTTTCTCAGGGTGCCTACGCGGGGTATGGCCCAGCATTTCCTTTATGCCGGAGGAGACCCTTTACCAGGTTGCTTGTACTTATTTACAGGCTGATGGATATTCGCAGGCGTTATATTGCCAAAGGAGTACCCGAAAAAATCTTTGCGGATACCATCTGCGATCTCACCCTAAGGGAAAGCCTGTATTATCAAAAAACCGGAAAACACGGACTGGAATGCAGTGACGTAACCTGGTTCCGCCATCTTGAAAATGTGCATATTTTTAAGTTAGGGCCTTTGCAATTTCAACGCTTTTTTATGATCTATCTGGATGAGACTTTACTTGGCAGGTACTATATGCGTTATATTCCTGAAGCAAAGATGAACCTGCCCGAAAAAACGCCTGTCATCAATGTGCATATTCAAAAGGGAGCTTATTTGTCTCCTGCTTTGGTTGATGCCGCTTTTGATGAAGCTAGGCTTTTTTTTCAAAAGGTTTTTCCTGAGCAAAACTTTCGTGCTTTTCACTGCTATTCATGGCTTTTGTACCCGGGTTTAAGGCATTTCCTTAGTCTGGATTCCCATATTATGCACTTTGCCAGGCGTTTTGAGATCATTGGTACCGTGAACGATAGAGACCCTGCCATTAAAGCGATTTATGGCCGTCGCTTCCATGCGCTCAAAGATTATCCTCAAAACACAAGTTTGCAAAAGGCGGCCATAAGGCACTTTGAATACCTGGGCGATGCCTGCGGAATCATCAAAATTTGACATTAACTTGATACTTAACCATGTGCGAAGTATTTTTGCCATTCAGGCATTACAAAGACGGTTGAATGCCTATGCTTTGGGTATGCATATGTTGAATGCACCGAAACATCTGTCCACCCTCGTCATGCTGAACGAAGGGTAACATCTGGCCTTTTGTACTTTCTCGTAATCCACCTTCCTCGTCATGATGACCAAAGGGAAGCATCTGGCCTGTGATGTTGACTAAAAAAACTGCCAGACCCTTCACTGCGTTCAGGGTAACGGGTGGGAATGAGTAGTTGGAGCGATGAAAGGACCTGAATCACCCCAACACCTCGTCATGCTGACCGAAGGGAAGCATCTGGCCTTTTGTCATTTTTTCTGCACTCATAAACACCTTTCATAACCTGCTCTCCTCGTTGGCAGGTACCCTTTCCGCACGTACCCCCCCCTTTCCGTATACCCCTTTCCGCATGCGGAAAGGTCCCTGGCAGCTTACTTATCGCCTGTTCCACACGCCACCCGCTTCTCGTCATGCTGACCAAAGGGAAGCATCTGGCCTTTGGTTCTTGGTTGGCTTCTTCCCTTTCACCGTATTCCTAAAGCACATCCACTTCAAAAAGAGCGAGCGTTCCAACCCACACTAACTGGTAACCAGAAACCTATTACAGCAATCTTTGCTTCATTGGTAAGTTCCTCCCTTTATGCCAAACAAAACCCGTGAGAAATAAAAAACACCCACATAAGACGGGTGTTCCTAAATGCGTTAATCCTGCTCATCCTTCTTGCGCTTTTTATGGCTCGAAAGCACGCGGCTGAAAAGTGGCTTGGAAAGCAGCCCAAACTCCAGCACTTCATCCATTTGCTCAACAAAGTGAAACTGCAGTTCCTTGCGCACATTCTGCTGGATCTCTTCAAGGTCTTTTTCGTTCTTGGACGGCAGAAGCATGGTCTTAATGCCGGAACGCTGCGCAGCCAGCACCTTCTCGCGCACCCCGCCGATGGGCAGTACCCGCCCGCGCAGGGTAATTTCTCCGGTCATGGCCAGTTCTCTGCGCACGGGTACCCCAAGAACAGCAGAAGTCATTGCCAGTGCCATCGTAATGCCTGCGCTGGGCCCATCCTTTGGGATGGCACCCTCGGGCACATGAATGTGAAAATCGTAATCCTCAAAGAAATCTTCAGGAATCTTGAAAACTTCCGTCTTCGATTTTAGGTAAGAAAGTGCTGCCTGAGCGGACTCCTGCATTACTTCCCCTACCTGCCCGGTAATTTGAAGGTTGCCCTTGCCAGGCATTACCAGCACTTCCACCGGCATAATCTCGCCGCCGTTTTCCGTCCAGGCAACCGCGGTTGCTACCCCAATTTCATCTTTCAGTTCTGCAACCAGCGGAAAGTATTCAACCGGCCCCAGATACTGCTGCAGGTCTTCTTTATGGATTGTTTCCGGAAGGGGCTGGTTCTGCGTTTTCAGCAAGGCAATTTTGCGCAGCACCGCCCCAATCTGGCGTTCAAAACTTCTCACCCCGGCTTCATAGGTATAACTTTCGATGAGTGTCTGCAGGGCATCATCGCTGAAGTGGATGGTTTCGCCTTCCAGCCCGTTTTCCGCCATCTGGGTTGGAATGAGGAACTGCCTGGCAATGGCAATTTTTTCCTGTGCGGCATAGCCGGGGAATTCAATCAGTTCCATGCGGTCAAGCAGTGCCGGGGGAATGTTCTGGGTAGTATTCGCTGTGGTAATGAACAGCGTATTGGAGAGGTCGTAAGGGACATCCAGATAGTGATCGGTAAACTCAAAATTCTGTTCCGGGTCAAGCACCTCAAGCAAGGCGGCAGCCGGGTCGCCTTGAAAGTCGGCATTCAGTTTATCAATTTCATCCAGCATCAGCAGAGGGTTGGTTACCGCCACCTTGCGCATCGTTTGCAGGATGCGCCCGGGCATTGAGCCGATATAGGTGCGTCTATGCCCGCGGATTTCAGCTTCATCGTGCACACCGCCCAGCGACATGCGAGCGAAACGGCGGCCCATGGTTTCGGCAATCGAGCGCCCCAGAGAGGTTTTGCCCGTTCCGGGTGCGCCCACAAAGCAAAGAATAGGCTGATGGCTGCGGCGCGGTTTAAGGCTGCGCACCGCCAGAAACTCAAGAATACGGTCCTTGGCCTTTTTCAAGCCGTAATGGTTTGAATCCAGCACTGCTTTGGCATTTTTAATATCCAAATTGTCTTCAGCCTTTTCATTCCAGGGCAAATCAGCCAGCCATTGCAGGTAGTTTTCAATCATGCCGCTTTCGGGCGAAAGCGAAGGGGTGCTGCGCAGCCGGGCAAATTCCTTATCCGCCGCGTTTTGTGCCTCGGGGGGCAGTTTGGCGGCTTCAATTTTCTGCTGCAGCTCCAAAATTTCGGGGTCAGCTGATTTTCCATCCCCAATTTCACGCTGCATTTTGGCGATTTGTTCGCGCAGATAGTTTTCTCGCTGGGAACGGTCCATCTCACTCTGCACCTGATTGTGAATCTCTTCTTCAAGCTCAAGCATGTTAATTTCAGCGGTGATGTAGCGTGCCACCTGCTTTAATCGTGTCAGACCATCCAATTCCATCAACAAGTCCAGCCGTTTCTCGTGCTCAAGTTCCAGCGTAGAGCTGATGAAGTCTGCCAATTCGCCAGGGGTTTCGGCGCCCTCCGCAAAAAGCAGCACTTCTTCCTGGCCGTTTTCTTCCATCTCAAGATATTTTGCAAATTGTTTAACGCAAAGGCGCATGAGCGCTTTGGTTTCTTTGCTGATGCGCTGGCTTTCGCGCACAGGTTTTACCCTGCAAAAAATAAGCCCTTCATTTTCTGACATTTCCAGAATTTGCACGCGCCGCCTGCCTTGCAGCAGGGCGCTTGGCGCGTCGGGGTCATCTTCGTTGATGCGGCTGGGTACAAATTCAATACCAACCGGAAGGCATTGCATCTGATTCTGGTTTTTTAGAGCCTCAGGGTCTTCATAGCAGCCAATCAGGGATGTTTTTTCTGCCTGCGCGTTGGCAACCAGGTGGATGGCCATGCTTTTGGAGTTAAAGCTCAGCGGGGTAATGGTATTGGGGAAGAGCACCACATTTTGCAAAAAAACAATAGGTGCTGCAAAACTCCCATCCTTGCCTGCCTTGCGATTCTTAATGGCATTTAATTCCTCAAAATTGGCAAATTTGGGCAATTTAAACTGATTTTCCATCAAAGGGAAGGGGTAAAAATCTTCATCATTCATTTGTACCTCGAACGGCTGATGATACCACAAAGGCCTTTTATTTTCTTATGCCCATTTGGCCAAGGATTACCCTGGCCGCAGAGGCCATAAAAATACTGCCGGTTACCAGAATGCCTTTGCTTTCTCCGGCCAGTTCCAATGCCTTGGCCAGGGCATCTTCCGCCAGCGAAAAGGCTTCTGCGGGCTTGCCGGTCTCGGCAATAAGTGCAGCCAGTTCATGCGCATCCTTGGCACGCGGATGCAGGCTTTGCGTTGCCACTACCCTTTCTGCGTTTGGCAGAATGGCTTCAAGCATTGCGTTTAGCTGCTTATCGGCTGAACAGCCAAAAACCAAAACGAAGGGCAAATGGGGAAAGTACTCTTTCAGGCTCTGGGCTAATTTCTCCATTGAGTCACCGTTATGCGCTGAATCAAGCACAATCGGTGGTTTCTCCCGCACCAGTTCAAAACGGGTGGGCCAAATCACTTCTCTAAAGCCGCGGCGGATCTGCGCCAGGCTGATTTTAAAGCCTTTCTGCCGAACAATTTCAAGAGCGGCAAAAGCAGTTGAGGCATTTTGCACCTGATGTAGCCCTAATAAGGGAATTTCAAAAAGCTGCGCCTTTTTAGCCATTGAAACTGCCGAATATGCCGCGGGTTGTTGCAGGCATTGCAGGCTGAAACATTGCGAATGAAGGTTATGGCTCAAAGGTTTTGTCAGAAAATCCTGCTGCATGATAACCCCAGGGGCTTTGCGCTCAACGCTAATGCGCCGCAATTCATCAAGCGGTTCTTCCGTCTGCGGGGCAATGACAACCGGAACACCCGGCTTGATAATGCCCCCTTTTTCAAAGGCAATCTCGGTAAGGGTGTTGCCAAGTACGGCCACATGGTCATACGAAATGGAGGTAATAACCGAAACAAGCGGGCTGATGATGTTGGTGGCATCCAAACGGCCGCCCAAACCCACTTCAAAAACCACCATATCCACCTTTTGGTCGGCAAAATATTGCATGGCCATGCCTGTAAAAAGCTCGAAAGTGGTTACCTCTTTCACCTGTGCGCTGAGCGGGCGCAGCTTCTCAGCCAGAGCGACAAAATCTGCTTTGCTGATGTCAACGCCATTGACACGGATGCGTTCAGTTTCTTCTACCAGATGCGGCGAAGTGTACAAGCCAACCTTGTATCCGGCTGCAATCAGGGCTTGGGCAATAAAGGAAGCTGTTGAACCCTTGCCTTTGGTGCCGGCCACGTGAATGCAGGGGTATCTTTTTTGAGGATCTCCAAGCAGTGCTGCCAAGGCGTTCATCCGGTCCAGCTTGAAAAAACGGTGGGCATCATCCACATGCCTTTTCATGCTGAAATCTACAAAACTGTAGATGAAATCAAGGGATTCCTGATATCTTGATTCAAGGTCTCGCATACAAAAGCCTCTGATTAAGGAAGGGAAAGATCCTTTTTAAGCAAATAACCTGTTTTGGTAAACCCGGAGCCGCGGAACTGTACAAAAAGACATTCATTGCGGAAACGATCAAAGCGTGCCTCACCCAGATTGAGTACGGTAAGGATGGAACCTTCCGGAATCAAACTGACAGCCTTGTATTCATCGTAGCAATCTTCTCGCATGTAAACCTCGCGCATCGTCATCACCGAAACAATAGGGGTGGGCGTTACTGTATCGGTGGGCGTTGGTGAATAATTCGGCGTTGGCGTAAGCGTGTTGGTGGGGGTCGGCGTAATGGTTGGGGTAAGGGTAATAGTGGGAGTGCGTGTGATGGTGGGGGTAAGCGCCAGATTGCGGCGGTAAATGGAGTCTTTGATGCTGCGCACGCCAATGCTGATGAGAAAACCCAATAAACCCAGGGCAATGAGCGCGGCTACAGCGCTGATAGCATAGGTGCTATTAAAGCCTTTTTTAAGTTCAAGAATCTTAGGATCCTGGGGGAAGCGCCGGCCAGCTTTGCGGCTAATGGCAATAGCATCAAAAGCCAGTATTTTATTGCCGTTTTTAAGGGCATCCTGCGCGCGCTTGATCGAGTCTTCATGGGTTTCTATGTCCGTTTCAAGGTTGCTTATTTCGTTTTCCAGCGTCAGGCTTTCGGAATCGTAGGCATCCAATTGCCGCAAAAGGTCCAGGTTTTCTCTGGCGCCCATAATTTTTTGCTTGGCAATACTGACGGTGGGTGCTTCTTCGGCGTCTTTTTTAAGGCGGTGAGTATTATCCAGCAGGGATTGGATGGTAGCAGGAATAAGCATATCCAATTTGTTGCGCAGGCGCGAAACCTGGTTTACATCCCCATATTTCATGCGGATACGTTCCATTTTTGCGCGGGCGTCAGCTAATTTGCCGGCAGGAACTTTGCCGCTCAGGCTGACGATATCGCTGATGTCATTGATGGTGCCGATATCTGCCCGTACTTCGGCTGCTTTATCGATGTATTCAGGGATGGCTACGGCGCTGGCCGCGGTCTGGATTTTGCCGAGAGCAGTTGCCAGCTCTCCCTGTGCCAGAAGGTTAAGGCCGTCTTTGTAAACATCGTAGGCCTGCATCTGATTTTCCAGGTCATGGCGTAACTCTTCGCCTTCTCGCCAGCGTTTGATGCCGGCTTCCTGCAAGTGGTCAAAGGCATCTTCGAGGTAATCCAGGGCTACTTTGTAACGGAAAACACGTGCGGCGGATTGAGCCTTGCCATAAGCCTTGCCCGCTTCGGGGGGCAGTGCCACGGAAGGAATATTGCCCGAACGCAGATATTCTTCGGCTTCGGTGTGGTGTTCCTGCGCACGTGACCAGCCGGGCTCCATCTGAATTACTTTTTCATAAAGCGGAATGGCTGTTTGGTAATTGCCCTTATAAAAGGCTTCTTCTGCCTGATCCATCAGCCTTTCCGCTTCAGGGTCATGGCTGGATGAGAAGAACCGCCTGAGCGAATCCACGCCGCCTTCATCGGAAGAACGTAGATTGGTGCGTGTTACCTGGGCAGGCGCTTGTGCGGCCAGGCTTGGAGGCAGCGGCTGCTCATGCTCCGCTGGGGGAGAAGCTGAGGGCGGGCTTTCGGTTTCTGCTGTGGGAGAAAACGAAACCGGCTCTGGCACGGAACTTTGCAAAGGAGAGGCTGGTTTTGGCACAGGAATAGAAGGGCCTGCAGCTGCTTCAGAGGGAATGGCCTCGGAGACCTGTTTTCGCTCTGCCGCAATGGGGGCTGGCTCTGAAAGGTTATTGGCAGGTGCGCTGAAGCCTTGTGGGCTGGCAAGCCTGCGGCTGCGCTCCCGGCGGATTTCTCTCAACAGGCGGTTAGCCTCTTCAAGGTCATCTATGTCAACGTTTTCAGCAATGCGTTTGGTTGCAAGCGCTTCCAGAAAGGTTGAAAGAGCGCTTTCTGCCTGGTCAAGTCCCTCAATGTTGGGGTTTTTGTTTGAAATGGCCGCTTTGGCCTGTGAAATCAGATCAGAAATCATGCTGCCCTTTCTGATGGTGTTTAAGATCTCTTGAGATATAGTTCATTCAGTTTTTCCTTCATGTCTGCGGGTGTTTTATAAGCTCCTTCAAGGGCTGCTTCTAAGAACTTCATTTCATCCGCATTCAGCCGGTTTTGCACATCAAAAGAATAAGAGGCTTTAAAGCGGCTGGGTGAATTGGCAATATCTTCCGGCCTGTTGGCTCCTACGGCTGCACTGCCGGGGGCCTGCCTGCCCGTGAAGATATGCGAAAGCGCGCGGGCGCTGAATTGCACCATATCCGCCTGCTGGATTTCGGGTTTGAAATCCGTAGGGTTCCAATGCCCGATGTTCCAGTCAATCATGATAACTTGCTGGCGCAGATCATTCCAGTAATAGTGCAAAATCTTGTGATCAAGATAAGTTGCCCCTCGGGAATGTGCCTCTTCCAGAAGCCCGCAAATCTGGCGTGAGATATCCAAAGCCTGCTTCATGCTGAAGTTACGGATGAACTCTCCGCGGGTGTAACCTGCGTCACAAAGCAGATAAAGGTTGTCTTCCCAACGCCTTTCCAAAATGAGAAAAGGCAGCCAGCCATCATTGATGCGTTCGTCAAATTCTTCCAGAATTTGCTCAACCTCGTCTGGGTTGAATACCGCCAGTTTGCCGGTAACCTGGGTGCCAGAGCCTTGATTTTCCATGGGTTTGGTAAGCGGAGCTATTTCTGCCGGCCAAACACTGGAAGGGTCAGGCAGAAAGAAACCGCCTTCAATCATTTGCGTAAGTTGGCCCATACCGCGCAGGCCGGCCAAAATCTGATACTCTTCTCGAAAAAGCGGCTTGGCGTATTGAATTTTATCCCTGCGCATCACCTTGAAGGCGGGTTCCCGTTTGTAAGGCAGGGTAGGCAATGCGCTTTTAAGCAAAAAGACTCTGGCGCTGGAGCCGCCGGCTTCAGGGATGGCAAAATCTTGCTGGGAGGCTGTCAGCCAGGTATCCAGCGGTTCGCCAAGGTACAATCCGGTTTTGGGGTCTAACCTGTCTTCACGCATAAATCTCCATGATACAAAAGTTGATTTTACCATTATTGCAGAGGCATTACGCGCCCCGAAACGCAGGCTGATGTTTGCACATTGCAAGGTCATTAAAGCGGGTGAATAAGGCTTCTGTGCATGGGATAGATAAAAAGCACACCAATATTAAATAATATAAGGTTGGCTCTAAGCCGAAGGATTAATCCTGAATAAGCGGCTGATTGAAATAATCGGCATCGCGGCGCACAAGTTCATCAAACCAGGGCAGCAATGGATGAATGGATTCGATGGAGCGGATGCCATCAATAATGGATTGCCTGTCCATGCGTTGCTGCAGGTCAAGATATTGTTTTTGCCAGTCGCGCAGCACTGTTTGGCGGTGGCTGGGGTTTTCAAATAAGTCAAGCAGCTGCACCAGGCTGAACATTAAGTCTCCGGCGCTGTTATGTGCCAGGCGGGTACGGGCCATTTCAGGCGTGTTTACCACCTCAAAGGCCATGGCCAGATTTTTGAGGTGGCGAATCATCTGCAACATGGTATGGTTGGTATTGCTGAAGATGGGCTGATGCTCCTCTGCCAGCCAGCGCATGGAAAGCTTTTCAGAAAGCTGAAGTGATTTCCAGTACTTGAAAAACGCGTTCTGTGCTGTTTCGAGTTGATATTGCAATTCCCGAATCAATTCGCTGTAGAGGCCCTGGTTGGGTATTTTCTTCCACTCCTGATTGGCCATCATCAAATGGTGGCAAGCCTTCAAAAGAAGGTTTTGCGCTTGGGTTTCCGAATCTGAATCAGGCAGGCGTTCCCATTCTTTCTGTTTAATGAGCGCCAGTAACGGTTGAATCTGGTTGCGCCACTCTTTCTGTACCTGGATAAGATCCTGCACGGTGACCCATTGCGATAATGGGCCGTGGGCAGCAGGAGAAGCCCAGGGTCTGTTTTGGCGGTTTAGCTCTTTCCATTCTTCCATTTTTCTGAATGCCAGCAGGGCTTCCTGAAAGTTGGGTTTGTCTTCTGGAGGGAAGTTTTCTGGCTCCGGGAATTTACTTGAAGATTGTGACTGAGTCCATAAGGCAGCAAAGGCTTCAGAAATCTGTACATATCCACTATAAAATGCAGGCATGATCTGATGAATGTTTTCCAACGCCACCACGGGAGCTTTGCCTGAACGCATGCAAAGGTGAAAGTCTGCCACAGCCTGCTTTTGGGCGGGGTTCATTAAGAAATTCTGCACCCAATTTGCTGGCAATTCTACGAAGGAGCTGCTAAGTTTCAGCCAAGGCAGTTCCCAGGCCAGGGCCTCAGCTTTGTTTTGGAGGGAAAGCATATCCTGGCCTTGGGCAAGAGTGCTTGCCTCTTCCCAAAGGTCTTGCAGCCAGGCTGGCAGCCCCAACCAAAAATGGGCTTTCGGGAAGCCTTCCGTAAGTTCTTTAGCGAATTCATTGATGGAAACCTGCCCTTTTGGGCCTTCCTTTAATTGGACCATCCATGCTTCAAGCTTGCTAATCTCGGCTTCAACGTCCAGCAAATAAGCCTGGCTGGGGTCAAGCAGCAGTAATTCACCCAATTCTGTTTTTACATTCCCAAGTTCTTTGGCTTCCCAGGCTTTGTAAAGCTGGCGTATCTTGCCAAGAAGCAGGTTAAGGGCTTGGTTTAAGTTTGCCTGTGGGCGGATAGGTGTGCTTTGGATGGCTTCTCTTACTGCCAAAGCCTGCCAGCCAAGCTGGCGGCCTTCCGGCAGATTTTGCCAATTGGCAAGAAGGGGGTCTATCTGAGCGGAAACGCGATTAATTTCTGATTTTACTTCCTCAGGGGTTGCAAAGCGTTCGGAACGCAGCGCCATCATGTGCAGTTCATCCGCATACTGCGTCAGTTCTTCTTTACAAGCCGGCTGAAGCGACGCATTGGCTTGCCACAAGATCCGCGCTGCCAATATAAGCTGCGAACGAAGGCCTAAGGGTAACCTCGCTTCGGGCAAGGCTATTAAATGCCAGAGAAAAGTTTGTCGCTCACCTTTAATGGCAGCTTCCAAAAGGATTGAAAAAACGCTTTCAGACGTTAACGAGGCCGCCTTAAAAAGCATGGCAACGCTCTGCCAATTCCCGGTTTTTTCGTTGGGAAGTTCCTGCAATAATAGTTGAGCGGCTTGTTCTGCTGAGGCATAATCTTTAAGCGCGATGCTGGCAAGGGCAGCTTGGCGGCCTGCCTGAAGTGCCAGATCATCATCTACTTTCACGCCCATCCGGGCGAGCGCGCTGCGCAGTGAAAGCAAATCTTGCAGGCCTTGTAAATCAGAAATTTGTTCAAGGTTCTTTCTGAAAAGAAGCTGATATTCAATAACGCGATGAGAGAAATATTCTGCGGCATACTCCACCCGAAATTGAAGCTGAATGAGTTCATTATCTGAAAGCGGTTTGCCATCCAACGGCCAGCCAATTTCCTGAATGAGTTCAGGGGCGGTCTGGCGGATGAGCAAAACCCCTTCGGGAAAGAGTTGTTGATAGTCCAGTCTGAAACGGTTTGCTTGTTCCTGCGCGTCTCCCTGCACTTCCTGGCTGTTGCCCCAGTCGATGAAGCAGAAGCTGTTCTTGCTTTCATCCCAATAGACGTGTTCCATCTTTACATCATTCCAGATGAAGCCCTTGGCGTGCACCGCTTTGAGAAGCTGCAGAAGCCCAGCTAAAATTCTGAGCACAAGAACCTGAGATATAACATTATCCCCGCGCACAATGCCCTTGAGGATCCCCGCAATGGGCGTGCCCGGCGCTTCCTGCGTAATCATAAAAAGATTGGCGGTCTGTGAGGTGCCCTCAATGCTGCGGTCCAGCAGCAGAGGAACGGTAACATGGATGCCAGCATGGCTGGCGTTGAGCCCTTCCAAAGCATGCAGGATGAGGCTTTCATTTTCAATTTGGCTGGCCTGGCGCAGGATGGTTCCGCCTGAGACGTTTTGTACAGGGCGCTTCATCACGGCCTTGAGATGGCCGTTGTCACTGCTCACGCGAAGCACCTGGCCGGCATCACCTTCCCCCAAGAGTTCCTGAATTTCCCAAGTCTTTTCACGCCCTTTTACTGTTTTTGCCATGGTTTGATTATAAACGAGAGCAAAAAAGCCAGGTCTGAAATTAAATTTCGCTTTGTTGTGTGCGGTACTGAAGCGCCTCTGCCAGATTTTCTTGCGTGATATTTATCTGGCCTGCCAAATCTGCAATGGTACGGGCAAGTTTAAGCACACGATGATAACCGCGCGCCGTCAGTTGCATGCGCTGCATGGCTAACTGCATTAGTTTGGCAGAAGCTTCATCCAGTTTGCAGTACCGGCGGATTTCAGCCGGGGCCATATCTGCATTGGTAAAAAGGCTGGTGCCCTGGTAACGCTCAATCTGGCGTGCTCTGGCGGCGGTTACTCGTGCCCGTATTGCCTGTGAAGACTCGCCCACACGCAGCGAGCTCAGTTTTTCAAATTCAACCCGAGGCACATGCATATGGATGTCAATGCGGTCCAAAAGCGGGCCTGAAATTTTTTTCTGGTAATTAAGAATGCTGCTGTTTGAACAGGTGCAAGGTTTGATGGGGTCCCCTTGATAGCCGCACGGGCATGGGTTCATGGCGCCAACCAGCATAAAATCGGCGGGGAAGGTGAGGGTACCGTTGGCGCGGCTGATGGTAACCTTTTTATCCTCGATGGGCTGGCGCAGCACCTCTAAAATGCGCTGCCCGAATTCCGGCAATTCGTCCAGAAAAAGCACACCGCGATGTGCCAGAGAAATTTCACCGGGATGCGGCACATTGCCGCCGCCAACCAAGCCGGCATGGCTGATCGTATGGTGGGGCGAGCGGAACGGCCTCTGCCGGATGAGGGCGGTGCCTTTTGGCAGAAGGTCAGAGATAGAGTAGATTTTAGTGACTTCCAGAGATTCTTCCAAACTTAGAGCAGGCAGAATAGAGGGTAAGGCACGCGCAATCAGTGTTTTGCCCGCACCGGGAGAGCCGACCATCAGGGCGTTATGTCCTCCGGCTGCGGCTACTTCCATAGCCCGCTTTACCTGTTCCTGCCCGCGAATTTCAGCAAAATCTGTTTCAAAACTTAATTCAGCTTCGTTCTCCAAATTCCTGGGGTTGGCCAGGCTAAGCTGTTCGCTTTGGGTAAGGTGTTTGTAGAGTGCACCCAGATTAGGCACAGGGTAAACCTCTATCTCAGGGATCATGGCTGCTTCCGGGGCGTCATCTACCGAAACAAAAAGGCGTTTATACCCTGCAGCCCTGGCGGCGGCAGCCATCGCCAGCAAGCCGCGCACGTGACGCACGCCGCCATCCAGCGAAAGTTCGCCAATAATCAGCGCGTCTTGAACCGCTGCCTGAGGAACCTGCATTCCCGAAATCAGCACACCAATGGCGATGGGTAGGTCAAAGGAAGGCCCTTCTTTGCGCAAGGTTGCGGGCGCGAGGTTAACAGTAAGCGCTTTGCGGGGGTAGGTGAGGCCTGCATTCTTGATAGCGGAGTAAACACGTTCACGTGATTCTTTAACGGCTTCATCCGGCAGGCCAACGATGGCCATATGGGGAAGGCCCTGCCCAAAATCAACTTCCACATCCACAATTTCGCCTTCAAGGCCAATCACTGCGCAGGAATGGACGTGGGCAAGCATGGATTAAGTGTATGGGAAGCGACCCCAAAAGTCAACGGGCAAGGCGCAAACCTCGGCTGGCCTTTGCCGGTGCCTGGACGGATTTATGGAAAATTGAAATGAAAGGGGTGCTTCCATAAACTTTTATAGCTTCTGAATGAACACTTTACTGTCTGGCTGAATAAGGATAGGCAGATTTTTCAGGAAACTAACCTTTTATAAAAGCCCCTGCTTTTAAAAATCTGCCCGCTGAGGCGTTTGCGAGTAGAATACTAAGCGAAAAGAGAATGTCTATGAATTTTAAAAAGCACTTTTTAGGGCTTGTGGCAAGCCCATTTCTGGTTTTTCTTTTTTTACTGCAGGCATGCGCCGGGCTGCCTTTAGGCAGGCAAAATGCTTTGCCCCTTTCTGGCTCGGAGGCCCCCGGCACTGTGAGCCAGGCAAGCCCTTCCGCTTTGCCTGTTGAGCCCTCACCAAGCCCTGCGCCCACTGCTGCCGTTTTGCCTGTCCCAACGCTTCCCCCACCTTGCCTTAGCTTAGCTAAGGATTTGCCGGCGGATATTCTTTATGTCCTTAAAGAGTTTGCCGGGCAGTGGCCCTGCTTATCTGACCTGCAAAAGAGGGTCAATATAGGTTTTAGTCAATCCAGTTCTCTGGCAGATTGGGTTTACGCTCTGGTTGCACCTTTTAATACGGTTAATGATGAATTCAGCACAGCAGAGTTTAAAGAGTATTGGGAAGGTATTACCGAAAAGCCCTTTAAACAGCTGGCAATGAGTGCCTCTACCAAAGCAGCTCTTGTTTCCCTGTTTGGTGAACTCAAAGGGGTAGTGAACGTGCAAGCCGAAGGTGCCTTGCTGGATTATGCCTGGCAAACACCCAATACCTGGGCGGTGGTTCCCTTTGAGGCGCTTGAACCGCGCTGGAAGGTCATCAGCCTGGATGGCCATTCGCCCCTGCATAAGGATTTTGAGCCTGAACATTATCCCCTTCTGGCTCATATCGGCATCGAAGGCGAAGGCGCCCATCCCGCGTTTCTGGCGGAATTGCAAAAAATCTTGCCCCATACGAACCGCGACCCACAAAAACTGAGCACAGTGATCCTAACCGGAACCACGGCGCTTGTGCGAGCGACCGCATATGCCATGGAAAAGGAAGGCGTGGATAAACCAGCCGCAATTATTGGGCCGATACTGCGTGCGGCTGATATTACGCATGTAAGCAACGAAGTATCATACGCAGAGGATTGCCCGTACCCTAACCCTGTTACCCAAAGCATGCGCTTTTGTTCTGCACTTTCCTACAATAAGGTGCTTGAAGATATCGGTACTGATGTGGTGGATCTAACCGGAGATCATTTTGTGGATTGGGGCTATGACGCTGCCAGGGCAACGGTGGATCTGTATCACTCCCTTGGCTGGCAGACTTATGGAGGAGGGGTTGACCTCAAAAATGCCCAAAAGCCAGCCCTTTTCGAGGTAAACGGCAATAAAATTACCTTTACAGGCTGCAATGCCAAACATGCCGGCTATAACGTGGCAACAGAGAATGAACCCGGCGCGCTGGATTGTGACCTTGATTTTCTGCATCAGCAAATTAGAGAGCTTAAAGCGCAGGGTTATGTAGTCATTACCAGTTTTCAGCACTATGAAGATTACGGATGGTTCCCGGATACTGCTCTGGCTTACGATATGCAGCAGGCTGCTCTTGCGGGAGCTGACATCGTTTCGGGCAGCCAGGCGCACCGCCCGCAAATTTATGCTTTTTACGGCCCCGAAAAGAATCATTTTGTTCACTTTGGGCTTGGCAACCTCTTTTTTGACCAGATTCTTTTGGGCAACGACTGCGATAAAGGCTTTGTGGACAGGCATGTCATCTATAACGGCAAATACATCAGTACTGAAATGCTTACCATCATCCTGCCTGATTTTTTGCAGCCTACTTGGATGAATGAACAGGAACGCAGCTTGTTTTTGGGGACGCTGCATAAATACAGCGATATCTTCAGCGCGCCCGAGGGCGAATAGATAAGCGAGTGGCGCAAATGATGTTCTGGAATAAGCAGCCAAAAGGACTGGGCGGTATTCTTGCGGCCTTGCTGGTAATGCTTTGTTTTTGCTGCACAGCATTGCCACACAACCCGGCCCAAAATCTGCCAACAAGTACAGCCAGACAGCAAGCCAACCTGCCCAGCCCGAACCCAACTTCGGTCGAAGATATACATAGCGCTTTGCCAACACCGCAAACCCTTGCCCCTTGTTTGATAGCAGAAAACCCATTACCTGGCGAATTAAGCGAAGCTATTGAAAGGTTTAATGGAAAACCCTGCGAAGAGCAGGCCTCTCATTGGCGCATTTCTTTGGGCAGGGAAAAAGGCCAACTTATCAGCACATGGGTTTATGCGCTGGTTGTGCCCTTCCCGACTGTTTTAGATGGATTAAGCCGGGCTGCATTTTTAGCCTTCTGGCAGGAGGGAAAATCTGAGAATTTTAAAGTTTTGGGCATGAGCCAGGAAACGTATGCGGTGCTTGCCGCGTTTTTAGGCAAACCCAAAGCGGATGTGCAGGTCAAACCAGCGAATATGCTTGAAGAATGGGCGTGGCAACAGGCCAATGTTCTGGCAATTCTCCCTTTTGAAGAGCTTAACCCACGCTGGAAGGTGCTTAGTATAGAAGGGCAGTCCCCTATCCATAAAGATTTTTCGGAAAATCGTTATCTCCTGGCTGTGCATTATCAGCTTCTTGCCCCTCAGATGGCAAAAGTGGACGTGCCCTTAGCTGGACTTAGCGAAAAGATTCCAAGCACAAACCGGGATTCAAAAAAACTTGCCAACCTCATCATGACAGGGGTAACCGCGCTTTCTCGGGCGACTGCATTTGCTATGGAAAAAGAAGGGCTGGCTGCTCCGGCCGCAGTAATCGGCCCCAAGCTGCGCACAGCCGATTTGACGCATGTAAGTAACGAAGTTTCTTTCACGGAGGAGTGCCCAAAACCCAGCGATGAGCATGAAAGCCTGCTGCTTTGTTCCAAGCCGATTTACATCAGTGTGCTGGATGCCATTGGCACGGACCTCGTTGAATTGACCGGCGATCACCTTTTGGATTATGGCAGCAAGGCTTTTCTGAATACGCTCGCACTTTACGAAGCCAAGGGTTGGCAAAGCTATGGCGGGGGCGCAAGCCTGGCACTGGCGCAGAAGCCGGCCTTGTTTGAGGTGAATGGCAACAAACTGGCTTTTTTGGGATGCAACGGCAAGCATGTTGGTTATCAGATGGCTGGGCCGCAACAGCCTGGGCCGCTGGATTGCGATATAGATTGGTTGGTAGGGGAAGTAGGCCGGCTTAAAAATGAGGGTTATTTGCCGATTGTGACTTTTCAGCATATGGAACTTTCTTCCTGGTACCCAATTGAACGCATGCAGCGTGAATTCAAAGAGGTCGCTGAAGCCGGGGCGGTGATTGTTTCCGGCAGTCAGGCGCATCGCCCGCAAACAATGACCTTTGTCGGAGCGGAGGGGATGAGTTTCTTGCATTATGGGCTTGGCAATCTCTTCTTTGACCAATACAGCATGAATGATGATTACGACAAGGCATTTATTGACGAACATATTTTTTATGACGGTCGCTACATTAGCACGCAGCTGCTGACCATCCAATTTCAAGATAGCCTTACGCCTTTTTGGGCAACAAAAGAAGTGCGTGCACAAATGCTGAACTTTGCCTTTTGGACAAGCGGGATGGTTCCATCCCCATGGTAAGTAAGCGCTTGCCAATGTAGGAAATGCGCTTTTTATATTTTCTTATTCTTAATCAGTTAATCACTTAAAATTGAGATTAATGCTGAGGGTAGCTTAGGCGCAGTTTAGCTATCCATTTGTGAAAACTAAAACCATAACCTAAATCATTGGCCAGTTTATCCATTTGTTCAAAGTCGTTACGACCTTTCATGCAATGCAGCAACTCAATGCCTAAAGGTCTAATTTGGGTAAGAAGAATCCCTTTGGGCTCACCCAGGTCTTGGCAATAGCGCCAGGCCAGTAAGCCGTTTGTGATTAAGAGATTTTCTTGCTCAAGGTAAACGTCCTTGTCAATCCAGCGAAAATGCATGTAGCTGAAGTACTTGCGCTCATAGCGCTTCATACTTGCCATCTTATTAAGAATGAGTTTAATGACTCTACTGTTTACCATTATTATTTCACTTTTACTTGTTTGCAGCATAAGTACTCATTTTCATTCAAGAATCTTAGAGATTTATATAAAGAGTATAAAAAAAGTGCTAATAATTGCAGAGGCTCAGCAAAACAATGAAAGGTTTTATTTGGTGGAAAGCCAAAATCGGCCAACTTTAAGTCTTGCTTATTTTATGGGTCTTTATATGGCCAGTAGGCTGATGCATTTTGAAAAATGGGAGGCAGAAACACAAAAGGCATAACAAAAAAACCAGCAATGATGCTGGCTTTCTGGCTGAGCTTGCGCTCGTAATGCCCCTACAGGGATTCGAACCCTGGTTTTAGCCTTGAAAGGGCTGCGTCCTAACCACTAGACAATAGGGGCATGTGGTTAACGGAGCAGGATTTTATCAGGCTTTAAGCGGCAGGTCAATAGCAAACGCTTGAATTTACGGCTTGATTTCTAAAATTGGCTGCAGTGTGAATTCTATGTGACTTTTTTCGGCAGTTTCCATTTCAAGATCGTTTTGATCTTTTGTGTAAGTTTCACATCTTATACTCAATTATTAAGTATAATCTTCTTATTCACCGCTGGAGGTTGGTCATGAAATTCAAAATGCTTGTTTTCTTTCTACTTGCTGTCTCTTTGATGGCTTGCAGTGCTGCAAAGGCACCTGTCAGTCCAGAACCCAGTTCTCTCCTAACTATGGCTCCAACAAGCCTGCCTGCAGAAGCAGCAACGCCAAAAGCAACGCAGGCGCTTGCTGCCAACCCTATAGAGCTCCATGTTTTTGCTGCGGCTTCTCTTACTGAAACCATGCAGCAGCTGGCTAAGGTCTATGAATCGAAAAACTCTGGGGTCAAAATAGTGTATACGCTTGACTCTTCGGGCACCCTCAAAACCCAAATTCAGCAGGGGGCAGTTTGTGACCTCTTTATTTCCGCTGCACAGAAGCAAATGAATCAACTTGAGGCCGGAAATAAGGCCAATACAGAGTCACTTGATTTTGTCGCTAAGGAAACGCGGGTTAATCTTGTAGAAAATAAGGTTACATTAGTGGTACCTAAAGATAATCCTGCAGGCGTTACCAGTTTCAAGGATATTGTTGGTGATAAAGTCAAAAAGATTGCCTTAGGGAATAAGGATGTTCCGGTAGGTCAATACTCTGAAGAAATTTTAAAGAATCTTGGCATTTGGGATTCCATTCAAGCTAAGGTTACGCTTGGCTCCAATGTCAAAGAAGTGACTACTTGGGTTTCTTCCGGTGTTGTGGATTGCGGCATTGTCTATGCAACCGACGCTTTCTCAGCGGGTTTGCAGGTAGTTGATGAAGCTACTGCAGAAATGCTCAAGACGCCTGTAGTCTACCCTGCCGCAGTGATGAAAGCCAGTAAGTATCAAGCTGAAGCAAAGGCTTTTCTTGATTTTCTGCAGACTCCGGATGCTCAGAAGGTGTTTGAGGATCTTGGCTTTGCCATCCCGGAAAAATAATTATCCATTGCCTTGTGAATTCCGGCAGGAGAGGAAAGAACTTACTCTTTTCTGCCGGAGATTTTGAATAGTATTAGGCATCTCGATAAGAAGCAATAGAGTTATTAAATGGATTGGTTTCCGCTTTGGAATTCCCTGCGAATTGCCGCCATTAGCACGGTGATTATTTTCTTTCTAAGCATATATGCGGCCTGGAAGATTGCGCGCATGCCAAAATTTCTTAAAGGATTTTTGGATGTCATCCTTACTTTGCCGCTGGTACTTCCTCCTACGGTAGTGGGCTTCTTTTTATTGAAGCTGCTTGGGCCATATTCTGCCATCGGATCGTTGGTATTACGCTATTTTGAAAGCCGTTTGGTGATGGAGTGGTATTCTGCTATTTTTTCATCAGTCATTGTGGCTTTCCCGCTTATGTACCGAACCGCGCGCGGCGCTTTTGAAAGTTTTGACCCTGACTTGAAGGCGGCGGGGCAGACCCTGGGTATGTCAAACGCACGCGTTTTTTGGCAGATTGTGATGCCCACCTGCCGGCAGGGTGTTATTGCTGGCTGCGTTCTGGCGTTTGCCCGGGCATTGGGGGAGTATGGTGCCACCAGCATGATTGCAGGTTATACCCCTGGTCAAACCGCAACTATTTCTACCACAGTCTACCAGCTTTGGCGCACAGGGGATGATTATCACGCGGCAGTTTGGGTGCTTATTAACCTCGCCATCAGTGCAATGGTGCTGCTGGTTATTAACTCTCTTGAAAGCCAAAATCTGCGCCGTAAAACAGTTAAAGTTTAGGAGCTGGACTGATGTTGCAAGTGGATATTCGTAAGCAACTGAATGCCTTTGAGTTGCAAGTTCAATTTCAGGCTGAAAAAGAAGTGTTGGGTCTATTGGGGCCTTCAGGCTGCGGCAAAAGCATGACCCTGAAGTGTATTGCCGGCATTGAAAAGCCGGATAGCGGGCGCATTGAATTGGACGGGATTGCACTTTATGATTCTACCTTAGGCATTAACTTGCCTCCGCAGCAGCGTAAGGTGGGCTATCTTTTTCAGCAGTATGCACTTTTCCCTGCCATGTCCGTAGAAGGGAACCTGTTGGCAGGTGTTCGTTCTGAAGAAAAATATCAGGCCCGGCAGCTTGTGGCAGAAATTGTTCATTCTATGAATTTAGGGGGTCTCGAAAAGAAGAAACCGCACCAGCTTTCTGGCGGCCAAAAGCAAAGGGTTGCCCTCGCGCGCATTTTACTTAATCGTCCTCAAATTTTGATGTTGGATGAACCTTTTTCAGCCCTCGATCAGTATTTGAAATGGCAGGTTCAGATTGAGTTGAAAGATCTTTTTGATACCTGGCCGGGAACTGTTCTTTTGGTTTCACACAACCGGGATGAGATTTTTCAGCTTTGTGATGCCGTGAGTGTGCTCAGACTTGGCAAAAATGAAACAAAGCAGACAGCCTCAGAGCTTTTTCATCACCCTCAGACGCTCACAGCCTGCATGTTAGCTGGCTGCAAAAACTTTTCTCGTATTAAAGCATCAGAGAGCGACCAGAATAAACTGATGGCCATCGACTGGGAGGTAACACTGCATTCACAGCCGGTAAGCTCTGCTCATCAATACTGTGGAGTGTATAGCCACGCCGTACTGCCTTACTTGGGTTCTGGCTTTGCCCAATCAGAACATTTACTTGAAAATATCTTTCCCGTAGAACTGCTTTATTGCTTTGAATCTCTTTCTTCCTGGATGGTTGTATGTTCAAGCCCAGGTGGCAGCGGAGTAGATGCTCGGCTTACCCTTAAACTTTCAAAAGAACAGTGGTTTAAGTGGCGCGATTTGAAGGAAAAATATATTATTATTCCTCCTGAAAACCTAATGCTCTTGGAAGCTTAGGCAAAAAAAGGAAAAAATGAAGAAGATTTGTTCAGAAAATGCCATTGGGCAAGTGCTTTGCCACGATATGACGGCCATTCTTGAAGACGGTTTTAAAGGGGTACGTTTTAAGCGCGGGCATCTTATCACGGAAGAAGATTTGCCTGTGCTGCGAAGCATGGGCAAGGACCACATTTTTGTATGGGAACCTGAGCTTGATGAAGTGCATGAAGATGATTGTGCCATAGCCTTCTCCAAAGCGCTTTTGGGCAAGCATATGCTTGCTGGTAGCCCTTCAGAAGGGAAAATCTCATTGAAAACGAACACGATGGGAGTTCTGACTATCAACTTGCAGGCTCTTAAAGAGATTAACTCCATCCAGGATTGGACTCTTGCTTCAGTGCAGAATTACCAACCGCTTTTGGAAGGGATGGTTTTTGCAGGTTTTCGCATTATCCCACTGGTGACTCGCCAAAAAAATCTGGATAAGGCTGTTGCTGCGGCAAAGAACGCGGCAGACTCAGGTTTTCCGGTTTTCCGCATTCACCCAATGCGGCACTTAAAAGTTGGGCTGGTTATTACCGGTAATGAAATTTTTTATAAGCGAATTCCAGATGCTTTTGAATTCATCCTGCGCAGGAAACTGAGCCGCTACCCGGCAGATTTGGCCTCTGTTATTTTTTGCCCGGATGATGAAGCGGCTATCTTAGATGCCCTAAGTGCGTTGCAAAAACAATGTTGCCAGCTTATTTTGATGACGGGCGGGATGTCTGTTGACCCGGATGATGTAACCCCGCAAGCGATTCGCCAAAGCGGCGCAAAAATTCTGATGCAAGGGGTGCCCATGCAGCCGGGGAATATGCTTACCCTGGCGGAATTAGATGAATTAACCATCCTTGGAGTTCCAGGCGCCTCGATGCATGTGCCTCGCACCAGTTTAGATGTTTTTCTGCCGCGCCTTTTTGCAGGCCTTCCTTTCAATAAGGTGGAAATTGCCCGCCTTGGAGCGGGCGGTTTGGCTGTACCTGGAATTCCCCTGCCTTGGCCAACCCTTCCGCTGGATGAAGAAGAGCTTTCTGGTTTTGTAAAATAAGTGGTTAACAATCCGGGCAATGAATTCATTTTTCTGCGTTGGGTTGACCTAACACTGGCGATGCAGGATAGAAAATGTTCGTAAATCTTCTATAAGGCGGCTGTTAACTAAATCATAACAATATATGCCGCCCTCATTATATTGACGCATCCCAGAACGGTGATATATTCATTGTATGTCTTATTGCTTTATCCAACAAAACGCTAAGCATTTCGCTAAGCCTGCCACCACTCATCCAACCCAGGGAGCGGTCTAGTTTGCTTTAAGCGAGTAAACCTGTACATGATAAAAGCCCTCCTTGGAGGGCTTTTTTTGTACCTTAGAACGGAGCGTCGGGTTAGACATCAAGACAAAAACAAAAAGAAGAGGATAACATGAAAAGAAGAGGTATTGTTTTTGAAGTTTGTTTCTGTTTATTGTTTGCATTGGCTGCCTGCCAGCAGGTGCCGCCAACAAGCCCGCAGGCGGTTGGTAACCAGCAGTTAACTCCCTCTAATGAGGCTAATCAGCAAAATTGCCTTGGCTCTGCCGAAACAGCCCTTGTGGACCTCCAATGCCGCGAGGTTACGATTGCAGTTGAAAACGCTTACCTTCCTTTCAATTATATTGAGCTCAAAACAAATCAACCAGGCGGGTGGGATTACGATACCTGGCGGCAAATCTGCACCTTGCTGCACTGCACACCAGTTTTTAAGGAAGCTGGTTGGGATGGCCTCATCCAGTCTGTAGGGGACGGGCTTTACAATGTGGGGGCGGATGGCCTGACCATCACTGAAGAAAGAAAGAAAATCGTCGATTTTTCTAATGGATATTTGCAAATTACTCAAAGGCTTTTGGTTCGGGCAGGAGAAGCACGTTTTGAAAACCTTGAAGGTCTTGCAAAACTTAAAAACCTCACTGTTGGTACCCAGTCCGGCACCAGCAATTATGAAACGGCCGTCAAGTATCTGCCCGCTGAACGCATTAAGGCCTTTGAACAAATGCCCTTTGCAATTCAAGCCCTTCTTTCAAAAGATGTGGACGCTGTGGTCATTGACGAAGTTGCCGGCCTGGGTTATCAGGGGCAAGATAAAGACAAACTCATTTTTGTTGGCCCGGGCATGTCTTCAGACCAGCTTGCTTTCTTGTTTCCGAAAGGCAGCGATTTAATGGAGCCGGTTAATAAGGCCATTGCTGCCATGAAAGAAAATGGGGCCTTGAATGAGATCAACCTCAAATTTTTCGGCCCTGAATTTAAGCTGACCGATGGGGACATCAAAAAATGAAGGTCATCGAGCCCGGAGAAGCTAAACCTCCTCCGGCATGGAAGGTTATGCCATGAACCAATCTCATTTTCAACTTCAAGAAGCAGCTTCTTTGCAAAAGCGCGTCAAGCACATGCTTGTGCGCAGTAAAGGAAATTTTCCGTGGTGGATTCTGGCCCTTTTAGGCATGATAGCCCTTACTTTTGGCAAAGTACTTTCAGGCGGTAATTTCAGCAATGCATTCTTTTTTATTAAAGAAGGCATTTCAGTAACTATCCTTACTACTTTGGCAGCGTTTCTGATTGCCCTGATCATCGGCCTTCTCACCAGTCTCGGGCGCATTTCGCAGCATGTTTTGGCTAGAAATATCGCCACTTTTTACGTGGAACTGGTGAGGGGCATTCCTATTCTTGTGCTCATCTTTTTTATTGCTCTGGTAGGTGTTCCGGCCTTATTGGATGGGCTAAGCCAAGTTGGCAGTGGTCTGAATGCATGGGGGCTTAACCGTTTGGGGGCAACGCTGGGCAAACTGCGTAATGATTCTATACCGATGAACTCGCGGGCCATTATTGCCCTCTCGGTCACTTTTGGGGCTTACCTTTCTGAAACGTTCAGGGCAGGCATTCAATCCGTTCCTAAAGGACAGATGGAGGCAGCCCGTTCGCAAGGGATGAGTTATGCCCAGGCAATGCAGCATATCATTCTGCCGCAGGCAATCCGCAACATTCTCCCTGCAATTGGAAATGAATTTATTTCTCTGCTTAAGGATTCTTCGTTGGTTTCTGTGCTGGCTGTACGCGACGTCACCCAACTGGCAAGGCTTTATTCCGGGCGAACCTTTCAGTTTCGCGAATCCTATCTAACCCTTTCCGTTTTATATCTTTCGATGACTTTAGTTTTATCCATGCTCGTTAAATTTATTGAAAAAAGGAGTCGCCGTGGCCAGCCTTGAACCTATCATTGTTCTTGAAAACGTGAGCAAAACTTTTGGGGAAGTTGAGGCCATTAAAAACATCAATCTTCGCGTTGAACCAGGCCAGGTCTATTCTATTCTTGGCCCCAGCGGCTCTGGTAAGTCAACACTTTTGCGTTGCATAAACTACCTGGAAGAGCCGGACTGCGGCAAGGTGATTATTGAAGGACAGGAGTTGAACAGCCATGCGAAACTGCTTAATAAATTGCGCAGCAAAACCGCTATGGTTTTTCAGCAGTTTAACTTGTACCCGCATATGACTATCAGGCAAAATTTAACCGCTGCTCTGCGCATAGTCAAAAAAATGGATAAAGACTTGGCTAATGAGATTGCGCAAGAATATCTGGCCAAAGTGGGCATATTAGATAAAGCTGAGCGCTATCCCTGGCAACTTTCAGGTGGGCAGCAACAAAGGGCTGCTATTGCCCGGGCATTAGCTATGAAGCCCAGGATTATGCTTTTTGATGAGCCCACCAGCGCTCTTGACCCGGAAATGATTAAAGAAGTACTGGATGTAATGCTGTTGTTGGCTGAAGAAGGCATGACCATGCTCGTTGTAACGCATGAGATGGGTTTTGCACGCGCAGCTTCTGACCAGATTGTTTTTATGGATAGTGGCCAGCTTGTAGAGCAGGCAGATGCAAGGAGCTTCTTCAGCAGTTCAAGCAACCCTAGAGTGCAGGCCTTCCTCGGCCAGATTTTGATGAGATAAGACATCTAATTTTTCATCTCTTCTGCTTTTACTCAAATTTGACCACAGGCTCTAATGGAAGCGGTGGGTAAATTTGCTCTGCTTTGGGGGGCATAGGGTTATAAATCCAGTCAATATCCACAACCCCGCATGAGCTGCCAAGAAATTTGCGCCAGCCCTGGAAGACCCCTCGCAGCACAACCACTTCCATATCAAATGACATCCCCATGACGGAAACAACAGAGCCGGGTTTAATCTGGCGCAGAATTTCATTATAGGGTTTATCCGCAAAAATGAGCTTATCACTTCCCAACGTATTGATCTGAAGGGCCGGCACGATGGCTGGGTAGCCATTTTCATCAAGGTAGGCCAAAAATTTAACATTGCCGATCTTGCTCATAAATTTAGATGTCCAGTCGTTCATCACTGGTTTATCTGTTTTTTTCATAAAAGGCTTTAAGAAAGCGGTACGCAGGGCATTGATGCCCACCTCAAAGATGGGCAGGGCATGTTTACCCGTATGGTGAATAAGCTGCATATAGTAGGCTGTGTGAATGCTCATGTAAGCGTTATAGCGGAACATGGCCATATTCACATAAACATCCATCTCATCGCCTTTTTTATCAATGTGAGTAAAGTCAGACTGGCCAAACCAGATTTTTTTATCCAGATTCATGACTAGCCAGGCGGTTTTTGGGTTTTTGAGGATATTTGTTTTGCTTCTGCCTTCAGAAAACTGCCCCCAAACGAGTTCATCCTGCCCACAGGAACGTAAAGAAGAAAGAAATGTAGGGTGGGGATAGCCTTCATCCGTAAGAGTGACCACCACGCCTACTTTCATTTCAGCTTCAAAAGCTTTCATATCGTCTTCTGAAAAAGAAGTATAAGGATATATATTGTTCATCGTTTCCACCTTTCTTATTTTTTTGCTGAACCGGTGACTGAAACACGGTCTGGATTAAGGTAGTGAGCCCTGGCCAGGTCCTGAAAATGTTCCAAAGCTTCTTGGTTAAAGAGCGGCTGAGATTTATAGCGCCATTCCATGCCCAGCCGGGAGTATTTATCGGCGCAGAGGTTATTAAAGGCGCAAATTTCCCAGCGCTCTACAACATCAGCGGCATTTTCTTCCAGCCAGCGGGCAATACCGTTCAGGTTGGCTTCAGTTGCCGTGGCGGAAGGAATTAGCGGTGTGCGGATCCATAGCTTTACGGCTGCTCCCTGCCGGATGCGAGCTGTAAGGGCTTTTAAGTTCTCCAGAATCAGTTCATTGCGCATGCCGGTAAAGGTTAGGCTTTCCTGTGGGTCTATCAGCTTAAGGTCATAAAGCACCAAATCGGTATGTGGCAGAATCTGCTCGAGGCGTTGGAGACTATAGGCACCTGAGGTGTCCAATGCGGTATGAAAGCCCTCCGCTTTCAACTGCTTAAAAAGTTCTGCCACGAAGGCAGACTGCAGCATGGGTTCCCCTCCAGAGGCGGTTACCCCACCTTCTTGAGTAAAATAGGCCCTGTCTTTGCGCAACTCAATAAGCAACTCTTCCAGGCTTGTTTCTTTTCCCAGCTTTTCGATTGCTCCACCCGGGCAGGCTTCCGCGCAGGTTCCGCAGCCGGTACACACGCTGCGGTTAATTTCAGTCTGGCCTATCTGCCCAATGCCAAGGGCTTGCCTGGGGCAGGCAGAAATGCAGGCGCGGTCGCCAATGCAGCGGTTGCTTAGCCAATGGATTTGCGGCTTCGGGTCGATAGATTCTGGGTTGTGGCACCACTCACACCGCAGAGGGCAGCCCTTAAAAAATATCGTTGTGCGCAGGCCCGGGCCGTCTTCGGTTGAAAGGCGCTGCAAATTCAAGATGAGGGCTTTCTGCCCATTCATGGCGCTGTACGCATTGCTCATCACATGCAGTGAGATTCACGGGCGATAATTTCGTCCTGAAGCTCTTTTCCTATCGATGTGAAATAAGCGTTATAGCCGGTTACCCTTACCAACAAGTGTTTGTAGTTTTCAGGGTTTCTCTGGGCATCCCTAAGCATATCTGCATCCAAAATATTGATTTGCAACGCAGTGCCTCCGTTTTCTATGTAACCCTTCAGGAAGGATTTGAACTTTGTTTGATGTTCCGGGTCTCTCAAAAGGGCGGGGCTAAAAGTCATGGTATGGCTGGCGCCGTTAGGTAGCGCATTCAGATAACCTTTAAAATCACCCTTACCATCATTTGCTTTACCACCCAATGCCTTGCCAACAGAGTTGGCATTGGCTGTTGGGCCGTTAACATCCGCCCCACTGGTTGGGCAAATGGCATTGGAAAGGAATTTTCCTCTGGGTCTGCCATCTGCGCTGGCTGGCAGTACAAAGCTTTCCGCTACCCAGTAATTCCAGCTAAGCATTCCGGGCCGGAATTGACGACTGGTGGATTGGGTGCGATGCTTCCAGGTTTCTGTGGTCCAATTTTCCATCACTTTGTGGGCCATTTGGTCTGCCGCATCCTCATCCCGGCCATACTTTGGAGCCTTATTCAGCGCGTGAGCTCTTAAAATGCTGTGCCCAACCCAGTTATCCTGGAGGGCTTGGATCAGTTCCTGCATGATGCAGAGTTTTTTATCAAACACCAGGTATTTAATAGCCAGCAAGGAGTCCACTGTTGTAGCAAAGGTTACCGCTTCAATGGTTGTGAAGTTAAGTTCAGCACCTCCCTGGGTTACATCCTTTCCTTTTGCGATGCAGCCTTTAACCAGGCAGGAAAGATAAGGGGTTGGATTGAACTTGGCACGCAGGGCTTCAGACCTTTCATATAGGTCTACAATGCGCTGAATAATATATTGGGTTTGGCTCACGTAGGCCTGCCAAAATTGCTTCCAGGAAGTGAAAGTGGTCGAATCGCCTGTTTGCGGCCCAAAGCGCTGCGGCTTTTCGGTTTTTCCGCTCATGGGGTCTGTGAATGGAATCATATCGAAACCATTCATCAGAGCCAACTCTACTGCTTTTAGCAGGTTAAGGTTGTTATCTACTGTACCAGAGCGGTCATTGCCTACCATGGTGTTTTCAAGGCATCCAACGGAAGCGTATTCATGTACGTTGGCTTCATTAATCAGATCCTCAACCTTGGCTTCTTTGGCTTCCCGCAGCATACCGGCCATAGAGCGCTCATCAAAATTCAGCAGGAAGGGTGCACCTTGGCTGTCTGAAACCATTTGAACAACCTTATCCAGCAGGGGTTCCGGGCTGTTGCGATGCAAGCGCACGTTGGGTTTAGGTTCAAGGATGGGTGACATTTCATCAATAACCTCTAACATGGCATAGGTGAGGTCGTTGGTCATATCCTTACCGTCTTTACCCATGCCGGAGAGGTTGAAAAGCTGTCCGTAACCTGCGGTAATGCCCTGATTGCTGCCCACGCGTATCATGGCGTCGTAAGCAGTATTGGCATGCACCCAGAAGCATTTCATGATTTCTTTGCCAAATTCACGGCCCATGCCTGCCTGCAGTGAGCTTTCCCAATATGGCAGCAGATACTGGTCTAAACGCCCAAAAGAAATGCCAGGCCCAGGATAATTTTCATCACTCATCACAAGCATGTGTGTAATCCACAAGCTTTGCAGGGCTTCCCAAAAAGTTTGCGGTGGCTCCCAGAGTACGCGCCGCAGAATATCAGCTAATTGCATAAGCTCTTCTCTGCGCGCAAGTTCTTTTTCCCGAGAGGCCAGCTCTGTGCAAAGGTCAGAATAGCGTTTTGCCAGAGCATCCGGCAAGGAGGCCGCGGTGAGCATGGCTTTCAGTTGGTTTCTTTGCGCAGTATGTTCTTCATCTTTTCCCAAAGCATTCAACGCATTTTGGATTTCGGCACTGATGCCTTTCCAACCTACTTTCAAGACATGGGCGTAGTCGGGGATAATGTGGCCGCTGGTGGCGCCTACATTGCCGTAGCCGTGGTTATGGAACCAGAATGTGGCAGCCCGCAAGCCATTCTTGCCAAGGATTTGCTTTTCATATTCTTTTGCTTCTGCCTGGTTATAACAGGCTGAGGTTAAAACATTAAAGCGCGCTCCGGCAATCAAATCCCCCGGAAAGAATTCTGCCGGAAGGTATTTTGTCATCACTTCCTTGAGAAACCAAGCCCGGCGCTCTACAATGCTTTTTTTCCAAAAATCTTCATCCAGCTTTACAGGCCTTGCTGTCTGACGGAATGAAGCCTTGAATGTGGGCAGAAAGGGATAACTTTCAGGCACAACATAGTAGGTTATTTCTTCATACTGGGTGTCCCACGGGGTGCCAGTCGTCCAGGCGGTAAATTCGTTGTTCCAGGGCCTATCAAGGCCCTTGTAATAAAAATCTCTCAACCATTTAATGCGAGGCGAGAGATTTTTTTCCGTTTTGATTGCGAACTTTGGCTCAGATTTTAAAGCGGTTTCCATGTTAGCCTCCTAAAGGTTTATAGCGCCATGGGTAAGCATTTCTTCCATTATTTTGCGTGCCTCTTCCGTCTTTCGGTTTTGGATAGCAGTTACGAGATTCAAATGGAAGTTAAAAACTTCAGCAATGACGGTATCATGCCTGTGTTTTGCATAAAAACGAGATGTGATGCTGGTATAGATGGGTTTAAAAGAGTTAATGATCATGGGGTAAAGCACGTTACCGGATGCTAATGCACAAAGAAGGTGGAATTCAAAATCTGTTTGGGATAGGGCCTGAATATCATCAAGGTCTAATGTTTTTTCCTGGTCAAGATACTTTTGCAAGCGCTCAAGGTGTTCTTTCTTGCGGCAGGAGGCTGCAACTCGTGCGCATTCGCATTCAATGAGCATGCGCATTTCAAGAAGACTTGAAAAATAATCTTTTCGCAGATCTCCTTCGTAGAAACGTAAAAGGCTTGGAAGAATTGAAAAAGAAGCATTATTGTGAAAATCTGCTACAAAGGTTCCACGGCGCGGACGAACCTCAAGAATGCCTTTGGCAGCAAGCTCGCTTAAAGCATCGTGCACGACAGGGCGGCTTATTTTGAGCATGGCAGCCAGATCCCGCTCAGAGGGCATTCGCTCTCCAATGGCCATTTCTCCGCTAAGGATGCGCTTTTCAAGCTCAGCCACACAGAGAGACTTCAGACTATCTAATGTAAGCGGTTCCAAGGTGACGGTCATTATCAGACTTTTCCTTTACCAAACTGGCTAAACCACCAGCCACATAAAGTATATATCTCTTTATTTTTGATGACAAGCAAAAATCCAAAACTTTCTTCAAATCCATTAAAAATAATGATTTTTTCTCCGCACTTGGTGATAAAGTGATAAAAAAGTTTGGTGAACGGCTAAAAAAGTAATCAAAAGGATATAACCTATTTTTTTGTTTATGTTTATAATTAGCAATCCAAGGCAGACCTTCTTGGAATAAAGTTGATACCTAAGGAGAAATATATGAAGAAATTAGTATTACTTGTCATGGCTTTATGCCTCGTTCTTGGCCTTGCAGCCTGCGCCCAGCCAGCGCCAGCCGCAAAAGAACCTGCCAAAGCCGAACCCACCAAAGAAGCTGCAGCTCCTGTCGCAGCGGAACCTGCTAAAACAGAACCCACTAAAGAAGCAGCAGCCCCGGCTGCTGAAAAGAAAGCATTGAAAGTTGCTTTGCTTGTCGGCAATCTTGGAGATATGTCCTTCAACGATTCTGCTGCATCCGGCCTTAACAAAGCCAAGGCTGAACTTGGTGTTCAGGGTGATGTAATTGAATACGGCAGTGACCCCAATAAGTTTGAAGCCACCATTTTGGACGCCGCTGAGCAGGGTTATGACATGGTTTTAGCCTCAACCACCATGCAGGGTTTCATTGAATCCCATGCTGATGAATTCCCTAAGACAACCTTTGTTCTCTTTGACGGGCAGGTTGACTGGACCAAGGGCAAGTATGCCAATGTCTACTGCATTCAGTACAAAGCCAATGAAGCTTCTTACCTGGGTGGTTTTGTCGCCTCCTCCATCTCTAAGAGTAAAGTGATCGGCTTTTTGGGCGGTACGGACCAACCCATCATTAATGACTTCCTTCTTGGCTATATTGCAGGCGCCCTACAGGCCAATAAAGATACCAAAATCATCACCACTTATGTAGGTTCTTACACCGACTCCCCTAAGGGGAAAGAACTTTCATTGGGTATGTTTAACCAAAAGGCAGATATTGCCTTCAACGTTGCGGGCGGCTCTGGCGTAGGCTTGATTGAAGCGGCTGCCGATACCGGCAACATGGTTTTGGGTGTTGATTCTGATCAGGCTATGATCTATAAAGCCAAGAACAACATGAAATTTGCTGAAGTCATTCCTACTTCTGTTCTTAAGAATGTAGGCGCTTCTTTGTTCCGTGCTATTGAACTCTTCCAAAAGGGTGAACTTCCCCTCGGAAAAGCAGAAAATCTCGGTATTAAAGAAGGCGGTGTGGGCTTAGCTGACAATGAGTTCTACCAGAAAATGGTTCCCGAAGATGTTCGCACTCAGGTGAAGGCCCTTATGGAAAAAATTCTGAATGGTGAAATCGTTATCGATTCCGCCATTGGCAAAGATACCGCTGAAATCGCAAAAATTCGCGATAGTGTAAAACCTTAAGGTGAAAAAGTACTGCTAAAGATTTTGAAGAACAAGCACTGATTTAATATCAGTGCTTGTTCTCTATTGGAGCTTATCATGGAGAATAAAATCTTCGGCCCTGAAGTAATCAAAATGGTAGACATCAGCAAGGTCTATCCAAACGGAGTCATTGCAAATAAAGGGGTTAACCTTGTATTGCATGAAGGTGAAATCCACGCTTTGATTGGCGAAAATGGAGCAGGTAAATCTACCCTCATGAAGATTCTCTTTGGCATTGAGCAGCCAACAGAAGGAAAAATCTTTATTCGGGGTAAAGAGACACGCATTAAAAACCCCATGCATGCCATTGACTTGGGCATTGGCATGGTTCATCAGCATTTTATGCTGGATGAAAAACTCAGCGTAACCGAAAATATAATTCTGGGGATGGAACCCAAAAAGGGTCTGGCGCTGGATTATCAAAAAGCAGACCAGATGGTGCAGGAAATTTCGGACAAGTATCGCTTCCATCTTAACCCTAAGGCTATCGTTGCAGACCTGGACGTGGGTAAAAAACAAAAGGTTGAAATTCTGAAAGCACTTATCCGAGGGGCAAAAATACTGATCATGGATGAGCCCACTGCAGTGCTTACCCCCCAGGAAACCGCGGAACTTTTTGAGCAGCTTAAAATGCTGCGTGCTAATGGCCACACCATTGTGTTTATCTCACATAAACTGAACGAAGTAAAGGCCATCTGTGAACGGGCTACCATTTTGCGCGGCGGCCGCACGGTGGGCATGCATTCTCTTTCCGGTGTTTCCATCACAGAGCTCTCTCGCCTGATGATTGGCAGGGATTTAGTAATGGCCATTGAGAAGGCTGAGCAGAAAAAGGGCCAAAGAGTACTTAGCGTTCAGAATCTTATTTTTGTAAATGATGAATTTAAGGAAACTTTAAAGAATGTTTCTTTTAATGTTTACCGCGGCGAAATTTTAGGGATTGCCGGCGTAGAAGGAAACGGACAGCGTGAGCTGATAGACTGCATTACCGGTTTAGCTGTGCAAAACTCGGGCAAGATTGAAGTCAATGGTCGCTTGGCTGAGTTTTCATTTGCGGCGCTTGACCGACGTGAAAAGGGCATGACGCATATCCCTGAAGATCGCCTGACTTATGGTTGTATGATGGATGGGAGTATTCAGGAAAATATTATTTCCAGCCGTTATCGCCGATCTGATTTTAACAAGGCTTTACTGCTGGATTTCAAGAAAATCAACAGCCTTTGCGACCAGTTAATTCAGGACTACGAAGTCAAGACAGACAGCAAATTTACCCCTATCCGCATGCTTTCCGGCGGCAATATCCAAAAAGTGGTAGCAGCCCGTGAGATGAGCGAAGAAATGGATATCCTGATTGCAGACCAGCCAACGCGCGGTATTGATGTGGGCACGGCGGCGCTTATCCATAATAAGCTCGTGCAAAAAAGGGATTCCGGGGCGGGTATTTTAGTTGTAAGCGCGGATATTAATGAAGTTCTGGAGCTTTCAGACAGCCTTATTGTTTTCTTTGACGGTAAAATATCAGCTTACTTCAAGGATGCCAGCTCCGTCACTGAAGAAGAATTAGGCTTGTATATGCTTGGCCTTAAACAGATGTCAGAAAAAGAAATAATGGAGGTGGCCGCATGAGCAGCAATGTTCAAGTAGTTCCTCAGGATCTTCTAAGAAAAAGAGTTCAGCGCATTGAAGAGCGCTTTGAATTTCTGAGAACTTTACTCTCGGTTCTCATTGCGTTGGTGATTGTTTTGGCTATTGTGGCAATTGTTTCTGATGAACCTCTAAAAGGCATTAGCACCCTTTTAACCGGACCGCTCACTTCCATGCGCCGTTTTGGCAACGTCATTGAGCTGATGATCCCGCTTACCTTTACCGGGCTCGCCCTGACCATTGTATTCAAATCCAATCGTTTTAACCTGGCGGCGGATAGCGCATTTTACTTTGGCTCTATGGCTGCCTGCATGATTGGTATCTTTTCCAAGCTTCCTGCACCGCTTACCATCTTGCTGGCCTTGGTGGCTGGAACAGTAGCTGGCGCCATTATTGGCTACATTCCCGCGATGATTGGGCAATTCTTCGGGGCCAATGTTTTGGTTATTTCCCTGATGCTCAACTACATTATCGGTTTTGTTGTCAAATACCTTTTTAGTTATGTGGTGCGTGACCCGAACATGGCCAATCAGCAATCATTACCGCTGCCAAATAATGTAAACCTTGGGCGCTTGGTCCCTGGCACCCGCATTCACTATGGCCTCATCATTGTTTTGGTACTGGTGGCACTTGCCTACATTATTCTCTACAAAACCAAATGGGGTTACGCCTTGCGCACGACCGGTGCGAATGAAAAGTTTGCTAAATACAGCGGCATCAAGGTTCCGGTGGTAGTTTTGCTGGCCCAGGTAATCGGCACCGCTTTGGCAGGCCTTGGCGGCAGCGTGGAGATGCTGGGTATTTATAAAGTTTTTCTTTGGGTTGAAACCCCGGCGCTTGGTTTTGACGGCGTTATTATTGCCACTCTGGCCAAAATGAACCCCAAGAATGTTCCGCTGGCAGCATTTTTTCTGGCCTATATCCGCATTGGGGCGGATATTTTGAACCGCACTTCGGATATTCCTGCAGAGGTGGTTTCTATTGTTCAGGCAACTATTATTTTGCTGATTGCGGCAAAGGCCTTCCTTGTGCAGTGGAAAGAAAAAGAAATCGTTAAAGCCTCAGAAATGCTTGCTGAAGCCAAGAAGGAGGTGGCGGCATGAACTTTATGAACCTTTTTGAAAACCCTCAATTTTGGTTCGGTGTTTTCCGTTCGATGACCCCTATTCTGCTTGCGGCTCTCGCTGCCATGGTTGCCACTCGCTGCGGCATCACCAATATGGCCATTGAAGGTACCATGACTTTCAGCGCCCTTTTTGGTGTGCTGGGAGCGCACTGGTTTGGCAGCGTTTGGCTTGGCCTCTTACTGGCGATACTTATTGGTGTTGTTGTCAGCCTGTTTTTGGCATATTTCAAATTGCAGATGGGGGCAGACGAAGTGTTGGTTGGTATTGCCATCAATCTTCTGGCAGCTGGGGCAACTATCTTTATACTTTACTTGGTCACTGGGGATAAGGCCAGTTCTTCCTCCATTCCTCCGAAGCTTCTGCCTTTTATCCACATTCCGTTGATTAAGGATATCCCCTTCATCGGAAAAGTGATTTCGGGGCAGAGCATCATTGTATATTTTTCTTTTGTGCTTGTTTTGATGATGAATTTTCTGCTCTTCAAAACGCCACTGGGCCTTCGTATTCGTTCGGTTGGTTCAAACCCGCATGCTTCAGAGTCTGTAGGTGTTTTTGTCAATAAAACCCGTTATATTGCAATGCTCATCAGTGGCATTTTGGCTGGCATTGCCGGCGCGTATATGTCAATGGGCTATATGTCAATTTTTACCAAAGGCATGATTGCCGGCCGTGGCTTCATTGGCCTTGCAGCCAGCAATGTGGGCGGTGTTGCCCCCTTTGGCGGTTTGCTGGCTGCCCTTTTATTCGGCTTTTTTGAGTCCCTTGGAAATAACCTGCAATCAGTCTCTACGCTGCCTGCTGAGTTTATTCTAATGATCCCATACATTACAACTATCATTGCCTATACCATTTTCTCGTATAGGCGCTTGACGGCAAAGAAACGCAAGGCTAAACAACTTGCAGAAAACGCAGCTAAAATCTGATAAATCAGTACCAACGCAATAAAAATGTGTTGGTACTGATTCTGAAAATCACTTATGAATATAAAATCGTTGAAATATAAACGCGCCACAGCGGTAGCTTACGGCTCTATGTTTTTCGAAGGCGGCTTGAACGCCATTATTATTGCCTTGCTTCTGCTTCTTAGCCAACGCTTTGGGCAGGATAGGGCAGCTATCTCTATGCTGGTTGCCGTCAAAGCGCTGGGTACCTTCCTCACTACTTTTCTCAGCGGCCGGCTTTCTGATCGCTTTGGCAGGAAAATCATTATCTTTGTAGGGTTATTCTTCTTTTTTGCCTTTATTCTTGGCATGCTAAGTACCCACAACTATTCAGTTGCCATGCTCTTCTGCTTTATCGGTGGGCTGGGCCATGGTCTGATGGATGCTCCCGCCATGTCCATTCTGATTGATGCATATCGCGGCAAAACCGGGCCTGCCATGAGTTTTGTGCAGGTGTTTTTTACGGGCGGTGGCATGGTTACTTCCATTCTGGCTTCATTTCTGATTGCCCGCAACCTGCCTTACCAATACCTTTTTTACTTCTTCCTGATTGTTGGAATTTTGCTGGCATTTCTTATTCAAATTACCATCTATCCTCCCTTATCTAAGGAAAATGATTCCCGCAGTAAAGAAATTGTATATGAGGTAATGCCTCATTTTTTGCGCGAAGGGCTTTTGCTCGGTGTAATGACCATGACCTCTTCATTTAGTTCTGCCATTCTGCATACCTGGATTCCCAGTTTCGCTTCGCTTTCAAAAGGGTTTTCAGAAGCAAGCTCTGTGGCTGTGCTTACTGTGCTGCAAGTTGGTTCTGTTATTGGCTCACTCTTTTTTGCTTCTATCCTGCGCCGTAAACATGCTACCCAGGTGATGCGCCTTACCCCCATTTTTGGAATTCTTGCCATGCTGGGTTTGCTCTATGCAAATTCTCACCTGAGCACGCAGGTTGCAGTTTTCTTTTTGGGCTTCGTAATGGGTAATTTCTTTTCGCTGTGCATTAACATGGCCGGAGAGCTCTTTGCAGCCAACACCGGCGCGGCCGTTGGTGCAATTGGCAGCATTGCCATGCTTAGCAGTACGGTCATGGTCAGCATCTCTGGCTTGTTCTTTCGTTCGAAAGGCATCAATTCCGTCATGCTTATTGCTCTTTTGACCTTATCCTCCTTGGCACTTATTGCCAATCTCTTTAGATTGCGTTACAAGCAGCTTAAACCTTCCCTTAAATAAAGAGGAGTCTGAATGACAAATAAAACAAAAGTGATTTATGATTGCGACCCGGGCTATGATGATGCTTTTGCCATGGCATATATGCACCATGCGGATGCGTTTGAAGTGCTGATGGTTTCAAGTGTGGCTGGCAATGTGGGTATTGAACATACAACACGCAATTTGCGTGGGTTGGTTCATACTATGGGCTGGGATGTGGAACTTTGCCAAGGAGCATCTGGGCCCATGCTGGGTGAGCAGATTGTGGCCACCATTATCCATGGCGATAACGGGCTCTTTGGCTATCACTTTTCGGATGAAGAACTGGCGCAGCTTAGCCCACGCAATTTTCTGGAAGCGAGCATCAGCCTTCTGGAAAACTCTCTGGAACCAATAACCATTATTGCGACCGGCCCGCTTACCAATATTGCATCTTTAATGATTTACCGGCCAGACTTGGCTTCCAAAATAAAAGAAATTTGCATCATGGGCGGCGGCATTGCAGGCGGCAACTGGACGATGTGCGCAGAGTTTAACATCCTTGCCGATCCGGAAGCGGCGCAAATTGTTTTCAATGTGGAAGTTCCTATCCGCATGGCAGTTCTGGATGTAACCAATCAGGCCAAATTCACCCTGGAAGATTTAAAGAATTTGCAAAAGTCAAAGCGCAAAATAAATCAAATTCTTGCTTATGCAGCTTCAAAATCCTTTGAGCAACCTGCAATTCGTGAAAGAGGCTTTATCCGTCTGCATGATGTGGTTGCCGTGATGGCCTTGTTGCACCCTGAATTTTTCCAGACACAAAAACTTTATGTGCAGGTTGAAACGGAGGGCCGTATGACAAGAGGGATGACTGTTTCCAACCGGCTGGATTGGAATAAAATGCCTCCTAATGCCGAGGTAATTCTTGGTTTGGATCATTCAGCGTTTATTCGGAACCTGATGGAGACTTTGTTGAAATGAAACCAACCCCCATTATTATCGACTGTGACCCCGGCGTTGATGATGCGATGGCTATCATGATGGCCGCCTCTTTTGATGAGCTGGATATTAAGGCTATTTGCAGCGTTTCCGGCAATGTTGAACTTAAATACACTACTCACAATGCACGGCTGGTGGCCGGACTTCTTGGCCTTACCTGTCCCGTTGCAAGCGGTGCGGATCATCCGCTCATCAAAGAAAGAAAAACAGCTTCAAAAACCCACGGAGTGGATGGCTTCGGCGGGAACGCTGTGTTTTTTGACGAATCGCGGCTTGTGCCCCTTTACAGCACAGATGCAGTGGGTCTGATGGCAAAGCTTTTGCGCGAGTCACCCGAAAAAATGACCATTGTGGCTATTGGGCCGCTTACAAATATTGCCACACTTTTGGTTTGTTATCCCGAGCTGAAGGGAAGAATCGAAAAATTTAGTATTATGGGCGGTTCTCTCTATGACGGCAACGTAACAGCCAATGCGGAGTTTAATTTCTGGGTGGATCCGCATGCTGCCAGAATCGTTTTTGACAGTGGTGTGCCCATTATCATGGCTGGGCTGGATGTTACGCTGCAGGCCTATCTTACCCCGGAGGATATCGAGCGTATGCGCGGAGTGGGTGGTGAACTGGCCCAAACGGCTGCCAATATTCTTGCTGCTTACGCCGCAGAGGACTCAGCTTTGCATGACCCCGTCAGCATTTTTGCGCTTACGCGAGTGGATATGATGGGCATGAAAGCGATGCATGTCGGTGTTGAGGCTAAATCCGGATCTTGTGAGGCAATGAGCTACACCGATATTCGTAAAAAAGGGCATTTACCGGAAAACTGCCAGGTCATTTTGGAAATTGACCGCAAACGTTTTATTGATGAAATAGTGGCCGGCTTGCGTCGGCTTAAGGCTAAAACAAGCGCGTAGATTGGTTCTTTTGCGGAAATTTATTGGAAAAATTGGGCGTGGTTCTGTCGGGGCCGAATGACTTGCTGGTGTTAAAGAGGGAGCGTTTCACGGGTGGGCATCCTTTTTTGCGTATAAAGCAAAGAACTGGAAGATTGGTGTTGATGATGTATATCTGCAAATATCTTTCTTGATGCCAAATGTAAAATTCATGCTGATTTTCCTTGTCAAAAAAGGGTTGTAGTGATATCTTTAGAAAGATATTAGTGATATATCAGAGATGGTTATGACAGCATCCAAAGCAGAATCGCTCTACCTCAAAATCAAGCAGGAACTCTACAGCAACAGGTATTCTGTAGGTGAAATTATTAATGAGAAAGTGATTGCTAATTACTACGGGGTGAGCAAAACACCGGTCAGAGAGGCTTTGGCTCTGCTTGCTACAGAGGGTTTTTTGGTAAAAATACCCCGCAAGGGGTACTTCCTGCGGGAAATCAACTACAAGGAATATCACGAGCTTATCCAATACCGTTACATGGTCGAATTTGGTGTTGCCAGAATCGTCATTGCCAAATGCAATGATGAAGAAATCAAATCACTTTTTGAACTAACACCCCGCATTCAGGTAAGTCTGGAGGAGTTTACACGCAAAAATCGTGAATTTCATGAGGGCGTGGCTGCTTTACTCAACAACCGCTACATAAGCTCTGCTCTTGCTGAAATTTTTGATCTCAGCATTCGCGATACTTCCATAGAGGGCTTTAACCTTATCAGTGAAGATATGCATCAGGACCATCGTCGCATCGTTCAGGCACTTTTGGACCGCGACTTGGGCAAAGTTGCCGAAATACTGCACAGAGAGTTGAAGCGATTTGGCGAAACCTCACAACTCTATTAATTTTTTTAAACGCACCTGATATATCAGAGATATAAACAAGATATTTACTGAGAAACCGGAGACAATAATGGAAAAACAAGTGCTTATCAAAAACATCAAGCTTCTTAATAGCGCTTGTGATGGATGGATTATCGGAAATTCTGTCTTGCTTGAAGGAAAAAGAATTAAAGAAGTATTGCCTGAAGCAGCAACAATTGATTCAGCCCACGGAGTAGAGCTTGTTGATGGGCAAGGCGAGTATCTGTTGCCCGGTCTGATTGAGATGCACGGCCATTTTTACGGCCGGGCAAGTACGGCCATGCGCAGCCAGCACCTGGGTTATTGTCCGCTTTACCTTTCGAGCGGAATTACCACTGTCAGAACCCCGGGCGAGTTTGAGCCTGATATAACCTATGGCTATAAACAATCCATTGAACACGGCCAAACGATTGGGCCGCGCATTATTACTGGAGGCTGGTATTTTGATAAAGCTCCCAGTATTGTTGGTTGGTTCAGGCCGGTAAACTCCATTGAAGAAATTGAGGCCTGCTTTGACGAACGCGATAAGGTTTCTGACCAGTTCAAAGTGTACAGCAGCATGCCCAAAGAATGGGTGCGCAAAGTCTGTGAACTGGGGCACGCCAAAGGCAAAAAAGTGTATGGACATTTGGGTATGTGTTCTGCACGGGATGCCATCGAAGTGGGTCTGGATGGCCTTGAACATGGCTACTTTACTGTTTCAGAGTTTTATAAAGAACCTTCGCCGCATGTGGAATCGAGCGCGCTGGAGGAACTGGACATGAATTCTGACCTTGTAAAAAACGTTCAGGATCAGATTGTGACGCATCAGATAGCCATCACGCCCACCCTGCTTACTTTTATGCTGAATGGCTCATGGTTTACAGATTGGCTGGATCATATTGACGCGTGGCGTTACCTAAGCCCTGCGGCCAAAGAAAAACAAAAAGAAAACCGCAAAAAGTGGGATGAAGATCCTAAATCTTTTGACCAGCAGGAACGCCTGATTGAAAAACAGCGCGTTTATGTGAACGCCCTTTATAAAAGAGGCGCCAAAATTTTCTGCGGCACTGACCCATCTTATCCGATGATGATTCCCGGGCAGGCGCTTGTGCTTGAAGCGGCTAACCTGGTTGATTGCGGAATGTCAAACGCAGCTGTTTTGCGTGCACTTACCATTGCTGCCGCAACGGAACTGGGTATTGCCGATGTAACGGGCTCTATCTCTGCCGGTAAAGAAGCTGACCTGCTGCTGGTAAACACAGACCCCTTGCAGGATATTCATAACCTGGATCAGATAAGCCTGGTTTGGAAGGCGGGGCATATGCACAAACCGGATGCTCTGCGTGAATTGGCTGTTGAGAGTTTGCGTTAGAGGTGATGATGGAAGAAGCCCTGAAATCCAAAATTGCAGCCTTTACGCATCCTCTTGTTCCTGCAAATATCCGGGAAGACCTGAAAGACTTGGAACCTCTGCGTGAAGCCCTTCGGGGTGCACGCATTGTTGCCTTAGGCGAAGGCAGCCACGGCACGCGGGAACACTTTCTGATGAAAAATCGCATCATCCGCTTTCTGGTGGAAGAAATGGGTTTCCACACTTTTGTGATTGAAGCCAGCCAGTGGCAGTGTTACAACATCAATGATTACGTGATCATGGGTAAGGGGGATAAATACGAGGCTCTGGCCAGCCAAAAATTCTGGACTTGGGATACGCAGGAAGTAATGGAAATGATTGACTGGATGCGCGATTATAACCTGCATTGCCAGCGCGGCCAGGAATGCCGCTTTTTAGGCTTTGATATGCAAATCATCAGCGATATCTGCCCCTATTTGAAGGCCCTAAAACCGCTGATGGAAACCCAAACAGCTGAAAAATTGGTTCGTTTTTTGGAAGATGTACTGGCTGCCAAGCGCGGCCAGCCTGCCCCGGATCTTGAATCCACTGCAAATTGGCTTTCCGGATGGGTGCAGCAAAATATGCAAGCACTGAAGAACCGTTTTGGTCAGCGTCAAACAGAGCTCTTTATTGAAGCCGCCGCTACATTGCAGCAATACATCCTGATGACTGTGCAGAAAGACGGTAATGAGATGCGCGACCTTTGCATGGCAGAAAATGTTGCCCGCATGGTGGATGGTGTAGATTTTTCTGAAAAATTTATTCTCTGGGCCCATAACGGCCATATTGCCCATCACTTTGAATGGAAAAACATGGGCGAGCTGTTGAAGGAACGTTATGGCTCCTTATATTATGCAATGGGCCTGGCTTTGGGAAGGGGCAGCTTCCAATCCCGCCTCTTTAACCGCGAAACAAAAGCAGTGGGCGCTTTGCAGGCTTTTGAAATCCCTGAATTTCCTGAATACGTTTGGGAAAAAGATTTAAGTGCCGTGCGCCCTGAAGATTATTTTCTTGATTTGCATAAAGCTGCAGATGACGAGCAGGTAAGCGCGTGGATGAGTCAGGAAAAACCCTTTGTTATGTTGGATGAAGCCTGGGACCCCGAACATGGTCTTAAAGAATATGAGTATCCCATGGTTTTATCAAAATCCTATGACGGCATTATTTTTACACACCATACAAGCCATGCTATTTCAAACCCAAGCGGAAAGCGAGGTTGATGAATGAAAGAAAAACCTTTTGATTGGAAACCTTTTGCCCGAAAATTGCGCACGGTGCTTGCTGATGATGATGATTCTGATTTGGCCTTCCTAAATGAAGACCTGCGCGGCATTCGCATTGTTGCCCTCGGTGAAGAAACCCACGGTACCCGAGAGATTTTTCAGCTTAAACACCGCTTGATATCCTATTTGGTGCGAAAACAAGGCTTTCGCGTAATCAGTTTTGAAGCTGGCATGGAACCTTGTCGTAACATCGATAACTTTGTTTTTCAGGGTAAGGGTGACCCCTATCTTGCGCTTAGTTCCCAATCCTACTGGACTTGGGATACGGTAGAAGTAATGGATATGCTCAAAGACCTGCGCCAGTACAACCTTTCTTGCCCTGAGGGCGAAGAATGCCGTTTTGCGGGTTTTGATATGAAGCCTATTGAAATTGCCTGTGATAACCTGCGCCGTTTTGTGATTGCAAGCGAAGCACCTGAAAAAGAAAAAGCCCTTGAGGTCATTGCTTCCTGCAGAGATACGGGTTGGTATATAGGTAAAAAGCAGGATTTGCCAGATATCACTTGGCTTAATGGCTGGTTTGCGCTTCACCGTTACACACTGCTTAAAACACATAATGAATCTGCTTATCAGCTAGCCCGGCAGGACCTGCGCTACATCAGCCAGTATATTCTCTGTGTTAAGGCAGTACAGGAAGGCGAAACGTCTTGGACGGGCTCACGCGATTACTTTATGGCGCAGAATGTGATGCGCATCTTGGATGAAAGCCCTGATCTAAAACTGATTGTTTGGGCGCACAATGCTCACATTGCTAATGACCAGAAAGAAAAAAGCATGGGCTGGTACCTGCGCCAGAAATATGGCAACCAGTATTATGCGGCAGGTTTTCTGACCGGGGGCGGAGCTTTTCAGTCTCGGGATGCCAAAACCATGGAACTGCGCAGCTTCACCATTAAAAACCCGTATCCTGATTCATGGGCAGAAGAATTTCATGCCCAATTGGGCCGTCAGAACTGGTTTATTCCATTGCGGCAACCCTCTGTTCAATCAGCAGGTTTTGACGAATGGGCCATAAGAGAAAAAGGCATGTTTATTATCGGGGCTGTCTTTGCTGAAGAAAAGGACGATCCTGAATTTCTAAAGAATTCCGTAATTCCAACGCGCCTTAACGAGTCTTACGATGCTGTGTTTTTTCTTGGTCAGGCGCAAAGAGCGCGCCCTAATGCCCGTGGCGAACGATAGGAGGAATGATGAAAAAAACAAAATGGATGCAAAAAGCAATTCCTTTGAGCTCAGTAACCGATACACAGGATTTTAGTGATCTGCAAGGGCTAAAAGAGGTTTTAGCCAACGTTCGTTATATAGGTTTAGGCGAAAGCACGCATGGAACGCGCGAATTTTTCCAGTTGAAACACCGCATGCTTGCCTTTTTGGTAAAAGAAATGGGTTATCGTGTTTTTGCAATTGAAGCCGGAAGCCTGCCCTGCCAGAACATTAATGATTATGTGCTTTACGGCAAAGGGGATAGGGCTGCCGCCTTAACCAGCCAGGGTTACTGGACCTGGGATACCGAAGAAGTTACTGACTTGATTGAATGGATGCGCCAACATAACCTGCATTGCCAGCGCGATGAAATATGTCAGTTCATCGGCTATGACATTAAACCGGTTGATGAGACCTATGCTCAGATTCGCAGGCTCATGCCAAAAGCTTACTTTGCAGATGAAGAGCTTGCCCGTATTGCAGAATTGCTTTCAAAAGAACAGCTTAACAGCGCGGAAAACGTGGAAGCCAAAGAAAAGATCTTGAAACTGCATGGCAACGTAATGCTTTACGACTGCGAAATTCGAGCAAACATAGGCCAAACAGGTTATGACTTGCTTAAGCACTGCACAGAGATGCTCTGGCAGGATTATTCCGCCATGAAAGCGCTGGAGGGGGATGCAATTGATCGCGATAAATTCATGGCCGAAAACATTTTTCAGATGGTTCGCAGCCTGCCCGCTGATACCAAAGTGGTCATTTGGGCTCATAACGCCCATATCGCTATTGACCCTGTCTGGAAGAATATGGGCTATCGCCTTCAGGAAGAATTTGGTGACCTTTACTATCCGGCAGCCCTCACCTTTACGCGCGGGTCTTTTCAATCTCGCCTGATGCTTAAGCAAGAACGCCGCCATTATGAAATGGGCGATTTGCAGGAATTTGAAGTAGGCGAGCCCCGCCAGGATTTTTGGGAAAACGACCTCAAAACTTTCAGCAAAGGCGATTATTTTCTCGATTTCAGGGCGCTTAAGAAAGAAACCAGTTTTAGAACCTGGGCAATGGACCAGGAAATGCAAATGTTTGGCGCGGGCGGCGGCTTTGTGCCTTTTGATGATAAACCCCAGGGCGATGATATTTTCGGTAAATGCGCTCTGGGCAAGCACTTCGATGGTGTTTTTCATATCCATGAAACAACCCGGGCTCGACCCAACCCGACCGGGATAAGAGTAAAAGGTCAAAAATCAAAATAGAAAGGAATAAGAAATGAGATCTAAATTAATTCGTGCACTATCGTTTTTCTTGGTTTTCTCCATGCTTCTCATCTCTGTTGCCGCGTGCGCGCCACGGGAAACTCCTGTACCCCCTACGCAAGCCCCGGCAGCCAACACTGAAGCGCCGAAAGCAGAAGCCAGCCAGCCAGCCCAGGCTGCAGCACCAACCGAGGCTCCAAAGCTTGACCATGAGGCTGCAAAGTTTGGCGGAACGGCTACCTTTGTGATTCTTTCAGATCCGCAAAACATCAATTACTTTGCCTCCCAGGGCGGCAATATTGATGTGCAGATTAGGATGGCAACGAGTGATTGGTTAACAATTTATAACCCCAACACAGGCAAGTATGAGCCCCGCATCCTTGAAAGCTGGAGCCAAAGTGAAGATGGCAAGGTTTGGACCATGAAAATACGCGATGGTGTCAAATGGCATGATGGCGTACAGTTAACCGCTGAAGACCTTGTTTTCACGAAAGAACTGATGGTAAACCCGGATCTTGACATTTTAGACAATGAAATCCCTGTTGTGACCAAAAAGTATGCCGTTGTTGATAAACTGACCTATACAGTTACTTCAGATGAACCCAACAACAGCGAACTTTCTGAGTGGGTAGGTGTTTTACCGAAACACATCTGGGAAAAAGTCGATCCCAAAAACTTCTCTAAAGCCCCTGAAGGCCGTTTAATGGTTGGGTGCGGTCCCTTCAAGATGACGGAGTACAAAGTGGGTGAGTATATCCGCTTTGACCGTTTTGACGACTATTGGGGCGGCAAACCTTACCTGGATACTATTTATTACCGCATTATTGGTGATAATGCTGCTGCCAACGCCGCCCTTGAATCCGGGCAGGTAGATATGGTCACTGTGGATGCCACTAATGCTGAGCAGATGATTAAGAACCCCAAAGTGTCCATCTGGCAAGGTCCCAGCGGTAATGTAAACCGTTTGTACTTCAACCTTAAGAATGAACTCTTCCTTGACCACAGAGTGCGTGAGGCATTTGCTCACCTGATGCAGCGCGAAACCTATGTGGAACAGGCTATGAGAGGCTTTGCAGACCCTGCCTATTCTGACTTTGCCCCAACGGACTTTTATTATCTTGAAGGCCCATACAAGCAGTATGAATTCAGTGTAGAAAAAGCGAATCAGTTGCTGCAGGAAGCCGGTTTTGTAAAAGACAAAGATGGTATCTACGCCAAAGATGGCAAACGTTTGGAGTTCGAGTTCTACTATACGCCCGGCGCTCCACAGGCTGGCGTTGCAATTCTGATTATGACCCCTGTCTTTGCCGAAGCTGGCATTAAACTCATCCCAAAAATCCCGGATGAGGCTACGCTTGGTTCAATGTGGGATACACACAATTTTGTCCTTTTGAACTCAGGCACTACCATGGGTCCTGACCCGATGCGCTACAACTATATTTTTGGAACCAATACCGCAAAAGATAATATCATGCAGTATCAGAACGAAGATGTGAAAGCGCTCTTCAAAAAGGCAATGGCGTCTTCCGATGATAAGGAAAGAAAATCGATTTACGAAGAGATTCAGGCCAAGATTGCCGCAGATATTCCGAACCTTCCGCTTTGGTATCGTCATACAATCTATGCATACAATAAAAATCTGGTGATTGATGATGCGATACCAGTAGGTTATGTGCACTTCCGTCTTCTGCACATGGACAAGCTTTATTTGAAAAAATAGTTAATCAAGTAAGATGGGGCAGGGAATTTTCCCTGCCCCGCGTTTCTGGAGTAGGCAATGAAAAAATATCTCATTAAGAGATTGCTTGTCATGATCCCGATGATTATGGGCATTAGTTTGCTTTCTTTCTTTATCATTAATATGGCCCCCGGGGATCCGGTGATGATGTTTGTGGACCGTGAAAAAGGGGTGCCATCCCAGCAGGAATTGGCGCGTGTACGCAAGATATTGGGGTTGGATAAACCTGTAGGGATTCGTTATTTCTATTGGCTTGCCAACACTGCCAAAGGTGATATGGGGTATTCTCTCTTCAGCCGGCAGCCTGTAGTGAAAGAAATACAACTGAGAATTGGCACAACCATCCTTATTTCTTCAGTTGCCATGCTCATTTCCGCAGTTCTCGGTATGGTTGTCGGGCTTATTTGTGCCTTAAACCAATACAAGCTTGCGGATTATATTTTGTCTGTCCTTGCATTTATTGGGCTTTCTTTGCCCAGTTTTTGGCTGGCCATGATGTTAATATTGCTTTTTACAAACAAACTCGGCTGGCTTCCTTCTGTGGGCTTATTTGATGTAAACCTCAAAAATCCTACTTTTTTTGCGGATGTGTGGGATAGGATAAAGCATCTCATTTTGCCTATTACGGCAATGTCGCTCTCTTCTATAGGCGGTTGGGCACGTTACCAGAGGGCAGCATTTCTTGAGGTTCAAAAGCAGGATTACATACGCACAGCCCGCAGCAAGGGTTTGAATGAAGGTGTTATTTCATTCAGGCACGCTTTCCGCAATGCGGCTTTGCCGATCATCACAATTTTGGGCATGTCCTTGCCGGGATTGATAGGCGGGGCATTTTTGATTGAGAGTATTTTTGGTTTACCTGGCATGGGGCGTTTGGGTATTAATGCCATTGGCAATCGCGATTACCCCGTTATTATGGCAGTAACCCTTTTTTCCTCCATCATGGTATTAATTGGCACTTTTCTCGCGGATTTAACATACGCTCTTGTGGATCCGCGCATCCGATACAACTGAGGCCTGAAGATGACTGAATATACGAACTCCCCGAACTTGGCTGTAACAGACGATGAAGATAAGTATTTTTCAGACCATGTTGAAGGCTTTTGGACCTTGGTGTGGAAGCGTTTTAGAAGGCACAAGCTTGCTATCGTCGGTGCTGTTATTTTGTCAGTATTTCTTATTTTTGCTGTTTTTGCTCCGGCACTAACCCCTTTCCCTCCGGACAAACTGCATCTTGAGATTATCAAGTATGGAAAGCCAATTCCACCTGATTCAAAATTTATTTTTGGAACAGACTGGCTTGGAAGAGACTATTTCACGCGTACGGTCTATGGTGGGCGCACTTCGTTGATGGTAGGCATTTTGGCAACGGTTATTTCGCTGCTCATCGGAGTGCCCCTGGGGGCCTTATCAGGTTTCTATGGCGGCGTAATTGATATGGTGATCAGCCGCTTTATTGAAATGCTTACTTGTATTCCAACATTCTTTCTCTTGTTAACAGTGAATGCTCTGCTTAAGCCAAACATCAGCAATGTCATTCTTATTTTGGGCCTTTTTGGATGGACGGGTGTTGCCCGGCAGGTTCGCGCACAATTTCTTTCTCTGCGAACGCAAGAATATGCAGAAGCAGCCGTAGGCCTTGGCCTTTCGGACGCGCGCATCATTTTTAAACACTTGCTTCCTAATTCATTAATGCCTGTGATTGTCAGTGCAACGATGGAAGTTGCCGGCAACATCTTGGCTGAATCCGGTCTTTCCTATCTGGGGATGGGCATTCAGGAACCTTTTGCAAGCTGGGGCAGCATGCTCAAGCTTGCGCAGCCTTACATTATTACCTCTCCCTGGCTGGCGATTTTCCCGGGCTTAATGATTTCTTTAATCGCACTTTCACTGAACTTTATTGGTGATGGCTTGCGAGATGCGCTTGATCCGCGCGCGATGAGTTGAGGTGAGCGCATGAAAGATGAAATTTTGCTCAATATTAAGAACCTGCATACCAGTTTTCAGACACGGCATGGGCTTATTCCAGCGGTGGATGGGGTTAGTTTCAATATCAAAAAGGGCGAGTCCGTTGCCTTGGTTGGGGAATCAGGCAGCGGAAAAAGTGTAACGGCTCTATCCATACTGAAACTGCTTGCAATTCCTCCGGCTGTGATTAAGGCGGATGAAATTCGTTATTCCGATACAGATTTGCTTACCCTGCCCGATAGCAAAATGCGCCAGGTGCGCGGTAACGAAATTTCGATGATTTTTCAGGAACCCATGACCAGCCTGAACCCCTTGATGACCATTGGCTTTCAGATTGGGGAAGCGCTTGAGACGCACCGGCACATGAGGCGCAAAGATACACGCCAGGTGGTTATTGACCAGTTAACCAGCGTAGGCATAGCGGATGCTGCAAACCGTGTAGATGAATATCCGCATCAGATGTCCGGCGGCATGCGCCAGCGCGTGATGATTGCAATGGCGTTGAGCTGCGACCCCAAAATTCTTATTGCCGATGAGCCTACAACAGCGTTGGATGTGACCATCCAGGCCCAGATTTTGGACCTGATTGCCTCTATTCAGAAAGAACGTCAGATGGCCATGCTTCTTATTACGCATAACCTCGGGATTGTTGCTGAAGTGGCCAAACGGGTAATGGTGATGTATGCCGGGCAAGTTGTGGAAGAAGCCCCGATTGAAGCTATCTTCAATGATTCTGCACATCCTTATACTTCCGGCCTCCTCAAGTCCATTCCTTCTGTTGAAGAGAAAAAAGAAGTGCTCAATGTGATTCCGGGTATTGTGCCAAGCCCACTTTTCTTCCCCAAAGGCTGCCGTTTCCATCCACGCTGCCCTTATGCGAGAGAGCGCTGCTTGAACGAGGTGCCGCCCATGACCGAATTTGGCAAAGAGCGCAAAGTGCGTTGTTTTTATCCGCTGGCCGGAGGGTCTCATGAATGAAGTTGAAATCTATAATCTGAAGAAATACTATCCGCTTAGAGAAAAGCTGCTTTCCTCCAGCAAACGCTTTGTAAAGGCCCTGGACGATGTTAGCCTTACTATCCGTAAAGGTGAAACTTATGGTTTGGTGGGCGAATCAGGCTGCGGAAAAACCACTTTGGGCAAGTGCCTTATCCATATTATTAAACCTACCGGCGGCAAAATAATTTTTGAAGGCACTGATTTGGAAAAACTCAATCGTTCCGAAATGCTTAAGGTGAGGCAGCGGATGCAGATTGTGTTTCAGGATCCCTATTCTTCCCTTAATCCCAGAATGGCAGTAGGCAGCTTGCTGCGAGAACCTCTGATTGCTCATCACTTAATGAATGGCAAAGAGGCTGATGAAAGGGTGATTGAGGTACTTGGAATGGTCGGGCTCAAGCCTTTTCATGCGCACAGGTATCCGCATGAATTTTCCGGAGGCCAGCGTCAGCGCATTTCCATTGCCAGGGCTTTGGTGATGAACCCCAATTTTATTGTATGCGATGAGCCGGTCTCTGCTTTGGATGTGTCGGTGCAGTCACAGGTGCTTAACTTGCTGGTGGACTTGCGCAAAAAAATGGATTTGACTTATCTCTTTATTTCTCATGACCTCTCTGTGGTTCGCCATATTTCTGACCGGATAGGGGTGATGTATTTGGGAAAACTGGTTGAATCCGCCCAAGATGCCGAACTTCACCAAAACAAACTTCACCCTTATACGCAGGCTCTCTTTTCTGTAATGCCCGTTCCAAAGGTTGGCGCAAAGAAAAAGCGTATCGTCTTGGAAGGGGAACTGCCCAGCCCGGTTAATGTTCCTCCCGGATGCGCATTTCATGTGCGTTGCCCCAAGGCCATGCCGGTATGCTCAGAACAGGTACCGCAGCTGCTTGAGGTTTCTGCCGGCCACTATTGTGCCTGTCATCTCTACTAAAAGGCGAGGTGAAAATGTACACATATGATTTTGAAACACTTGGTTTTTGCGAGTTCCCTACCCCATTGCAGGCTGTTCTTAATTTGCAGCGTGAGTTGAAAACAGATAAACCCCTTTTCTTCAAACGCGATGATACAACTATGATTGGGCTGGGCGGGAATAAGAACCGCAAACTTGAATATGTGATGGCAGATGCAAAAAAACAAGGTGCAGATACCATCATTACTTGGGCGGGCGTGCAGTCTAACCATTGCCGGCAAACCTTGGCCTACGCGGTTAAACTGGGCATGGAATGCCATTTGGTTTTGAATGGTCAGCCAACCGCTGAACCGCAGGGCAATCTGTTGGTCTTTCAAGTTTTTGGCGCGCACATCAGTTTTGAACCGGTAGAAGCGTTATGCGAACAGCGTTGCCTTGAATTGGTAGAAAAACTGCGTCAGGAAGGCAGGCATCCTTATTTTGTGCCAATTGGCGCATCCATTCCGTTAGGCTCTTTGGGATATGTGGACAGCGCACGTGAAATTGGGGAACAGCTTGCCCTTTTTGGGCTGGTGCCTGACCATGTTTATTTAGCCTCAGGTTCTGCTGGCACACAGGCAGGCCTGTTGGCAGGGGCAAAACGTTACCTGCCAGGCTGCAAGGTGCATGGCGTGGCTGTCAGCCGGGATGAAGCCAGCCAACAGGCCAAGGTATTGGAACAAACCCAAGATCTGCTTGATTTTTTGCATTGGGGTGATTTAAAACTCTCTCTCGAAGATGTGATTATTAATGACAGGCATTTGGGAGAAGGCTATGCCAGGCCAACAACTGATGGGCTTGAAGCCATGGCCAAAGTGGGCCGCTCTGAAGCAATTTTGCTGGACCCTGTTTACACAGGCAAAGCCATGGCGGGTTTAATGGCAGAACTGCCTCATCTGGAAATGCGCCAAAATGGTGCTGTGGTTTTTGTGCATACGGGCGGGTGGCCGGCTGTCTTCAGTTTTAATAAAGAAGTTGCCGCTTACATGCAGCAAAAAAGCCCGGCTTCTTAAGCATCTGATTTCCTTTAGAAAAGATGTGACAGCACCCCTTCAAGGGTGCTGTCTCTTTAACCGTCCTTTATAATAAGGGTATGCCAGAAAAAGCTGTTTTGCAAAAGAATCTAAAAAATCAACTTGTTCCCTTAAATTTAGCCTTGATTGTTTTTTTGAGCGGTATGGCCACGATGATGTTGGAATTTGCCGCTTCACGCCTTTTGGGTAATGTTTTTGGAACAAGCAATTTGGTGTGGGCTGTTATCATCGGCCTCATTCTGGTCTATCTTACCTTAGGCAATTACTTGGGTGGAAAATGGGCGGATTCCTCGCCCAAGCTTGAAACTCTGGGCTTCGTTTTGGCCTGCGCGGGTACGGGCATCGGCATGGTGCCCTTTATTTCGCGGCCCATACTGCGTGTTTCAGCAAATGCTTTTGACGCTCTCAACCTTGCTTTGCTGGCCGGTACTTTTTTGAGTGTTATCCTGCTTTTACTTGTCCCGGTGACATTATTGGGCATGGTTACGCCATTTGCACTGCGCCTGGCCATTCAAAATAGCGAAAATTCAGGAAAAGTCTCTGGTCTGGTTTCGGCAGTCTCTACCATCGGGTCTTTTTTTGGCACTTTTTTGACTGTTCTTGTGCTTATTCCTCTGGTGGGAACCTACCGTACTTTTATCTGCACAGCCTTACTTCCTTTGCTGATTGCACTCATTGTTTTTCTGCGCAGAAAAAAATATAAACATTTCGCGCTCTTCGCGGTCATTTGCCTGGTTTTGCTTGTTTTTGGAATCATTGGGATACAGGGCTTTGATAAAACTTCTGCCGGCCTCATTTACGAAGCTGAATCTTCTTATAATTACATTCAGGTTCTTGAGTATGGTGATTTTCGTTTTCTGCGCCTGAACGAAGGTCAGGGCATGCACTCCATCTATAATTCCCATCAATATTTTTATGGGGGGCCTTGGTCGCAGGTGCTGGTCGGCCCCTTTTTTAACCCTGATAAAACGCTTGCTGAGGTTAAAAGAATTGCACTTATTGGGCTTGCTGCCGGTACTACAGCGCGCCAGGCCAGTGTGGCCATGCCTCAGGCAAAAATAGACGGCATTGAGATTGATTCGAAAATTGTGGAAGTCGGCCGGCGTTTTTTTGGCATGGATTTGCCTAATCTGCGTGTTATTGTCGGCGATGGCCGCTGGCAAATGGAAAAACTGTCTGGTCCATATGACCTCATCAGTGTGGATGCTTACCGCCCGCCTTACATACCTGCCCATATGGTTACTAAAGCGTTTTTTTCTTTGCTTTACGAGCGTCTAAGCCCTGATGGGGTGGTGGTTATCAATGTGGGCAGAGGGGGCACAGATCGCAGCCTGGTAAACAGTTTGGCTTCTACCTTGGGGTTAAGCTTTCCCCTGGTCTTTGCAGTCGATTTGCCGGAATCATACAATACTATTGTTTTTGCGTGTAAAAATGAAAAAGCGGCTTGGGAAAACCTTGAAGCGAATTATTCAAGCATGGTTTATGCAACGCAAGATACACAGCAAGTATTGCATTCAGCCATCGCTTTGGCCCTGCAAGGCAAAAGCCATGTAAATTTGAATGCACAAGTATTTACGGATGACAAGGCACCGGTTGAATGGATGACAAACCGCATGGTGCTGGAATTTTTGTGGAAAGAAAAGGAGTTGCCATGAAATCAAACCCAAGCAAGTTTTTTGCAGTTTTTATTGCCGTTTTAATCCCGTTTATGCTCATGATGGGAGCCGTAAAGATTCTGCTCTCTTTCAACTATCCCGGTTTGCAGTACGGGCTTATCGGTTTTCCGGAAGATTCCTTTGGCTACAACCGGCAGGAAAGAACCCATCTGGCCGCGGAGACCATCGATTATCTGACTGAAGATCAGAGCATTGCTGCTATCATGCAGCTCAAGGATTCTAAAGGCCAGCTTGTTTACACGCCTGATGAAGTTGCCCACCTTCAGGACGTGAAGTTTGTTATTAACCTAAGCAGCATTATTTGGTATGTTGTTCTCGGGCTTTCTTTTGCGTTTATCATTTGGATGCTCTTCACCAAAAGTTTTGCGCAGATACGCCACGCATTTTTCTGGGGCGCACTGCTCACCATTTTTTTGATGGCTGCAATGGTTGTTTTGATGGTGCTTAACTTTAATGCCCTCTTTGAAAAATTCCATGCTCTTTTCTTCCCAAAAGGCAACTGGACCTTTACTGCCAACTCAGGGCTTATTCGCCTTTTCCCGCTGCCGCTTTGGGTTAACGCCTTTATCCTAACCTCTGTTTTTGCCTTGCTTATTTCCGTCCTGCTGCTCATTATCTTCTGGCCGCGAAAACATGCCCCTCGCACAACAGAAAGAGTGGTTCCAACAGCTATTCCATCTACAAAGCCTGCAAGTTCTATCCCCTCCATGGCAACGCCCCTAAACAAGCCTGAACCCTATGTTGATTTGGGAACGCCTTCCGCTGAAGCAGTAAAAACAGAGCTTCCTTCCCCCGCTGCCTCCGAACGTGAAATGCCTAATCTTGAGCCCACGCATTCATTCTCTGGAGAAGAAGGGCCTAAAAATTAAGAAAAAAAATTAAAACAAAAGGGCTGCCCTTCATTTGGGCAGCCCTTTTTATACCAATGGTACCAATTACATGATCGCAGGCGGATTTTCTGCGTCTTTGCTGGGGTCAAAGATGTGGTAATTATCCATGTTGAAGACAACATTGGTTTCATCACCATATTTGACCTGTGTGCGCGGGTCCACACGGGCAATAAAGTTATGGTCGCCGTTTACCAGATAAAGGAAGATTTCATTACCCATCAGTTCGGTAACATCCACCTTTGCCGCAACAGGTTCTGCAATGATGCCGGGGGGCGCAAACAGCGGGTTGTGAATGTCTTCCGGGCGGATGCCGAATACAATTTCTTTGCCGGCAACTTCCTTAAGGGTTTCTTTGTCAGAATCGGGGATTTGCACCCTAAAACTGCCCAAGTCTGCAACGTAGTGGCCATTTTCTTCCACCAGTTTGCCGTTGAAGAAGTTCATGGCAGGGGAACCGATGAAACCGGCAACAAAGAGGTTGGCGGGGTGATCATATAACTGCTGGGGCGTGTCAAGTTGCTGCAGTTTCGCCTTGCTCATCACCGCGATGCGATTGGCCATGGTCATGGCTTCAGTCTGGTCATGGGTGACGTAGATAAAGGTGGTTTGCAGACGCTTGTGAAGTTTGCTGATTTCAGCACGGGTCTGCACACGCAGTTTCGCATCCAGGTTAGAAAGGGGCTCATCAAAGAGGAATACCTTTGGCTCGCGGACGATGGCGCGGCCGACTGCCACGCGCTGGCGCTGACCACCAGAGAGTTCCTTCGGTTTTCGCTGCAAGAAACTTTCGATACCCAGAGTTTTAGCAGCCAGTTGAACGCGCTTATCAATATCCTCTTTGGACATTTTGCGCAGTTTAAGGCCAAAAGCCATATTGTCATAAACAGACATATGGGGATAAAGAGCGTAGCTCTGGAAAACCATTGCGATATCACGGTCTTTCGGGGCTACATCATTGACAACCTGGTCACCAATCAGAACACGCCCATCGGAAATTTCCTCAAGGCCTGCCAGGCATCGCAGGGCTGTGGTTTTGCCGCAACCGGATGGGCCAACCAGCACGAGGAATTCTTTATCCTCAATTGCCAGGTTAAGATCCTGGACGGCTACAACATCGCCATACTTTTTCCAAACATGATCATACGTTACACTTGCCATTGATTTCCTCCAATCTTGAACGAATATAGTGAATTAATTATAAACCCTTGAGCCATAAAAGTTAAATAAAAAAAAGCCCCTCTTTCGGGCAGTTGCATCACCATGGTGGGCAGTGAACCTGCACCATTTCACCTTCACCCTGAACGCAGTGAAGGGTCTGGCAGTTTCTATTAGGTAAAACATGAAGGCCAGATGCTTCGGAAAACACCTCAGCATGACGAGGGGGGAGGATGCGGAGTGAAGGGTTTGGCAGTCGTTTGGCTAAAGCCTCAAAAAAGAAAAGGCCAGATGCTTCCTTACGTCAGCATGACGAGGGGGTTGGGTGCGGAGTGAAGGGTTTGGCAGTCGTTTGGCTAAAGCCTCAAAAAAGAAAAGGCCAGATGCTTCCCTTCGGTCAGCATGACGAGGGGGATTGGATACTTG
>JAYFRD010000037.1:0-24108 GCA_034926255.1 Anaerolineaceae bacterium | reverse complement strand
GCGCAATCAAGGGATTTGGATTAGTTCGCCTACTGTCCAAAAGCTTTTGATCCGCAATGAGATGGGCACTGTGTATGATCGTTGGATGCTCTTAGAAAAGAAACACTTGGAAGAGGGTCTGGAACTGAGCCCTGAGCAGATTGCCAGAATTGAGCATTACAACCCTGTCTTCAAAGAGCGGCACGTTGAATCATCTCGTCCAGGAGAACTTCTCAGTCAGGACACCTTTTTTGTGGGTTACCTCAAAGGGATTGGTAAAGTCTATTTACATGCCGTGGTGGACACCTATTCCTCTTATGCCTTTGGGTTTTTGTACAACGGAAAACAAGCAGAATGTGCCGTGACCATCTTGCACAATGATGTCGTACCTTTCTACACGGAACAAGACCTCAAAATCAATGCCATTCTGACCGACAATGGCCCGGAGTTTTGCGGCACTCCTCAGCATCCTTTTGAAATGTATCTGGACGTGAATGAGATCGAGCATCGTCGTACTAAGGTGCGTACTCCCAAGACCAATGGTTTTATTGAACGCTTCAATCGAACGGTTCTGGATGAATTCTTCCGCATAAAGTTCAGAGAAAAGTTCTATGAGAGTGTTGACGCTTTACAAGTTGACTTGGATGACTGGCTTTTGCATTACAACACGGAGAGACCCCACAGAGGCTACCGCAACCTGGGTCGTACACCTCTGCAATCCATCCAAGCTTATTTAGACAATGTTAGACAAGAGGCTTAGTTGTACAGTTTACTTGAGGTGTACGGGCAATCTTTAAGCCCCGTACAGGCCGGCTACCCTTTAACAGGCAAGGGAATGCCTGCCACCATCAAAAAGACCTTGTCCGCTGCCTGGGCCAGACGTTGGTTAGCTCTGCCAAGTGCATCGCGATAATAGCGCGAAAGTGCGGAAGGCGGCACCAGGCCTAAACCCACTTCATTTGAAACAACGAGCCACCTGCCGCCGCACGCTCGGTAAGCGGCAATAAGGCTTTCTACCTCCGCTTCCATGGCGCTCTGATAGGCCGTATCGGATAGGGGCTGCGGCTGGGCAGATAATACATTGTTGGCCAGCAGGGTCATGCAATCTACCATAACCCAGGGCCTGCGTTCCGCCCTGCGGATGGCTTCGCCCACATTAAGAGGGACTTCAAGGGTTAGCCAATTCTGGGAACGGCTGGCCTGGTGGGCAGCAATGCGTTTGGCCATTTCATCATCCCCGGCTGTGGCAGTGGCCACAAAAAGGGCCTTGCAGCCGGATTCTTCGATCAGGTTTTGGGCATAGGCGGATTTGCCGCTGCGTGCCCCGCCCAATATCAGCGTGAGTTCTTTTTCCAATTTGCCTCCAGTTTCCTTGTATCCAGAACATGCTTCAGATGCTCCATAGAGCTCATAAAATCCTCTCTGCTGAAAACTTCCAGGGTCATCACCCCCTCAAAACCGGAACATTGGATGCAATCCAGCACTCGGTTCAGTTCCGCCGCCGGAACATGCGCCAGCGATTGGTGGTCTCTTACTGCAATGCCATGCAGATGCAGCACTCTGGCTCTCTTTAGGTTTTTTTCCAGAAAAGCAACCGGGTCATGCCCTTCCAACCACAAATGCCCAATATCAATACAGCAACTTACCCCACTTTGCTGGAAAACCTCATCCAGAAAATCAAGCGGGTAATTTTCCAGGTTTTCAACAGCCAGAAGCTGAGGCCCGCCTGCCCAACCAGCCACTAGCGACAATGCCTTTAGGGTTTGCGTCAGCCATCTTGGTTTTGCGGAGGGGTTTTCAAGCACCTGTTTTCCATCCAGGTGCAGTACATAAGCCCAAGGGTTCAAAGCTTTGGTGCAGTCAATGGCTTTTTTGGCTTTCTGCAGCGAGGCATCCTGAAGATCTTCCTGATCCGAAAGATGCAAGTTCAAAGGCAAGTGGACGGTATAAGTAAGCCCATGTTCAGAAGCAATTTGCTGAAGTTCTTGAGATTCTTTGAGGCTTAGTAAGTTGCTGGGGCCGTCATCTACCTCAAAAAGTACCAGTTCAACATCTTCAATTTTGTTGGCCAAAAAGCGGACATTAGGCAGAATTTCAGCCGGGAGAATGTAAGAGGTCGTCCCAACGCGAAAGTTCAATGGAGGAAACATTTGTCCTAACCGATGGTCAGACAGAACGCGGCAAGTACTGACAACTCACTGATTTCCACCGTTAGACCAAAAACATCCCCTGTCATACCACCCAGGCGTCTTTTGGCAAAAGAAAAAACGGCAATGGCCAGCAGATGTGCCAATAAGGCCCCTACAATGCCTTTCCATCCACCCAATACCACCAGGAAAATTACCGTCAGAGCTGCCGGCATCCATGTATCCTGCTTAAGGCCTTTTGCAAAGGCATCGCCCAGCCCGCCCGGCCGGGCCATTGGCTGCAAAGCAGCCAAAATAAGCATCCAGCGCCCAAGTGCTGCGGCCAGTGGCAAGGCAAAAAAGATTTCTTGTATTGGAATGGAGTTAAGAAGTACTACTCTCAAAAAGATGGCCAGTACCAGCCCTATACCGCCAAAACTGCCCAAGCGAGGGTCTTTCATGATTTCAAGGCGGCGTTCTGGGCTTGAGGCATTCAACAGGCCATCGCAGCTATCCGCCAGACCGTCTAAATGAAGGCCACCGCTTAGAAAAACCCAGAAAATGGTTGCCAAAACCGCACTGACGGGAAGGGGAAAAATAAGCTGCAGGCCGTAATACACACCGGCCAATAAAGCCCCCATCAATGCCCCGATTAACGGAAACCAGGCCGCGGCCTTGCCCAGATCATCAGGGTTATGGACTTTACGAGTCTCGATAGGGATGATGGTTAGAAAGCTAAGCGCTAAAAAAAGATTTTTCATTTATGTGTTTGCTCCGGACTAGGCTTCTATTGTATTCTGTTTTTAGTTTTTTCTAAAACGAAAAACTCGAAATTGCTTCAGGTTGATTTGAGAGCCAAAACCTGCCGGAACCAGCCCTTGCACCAAGGCCCTATTGCCGAACCCCTTTCTAAAAGCAGACATGCTTTTATCCGTATTATTGTTCATACGCATCTATATAAGGATAGAAAAGGTTGGCATACCCGTTTTCTGCAGAATATGAAGTCGAGCAAAAAAAACCGCTCCAGTAAACTGGAGCGGCCTAATTTTATTCATTGCAAATTTATTGAAAACTAAAAACACAGACTGGAAAAAGCGTACAAATATGCAGATGCTTTCTACCAACCGGGCGTGGAACAGGTGTTTACATCCCCTGAGCGCATGCCATCTTTCAGAGCCGCCAAACGCTGTTCGGAGGATCCGTGCGTCCATGATTCGGGGGCAACATACCCTTGCGTCTGTTTCTGAATGCGGTCATCACCAATGGAAGCAGCCGCATTTAAACTTGATGCAACATCCTCCTCCGTGATCCTGTCAATATAGCCTGTTTCAACAGCGTTGTGTATCCAGATGCCGGCCAGGCAATCCGCCTGCAGTTCCGTCATGACGGCTTCACTCTGCGGGCCGGTGCTCTGGTAAGCAGAGGTGTCCAGCAGGCCTAAGAGGTTTTGCACGTGGTGGCCATATTCATGCGCAAGTACGTAGGCTTCGGCAAAGGGCCCGCCTTTTGCACCAAACTTGGTGCGCAGGTCGTCGAAGAACGAAAGGTCTAAGTATATGCTCTGATCGTTGGGGCAATAGAATGGGCCCATTGCGCTGGAAGCATATCCGCAGGCCGCATCGGTTGAACCTGTAAAAAGGATGGTTTGGGCTTTTGAATATTGCCTTCCATTTTTCGCAAATTCATCGGCCCAAAAGGCTTGAAAACTATTGACATAGCCCACAATGGCGCAATCCTGGCTGGCGTTTGCATCAGCACCTGTTTGGCATTGGGCACTGAGATCCCGATAATCAGGTGCAGTCTGAGGAGCAGGAGCCACATTACCCAGCAATTGCGTTAAAGTGCCCGGATTAACCCCCATCAGCAAGGCTACAACAACGATAACAATTCCCAGGCCGCCCCCGCCGATGGCCACTTTTGTGCCCATTCTGCTGCCGCGCCGGTCTTGAACCTGTGAAGGGTCTAATTGTGATTTTTCGTTAAAAGGCATATCTTCTCCGTTATGATGATACTATCAGTTAAATGGCTGAATGAAAACGCTTTAGGTTTCAAAGCATCTTTTATTTATTTTAACGCATGTAAAATGCTTATGGCTTTTTGTCTATGTATTGATGGACTAGCGTTAACTTGTTAGGCAACGGCTTAAGCTAATGAAAACAAGCGCCTGAATTTATTTGCCAGAGTTATGTAGGAAAGGGCTTGAAGCTTTTCAGCACATTGGAGAGATGAGGGTGGCAACAATTTAGGGGACACGCGTTCCCCTTAGTTCAAACTCCATCGGGCTGATATAACCAAGGGTCGTCTGAAGTACATCTCTCGTGTGCAAACTTACGTCGGGAAAATCGAACTAAACAAGCGAGCGATCCGTAAAATCAAATTGAAAGATATGCCTGTATGGTGAGTGTGGTCCAGCAGATGAACGCGATATCATTCATTTTACTCGTTCAGGAATACGCGCTTATGGGTCGAAAGCCGTATAAGAAGTTTCTGGAAGGCGATAATCGCACTGATTGGAGGGTCGTAGACGAAGTCTTCCATAAGATTGGTTTACGTGAGTATAAGCACAGGAAATTAAGTGAGCTTTCGGAAGGAAAGAAACAAAGAGCCATGCTTGCCAGAGCACTCTCCCAAGACAAGCCGATGATTCTTTTGAACAAAACCACAGACCACCTCAACGTGAAATACACCCTGCCTATGATGAAAACATTCAAGTCCCTTGGACGCATAGCATTCTCAGCCTTTCATGACATTAACTTGGCATTCTTATACTGTCACTGTATCATTGTGCTCAAAGAAGGTAAGGTCGTTCAAGAGGGGCCTCCACTGAGTATTGAGGAACAACTGATCAATGAGCTCTCCGAAGTCGAACCAAAAATTCTGATTGATGAAACCTCAGGCCAGAGATACATGGTTTTCTTAAAATAGCACTGAGTTTTGTAAAGCAATACCATTTTGCAGGTCTTGGCGCTATAATAGCTTAAGTACTTTCATAAATTGCAAACAAGGTGACCCGATGCCCGGATGCCAGGGTTTAATAGGTGGAAGTTGGTGTAAGACCAACACTGTGCCGCAACTGTAAAAAAGCTCGACTGAGCTTGTAAGTCAGGAAACCTGCCTTGTGCCGAAATACTCAAATCTTCTCGAGCAAGAAGACAGGTTTTTTTATTTCCCATGGCCCTTGCCTTTCGCCGTGGTCAGCCTTCCTGTTCGAGAACCATAATCAAACAGGAGGCTAAATGAAATCTGTTAAATCACGTCTTAATCCCAAATCCATTTTTCTGCTCGTATTGGCGTTAGTGCTTGGGTTTGCCATCAAGCCTGTGTTTGCCAAACCATTGCAAATGCACATCATGGAAGGTTTCCTTCCCGTAGGATGGGCCATTTTTTGGTTCGCCATCACGATCCCTTTCTGGGTAATCGGTTTCATCCAAATTCGAAAGATTGTCAAAGAAAAGCCGGAAAGCCGCTTGATGCTGGGCCTTGCAACTGCCTTCAGTTTTGTGCTAAGCGCCCTCAAAATCCCCAGTGTAACTGGCTCATGCAGCCATCCAACAGGCACGGGTCTCGGCGCTATCTTGTTCGGCGCTTTCCCTATGTCAATCTTGGGCGGAATTGTGCTGCTTTTCCAAGCCATCCTGCTCGCGCATGGCGGCCTCACCACTTTAGGTGCAAATACATTCAGCATGGCCATTGTCGGCCCCTTTGTGGCCTGGGGTATTTGGAAGCTGTTCAAAAACAAGCTTCCGCAAGGTTGGGTGGTATTTTTAGCCGCAGCCTTGGCCGACCTGCTCACCTACGTCACGACCTCTGTTCAACTGGCCTTGGCTTACCCGGATCCAGTCGGTGGTTTTATGGCCTCATTCCTTAAGTTTGCAGGCATATTCGCCATCACCCAAATTCCCCTGGCAATCAGTGAAGGAATTCTTACCGTTCTTATTTTTAATGCCCTTAAAGTGAATGCCGCAAGCGAAATGAAAGCGCTTGGTATCGAAGGAGCCTAAGATGAAAAAATACACCTGGATCTTGATTCTATTAGTAATTGTCCTGGCTATTCTTCCCCTTTTCCTCATTAAGGGTGCCGAGTTTGGAGGCGCAGACGGTCAAGCTGAAGCCGCTATAACGGAAATCAAACCTGATTACCAACCTTGGTTCTCACCTCTTTGGGAACCGCCTTCCGGAGAAATCGAAAGCCTGCTCTTTGCACTCCAGGCGGCTCTGGGGGTCGGTTTTATCGCCTACTTCTTTGGCTATAAGGCAGGGGCTAAGCGTTCACCAAAGAGGTCCTAAGCACATTCCATGCATCTGATCGACCGGTTTGCGTATGCCAACGCAATCAGCAGACTGAACCCCGCCTACAAAGCTGGGTTCAGTTTTGCTCTCCTAATCCTTTGCCTTGTAGTTAACTCCTTACCATTTAGTGCCGGAGTATTAATCCTCTGCCTTCTGGCAACCCTAGGCTGGGCCAAACTTCCTCTGCGGCCGGTTTTAAAGCTAATTTCCATCGAGACTGCTTTCCTGGTCTCCGGGGTGCTGGGGGTAGCCATCAGTGCCAGCAAACTTGAAACACCCGGGGCGGTGCGAGTAGCAGGTCTTTGGCTGCTTCTCACGCCGGCTTCAATTACGCTTGCCCTCAAAATTTTTTTACGTGCCTTGGCATGTGCTGCTGCTCTGAATTTTTTTGCAATGACGACACCATTGACAGATTTGATTGCCCTCGGCAAAAAGCTCAGACTCCCAGCTTTACTCATTGACTTGATGTCACTAACCTATCGTTTCATCTTTACCCTCTGGGATTGCTTCGAAAGGATGACAAAAGCAAGGGAAGCACGCCTCGGTTTTAAAGATATGCGGACCACATTCCGCAGCCTGGGCGAAATCATTGCCAGTCTCTTCATCGAGTCCTATCGAAGAAGTAAGCATCTGGAGCTCGCTTTGGAAGCCCGCCTGTGGGAAGGTAACTTCATGGTTCTTGACGAAAAGTACGAGAAACTGGCTTTCCCTTGGCAAAATAAAGCTGGCTCCCCTTGTGAGAGAGGCCAGCAATGAAAACTCCTCATGAGTGTAAAACTTTGCAATTTGAGGGCATCGCTTACGCCTATATGGGTGCGCAAAAACCAGCCCTCGACTCCCTTTCCATGCGCTTGGAGGGGGGCAAACGGGTTAGCTTAATCGGCAAGAACGGCAGCGGCAAATCGACCCTAATGCTGATTGCAAACGGAACTTTAAAACCAGCTGAGGGCTGCCTTCAACTGAATAGTCAGCTTGTAAGCTACGATCGTAAGGGTCTCCGCCGATTGCGTGAAGCTGTAGGGATCGTTTTCCAGAATCCAGACGACCAGCTCTTCAGTGCCAGCGTTCGCCAGGATATCAGCCTTGGCCCTCTGAATTTAGGCCTAAGCCAAGAAGAAGCTCGCGAGCGAGTGAATGAAGTGGTCGAGCTTTGTAACTTAGCCCCCCTGCTAAGCCGGCCTACTCACGCCTTGAGCGGAGGTGAGAAAACGCGGGTTGCCCTTGCCGGCGTTTTAGCCATGCGGCCCGCATTTCTCTTCGCAGATGAGGTAACGAACAGCCTGGACCCCTGGATGCGTTCTCAGGTGCTTATGATCCTCTCAGAATGGGTCAGGCTTGGCAATACTGTCATCCTATCCACGCACGATTGGACCCTCGCAGAAAAGTGGTCTGACCAAATCTATTGGCTCGATTCAGGGCATATTTACCGTCAAGGAACCCCAAATGAAGTGCTTAAGGGGGCAGATATTCCTTCCAGCTTTGGCGCTTAACCCGAAAGGTGTACCGATATGGAACCTACAAAAAAACAAAACCGTGAACCCTCACGGCCCACAAAAGGACTGGTTATCGTTAATACAGGTAACGGAAAAGGCAAGACCACCGCAGCGATGGGCGTCCTCTTCCGCGCGCTTGGCCACGGTCTGAAAAGCGGAGTAATCCAATTCATCAAGAGTCCCGGCCGCTCTTACGGAGAAGCGCTCATGGCGCAAAAGTTGGAAGTCCCATTTGAGACAACTGGCGATGGTTTTGTTTATGACCCCGCCAGCAATGATTCGGCAAGGAGACTCGCCCAGGCTGCGTGGGAAGAAGCAAAACGCTGGATTCTATCCGGACAATATGATCTGCTTATCCTGGATGAAATCACCTACACCATGACTTACGGCTGGAATCAAGCAGAGGAAATTGTCAAATGGCTTAAGGAGAACAAGCCAGGTGAGTTACACCTTATTCTGACCGGCAGGAATGCACCTTCAATTTTGGTGGAATATGCAGACCTGGTTTCCGAAATTACGGAGGTAAAGCACCCCTACAATACCATGAGTCTCCCGGCCCAAAAAGGAATCGATTATTAGGAGCTAAGATGATCAAACCAAATCCCAACACTGCCCTCTTGGTCATAAGTTTTGGAACAAGCCACTCGAAAGCCCGTAGAAAAGCGATTGAAGGCTGCGAAAAGAGCCTTGCAGACGCCTTCCCAACCTGCAAAATTGACCGTGCAATCAGTTCCCATCATTTGCGCAAAATGGCCAGCAACTCTCAGAATCACGCCTATCCCTCCATCCGTGAAGCTCTGGAAGACTTAGCGAATCAAGCCGTCAAAAGCGTTCTGATTCAACCCCTGCACATCATTCCAGGCTACGAATATGAAAAAGTACGCAACGCGGCCAGAGATTTTACCGGCCACTTTGATCGAATCTATGTCGCCAAACCTCTCTTGACGGATGCGGAGGATTTCAACGAGACCGCTATGGCATTTCTTCCGCTCCACCAGACCCTCGAACAAGACGAATGCCTTGTCCTGATGGGGCATGGTACGCGGCACCCTGCCAACCAGGCCTATGCAGACCTTGAGCAAGCTTTCTTACGGCAACAGATGGAAAAAGTATTAGTTGCCACTGTGGAAGGGCAGCCAAAGATACAGCACATCATTCCCGAATTGAAAGCGCGTGGCATTTATAAGGTTATCTTGCGTCCTTTGTTGTTGGTTGCCGGAGAACATGCCCACCATGACATGGCGGGTAGGACGGCTAATTCTTGGAAATCGATTCTTGAAGAAGCAGGCTTCATTGTTCGGACGGAATTGGTAGGTTTGGGAGAGTTAGAAGCCATTCGTGAGATTTATATCCGCCATGCCCACGCAGGTTTGGAGGCACTCCAGAGTGGCTAAGGAAAAGAAGGGCAGGGTTGTTTTCATCGGGGCAGGGCCTGGCGACCCAGAGTTGATGACTCTTAAGGGGCAGAAACTTATGTTAAGCGCGGACCTGATTCTATATTCGGGATCACTTTTGCCTGCCACCCTTGTGGAGAACGTGAGCAACGCAAGAGAAATCGTCAACACAGCCAGGCTCACGCTCAATGAACAAATTGCTCTTATGCGAAAAGCCTGGTCAGAGGGAAAGACTGTTGCCCGTTTACACACCGGAGACCCCTCCATTTATGGGGCACTAACCGAGCAAACCCAGGAGCTGGATGCCCTCGGCATGGATTATGAGATTATCCCAGGTGTCAGCTCGGTGTTTGCTGCCGCAGCTGCGTTAGGAATCGAGTTTACCCTGCCAGAGCTTACGCAAAGCTTAATCCTTACCCGCATGAACGGACGGACTCCAGTGCCGCAGCGTGAGGTTTTGCGTTCGATGGCTGCCCACCGGTCTAGCCTGGCCCTCTACTTGAGTACTAACCTGATGGACAGGGTCGTGGAAGAACTTGAGGCGGCAGGGTATCCTCCTGAAACTCCAATTGCAGTTGTTTACCGGGCCAGCTGGCCCGACCAGCGCATCTTGCGAGGTACTTTAGAAGACATCCAAGTGAAGTTAGATGCGGAAGAAATTACACATCAAGGGCTTGTCATTGTCAGCCCCGCACTTTCTGTTCAGAAAAACAAGCAGTCGCATCTCTATAGTAGCTACCAGAATCACACAATGAAGCGTGAGGGTGTACAGATCTTCGCCCTTACCAAGCCCGCCGCAGAGCTGGGTAAGACTCTCGTCATCCACTTACCCAATGCGGAGCTTAACCTTCCTTCAAACCTCATTTTCGAAGCCGCCGAGTCAGAGAAAATAATGGCATTCACATACGGTTTTAGGGAGGCTCTGCAATCCGCATTTCGCAGCGCGAAAGCAATCATCTGCATTATGGCCTCAGGTATCGTCGTGCGTGAACTTGCCCCCCTGCTGACGGATAAACATACTGACCCCGCTGTACTTGTGACGGATGTTAGCGGCCAATTCGTTGTAAGCCTGCTGGGCGGGCATGAAGCCGGCGCAAACCAGCTCGCCGAAAAAGTTGCACTGCTCACCGGTGGGCAAGCTGTAATCACCACTGCCAGCGATCAAAAAAACCTCCCCGCACTCGATCTGATTGCCCAAAAACAAGGCTGGCTCATTGGCACCGAGAGTAACCTGGCAGGCATCATGCGGACTTTTGTTGATGAAGAACCTGTGACCCTTTTTCATGAAAGCACAATTTCCCTACCCAAAGAGCTCTTGGACCTGCCTTGGGCAGCCATCCAAGAGCTTACAACTCAACCACCACCGAGAGCTATACCCCAGGCAGTCGTACTCAGTCACAAAGTGCTTAGCCCAGACTTATTAAGAACCTTGATTAAGAAAGTCCTTCTCATTCCTAAGATATTAAGTGTCGGTATCGGTTGCAACCGCGGCTGCCCTCTGGAAGAACTGGAAGACGCATTGGCCAAAGTGCTTGCAGATGAAAGGCTTTCGATGCAGAGTGTCGCATGCCTTGCAAGCATTAAAGAGAAGTCGAACGAAACCGGGCTGCTTGCGCTCTCCAATAAACTCGCCATTCCACTTTGCTTTTATAACCATGAACAAATTGAGGCCCTGGGAAACGTCTTCTCCCCTTCGCCTGCCGCCCAAAAAGCTCTGGGCGTCAGTGGGGTTGCCGAACCATGTGCCATGCTCGGCGCAAACACCAACCAGCTTTTGGTATCAAAGCGCAAATTCCCCAACGTCACCATAGCTCTGGCATTGATGAAAGGGTTGAAATGACTGGCTCAATTACCATCATCGGTTTGGGGCCAGGCTCACTGGAGTATCTCGCTCCTGCGGCTAAGAAGGCGTTAGAAGAGTCGACGTTAATTCTTGGCTACACCAGTTACCTGCAACAAATAGGTGACCTCTTTCCCGAAATACCAAGACTCAGCAGCGGAATGCGCCACGAGATCGAGCGGGCAAAAAAAGCAATCGCAGAGGCAAAAGCCGGCCAGCATGTGGCGGTGGTTTCAGGGGGGGATGCGGGTATTTATGGCATGGCAGGCCTCATTCTTGAGTTAATCGGCGACCAATCCAAATTGCAAGTAAACGTCATCCCCGGCATAAGCGCTCTCAATGCCGCTGCCTCAGTGCTTGGCGCCCCGCTGATGAACGATTTTGCTGTCATCAGCCTAAGCGATTACCTTACCCCTATCGAGAGTATCTTATGCAGGGTGCGTGCTGCTGCCAATGCAGATTTTGTTCTCTGCTTCTATAACCCTAAAGGCAAAAACCGAGTAGAGGCCTTCAACCAAACTTGTGAGATCTTATTGGCTCTTCTCGGCCCCGAAAGGCTGGTCGGTATTGTCGACTCAGCTTATCGCCCCGCCCAAACGGTTTGTATCACTTCATTAAAAGACTTACCCAACGCCGAGCTTGGGATGAACTCGATCGTCTTAGTCGGCAATAGCCAGACGCGCCTTATCAGGGAAACGATGGTGACACCTCGCGGGTACAAACTGGAAGAGGGAGATGTACAAGATGAAACCAGATGAAATCGAAAAAACCAGCTTCACTATAATCCGCAACGAGATGAGCCCTCACAGTTTTTCAGCTCAGGAATTGCCCATTATCCAAAGGGTCATCCATGCTACCGCGGATTTTGATTACCAGCGACTGATGCGCTTCTCCCCTGCAGCCATTCACAATGCCCTCTTTGCCATCCGTTCCGGCACCTCTGTCTTCTCCGACGTGCAAATGATCGCGGCCGGGGTCTCAAACAGGCTTATTTCCGCGTTTGGCACCCAGGTCGAGTGCTTCGTAAACGATCCTAAGGTAGTAAAAGCTGCCATTAGCGAAAGGAAAACCCGCTCGGAGTTGGCAATGCGCGCAATTGGTAAAAGGCTGGCAGGTTCTATCGTGTTGATTGGCAATGCTCCCACTGCTTTATTCGAGGTTGTGAGGCTCTATCAGCAAGAAGGTATCCGTCCAGCCTTTATTGTTGGGGTTCCGGTTGGTTTCGTGAATGCCGTTGAGTCCAAAGCAGCTCTGATGGAAACGAACTTGGACTACATTAGCGTGGAAGGCCGCAAAGGCGGTTCTACCGTTGCAGTAGCAATCATGAACGCGCTCCTGCGTTTGGCGAGTGAAGCGGATGCTTAGGACGGGCTTTTCTACCAGTGCCTGTGCCGCTGCAGCAGCTGCAGCAGCTCTGAGTGCCCTTGAAACGGGTATAGCCCTATCCTGCATAGAGATCAACTTGATCACGATGCGCAATGTTTGCTTTGAAATTACACGCTGTGAAAGAAGCGCTGATGCCGTCCTATGTGGCGTAATCAAGGATTCAGGCGATGACCCGGATGTCACCAATCGGCTCGAAATCCAGGCTGAGGTCCGGCGTAATAATTACACTGAGGTAAGAATCTTTGGTGGCAAGGGCGTTGGCGTGATTACCCTGCCTGGTTTACCGGTTGAAGTGGGGCAACCAGCCATCAACCCTGGCCCCAGGCGCTTAATCTTACGGGTCTTTTATCAGACCATGCAGTCCTTGGGCCTCAACCCCCAGCAAGGCTATGACCTGATCATTCATGTCCCTGAAGGTGAACGGGTGGCAGTGCAAACCCTAAACCCAAAACTTGGGATACTGGGCGGGATTTCGATACTGGGCACAGACGGTCTGGTACATCCCTATTCCGCACCGGCTTTCCGGGCGAGCCTTTATTACGAGTTGAAGGTAGCCAAACAAAAAGGTTTCAGACGAGTGGCTTTTGGCACCGGCAAACGTTCTGTGGACTATCTTCAAGAAACAGGTAATGGAACCGATGGAGTCGACTTTATCTCTGTAGGAGATGAGCTGGGCTTTCCGATCGACCAGGCAACACGCCTGGGTTTCAATGAAATCTGGATTGGTGGCATGATCGGCAAACTTTCCAAGATCGCCCAGGGAAGGTTTCAAACCCATGTACAGAAAGGCGAGGTTGACTTTGATTTTTTGGCCAATCTTGCTGAAAAGAAAAGCGCTCCGGCAGAGATCTGCCAGCAAGTGAGAACTTCACGCACTGCTAGGGCAGTTCAAAATCTCCTGTCTCCGGTTGGCATTAACCTCGAACCAATTTTGGCACTCCTTGCCGCCCAAGAGGTACACAAACGTTGTCAAAAAAAAGCTGTCGCACGAGTTTGGATTTTTTCCCTCGATGGCGAAATATTAGGATTCGGAGAGGCAGGCGAAACCAATGCATAAAACGTCAGTCTATCTCATCGGTATGGGCGTTGAAGGGCGCAATGGCCTTTCTGCAGCACAGCAAAAAACCATTCTTGAGCAGGACGAGCTTTGGGGTACCGAGCGTTTCCTGGCCCAGTGGCCAGACTTCGGAGGGAAAACTGTCTGTTTCGGGCCGGGATTAAGGGAACAAGTCAAGCGAATCCAAGACCGAAAACCTGATACCAGGGTCGCTATCCTCAGCTCGGGAGACCCGAATTTCTTCGGTATCTCCCGCATCCTAAACGATCTTCTCAGCCCTGAAGAACTAATCCTTCAACCGGCTGTGAGCAGTTTGCAAGTCGCCTTCGCCAGAGTGTGTGTGCCCTGGGACGATGCGGTATTGACCAGTCTGCACACAAAACCAATTGAAGAGTTAATTGGCCTTGCCAAAAGACATCACAAGATTGGTGTGCTGACTGAACCTGGCCACAGTCCCTACTGGATATGCCGACAACTCTTGCAAGCCGGAATTCCTGATTGTCGCATGGTGCTCTGTGAAGATTTAGGCTCCGAAAATGAAAAAATCACCGATACACGGCTTGCCAGCCTTGAAGACAGAAGCTTCGCTTTACTGAATGTAATCCTTATACTGCAGGAGCCCTCCTCACCGAGGTGTATCACCTTTAGAGAGGATGCAGCCTATGCCCACGAATCCGGCATGATCACTAAACGTGATGTCCGCTTATTGAGTTTGGAGAGGCTTGCCATTGCAGATCAGGATACGGTTTGGGATATTGGTGCCGGCAGTGGCGCTGTTTCGGTTGAAATGGCTGAGCGAGCCTGGAGAGGTCAAGTCTTTTCCATTGAGAGAAACGCAGTGCAATTAGCCCATATCCATACGAACCGAACCAAATTCGGCTGTAATAACTTAAAGGTCATCCCTGGGGATGCCCCGCAAGTCCTGATTGGTTTACCCCTTCCTCAAGCAGTATTCCTGGGGGGAAGCGGCGGTAATATGGACACAATATTAGATCACTTGCTTGCATTATCTGGACTGGATTGCCGCCTGGTGGCAAATTTCGCCTTAATAGAAAACCTCACCCAGGCAATGAACTGGTTTGAATCCCACCGTATTAAGACTGATCTTAGTGCTGTGTCAATTTCTTATGGTCAACGCATCGGCAAAGGCACTCGACTCGTGCCCATCAATTCCATTTTCATCCTCAATGCACACCTTAAGAACGGGGAAAAGGTATGAACATTCCCCGCATCTTGCTTTCTGCGCCGGCAAGCGGCTCCGGAAAAAGCACCATCGTCACCGCGTTGATGGCAGCATTCAGTCAGAACATGCCCGTACAAGGATTCAAAGTCGGGCCAGATTTCGTTGACCCAATGTATCATCAAGCTGCAACGGGTCGTCCTTCCATTAATCTCGATTCTTGGATGCTTGAGCCTGATACCATTTTAAAGAGTTTTCAACGCAATTGTCTTGGGTCTGAACTTGCCATCATCGAAGGCGTGATGGGCCTTTTTGATGGCTTTGGCAGCAACCCTTTCAGCGGAAGCACTGCTGAGATTGCAAGACTGACCTCTACGCCGGTGATTTTGGTGCTTGACGCTTCCAAACTCTCCTCAACCGCTGCGGCCATCATCAAAGGCTTGGATTCCTTTCATCCGCACCTTAAACTGAGCGGTGTCATATGCAATAAGGTCGGGTCTGAACGTCATGCCAAGATCTTGCGGGAAGCGATTCAAAGCTATACGGACGTTGTGGTATTAGGCTGCCTGCCAAGGCTTACGGAGTTGGAACTGCCTGAAAGAAAGTTGGGTCTTCTTCCCGTCGGCGAACGCCCCCAGGCAACTCGGCAATTCATCCTTACGGCCAGGACCATCGTTCAAAAATATCTCGACTTGGATAAACTCCTCGCAATCGCTTCCCAAGCCGCAGTCTTACCCGCCTTTCCCTCTTCGGGAACCCCTGCAGTTCAGAAAACTGTCCGCATCGGTGTGGCCAAGGATGAAGCCTTTTGCTTTTACTATCAGGATGATCTCAATACCCTGGAGGAACAAGGCGTGCAAATCGTTCCTTTTAGTCCCCTGCGTGACCTTCACTTACCTGAAAATTTGGATGGCCTTTTCTTCGGCGGAGGGTATGTTGAGCTCTATGCACAACCCCTCAGCAAAAATGTTGAAATGCTCCGCCAAATCCGAGCCTGGTGCAGGCAAGACAAACCACTCTACACCGAAGGAGCCTCATTCGTTTATCTATGCGAAGCTTATCACGACAACGAGGAGACATTCCCCTTGGTAAGTGCCATCCCAGGTTACTGCGAGGCAAGCCCAAAACTGACGATGGGGTATAGAAACGTCGAATTGGCCAATGATACACTTCTGGGTCCGGCCGGATTAATGCTAAGAGGGCATGAATTCCATTACAGCCGCTGGATCGCACCCGAGGGTCGGTCTTTGGCCTATCGCATTGAAAACCGATCCGCTTCCTCAGAGATTTCATCCGAAGGCTGGGCATCCGGCAATCTGCTCGCCTCGTTCATTCATCTACCCTTCCTGCAAAATAAGATTCTGACCCAATCTTTCATTGCAAGATGCCATAGCAAAAAAGGAAATAAGCCACATGTTTAAACGTCTCTTTCTTCTCATCAGTATGGTTTGCTTGATCGTAGGCAGCTGCGCACCTGCCCAGCCCCTCAAGCCGATGCCTCCCGCTCCTGAAAACAAAGAACAAGGAAATCTAACCTCAACCACGCCTGCCAAGGTGTCAGATCAGGCTTATTCAAACCTGAAGACTGAACTGCGCCACGCTGAAGGTTTTACGGTCGAATACATTGATAATTACAAAGTCCTGAAAATTGTGCGGCCTTGGCGCGGAGCAGAAACTACTTTCACATACGTCTTGGTCCAAAGAGGCACAAAAGCCCCTGAAACTATTCCTGATGCGCAAGTGATTGAAGTGCCGGTAAAAAACATGGCCTCCCTCGCGGCAACACATCTTGCCTATTTAGGGGAACTGGGCGCATTAGAGCACCTGATCGCAATCGGAAACACCCAATACGTCAACACAGAATCCGTCCGCAAAGCCGTGGAAAGCGGTACTGTTCAGCCCGTGGGTAATGGGCCAGACATCAACTTAGAAAAGCTGCTTGCACTAAACCCTGAGTTGGTAACCACTTTCGCAATGGGCAAGACCAATAAAGATGACTACCAACAATTGATGCAGAAAGGCATCAAGACCCTCATTTTTTCAGATTATATGGAAACAACCCCTCTGGGCAGGGCAGAGTGGCTTAAATGTATGGCACTTTTCTTTAATAAGGAAGCAGAGGCAGAGAAAATTTTCTCTGAGGTCGAAAAGAATTATTTGGACTTAAAAGCAAAAACCGAGTCTATCTCATCCCATCCAAGCGTTTTACTTGGTTTCGAGATTAATGGGAGTTGGAATATGCCCGGCGGAAAAAGCCACCAGGCAACTTACATCGCTGATGCAGGAGGGAACTACCTCTGGGGGGAGGATAAAAGTTCCGGACGCATCCCACTGAGTTTCGAAAAAGTCTTGGAAAGAGGCGCACAAGCTGAATATTGGTTTGATCAGTCGCTTAATTGGACATCAGCGCATGACCTCGCCCAAGCAGACCCGCGCTATGCCAAAATTCTTGCCTTTGAAAGGAATCAGGTCTATAACAACAACGCCAGCCTTGGGCCCGGAGGCGGCAACCTCTACAATGAAACCGGCATTGTGCACCCTGAGAGAGTTCTGGCTGACCTTATCTCCATATTGCACCCTGAGCTGCTGCCCGGTCATCAACTCACTTACTATCGGCACCTGAACATTAAGGAAAACTGACTTGTCGCTCCTCTCTGCTCAAACGAACCGGGGTCGGCTTTGGCTGTGCCTGTTTATCCTCTTCACCTTTAGCGCAGCCCTTTCGCTGACGGTAGGGTCAGTGCGGATTCCCTTGTTTCAGATCATAAGGATTCTTGGCGGCCAGCAGGTGGCTCAAAATAACTGGGGGCTGATCGTGCTTGAGTACCGGCTTCCCAAATTAATCGTTGCCGCTTTGGCCGGCGCAGCATTGTCGGTGGCTGGCCTCCAAATGCAAACACTCTTCCGCAACCCACTGGCAGACCCTTTTATCCTCGGCATTTCTTCCGGGGCAAATCTGGGAGCCGCCCTGGTGATTTTGGCAATTGCAGGTAACGGTGTCCATTTTCTTTCCAAGATCAGTGCCTTAGGGAATTTCCAGCTTACCGTGGCAGCTTCTCTTGGCGCATTGATGGTCTTTTTAATAATCATGATTCTTGCAAGACGCGTTCATACGATGACTTTGCTCATTACTGGTGTGCTAATTGGCTACATCGTCAATGCTATGGTTCGCATTCTCATCCAGGCTGCCATGCCTGATGCAGTTCAAGCTTATCTTTCCTGGACATTTGGAAGTTTTGCTGGAATTGCCTGGTCAGAAATGAAGTATTACGCTCCGTTTCTCATGATTGCACTGCTTAGTTCCTTGCTGACAATCCGCTCTTTAAACGCGCTGCTCTTAGGGGATATCTACGCGCGCAGCCTGGGGGTTAACCCGCAAAAGGTGCGCTGGTTGCTAATCATCAACGCTTCGATCATGACTGGAATCGTAACAGCCTATTGCGGGCTGATCGGTTTTATCGGGATGGCCGTTCCCCACTTATGCCGCAGCCTTTTTTCCACTTCCGATCATCTCACCGTTCTGCCAGCATCTGCCCTGCTCGGTGCAATTATCGCCATCCTGGCCGATTTGCTCACTCAAGTGGTTGGCGGGTCTTTCATGCTGCCTCTCAACAGTGTCACTGCTATCCTCGGCGGCCCGGTAATCCTTTGGGTATTGCTGAAAAAGAAGAACTTGAGCAGGGTCTTCGACCGATGAAAAATTTAGCTATTTCAACCCATGATCTTAGTATCGGTTACCATAGGCGCAAAGGTATAAAAACGCTTGCTACCGGAATAAACTTGGGTTTAGAGTCTGGCAAGCTCACTTGTCTGGTGGGGTCAAACGGGGTCGGCAAGTCCACCTTGCTTCGAACACTTGCCATTTTGCAGCCGCTCGTTTCTGGCCAGATTTTCATTCAAGGAAAAAACATTAACGCACTTGCCTCATCAGACCTTGCCAAACTCCTGAGCGTGGTCTTACCAGGAATCTCCCATATGGGAGACTTAAGTGTCAGAGACTTGGTGCAACTAGGGCGTCTCCCTTATAGCAATTGGCTTGGCCAAATAGGTGAGCATGACCGCCATATAGTTGACCAGGCTTTGGAACAAGTCGATGCCTTAAACTTGGCTGAAAGAAGCCTGGTCACTCTTAGTGATGGGGAACGTCAGAAGGTCCTCATTGCCCGTGCCCTCGCCCAGAAAACCAAGATCGTCATCCTGGATGAACCTACCGCCTTTCTGGATTGGAATAATCGGGTTACCATCCTGATGACCCTCAAACATTTGGCTTATTCCACTGGGGCAGCATACTTGCTTTCTTCACACGACCTCGAGTTGGCTTCCCAGATAGCAGACAACCTCTGGGTGATGGATTCAGAAGGAAAGGTTATCTCTGGCTGCACGAAAGAGATTATTGACAGCGGCATTTTGCAGCGTGTTTTCTCCACGCCTTATGGCCGTTTTAATCCGATGCAAATATTGCATAAGGATCAGACCAAGTGACTATTGCTGTTTCGTGCCCAAATACAGCCGGCGAGTTATTTCAAGGCAGTATCAATGGTAAGCCCTGTTTGGTGTCTTGCCCGATTTCAATTTGCAGTACTGCCATGGTCAACTCATCATCAGGGCATCAGGTCCTCCCACCTAAAGCCCGCAAAGCCCTGCAAGCATCTGGCATCCGTCCTCTCCCCGAGATTATCCTGCGCAGGCGCTTGCCTGCCGGAAGAGGCTATGGAACCAGTACGGCAGATATTGGCAGCGTGCTCTTCGCTGCGGCCAGGTTTGGCGGGTCTTCGCTTGATGGCTTTACTGCCTCCCAGATTGCTGCCGGCGTTGAGCCCACCGATAGCTCCTTGCTTCCGGGTCTGGCTCTCTTCGATCACCGTGAAGCTGCTTTCTATGAGCTTCTGGGTGAGCCCCCAAAAATCTCCCTCATCATTCTCGACTCGGGCGGGACTGTTGACAGCCAGGCCTTTAACCTTCACGATTGGTCTGCTGCATTAGAGAAACTAAAGCCAATTCATCAGGAAGCTTTGGGCCTTTTACGTCAAGGCGTTAAAGAATCAAATATCGAACTGATTGGGCAGGCGTCCACTTTAAGTGCGGTCACGCATCAAGGCATTTTGTATTCGCCCTGGCTCGAAACAGCCCTCACATTGGCAAACAAGACAGGCGCTGCGGGAATCTGCCGTGCCCATAGTGGCACAATTTTAGCGATTATCTACCCCAGCTCAAGTTTTGATCGAATAAGTCTGCTCTCGTTTATCCGCAACCACATCCCTCACGGGTTGCGCTTGCGAACGGCTCAAATGGTGAGCGGAGGATTTTGGGATGGGTCAAAAATCCCAAAGGAGTCATTTAAAAGTGAGTGCTAAAACTCTGATGGTGGTCGGGAGCATGTCTTCATCCGGGAAAAGCCTGCTTGTTGCTGCCCTTTGCCGTATTTACGCACGCAGGGGATACAAGGTTGCGCCTTTCAAGGCCCAGAATATGTCCAATAATGCGGCAGTATGTGCAGATGGCAGCGAAATTGGCAGGGCCCAGGCGCTGCAGGCCCTTGCCGCAGGTATAGAACCCGAGGTGTGCATGAATCCGGTCTTAATTAAGCCTGAGGCAGACTCGTATTCGCAAGTCATTTTGATGGGAAAGCCTTGGTCACATTTACACGCCAGCAATTTTTATCAAAAGAAAGCCCAGCTTTGGAAAGCAATTCCACCCGCTTTGGAAGAATTAAGGAACCGCCATGACTTGGTTATCATCGAGGGTGCAGGAAGTCCCGTAGAACTTAATCTTAAGCAGGGTGATATCGTCAACATGGCGGTTGCTAAGCTCGCAAACGCACCAACTTTGCTTGTAGGGGATATTGACCGAGGTGGCATTTTTGCTCAGCTTTTGGGAACGCTCTGGCTATTGGAAGAGGATGAAAGGTCCCTGATCAAAGGCTTGGTGATTAATAAATTCAGGGGCGACAGATCGCTCTTCAACGATGGCATTAAGCTCATGGAAGAAAAAGCTGGGGTTCCGGTTTTAGGCGTGCTTCCCTGGCTCAAAGACCTGGGTTTACCAGAAGAAGACGCCGCTTCACTTGACACTTACAGACATGATAAATCCTTTTTGGATAGGCAGAACCTGGACATAGCCGTCATCAAACTACCCCGTATCGCCAACTTTGATGATTTTGACCCCTTGCGCGCAGAGTCAGGTCTACAGCTGCGTTTTTTGGAAGACATTGACAAATTTGCTTACCCCGATGCAGTCATCCTTCCAGGCACCAAAAGCACACGCGCAGATCTGCAATGGCTGGAACAAACGGGCCTGGCTGCTAAACTGAGAGACTATGCCGCAAAGGGGGGCTGCGTGGTCGGCATATGCGGAGGCTACCAAATGCTTGGAGAAAGCATTGAAGACCCACATCAGGTTGAATCAAATGCTCCTGCTGTCTCCGGCCTGGGCCTCTTACCCTTGCGCACAGTTTTCTCAGAACAAAAGTCAGCTTGCCAAACCCAGGCTCAGGTTTGTCACGGGCAGCAGTGGCTGGCCGGCATGGAAGGGCAAAGCCTTTTCGGTTACGAAATCCATAATGGGCAGACATCTTCATCATCGCCATGGCTGAAATACTTCCGCGAAAAAAGCCCGGCCACGCCGGTATTCGACGGGGCTATCAGCCCTGATGCTAAAATCTGGGGCTGCTACCTGCATGGGCTCTTTGCAAACCAAAACCTTCGCCACGCCTGGCTCAAAAGTTTGGACTGGAAGGCAACCCCGAGGGAATCTCTAAAAAACCCATTGGAAAAATCCCTCGATACCCTGGCTGATGCGGTCGAACAGAATCTGGATATCGAGCTGCTGGATAAGATTATATGGGGGTAATGCTGATTGCGTTGCTGACTGCAGTCCTGATCGACGGGTTACTGGGAGATGTCAATAGTAGCTTCCATCCGGTCGTTTTAATGGGCAGCTTCATTAACCGTCTACGTCAGGCCTGGAACTGCGGCAGCCCAAAGCAAAGGCTATTCGCAGGTTTTGCACTAATCTTCCTTGGCGGCCTGCTATTTTCAGTGCCTTGGCTTGCTTTCCATTGGCTGCTGCGCAATCTCCCCGTATGGCTGCAAGGTCTGCTGGCTGGCTTGGCGCTCAAACCCTGTTTTGCCTTTAACGCCCTCATCAAAGCCAGCCGCGAAGTCCAACAAGCCTTGCAGGCAGAAGATCTAAAGGAAGCCAGACGTTTGCTTAACTGGCACTTGGTCAGCCGCCACACACAGGCCCTTTCCGCCGGTCAAGTAGCCTCTGGTACCATTGAATCGCTTTCTGAGAACCTCACCGACAGCTTTCTGGCACCTTTGCTCTGTTTTGCAATCGGTGGATTGCCCTTGGCCTGGTTATACCGCTTTGTCAACACGGCAGATGCGATGATTGCTTACCATACGCCTGAGCTCGAATACTTCGGTAAAGTTACGGCCAGGGCAGATGATGCATTAAACTGGATCCCTGCCAGAATTGCCGGCATGCTATTGGTCCTGGCTGCCGGCCTCGTTGCCTTAGACTGGCGCAACGCTTGGCGGGTGTTGCTGGCCCAGCACAAACGAACCAGCAGCCCAAATGCCGGATGGACGATGGCAGCAGCGGCAGGTGCATTAAACGTTGTGCTCGAAAAGACTAGCAACTACCGTCTTGAAGGAGGGTCTGCCTTCCCCGAGACCCGCCACATTTCAGCCGCCATCCGCCTCTTGCGGGTTGCTTATCTACTTTCTCTAATTCTGACCGGAGGCCTTCTTGTTCTCATCAAACCACTATTCTGAACAACATGGCGGTCTCAGCCCTCGGGAGCTGAGGCGTTACGGCATAAACCCTGCCGATTTAATCGACTTTTCAGTTAACAGCAATCCCTTTGGCCCATCTCCTTCTGTCTTGAATAAGATAAACTCCGTCGATATCTCCAAATATCCCGATCCGGAGGCATTTCTGGCCAGAGAAGCCCTGGCAAGCGCATGCAAAACCGATGCAGACCACTTGCTGCTTGGCAATGGTACATCCGAGCTGATCTGGCTCTGTGCCCAGGCGTTGATCCACCCAGGAGAGCCTGCCCTGATTCTGGGGCCTACTTTCAGCGAATACCGGCGCGCGCTTGAAGCGATGGGGGCTGAGCCCGAAGAAATCCGTGCAAATCCCCCGAATTTTGAGATTCCAATTCTGAAAATCCTGCACAAGGTCCGATCCATGCGCCCTAAGTTGCTTTTCCTCTGCAATCCGAACAACCCGACTGGCGCTCTGTTAGACAAGGAATCCCTCAGGCAAATCTCAGAGACTTGCGGGTCAGATACTATCCTGATTGTTGATGAAGCCTATTCCGCTTTTGTAGACGGCCAATGCTTCAGTTCCTTACCGACAGCAAACTCCCTGATCTTACGCTCCATGACCAAGGACTTTGCCTTGGCCGGGCTGCGGCTGGGCTACGCTCTTGGCTCCAAAGACCTCATTCAAAGGCTCAAGGACAAGCAGCCCACTTGGAGTGTCAACGCCGTGGCTCAGGCAGCAGCTTTGGCTGTTCTTGAGGACTTACCCTACTACCAAACTTGCTTCGAGCAACTGCATCAACTTAAGAGCCGGTTTTTTAGCGGAATGCGGACAATCGGAATTGCCATCAATGATTCAGCTACCCATTATGGAGTCTTTCAGACTAACGCAGCTGCCAAATTGATTCGCGGGGCTCTGTTGAGAATGGGTATTCAAGTCCGCGATTGCGCTTCGTTTGGGCTGCCTCATAACATCCGAATCAGCACCCAGTTGGAATCAAGCAACAGGCTTCTCCTTGATGCCCTTATCAACCTTATAAAGGGTAAAACGATATGAAACTCCCTTACATGCCCACGTTTGATCAAGAAGCAGCCCAAAAAGCTCGCGACAACCAAAGCATTCTCACCAAACCACTGGCTTCCCTCGGCTTCTTGGAATAACTCTCAGTCCAATTGGCAGGCGTAACCGCTTCTGAGAGCCCCGGTTTCACTCATAAAGGTGTAATTGTTATGGCAGCAGATTATGGCCTTGCCCTCACCGGGGTAAGTGGGTTAGATTTTGGTTCTTGACACCCAGTTCACGTCCCACGTTCGCGAGACTCTTTCTACTGTTTTGGGTCAAGCCTGCCGTCTCTTTTTTGAATTCTTCCGTGTACTGTCGTCGTTCTTTACTGACCATCGCTGCTCCATTTACTGCTTAACTTCGTGTCCAATAAATGGTAGCACTTCATTTCGATTGTAGTAAACCTCGATATATTCGAATAAGCTCTGCCTAGCTTGGACTAAGTCCTGATATCTCGAGCTATATATCAACTCTCTTTTTAGCGTTTTGTAAAATGATTCCATTGGTGCATTATCAAGGGGGCGGCCC
>JAYFRD010000026.1:0-14100 GCA_034926255.1 Anaerolineaceae bacterium | reverse complement strand
ACCTAACCTTTTCTTTTCATGTCTTCGCATTTGAAATCAAAGTTATAGCGCAATGGAGGAGTACCAAAAATAAGATTCCTCTTTTAAGACTCAAAAACGCCCTAAAAAACGGGTCTTGGCTTGTGGTGGAGCTGAGTTGTTGTTGCCGACAAGTTACTACAATTATTTGACAAGAGTTTATTGTCGCATTAAAATTTCGATTAATGGGTTAACCCATCAAGTAAGGCTTTTCACACTCACCCACAGGAGCCCGCTTGGACTTTGCACTCAACACCTCATCCTATGTACCCCTCTACCTGCAGCTTGCAGAGATATTGCGGCGTTATATTAAAGTCCAGGCACAGGCTGGCAACGCTGAGCTGCCATCAGAAAAAATGCTGATGGAAACCTACAAAGTGGGCAGAAACACAGCCAAAAAAGCGCTGGAGCAGCTCCAAAGTGAAGGCTTAATCTACCGCGTTCAGGGCAAAGGCACCTTCATTCGTAAAGAACCTATTGATTACGGCCTCCATCGCCTCACGGGTTTCACTGAAGAAGTGCGTTACCTGGGTAAAACCCCAAGCAGTGTAGTTTTACACGCCCAAGTCGTGCCTGCCCCCGAACTTGCGGCCAAAAATCTGCGCCTTGCCCTTGCTCAGCCCGTTTTTCTATTGGAACGTATTCGCCAGGCTGACTGTAACCCGATGGCATATCATATCTCTTACCTTCCGCAAAACGTCGCAACCGGCTTTGAAAGGGTAGATTGGGCAAAAGAATCTCTTTTCAGGCAGCTTGAACAAAAAGCCGGCATACGTATTGCCTGGCAGCACCAAATTCTTAAACCAATTGTTGCCAGCGGAAAACTTTGCGAATATCTTGCGCTGCACCCTGGCGCAGCTGTGCTTTACCTTGAAGGTGTCGCTTATGATGAAGCTGATAACCCCGTTGAGTTTAAGCAGCACTACTTCCGCGGCGATGTGTACACATTCTCTTACAAATCTACACGCAACGACAGTTTGCGCATTCAATACAATCCGGAGATTATCGCATGAAGAAAATTGGCCTTATTGGCGATGGCGGCCGTGAGCACGCTCTCGCCAGAAAAATCACTGAAAGCCCTGAATCAGAACTTTACGTAGCCGCGTCCAATCAGAACGATGGCATCAAACGTATTGCTAAAATGTATCACCAAATTCCAATGACCGATCTGGCAGGCATTGTCATTTACTTCAAGCAAAATGGGGTTGAACTTGTAGTGATAGGCCCAGAATCAACCCTCGCCAAAGGCATTGTCGACCAGCTACGTGCAGAGGGCATTGCAGCCGTGGGGCCAACCTTAAAGCAGGCCGCCTTGGAAGGGGATAAATCCTTCATGCGCCGTTTATTAAATGACAAACTGGGTTGGGGCTCACCCGACTGGAAACTAATCAGTACAATGCAAGAAGCCAGCCACTTTATGGATAAACATGGTGAAATTGTGGTTAAACCCGTCGGTCTTACGGGCGGTCGTGGTGTAAGAGTAATGGGCATCCAGCTAAAGGATAAAACAGAAGCCCTGCATTTTATTGAAGAATTGCTGCAAACTGACAAACATGTTCTTCTTGAAGAAAAAGTAATCGGTCAAGAGTTTTCTCGCATGGCATTCGTCTGTGATCAAGAAGTTATTCCCATGCCGGTCATGCAAGATTTCAAATATGCCTACGATGGAGACAAAGGCATGATGACCGGCGGAATGGGTGTTTATAGTTTTGCGGATGGCAAAATGCCCTTTTTAACTCGGCAAGACATTGAAGAAGCGGATAAGTTGCTTAATGAGGTAATCCGGGCCTTACAAGAAGAAACCGGCCAGCCCTACCGCGGCTTCCTTTACGGGCAGTTTATGGCAAGTAAAAACGGCATTAAGCTTATTGAGTTTAATGTGCGTTTGGGAGATCCTGAATCAATTAATGTCAATGCCCTTTTGGAAGGGGATGCCATTGAACTTTTTGGCAGGCTTGCCAATGGTGAGCTGAAAGCTGGGGATATTAGCTTCAAACATAAGGCCTCCGTGGTTAAATACCTTGTGCCGGATGAGTATCCTGCAAAGTTAAGTCATGAATATCATTTTTCGCTTGATGAAAAGCGCGTTGAGGCAAAAGGCTTCAAGCTCATTCAGGCATCAGTGGAAAGAACCGGCGAAGAAACCTGGAAAGCCTTGGGTTCCCGAACCATTGCCATCCTGGGCCTGGGTGAACAGCCGGGTACCATTGCAGAAGCTATGGATAAAGCCATCATAGACTTGCATCCCTCTGGTTTGCGCTTCCGTAAAGATGTTGGTAATGCCGGCATTATTGAACAAAAAACAGAGATGATGAGGAGAATCCGCGGCCTGTGACGCAGAATGATATCTCTCTTTTAGAAGCGTTGTGCGCGGCTCCCGGTTTACCCGGTCGGGAAGCAGCTCTTAAAGAGCTTATTGCGCAAAATGCCCCAAAGAGTTCAGAAGCTGTGTACTCTGCCAAGGGAGATATTTTGCTGCATTTGCCTGGCACGGGTAAGCGTTTGCTTTTCCTTGCACATTTGGATGAAGTGGGTTTGATTGTTCGCCGCATCCATCCGGCGGGATTTTTGCTTGTAGAGCGGCTTGGGGGCGTTGCAGTACATTGCTTGCCGGGTCATAAACTGGATTTGTGGACAAAGGCCGGCCGTTTGGATGCCCGTTGCGGCGCAAAAGCCAGCCATCTTATGAACGGCCGCAAAGAATTTTTTGGCCTTGAAGAGCTATATGTTGAAATTGGCGCTTCTTCTGCCGAAGAAGCAAAAAAAATGGGTGTGCGTGTTGGAGATGGACTTACCTGGCCTGTCAATTTCTGCCGCGTTGGCGAAAATCTTGTAAGCTCCAAGGCTCTGGATGACAGGCTTGGCTGTTTTGCTTTATTATCTCTTGCACAAAAACTTTCACAAAATCCTCAGCCATATGACTTGTATTTTGGCTTTACCACACAGGAAGAAGCCAATATGCTTGAGGCCATGCCGCTTGTTGAAATGGCCAGGCCTGACCTCATTATCGGTGTTGACGGTGCCCTGAGCTTTGATACCCCTGATGAAATGGAGCCCTATTGTGATATCGCACTTGGCAAAGGGCCTTGCCTCAAATACTACGAAACGGTACGAGGTAAAAACAGCTTTAGCCCCGATTGGGAAACAACAAATCGCATCGCCCAGTTTTTGGAATCAAATGGGCTGCCCTTCCAGGCGGAAGTGGTAAGCGGCATGCTCACTGCCGTTTGTATGCTTCAGAATTTAAGAGGTGGCACGCCAACCCTCGCTTTTTCCATTCCCATTCGCTATCATCACAGCCCGGTGGAAACAACAGATCTGCGAGATACAGAAAAACTTATTCAGATACTAACAAAACTAATTTCCAAGGAATTACTTTAATGACAAAGAACCGATTTGAAAACCTGTTTGGCAATAAAAAAGCAATTATTGGCATGATTCACCTGCCAGCCTTGCCGGGAACAGAAGAAGGGGCATCTGCCCGCTATGATTCACTGGTTGATTTTGCACTCAAAGAGCTTGACACGCTCCAGCATGGTGGTGTCGATGGTGTAATTGTTGAAAACTTTTGGGATCTTCCCTATCTTCCTAACGAAGTACCAGCGGTTACAGTGGCTGCGCTGGCCGGTGTGGCTGGCCAGGTTATCCGCAAAAGCAATATCCCGGTTGGCGTGAACATTCTCTATAACAGTTTCCATGCAGAAATAGCCATTGCCAGGGCGCTGGATGCAGCCTTTGTGCGCGCAGAAGTTTTCACAGACCCAAGTCTGGCAGAAACCGGTATCATTCAAGCTTCTGCGGCAGAATTAAAACGCGAACGCAGTGCCCTGCATGCAGAAAATGTGGCCATTTTTGCAGATGTTCAGGGCAAAAACACGTCTCCGCTCTGGCAACGGCCCTTGCTTGAGGCTGCGCTTGACGCGCAAGACCGTGGTCGACCTGATGCGCTTATCATCACGGGCGCAGGAACAGGAAAGCCAGTCTCTCTTGAAGCCCTAACCCTCATTCGCCCCAAAATTCATTTACCCATTATTTGCGGCAGCGGAGTTAACGATAAAACGGTAAAAAGTTTACTTTCTGTTGCAGATGCAGCTATTGTTGGTTCATTTTTTAAAAAAGATGGCAAAATTAACCAACCCACCGACCTCGAACGCGTCAAAGCCCTGATTGCTGCTTTGCGCTAAGAGAAATTTCTGTTTTAGAAACGATAAACAAGGAGAAGAGAGTAAGGAGGCACATCAGAAGATTATTCAAGTTCAGGTTAAGCGTTTTAAACAAAACATAATAAGGAGATTTTGTATGAAAAAAACCATCTATTTTGTCATCTGCTCATTGCTTGCATTGGGCATGATTCTGGGAGCTTGCAGCCCAGCTGCACCTGCTGCCACAAAGGCCCCCGAAGCTCAAAAACCAGCCGATGGTGCCAAACCGATTAAGATCGTCAACCTCATCAATGGCGTCCTTGGCGATAAATCCTTCTTTGATTCAGCCAACCGTGGTATGGAGATGGTCAAAAAGGATTATCCGAATGTAACCGTAAAAACCATTGAAGCCGGCATCGACCCTGCCAAATGGCAAGCCGCTCTGGAAGATGCTGCCGCAAATGAGGAATATGACCTCATGATTTTGGGCACCTATCAGATGTCCGAATTCCTTGAAATGGTTGCTCCCAAATACCCGGATAAGAAATTCATCATCTACGATGTGGGTGTTGATTACACCAAGGCCAAGTTGGATAACGTCTATTCTGTTACCTACAAACAGAACGAAGGCTCTTACCTGGCTGGCGTATATGCGGGCTTGATGAGCAAAAGCCATATTATCGGCGTTATTGGCGGTCAGGACATCCCCGTGATTAATGACTTTATCGTTGGCTACAAACAAGGCGCAACTGCTAACGGTGTAACCAATGTCATCACCCAATATGCCGGCGGTTGGAACGACCCTGCCAAGGGTAAAGAACTCGCGTTGGCTATGTACCAGCAGGGTGCGGATATCGTATTCCAGGTCGCTGGTGGCACCGGTGTAGGTGTATTCCAGGCTGCCCAGGAAATGAAAAAATTGGCCATCGGTGTTGACTCCGACCAGGCTATGATCATCAACGACACCAATCCCGAACAGGCAAAATTTATTGCCACTTCCATGATGAAAAACGTTGATAAGAGTCTCTACCGCGCCGTCAAGATGTACATTGAAGGCACCCTTCCTTTCGGCAAAGCTGAAGCATTGGGTGTTGCAGAAGAAGGCGTTGGTTTGGCCACCAACAAAATCTTTGATGAACTTACTCCCGCTGATGTTAAAACTAAACTTGAAGCTGCCATCGCTGATGTGAAGGCCGGCAAAGTGCAAATTGACACAGCTATCAAATAATTTTGTGCTGTTTCGTCCTGCAGGGGAGCATAACTCCCCTGCAGGTACCAATCGGAGGACAGATGACACCGATTATTGAATTGAAACAAATTATTAAGATATACCCTAATGGCGTAGTTGCCAACGACGGCATTAATTTTTCTGTGAACAAAGGGGAAATCCACGCTCTGGTGGGCGAAAATGGCGCGGGCAAATCTACTTTAATGAAAATTATATATGGCGCAGAACAACCCAGTGCCGGCCAAATTTTCGTTAATGGGAAAGAAGTACATTATAAAAATCCTAAAGATGCCATACAAGATGGCATTGGCATGGTCTACCAGAATTTTATGCTGGTACCCTCCTTTACTGTAGCGGAAAACATTGTTCTTGGTGAAGAACCCATTACCAAGGGCCTCATTGACAAAGAAAAGGCCCGTGAAATCACCAAAGATCTTTCCCAGCGCTACGGTCTGCGCGTTGACCCGGACGCAATTGTCGATTCTATTAACGTGGGAATGCGTCAACGCGTTGAGATACTTAAAACGCTTTATCGCGGGGCAAACATCCTCATTATGGATGAACCTACCGCAGTTTTAACCCCACAGGAAACTCAGGAACTTTTTCTGGCAGTACGCAAGTTGGTTGAACAAGGTAAAACAGTTATTTTCATTACCCATAAACTTAAAGAGGTGAAAACTGTTTCTGACCGTTTAACTGTTCTGCGCAACGGTAAAGTGGTTGGCACCATGCAAACCTCTGAAGCCACCCAGGAAAGCATGGCAACCATGATGGTTGGCAGAAAAGTCTTTTTGGATGTAAAAAAGCCTCCCATGACCCGAGGTGAAAAGGTGATGGAAATACGCCACCTTAATTATGTGACCGACACGGGCCGCAGAATGCTTAAAAACGTTAGTTTCAATATTTATAATGGAGAAATTCTAGGGATTGCTGGGGTCGAAGGGAACGGACAGACTGAACTGGTGGAAATATTGACCGGTTTACGCCCAGCTACCTCTGGTGATGCATTTGTTCATGGCAAAGCAGTCCTTAATAAGACACCACGCCAGGTGCGTATGGCAAAGGTAAGCCATATACCCGAAGATCGGCTTACGAATGGGCTTGCGTTAACCGCTTCCATTAATGACAATTTGATAGTTGATCGCTATTATCATAAACCCTATTCAAAAAGAGGGTCCCTCAATGTTAAAGAAATCAAAAGGTTAGGCGCAGAAGCCATTAAGGATTTCGGCATTCGCACGCCAAATGGAGACTTACCAGTCGATTCGCTTTCCGGTGGCAACATGCAGAAAGTGATTGTTGCCCGCGAGTTTACTTCTGAACCAGAATTGCTGATTGCGGCACAACCCACCCGCGGTATTGATGTTGGAGCAACTGAATTTATCCGCGAAAAGCTGGTGAAAAAGCGCACGGATGGCACTGGAATTCTTTTGGTTTCTGCAGATCTTTCTGAGGTAATGAGCCTTTCAGACCGTATTATTGCCATGTTTGAAGGCGAAATTACGGGTGTTTTCCCGGATGCTTCAAAAGTTACTGAAGAAGAGTTGGGCTTTTATATGCTTGGAGTTAAGCGCCAGAGCCCAGAGGAAATGGAGGCACTCTTATGAAGAAAACTCCGCTTTTTGAACGCCCTGCAATGCGTGAGTTGCTTCGCGTATTTATCGCCATTAGCATTTCTTTACTAATTGGATTCTTTATTACGCTTGCTGTAAGCAAAGAACCCTTTGAAGCTTACAGAACTTTTTTGGTGGGTCCACTAACACGGCTTAACCGTGCTGGTGAATGGATAAAAGAGTCCATCACCTTGATGCTCTTGGGCCTTTCAGTGTCCCTCGTTTTCAAGGCCAACCTTTTCAGCCTTGGGGCAGAAGGCCAAATGCTGATGGGCGCGCTGGTTGCGGGCTCCATTTCGCTCTTTGTTCCGCTTCCTGGTTATCTGCGCATTCCTCTCGCTCTGGGTGCGGCAGGTTTGTCAGGCTTCTTGTGGGGCGCTATCCCAGGCTTTTTGAAAGCAAAGCTGAAAGCCAACGAAATCGTTTCGACGCTGATGTTAAACGCCATCGCACTTCGCTTTTATGATTACATCCTCATCTATTTCATTAAGAAACCAGGTGCAGGCTACAATGCTAGCGACTTTTTCCCTAAAGAAGGGGTTCTGCCAACTTTTATACCCAACTTGCCCTTTTTACAAAGCGCTTATCAGCTTTTTAATTCCAAAGCCAACGTAACCATCATGCTCTATATTGCGCTCCTCGCTGTTTTTCTGGTCTGGCACCTTATGTTCCGCACTTCCTATGGATACGAGCTGCGTATTTTAGGCGTCAACGAAAAGTTTGCGGCATACGGCGGTATCAATACCCAAAAAACGATCATTCTTACCTTTGCCATTTCGGGTATCTTGGCTGGTTTGGCTGGCGCCCATCTGGCTATGGGCATTCATCAAAAGTTAATTGCAAACATCACTGTTTCTCTTGGGTTTGAAGGGATTGTGGTTGCCCTTCTGGCTCGCAACAACCCCAGAATGGTGCCGATTTCTGCTTTGGCGTACGGTTATCTACGCGCAGGTGCGGACGTTATGGAACGTTCATCGGACGTTTCAAGGGAAATGGTGCTCATTATTCAGGCCATCATTATCCTTTTGGTAACTGCTGAACGTGTTTTGCCAATGATAAAGCAGCGTATTGATAGCAGCAAAAACAACAATGCAGACCTTGCAACTGGCAAGCCGCAAGGGCAAGCCGCCCTAACTGAAGGAGGCAACGATGTCCTTTGATGTGGTTCTTCGCTCTATTTTCAGTGCTGTTTTCCTGGCCAGCGTTCTGCGCATCAGCACACCTATTATCTTGGCTGCGCTTGGCGGTTTAATTACGGATCTTTCTGGTGCCATCAACATTTCTCTTGAAGGCATTATGCTTGTTTCCGCTTTTACCGGTGTGGTGGTTTCTGCTTACACCCATAGCACGCTCATGGGTGTTATTGTGGGTGTGCTTTCAGGCATTGCGGTTGCCGCGTTGCTGGGTTACTTTGCTCTCTACCTTAAAACGAATATCATCCTTGCCGGTACAGCCATCAATATTCTGGCAACAGGCGGCACTATTTTTCTGCTCTATGTTCTCACGGGTGATAAAGGCAATTCCTCAACCTTGGCAAGCGGAATGGTACCAAACGTGAATATTCCTCTGGTTGAAAAGATTCCCTTCGTGGGAACAGTCATCAGTGGCCATCACATTTTTGTTTACATTGCTTTTGTACTTACCGCACTGCTTTCCCTTTTGTTGTATCGCACAAGGTTGGGCACGCATATCCGCGCAGTAGGTGAAAACCCTGTTGCCGCCGCTTCGCTGGGTATTGATGTTCGCAAAACGCAAATGATTGCTTTGCTTATTTCCGGCTTTTTAGCCTCTTTCGGCGGGCTTACCATGTCCATGGCCTATCTCAACCTTTTCCAGCGTGAAATGACGGCTGGTCGTGGCTTTATCGGCCTTGCCGCAGTTTATCTTGGCGGAAGAAAGCCCTGGGGCACTTTAATTGCGGCAATCATTTTTGGCTTTGCAGACGCAGTTTCAAATCAGCTCGGTTCGCTGAACATACCTTCACAGCTTGTTCAGATGATTCCTTATGCTGTTACCATTTTGGCGCTGGTTATTTATGCCCTTAGAGAACAAAACATCAAGAGAGAACGCCAGCGTAAATTCCAGGAACAGGAAGAAAAAGCATTGGAAGGCAGCTTATGACCAAGCTCTTAAACAAGATAAGGGGCGGCCTCTACGGTCAGGCTCTGGGTGATGCCTTTGCCATGCCGGCATGGCTTTCACCCCAGGCAACTTGGGATTATTATGGCGGTTTCATTACCAAGTTCTTGGATGGTCCCAAAGATCATCCGGTACATTTTACGCTTAAAGCGGGTCAAATCACTGATGATACCGAGCAGGCTGTCTATATTGCTCAGGAATACATCAAGGATGGAAAAGCCAGTCCGGAGGCGGCAGCGCGTGCCATCGTCAAATGGTATGACTGGGTGGGCGGCGAAGAATGCCCCTTTGTAGGTCCTTCCAGCCGCAGAGCCATCACGGCTATTAAACGTGGAGAAGATATCTACAAAACAGGGGCAAGCGGAGATACGAATGGTGCAGCTATGCGCATTAGTGTAGTTGGCCTTATGCATCCCGGTGATATTGATGGCGCGGTAGCGGATACAGTGCTTACCTGCATCCCCAGCCACAATACCAATATTGCCATTTCAGGTGCAAGTGCGGTTGCAGGCGCCATTGCGGAAGCATTAACGAGCCAGGCATCCTTGCAAAGCATTGTGGATGCTGCCATCCAGGCAGCAGAAATGGGTTTAAACCACGGTAACATCTGGATGGGCGCTTCAACATCCAAAAGAATAGCTTTGGCTGTAAAAATTGCCCGTAAAAAGAACGCTGAATGGGAACGCATTCAGGAACTCTATGACATCATCGGCACAACCTTTGCGATTACAGAATCCGTTCCGGCGGCATTCGGCATTTTGATAATGGCCGGTGGAGATCCAATGGAGACCGCGCGGCTTGGAGCCGCTCTTTCAGGAGATGCGGATACGATCGCTGCCATGGCTTGTGCAATTGCGGGTGCTTACAAAGGGATTGATTCATTCCCAAAAGAGATAGTCGAAACCCTTAACAAAGCCAATCCATGGGTAAACTTTGAAGATTTAGCATCACAAATCTATCAGATGGCAAAGAAATAAAATGGCATCCATTCTCTTAAAGAATCTTTGTTTTTTGGACTTCGCAGGTGAAAAACCCTTTTTCCACAGTTCCAAAGATTTAATAATTGAAAATGGAAAGATTATAAAAATTTCTGAACCGGCGGACCTTGACACGCATGATCATCCGGGTGAAGTAATTGACTGCACCAAGTTTGCGGGCATTCCCGGCATGATTAATACCCATTGCCACAGCCCAATGGTTTTGTTCCGCGGTTTGGGCTGCGATGTTATTGCGAGTGATTGGTTCAATAAAGTTATTTTTCCCCTTGAGAGCAACCTAACCCCAGAAGATGTCTTTTGGGGTGCAAAGCTGGCGCTTTGCGAGATGATTGAAAACGGAATCACCTGCTTTGCCGATCATTACTTTTTTATGGAAAAAATAGCTCAGGCGGTTGAAGAGTCAGGTATTCGTGCGGAGTTGGCACAATGCATTTTTGAGCATGATGGCCCAAAAGCGCTCGATTCTGCACTTCAGTTTACCCTTGATTATAGAACGGCAGCGGAAGGGCGTGTGCACACCTGGCTCGGGCCGCATTCACCTTACCTCTGCAGCCCGGAATATCTGCAAAAAATAGCCGGTATTGGCCAAAAACACGGTTTGAGCTCCCATCTGCACGTTTCTGAAACAAAAGAACAAGTGCAGCTTTCTTTCGCCAAATATGGTAAGTCACCCATCCGCATTGTTGCAGAAAGCGGGCTTTTGGAGCAGCCAGCCATTTTTGCGCATTGTCTTTACCCACAGGAAGATGATTTTGAACTCCTCTCAGGGAAAAAAGTGGGCGTTGCACATGCCCCTGTAACCTATATGAGTCTGGCAATGGGAAATGTTGACTTGCGTAAATACGCTAAAATTGGCATTCCGCTTGGGCTTGCTACGGATGGTGCGGTAAGCAGCCAAACCCTCGATCTTTTTTCTCAAATGCGTGCAACTGCCCTTTCACAAAAACAATATCGCGATGATGCCACCGCCATGCCGCTTGAAGAGCTCCTCTGCCATACCTTCAAAAGTGCTGCAGAACTTATCAGGCAGCCGGCATTAGGGCAAATCAAAGAAGGCGCACCAGCAGATATTGTATTGCTTGACCAAAAGGCTTCCTCGCAGTCTCCAAATAATAACCCTCTGGCCAACCTGGTATACATGACCCAGTCCCGGGATGTTCACACGGTAATCTGCGCCGGCAAAATAATTTATCAAGCGCACGAGCATAAAACACTCGATGCTGAAAAAATAAAAGCGGAAGTAAACACGCGCTTGGAACGTCTCAAGCGGGTTTCTTCTGCAAGAAGGGCACACTACGAAGCATGATTATACAAATATACTCACTCACTGATATTGACGATGCTGTCCAATGCGCAGAAATGGGGGTTGACCAGATCGGTTTTGTAGCCGGAAAGTATGGCATTGCCCCCGCAGAGCTGGACTTTGCTGAAGCGGCTGCCTTGCGTAAAGCGCTTCCTCAGCAGACCGTTGCGTCTGCAATTACCATGTCTGCAGACGTGGAAGAAATTCTGCGCATGGCTGATGCGGTAAAGCCGGATATTGTGCATATTTCTACAGATTTGGATGATGTGCCGCCGGAAAAGATGCTTTTTCTCAAACAAAGGCTCAATCCCGCAATCCGCATTACGAAGGCAATTGCGGTGGGCGGCAACGAAAGCATCCGCGATTTGCTGCGTTACATGGAATTTTCCGATATCATCTTGCTCGATACCAAGTTTACGCACATCAATGGCATTGGAGCCAGCGGCGCCACCCACGATTGGAATATCAGCCGCAAAATTGTTGAATTAAGCTCCAAGCCGGTAATTTTGGCTGGAGGGCTGCATGCCGGCAATGTTGTTGAGGCCATTAATAAGGTTAAACCGTGGGGTGTCGATTCGTTCACCTGCACCAGCCGTACAGACGATAACAGCCGTAAAGACCTGGAAGAAGTGCGTGCCTTTGTCCGTGCAATTAGAGAAAATGAAGCGAATGCCTGAAGGCAAGGTTTTTCTTTTTGGGGATATCAACGTAGACAACCTTTTGGTTTTGCCGGAAATACCTATTCCCGGTCGCGATGGGCTTGCCAGCCATGCGGAAACCCATCTGGGCGGGGCAGTGGCAAACACCGCCGGCTTGCTTAGCTCTCTGGGAGTAAAAACGGAGCTCATCGGCGCCATTGGTAAAGACCATTGGGCTGCCTACATCAAAAATGAACTGAAGAAGGATGGCACAGGTTTCAAGTACCTTATTGAGACTGAAAAAGACCTGACCGGCCTTATTTTTATTGCAGTCACCCCCGATGGAGAACGTACCATGCTTTCCTACCGCGGGGCAAACCGCATTTTTGGGATGGATAATCTGCCTGAAAACATACTGGAGGAAGCCGCTTTCCTCCAGCTTTCAGGCTATGTTTTTCATGAAGAAGCTACAACAAACGTCGCAAATGCATTGATTGCACAAGCCAATGAACGCGCAATTCCCGTTTGTCTGGATACCGGGCTTGACCCTGTAATCTATCAAACGGAAAGATTTCTGAAAGTCTTACCTTCCCTCAGCATTCTCATTACAGGGCGCGAAGAAGCTGAAAAACTGACAGGCACTAAAGAACTTGGTCAGCAAATGGATGCGCTGCTTGCAGCAGGAACCGTTAAAGTTGCCCTCAAAGTAGGGGCTGAAGGCGCAGCTTTGGCATATCAAGACCAAAAATATCTGCTGCCAAGGGCAGAAGTGCATGTAAAAGATACAACTGGTGCTGGCGATGCCTTTACCGCCGGTATTATCTTAGGCGAACGATTGCGCTTGTCTCCTAAAGAACAACTGGCCATGGCCATTGCGATTGGCAGCAAAAGCACTGAATACTTTGGTGCTGCGCGTTTCAGCCTTGAAGCCTTGCTCCAATTTTTGGACTGGCAGCAGAACCACACCACAAAGTTCGGCAGAGAAAATGCGCATCTTTCTGAACGGATAAGGCAAGCACGATGATTCTTGAAAAGAAGGTTTGTATTGTTTCAGTAGGTGACTTGGTGATGGATATCAACCTAAGTTTGCAAAAACTGCCCGTAAAGCATGAAGAACATCAGATGCTTGCTGGAACGCACCAGGAACCTGGTGGTGCCGGCAATTTTTTGATTGCGGGGGCGCGCCTGGGCGCCAAAATGGTTGGCCTGGGCGCCGTAGGTGATGACTTTTACGGTCATGAAATGCTGCGCATTTTAAACGCAGAGCATGTTGATGTTTCTTTGGCTGAAGTGCAGCCGCAGGGGCAGACAACGGTCATTTATGTGCTAAATTCTCCAAAACAGGCGCAGCATGTTTTTTTAGGTTTTCAGGGCACCGGCCCTCTCGTAAGTTTTTCTGAAAACTGGAAAGCAAAAGTGCTTGCGGCAGATGCTGTTCAGGCCTATGGCTATACCCTTCAGGAAGAACGCATGGCCAGGGCTATGCTTTCTGCCATGCAATTTGCCAAAGAAAATGGCAAACCAGTTTTTTTTGACCCAGGCCCCTATGTACTGGGTGTTCCGCCAATCGTTTGGCAAGAAGCCCTGCGCTATACCACGGCCCTTATTCTCACGGAAGAAGAAATTAAATATGTCTTGCCTTCATTCAAAGAACTTGAAGATGCGCAGCGTCTTTTTGAATACGGTATTGAAATGCTGGTTATCAAAAAGGGGCCAAATGGAAGTTCCGTATGGAAAGGGGGCGAGCGTTTTCACGTTCCGGGCTTTAAAGTAGATGTAGTGGATACAACCGCTGCTGGCGATAGCTTTGGCGCAGCCTTTATTGCTGGATATTCGCAAGGCTGGTCCATCCCAAAAGTATTGCGGCTGGCTAACGCTACTGGTGCCGCAAAAGTGCAAAAGGCCGGTTCTGGGCGCCAGGTGCCAACCCTTGCAGAAATTGAGGCCATTTTTTACGGCCCTTAGATTGGAGTGATGCAAATGAGAAAAGTAATTATTGATACAGACCACGGGGTGGATAT
>JAYFRD010000024.1:0-7408 GCA_034926255.1 Anaerolineaceae bacterium | reverse complement strand
ACGGGCAGGATTGCGGTTTACGGTAAAGGACCGGGGGCATTCCTTCAATTGAATACAAGCGATGCCTTTCTCCGTGCTGGGTGGAGGGCAGGCTGCCTAAAAGGCCGACCGTATATGGGTGGCGTGGGTCACTGTAAAGATTCTTAATGGGAGCTTCTTCAATAATATAGCCGCCATACATGACTTGCACCCGCTGGGCAATGCTGGCTACTACGCCCAAGTCATGCGTGATCCAAATAATGGACATGCCCAGTTGTTCACGGAGTTTAATGACCAGTTCCACAATTTGAGCCTGAATGGTGACATCCAAAGCTGTGGTGGGTTCGTCAGCAATCAAAATCTGAGGATTGCAGGAAAGGGCCATGGCAATCATGACGCGCTGACGCATACCGCCGGAATACTGATGGGGATAATCTTTAAGGCGATCGGCCGCACGGGGAATACCCACCTGCTCAAGAAGCTCGATGGAACGTTTGCGGGCTTGTTCTTTATTCATGCCCATGTGCAGGAGCAAGGGTTCTTCCATTTGGCGCCCAATGGTCATTACCGGGTTAAGGGAGGTCATGGGGTCTTGAAAAATCATGGCAATCTGACCGCCGCGCACATGCCTTAGCTCATCTTCACTCATCGCAATCAGGTCTTTGCCTTTAAAGATTGCCTTGCCATTTTCAATCTTACCGGGGGGCATGGGTACCAGACGCAAAGTAGAAAGCATGGTGACACTCTTGCCGCAGCCGCCTTCCCCCACTACTCCTAAGGTCTCACCCTCTTTGAGGCTGAATGTGACTCCGTTGACCGCATGAATGGTTCCTTCCGGAGTTTTAAAACTGGTTTCGAGGTCCTGCACATTTAATATGTCATTTGCCATCTATTAAGTCCTTAAGGTCTTTCTTCAGAGACTTTCCTGTTGCTGATTTGCTTAAAGCAAGGAAAAGTGCCAGGAACAAATTCAGACAAAATTATAACACTATCAATTTCCATAAAAGAATCAATTTCAAGATTTGGCATTTTTGAGGTTAATGTTTGCTTAAAAATATTAATAAAACACAAGAAATCGCAGCAAATTAAGAATATTTTTCATTCAAAGAGACAAGCACGGCCTATTTAAATGTATAGGGACTGCAGAAAGAAGCGCCAAAATTATAGGAATAGCAATTAACCCAGATGCCACCCAGCTGAAGAATCAACTGAACGCGAGGGAATTCACCAATTGAGGCCTCAATCACATAAAAACGCCGCGGCAGCTTTAAATTCTCCTCACCCAAGGAAGCAACAGCCCCAAAGTTTTTAAGGTTTTTCGTTTTTGCATCCAGCGCCTGGCCTTCGGGACTGTTTATATAGGCAATAAGCTTATCAAACGACCTTACCGCGCCACGTGCGTTACGGTAAAGGAAGGTATCAATCTGATAACCTGCCATCACCATGAGCAACACAAGCACCATGCCCACAAAGAGTTTTGAAGCCTTTGCGCTGCTGCTTAAGATGCCATAAAGCAGGTTAATTTCAAGCAAGCCTATCAGAAAAAAAACTATCCCGTTAATGAAGGCCCCGACCGTAAGCAAAAGAGTAAAAAAATAAGAGGGCATGCCGGGCTGGGTAAGGCTGGCAACAGGGCTGCCCATGAGCGCGTACCAACGGGGCAGGAAAACATACTGAACCAGAACGGAAGCATAAAAAACCCATAAGCACAAGGCCATCCAAAGGATGACTGCCAGGGCATGGTTATCCCATTTGGCGGTGAGCCAACCGGCAAGCACAAAAAGGGGCAGGGTGATGAGCAAACCGCTGAAAAGCTTAAGAAAGGGATGGGCTGCGTGTGAACCCGCCAAGACAAAGGCATCCAATGCCCAAGTAAAAAAAGCAAAGCTTACGCCCGCCACCAAGCCGTAAAGCGCGCCAAGCTCTTCACGCTCCTTTAGAAATTGTGGGTTCATTGATTTAATTATAGCCGAGTTTGAGGTCATAAAATCACCTCTGCAGAAATATGCAGAGGTGATTTTATGTTTGTGTATTGATTTTTTTGGTTCAGCTTTTTAAGGCTGAATTTGAATGCGGCAGGTTATTCGCGTTTAAAACCGGAGCGTTCGGGACGTCGGTCTGAGCGGCGATCGCCCCCGCGACGGTCGCCATTGCCACGGCGCTCACCGCCACGACGATCCCCACCGTGATGAGATTGGCTTTTTGAGCGGTTGGCATTATCATGCTCGCGGGCTTCTTCGGCAGTCCAGCCTTCAAGAAGGGCCTGGCGGGAAAGACGAACCTTGCCATCCGGGGAAATATCAATCACCATGACGGTCAGTTCATCGCCAACGTTCACAACATCTTCCACTTTGGCAACACGCTCTGTGGAAAGCTGAGAAATATGGCAAAGGCCATCCACGCCCGGCATGACCTCAATAAACGCACCAAAATCGGTCACGCGGACGCATTTGCCCGTGTAAATCTTGCCAATTTCCGGGGTTTCGGTAAGGCCCAGGATACGATCGCGGGCTTCTTCAAAGCCAATGCCATCGGTGGAGGCAATGTATACCGTACCGTCATCGTCAATATCAATCTTGGTATTGGTTTCTTCCTGGAGGCTGCGGATATTTTTGCCGCCGGGCCCGATAATAGCGCCGATCTTATCCACCGGAACTTTGACGGTTTCGATGCGGGGGGTATGGGGTTTGAGGGTTTTGTTGGGTTCGGCGATAGCTTCCAGCATTTTATCCATAATATGGAAGCGAGCCACCTTGGCACGGTCAAGCGCTTCGGACATAATTTCGGGGGTGATACCCTTGATTTTAATATCCATCTGCAAGGCGGTAATGCCATTGCGGGTGCCGGCTACTTTAAAGTCCATATCGCCGAGGTGATCTTCTGTACCGAGGATATCGGTAAGCACCACGTAGCGCTCGCCTTCCTTGATAAGGCCCATGGCCACACCAGAAACGGGCGCCTTGATGGGCACGCCGGCATCCATGAGCGCAAGGGTGGAACCGCAGACGGAACCCATGGAGGAAGAACCGTTGGAACCCATCACTTCAGAAACAAGACGCATGGTGTAGGGGAAGGTTTTTTCATCTGGAATGACCGGAACCAATGCGCGTTCCGCCAGGGCGCCGTGGCCAATTTCGCGGCGGCTCTGCCCGCCAAGACGTTTGACCTCACCGGTGCTGTAGGGCGGGAAGTTGTAATGGTGCATATAGCGTTTGGATTCCATGCCCACCAGGCTATCCAGCTCCTGCGCTTCTTTGGGTGTGCCGAGTGTAGCCAGGGTAAGCACCTGGGTTTCGCCGCGGGTACAGAGACCGGAACCGTGGGCACGGGGAGAGATATCTACCTCGCAGTAGATTTCGCGCACTTCATCCAGGCGGCGGCCATCCGGGCGCTTGCCTTCATTCAGAATGCGCTCGCGCACAATCATGCGCTCGGCTTCTTCAAAGGCCTGATTATAGGCCGTGGATTGTTCTGGGCTGAGGGCAGCTTCAGACTCTGCCTGGGCAAGAGAAGCAAGCTCATTGAGGTATTCGGTTTTGAGGGCAGCAATGCCGCCGTAGAGGTCTTCCTTTTTATAGGGCTGGTCCAGAATAGCGGTCATGCGGTCGAAAATAGCGGCCTTGGCCTGGCCAAAGAGGGTTTCGTCCTGCTCAAAGAGCGGCACTTCTCTTTTTGGTTTGCCAAGTTCAGCAGCCATTTGTTCCTGAACTTCGCAGATGGGGATGATGGACTGACGGGCAAGCTCAAGCGCTTCAACCATCAGAATTTCGGTCACTTCACTGGCGCCGGCTTCGACCATCAGGATGGCATCTTTTGTACCGGCTACTTTGAGGTCCAGCGTGGAAACTTCCATTTGCTTAAAGGTAGGGTTCACTACCAGTTTACCATCCACAAAACCTACGCGCACCGCGCCAACCGGGCCGGAGAAATGGGGAATATCTGAAATCATGAGGGCGGCAGAGGCCGCGCTGATGGCCAGCATGTCAATGGGGTTTTCGGTATCAGCGGAGAGGGACATAATGACCACCTGCACCTCATTGCGCATACCTTTGTTAAAAAGCGGACGGAGGGGCCGATCCGTAAGGCGGGCCACCAGGGTAGCTTCGGTGCTTGGCCTTCCTTCACGGCGGAAGAAAGAACCAGGAATGCGGCCACCGGCATACATGCGCTCTTCGTAGTCCACCGTGAGGGGGAAGAAGTCTTGCCCTTCACGCAGGCCACCCATCGTGGCGGCGGCAAAAACAATGGTATCACCCTGACGGAGGGTGACGGAACCGCCAGCCTGGCGAGCCAGACGGCCGGTTTCAAAGGTGACTTCTTTGTCACCAATTTTGGTTGTGAAATATCGTGCTACGGGTTTCATTTTTTCCTTTCGATTGTAGCTTGCCAGTTCAGGTGCTGAAACTTTAAGATGATCCGCTGTGCTTTGCCACCTTTCACAGATGGTGGGCAGGGCTAGCCCGCTTTAACGCTTTGATTTTTGATTACAAAGTGAATGATCTTAAAATTTCAATACCCGACTGGCTTTTAAATAATTTGGTTGTTAAATTCTTTTCTTAAAATAAACCGCGGAGAAGCGTATGCCAGATGAACGAAGTCTGACTGGCCTGGCATTCTCCGCGTTGGTTTCATGCTCTTGCTTACTTCTTGCGGATTTTCAGCGCTTCTGTAATGGAAAGGAAGCGGGCATAATCTTTCTGGCGCAAATAAGCCAGCAAGCGGCGGCGCTGACCCACCATCTTCAGCAAGCCACGACGGGAAGAATTGTCGTGCTTATTGCTGCGCAGGTGTTCGGTAAGCGAGTTGATGCGTTCGGTCAAGAGGGCAATCTGGACCTCGGGAGATCCGGTATCGCCGGGTTGGCGTTCGAACTTTTTGATGAGTTCAGTTTTCTGTTCTAGGTTTAGTGACATGACGTCTGCTCCTATAGATTTTTATGCAGGTCTCCTAGCTGGCAGCCAAAAATAAGACCGCGCGCTGGACCAGTCATAGCAAAATTATACACGAAAAGGGTGGCTTTGCAAATCTTTTTAGCGCTTTTAAGCCCCTCCGCAGTATGCTTAAAAGCGCTATGGCATCACGTTGAACACAAGCAGGTAAGAGAAAATGGCAAAGAGAATGCTGTAGAGTGTACCGATGAGATAATATTCGGCAAATTGCTGGTTGTCGCTGATAAGCTTAAAACGTGCCAGCGACTTGGCGGCGATGGTAAAACCCAGCGCGGAATATTGACCAAGATGAATAAAAATGATGGAAAGCAACCTCTCCATAAAGCCAATCCATGCGCCAGCGCCTTCTACCGTTTCCGTTTTTATCTGGAATTTACCGTAGCGGTTAAAGATGCGCTTGAAGCTAATGTTGGCAGGCTTTCCAACCCACAAGACCAGAAGCAGCCAACGCAGCGAAACGAGGTTGACCGGGCTGAACCAGGCGCGCAAGCCTTTTGTAGGCCAGAACCAGAGCGCAAGGCCGATGAATACAAAATGCAAGGCCTGATCTGCGATGAAAAGCCAGGCTGACTGTTCAGGCGTTTTGCGTTTATCCTCTTTATTTTTGGGATCATGACGATGCAGGTAAAGGTACTTCAGCCAGTCCAAGAGGGCGTGGCTAAAGATAATCAGCAGGAGGGCATAGGGGTTAAATTCTGCAAATAGCAAGCTTGCCAACATCACGCCTGCGTAGAGAAAGGAATGGGCCAGCACGCCAATCTGGCGACTTACCTTCAGCTCTGCCAGTTTCTGCCACTGCAAATAAAAATCAGCAAGGGTGTGCGCAATCCACAGAAGAATGAAGGCCTGGCTGATGTTCATGCCATTTTTTTGAGGTCGTTGATAGCCTGTGAAATAGAAGCTCCATTACGCAGGTAGATTTTTACGCCGCTGCCTTTGATTCGCTTTTGCAGCGAAGCCGGGGTGAGCTTCATAAACTCGGCCAGTTTTATCTGTTCAAATTCAGGGCTGTACAGACCGGAATCAATCAGGCCCTTTAACACAGCAAACTGCGTATCTCTCCAGCCGTCCAACATAAAGCCGTTGGCCGCAAGAGCGCTGTTAATCAGCTGAGGTGCCGTGCCATCCGGAAGGGTCACAAATATGCGGCTGGTTCCGTAATCATTATTATTGTGAATGTACTGGATGGCTTGGCGGGCCGCCCAGTAGACCGGGCCATCAGCCCCTACACTGAGATGAGGGTTGAAGCTGGTGTTCAAATGGCCATAACTGATGCCAAAGCGGACCTTCACTGGATGAAGATTGGTGATGATTGTATCCATGAGATGGCTTAGCTGCGAGGCGTCATGCAGCAGGCCCTGCAGCTCATCCCCGGTGGTGATGGTGAAGCGCGAAGCAATGCAGCCTACAAAACTGCGATTTACTCGCTCTATGAGGTCAGAAAAATATTTCTGAAAATCTCCGCGCGATGAGATGCTTTTGGAATTCACCAAATCTCCAATGACGGCAAAATAGCCCTTTTCTGTGCCGGATTTTGATTGCGCTGCGCTGTTCATCAACATGATTCTACCACAGTCTCCATTTAAACGGCGATATTTATAAAATCTCTATTTAAATAGAGATTAACCAAGGGTAATGCCCGAAAAGAGCGCGCATGGCATAGTAAGAAGCGCTTTAAACGGAGAGATTGCAAAAATCTCCTTTTTAAAGGCTGGCAGAGTGAGCCGCAGGGCAAGAGAAGTGAAAAACTGTTTTTAGAGAATAAGCGAAGCATGTCATGATTATAGCACAAATGTTCTTTTAAATGAAGATATGGACAGAGCCATCAAGGCGATTGCATCTTTTTACCCATTTTCTTCGTTGCATGGCGCACTGCGAAAAGTCGCCATCTTAACTACACAAAACATCCCCCTTTTTTCATCTTTCTGCACGGTTAAACGTATGTTTTTTACCCATTTTCCTCGTTGACTATTGACCTTTCCGCACGCACCCCCCCTTTCCGTATACCCCTTTCCGCATGCGGAAAGCTCCCTCTCACTTGCTTGCAGTCCGCTTTACACGCCTTACACTTTTCCCCATGCTCACCAATACCTTCTTGCAGTCCCCCTACCCTGCCTTATGCTCATACACAGAGTTGCATGCATCAAATCTTGAACTGTATGTCGGGTGAGGGTTCACTAGCTAAAGTTTTGCACGGCTTGGCTGGCTTTACAATCCCTCGGCATGCAGAATAAGCTTTGCAATTTCCCTCATTTCTTCGTCATGCTGAATAACCTTTGCAAAGAAAACATATCCTCGTCATGTAGTTTATCCTTTGGAAAACAAACGGCATCCCCGCCGTCATGCTAAGCTGCCCTTGCCCAAGTATCCAATCCCCCTCGTCATGCTAAGCTGTCCTTGCCCAAGCACCCAACCCCCTCGTCATGCTGAGGTGTTTTCCGAAGCATCTGGCTTTTGCCCTGGCTCAAAAGTTTAATAAC
>JAYFRD010000034.1:0-72772 GCA_034926255.1 Anaerolineaceae bacterium | reverse complement strand
GGGTGGCCTATCAACTGGCTAAGACAGGGAAGGCCAATGACAAGCGTGAACCCTTTAGGGAATTAAAGCGCTCCTGAGACTTTAGAAAAGAATAGCCAATAAAAAAAGCGGCGGAGTTAACTCCGCCGCTTTTGAATGGACATCCCGAATTATTCGAGAGGTTTGACATCCTGTGCCTGGGGGCCTTTGGCACCCTGCACAACACTGAATTCTACCTGCTGATCCTCTTTGAGGGTCTTGAAACCATCGCCGATAATAGCGGAGAAGTGGACAAAGACGTCTTTCTCACCATTCTTGCGGGCAATGAAACCATAGCCCTTTTCGCCGTTGAACCACTTTACGGTTCCAATCTCTTTTTCTGACATACTAAACAAACCTCCAAAATATTAAAAAAGAATTTTCTTGTTCCTGGAGGTTCAGCTTAGATCGTTGTTCACTTTCGTACAAAGAACTTCCATTAACTACAACTTAGAGTTATAACCGAATTTTCACAGCTCGTCAATGAATAAAGCTTGTTTTTGTCAAATCTTTTGAAATAACGCTTTATATTTCTTTCTAAAAAGTTTTTTTGGTCGCTATTCTGCAAATTGTGGCAGGTAAGTTTTGTTTTGCTCCAAAATATCCTCAAAAATATTTTCAGCGATATCAATATCATTGATAACCGGGTCAAGCAGCAGCGCCTGAACAGCCATTTTACGGTCTCCGTTCACCACGGCATCTACACAAAGCTGGCTGCATAAAGCTTCTCTTTGCAGCAGAGCTGTAATGCCTTTGGGCATTTCTCCAATGGTTTCGCCATGAATGCCCGAACTGGAAAGCACTGCCGGCACCTCAACAACAGTCTCCGGGCTTAAGCCGCTGATTAAACCCTGATTGGGAATATTAACGGCTTCCCAGTACAGGTTCTTATCATGCAGAATACCCGTAATGACTTCTGCAGCGCCCTCGCTTTGAGGGTATTTCAGGCTTTCAGCCCCTTTCTTTGAAGCAATGGTAGATTCGATTGAATCCCATTGGAAATCCCTCAGAGCGGCATTCAGCGCCCAGTCGTAAAGGCTGCAATCGAATTTCTGCCAAGGCTTCGTATCAGGATTGCTCATCCAGGGCAGATATTCGCAGAGATGTTCATCCCCGGGGATGGGGAAAAGTGCAAAATCGTTGAAGATTTTGCGGGTCAGGGGTTCAAAATGGGGGTCAAGTGCCTGCCAGGCCTCTCTGAAAGCAGGGTATAGGTCTTGCCCGGTTTTGCGGTCATGCAGCCCAAGCATCCAGGTAAAGTGATTCAACCCGGCAGCCTTAATTTTAAAAGCTTCTTGGCCCAGGTTCTGCATTTTATGGCTGTATGGATGGTTGCGTGGGTCAGCATGGGTGCTCAAAAACGCTTCTGCCCCTTCAAAACCGTAGGCACCTGCCAGCGCTTTTGCCACCATGGCGTAACCCATCCCCAATTGGTGGCAAAGCCCCACTGCCTTGATTTTTGTGTATTGATTAACCAAATAGCAAAGGCGGTGCATGGGGTTGGTGAAATTGATAAGCCAGGCCTGCGGGCAAACGGCTTCCATGTCTTTGGCAATGCCAAGCACCGGCGCGATATTCCTTGCAGCGTGTGCAAAACCGCCTGGGCCGCCATTTTCGGCATAAGGTTGCCTAAGGTGATAACGGTTGGTAATTTCCCAGTCCGCCTGCCAAAGTTTTTCTCTGGGCGCAACTTCCGTTGAGTTGATGACAAAATTTGCCCCATTTAAAGCTTCTTTATGGCTTGAATAGCTGAGGATCTCTTTCTTGCAATCCCATTCCAAATTTAACCAATTGGCAAGCTTGCTGATCAAATCCAGCGAATGCGGGTTATTATCAACAAGAACAATTTCACTTCCGTCAAGTTCTTTAGACTGCAAAAGAGTGATTAAGGTTGAAAGGCCAAAAGAAAAACTTCCGGCCCCGATGCATACAATTTTTGTCATTCTTCCTCATTCTGATTAAGGAATTGCAGGATGGCCCTGGCTGCTTTGCGGCCGGCGCCCATGGCCAAAATAACCGTTGCCCCGCCGGTAACAATATCGCCGCCGGCAAAAACGCCGGGGATAGAAGTTTGGCCTGTTTCAGGTTCGGCAACAATATGCTCATGTTTGTCAAACGCAAGGTCTGGGGTGGTGCGCTGTATGATAGGGTTAGAGCCGTTGCCGATGGCAACAATCACAATGTCAATGGGAATCTCATACTCCGAGCCTGGGATGGCTGATGGCCTTCTGCGGCCGGAACTATCGGGTTCACCGAGGGCCATTTTTACCAAACGGATGGATTTAAGCCAGCCTTTCTCATCTCCCGCAAATTCAACCGGGTTGCGCAAAAATTCAAACTTTACTCCTTCTGCCTTGGCATGTTCAATTTCTTCCACCCGGCCTGGCATTTCCGCCTCACTGCGTCTGTAAATAATGGTGGAACTGGCTGCTCCCAAGCGGATGGCTACACGGGCTGAGTCTAAAGCCGTATTACCGGCGCCTATGACGGCAACATGCTTGCCATACAGGTTAAGAATGGGTGTATCTACATGCGGGTATTCATAGGCTTTCATCAGATTGACGCGGGTCAAAAACTCATTGGCAGAATAAACCCCTACTAATGACTCGCCGGGAACGTTCAAAAAATAGGGCAGGCCCGCGCCGGTGCCAATGAAAACCGCTTCAAAGCCCTCTTCTTCCATCAGGTCCTTGACGGTGTAGGTTGCCCCAATCAACGCGTCAGCTGTAAACTTCACTCCTTGCGCCTTAAGGGCTTCTACTTCCAGGCTCACAATTTCCTTGGGAAGTCTGAATTGGGGAATGCCATAACGTAAAACGCCTCCAAAGTCATGAAAGGCCTCAAAAACGGTAACATCACAGCCTGCCTTGATTAGATCGCCCGCACAGCTAAGCCCTGCGGGGCCGGAACCCACAATGGCTACTTTGCGCCTGCCTTCTGTTTTTACGGCTGCCCCTTCAGCTTGGCTGCTTTGCGCGTAGATATCGCTGCAGTACCGTTCAAGCGCGCCAATGGCAATGGTTTTTCCTTTTGCTTTCAGAATGCACGAGCCTTCGCACTGTTCGGATTGTGGGCAAACACGCCCGCAGACGCGTGGCAGGGCATTTTCTTCTTTGATTTTTGCGCCAGCTTCAATGGCTTTACCTTCTCTGATCAGCTTGATAAACTCAGGAATTGGCACCGAAACAGGGCAGCCCTGAACGCATTTGGGAATGCGGCACTGCAGGCAGCGTGAAGCTTCCGCTATAGCCTGTTCACTGGTAAAGCCAGTAGCTACTTCTTCAAAATTGCGTATACGTTCTGCAACGGGCAGTTCAGGCATTTGCTGGCGTCCACGGCTTACTTCAGGAATGGCTTCTTCCAGCTTAATTTGATCAATCTGAACATCTATGCGGCAGTCTTCGGGGTGGTTGTAGGCGCGGTTGCGGTTAATCACCGTGTTAAAATCCACCAGGTGTCCGTCAAATTCCGGGCCGTCCACACAGGTAAAGCGCACTTCTTTGCCAAGCTGAACCCGGCAGCCACCGCACATGCCTGTGCCGTCTACCATGATGGTATTCAGGCTTACTTTGGTTGGAATATGGCGGGGTCTGGTTACTTCGCTGACGGCACGCATCATCAGCAAAGGGCCAACGGCCAGAACATAGCTGATTTTTTTGCCGGAATCAATCAGCAGTTGAAGCTGCTGTGTTACAAAACCGTGAAAGCCATAACTGCCGTCATCGGTGGTAAAGTAAGCTTCATCTGAAACGGCTTCAATTTCATTTTTGAGGATAATCAGCTCTTTTGAACGCGCGCCTGTAATGGTAATAACATGGTTCCCAGCTTGCTTGAGGGCTTTTGAAACCGGGTAAGCTACTGCCGCCCCAACGCCGCCGCCAACGATAACCGCGGTGCCGCCTTCTTCAATTTCTGAAGGATTACCCAACGGGCCGAAAACATCCAAAATTTGCTCGCCTTCACTCATTTCTGCCAGGGCCATCGTGCTTTTGCCGATGGCCTGAACGATAAGGCGAATGGAACCTTCCGCAGGTTTTTGGTCCACAATGGTTAGCGGCACACGTTCGCCGCCTTCTGAAAGGCGCAGAATAATGAACTGACCCGGATGCCCCTTTCTGGCTATTTGCGGGGCATATACCCAAAAACTGTAGATTTTTTCGGCAATTAGTTTTTTTTCAAGGATAGTGCCGTTCTTAAGCTCTTTTTTTTCTTTAAGTAAGTGGGTCTCTGCCAAGGGTCCTCCGCATTATTCTTTGATGTAGCACCAGTAAAGGGTCTGGCTCTCATTATTGCCAAGCTGATAACTAAGGCAGTACCTCCCTGCCTGCAAATTGTTTGTTGGCTCAAGCAGAGGGATTTTGCCTTCAGCCTGTTTTACTTGGCTGGGCAAGATCTGTTTGTTTGAATCCACCAGTTTCAGCTTGGTACTGTCTGTTACCATCTTGTCTTTTAGGATCACTTGCGGACTATCCGCTTTAACACTAATGAGCCCGGCGTTTTCCTGAGGGAATTCCTGCAGCAAGTTAAGCCGCCTGAATTCCTGACCATCCAGTATGAATACCCCCGTTTGCTGGGCAATGGGTTCCATATTGAGCCGAAGCGTAGTGGAATTGGGTGATTTTAATTTCAGGATGGTGAAACCAACCAGAATGCCGATGATCACAAAAGCCGTCAGAATAAGGCCGTAAAGCAAAAATTGCCATTTGAACCTTTTGGCCTCTGCTAATAATGGGTGTTCGCCTTTTTGCTGCTTTTCTGGTTCAGTAACGCTTTTTTCTGCGCTTTCTTCATCAATGGAGCGTTCGCTTTCTTCCTGTTCTAAAAGCGCATCGTCTTGGCTTGCTTTGGGAGTTTCAACTTGCTCTTTTTGCGGCATGGGAAGAACAGCAGAAACCTGTGTAACTTGCTCGGCCAGGTTTTCAGGCTCTTGCGGCGCAGCTTCTTCTTCAAGAATTTCTTTTTCTGAACTTCTACTTTCTTCTGAATCGCCGCTGTTTGCAGTTTTTTCTTGCAGCTGCCCCTCCGCTGATTCTTCCGCTTCGTCTGCTGGGGCCTCTGCTTCAGGTGTCTCTTCAATATCCTGATCGCTGAAATCTTCAGCTTCCGGCTCTTGGGGAGGGATAGTCGCCTCGGTATCAGTGTTGTAGGCAGCCTGTTCTTCAAGGCTTGGCACCTGATTTTGCTGTTCATCCAATGGAATAAGCGGTACCAAAGGCTCATGAATGAGGGGTTTTTTCTCTTCTGTCTTAAAGACGCCGATGGGGCGGGTATGGTCTGAAAGCGTCTCCCCAGGTTTGGGGGCAATGATTTTTTTGCGTTTTAAGAAAGCCATGCCGCGCTGGGCCGGTTTGTTTTCCGGGTCAATTTCCAGCGCTTTTTGCAGAAATTCCGTTTGTTTTTCTTCATCGTCAATAATGGCAGAGAGCCAAACCCAAACATCTGCATGATCGGGGTTTTCTTCAGCTGAGCGTCTCAGAAGCTGCAATGCTTCTTCCATCCTGCCGGATTTGGCAGCATCAATGCCTGCTTGCAAGTTTGTGCCCATAAGTTTTTCTCCTTGGGAAAGATGTTGCAATCTTCAGACCAGCCAAATTTTACCACGCATAGGCTAAAATACTCTTCCAAGGAGTGTGCCATGAAAATAGCTGTCATATCGGATACCCATAATAAAACCGCTGTTTTGGAACTGGTTATCAGCCATGTTAAAGCCCTGGGGGTCAGCCATTTGATTCACTGCGGGGATCTCACCTTGAGCCAGACTTTGCTGCCATGCCGCGGCCTGCGGGTTTACCTTGCCTACGGCAATGGAGATTACGACCGGGTGGGTATCAATAAGATGCTCACCGAATTAAATCCCCAAAACAGTTTTGGCACTGTTCAGGACTTTACGCTGGATGGGCAATCCTTTTTTGTGGCCCATGGGGATGAGAGCAAATGCATCCATACGGCTCTTGAAAGCGGGGCTTACCAATGGGTGCTGCAAGGCCATACACACCGCTTTCGTGATGAAAAACTTGGCCAAACGCGCTGGATTAACCCGGGTGCCCTCGGCGGTCTGAAAATCGAAGAAAGATCTTTTGTGATTTTGGATACAAGCAAAAAATCAGTCGAACGCATTAAAGTGGAAGGGCTCTGAAATGCTTCAAACTTATGAAAGCCTAAAGACTTATATTGAAACAAAGCCTTTTGTGACCAGCGATTTCCCATTTGATTTTGATACCCTTGTTTTTCGCGTAGGAAAGAAAATCTTTGTAATAATGGACTGGGAAGCCAGCCCGCTTTCCATTTCTCTTAAAGCAGACCCTACTGATGCTGTCATCCTGCGCCAAACCTATCCGGCGGTTATCCCAGGGTACCACCTCAACAAAAAACACTGGAATACGGTTACCTGTGATGGCTCGGTACCTGATGAAGAAGTGCGCCGAATGATTGATGAAAGCTACCGCCTTGTTTTTGACTCCCTGCCCGAGGCAACGAAGGCATCTTTGATGACGAAGAAAATTCATCCTGCACAATGATAATTCCTGACATTTTATTATTTGTGAGTTTTTTTAAATATCTTGAAATGAACTTGAAAAATGCCTTGCCAAAACTAATCAGGGTGATATAATAAGCCACCTATCGGGGCGTAGCGCAGTCCGGCTAGCGTGCTTGCATGGGGTGCAAGAGGTCGAAGGTTCGAATCCTTTCGCCCCGACAGTAAAGGTCCTTGAAAAAGGACCTTATTTTTTTAAGCGGGCCAAGGCATAAAAGGTGGGAACCTGCCAGCGTTTTATAGAGCCAGAAAGGCAGAATTCCAGCTTACTGCGGCTCATACTGCCGCCCCCATGCTGGATCAGAAACTGCCAATCTGAACGCAGAACATCGCGCTCAGAGCGGCTCAGTTCTGGCGGTATGTTTTCGCCCTCCGTAATCTGGCCATACTCAATAAGTTCAAAACCCGAATCTTTCAGCCGCCGGCTTAGTTGGGAGCCGGCATGCAAGTCAACCCCCTGCAATGCCAAAGAAAGGTTTTGCATGCAGGCAAGTGCGTTGGCAGCTGTCGGTTCGGCCTCACGCAAAGCATAGTCTGGCTCTGCGAAAAAAGCCAGGTAACCCCCGGGCTGCAAAACGCGTTTTACTTCTTCCAGCAATCCTTGGGGTTCTTTTATCCAAAGCAAAAAATAATGGCAAAAACACAGGTTAAACGCATTTTGTCTAAAGGGAAGAAAGCAGGCGTTCGCATTAATAAGCGGGGCATTCTGTGTTTTAGGTTGGCCGGTCAGGCTGTCCAGAGCAATATCCAGGCCGATGGTCAGCCCAAGATGTTGGCTGGCTTCAGGCAATATTGAACCAAAACCGCAGCCAATTTCGCAGGCCTTCCACCCCGGTTTAATCGGCAGGCGTTTAAAAATATACTGGCGCAGGGTTTTGGTCCACTGCGCCTGTTCTTCAAAGCGTTGCTTCCAGTCAGCGGCTTTCATCCCGCGGACGGCGATCCCAAAGCGTTTTCCAGTCCTCAGTGAGCATATTTCCTAAAGTGGCATATGGCTCAAAACCGGTATGCAAATACCCTTTTGTATCCACCTTCATCACCGTGAATGCGGAATCATCTGCGGAAAAGTCAAGGTCTTCTTCCTGCCGGCTGAAGGTGTCAGAAGGAACCGGCAAGGGCATATCCTGTACCAGATCCACACCTTCAAGACCTTCCACATAACCGCAAAGCTGTAAATAATAGGGGTAGTCTGCTTCCGTAACGGGTGCAAGCGAAAAAGCATTTGCGCCCAAGGCCTTTAGTTCATTGATGAGCGGGATGAAGTCATAGCTTTGTTCTACCGGCAAGTTAATGCAGGTGTAAAGGTTCAGCGGCAAAATATGGTCAAGCGCTTTGCGCATTTGGCTGTCAGAAAGCACCCATGGGATCATTAAATGGTCTAAACCGCTTGCTATCAGCTCTTTGATGTAAGCTTCATCTGTCAATTTTCTGCCCGAACTCACCAAGCCGGTCACCAGCCCCAAATCTTCACAAAAGCCCAAAAGCTCGGGCAAATCTTCACGCAGGGTGGGCTCGCCGCCATAGAAAACCAGATGGGGAATTGCCGCATTATAAGTTTTTTGAATGAGGTCTTTCAGCTCGTTTGTGCTCATATAGGTCCCGCGTGTATTGGGCTGCAAACCTTGCAGGCTGGATTCCAGTTCATAGTTAAGGCAGCAATCCAAACGGTAAGGCGCTGAAATATTTTCAATGTTCACGTGGCTTTCAAAACCAAAATCTGCATCCGGGCGCTGGTCCACGGTATCAATAAAGTTCTGTATTTTATTGAGAAAATCTTCTGCATCTTTGTGCGCAAGGTCCGGGCGCACCGCAAAACGTTCGGAAATCAGCCTGGCTATTTCTTCGTTAGAGTTCCCTTTCATTTTGTAATAGGCAATCTCTGCGGCAGACTGGTTCAGATGCAAAATGGAAGAGGCGTTGATGATAAGCACGCCTTCGCCATCGGGTTCAATGCGCAAGTGAAGGCGGTACTGTTTTGGAGCCTCGGGCGGCGTATGATAAACCAGAAAGCCTGGGGTAAGGGCCTCCTTTTGACGGAATGTTTCGCGTAGCTTGTTGATAATGCTGGTCATACTTCCTCCAATTAAGTCAAAACGCGGTAGATTGGCTGAACTTTCTGATGCTTGCGGGCCAGGGGGCAACCCCCTCCGCATTCAATCAGATAATCGCAGGTCTTGCATCCGGATGGAATGTATTTTCTTTCACGCAGTTGGCGTGCCAGTGGGTGGTTCCATATGCTTTCCCAATTTTCTTCCAGAATTTTTCCCAGCCCTTCGTAATATGACTGGCAAGGGATTACCATGCCGTCCGGTTCGATGCACATGTTGTAATAAGCCGCGGTGCAGCCCTTTACGCCCAGATCCAGCAAAAGTGGGTCAAAATGGCAGTATTGGGTGGGGGTATACCAAATAAGGCGCTGGCCCGAGTTTTTGGTAAAATCCTGTGCTAATTTAAGCAGCTCAGGCAGCTCCCGCTCTTGCAAACCGGTGTTAACGCTTTGGCCATGCCCCGAATAGATGAGGGCATTAAGGCCGATGGTGGGCACCTGTTCTTCCTTTAGAAATTCGAGGATGGCAGGCAGGGCAGCAGCATTGTTTTGGAGCAGGGTGGTATTCGTCATCAAATAGAGCCTGGATTTAACCGCATTTCTCAGCCCTGCAATTGTTTCTTGCCAGGCAGAAGAGGAACGCACCATTGTATTGTGAATGGTTTCAGAGGCAGCTTCTACCGTAATTTGAACGTGGTCAAGCCCGGCTTCAACCAATTGCTGAACGAGCTTAGGGTCTGCAAGCCTGCGGGCATTGGTGTTCAGGCCGGTAATCATGCCCTTGCTTTGGGCGTAAGCTATCAGCTCAGGCAAATCTGCGCGCAGGGTCGGCTCGCCGCCCGTAAAAACGAGATGCGGAATACGCAGAGCCCACAACCTGTCGATGATCTGCTTCCAGCTTGCGCTATCCAATTCCGGGTAATTGCGCGGGCGGGCATTATAGCAATGAGCGCAGTCATTATTGCAGCGGTAAGTAAGCGCTAAATCCATGCGGTAGGGCGCTGAAAGTTTGGCGCTAAAAGGCATTTTTATTTCCAGGTCAAGGTCGCAAACCGGGCAAAGACCTGAACCTTCATCCGTGAGCGCGTTGATTTTCATGCTGGTTTCAGCATAATCCTTTTCCAAGATTTTTTTATCCGCTTTAAAAAGGCCGCTTAGAAAGTTCATTGCTTTGCCTTTGTCATATTTTTCAAGCTGGCAGTAAGCAATTGCTGTTGCACTTGGGTTAAGATGCACAACGCGGGCAGCATTAATCAGTAAAGCTCCGCTAAGGTCTTCATCCACCCTCAAATGCAGCTGTGTTTTGGAATCATCTTTCACCAGGTCGTAACGATACAGACCTGGTGAAAGGGTATTGGATGGATTTACTTTTGAAAACAGTGCCATAACTTACTGCACTAACGGCCGCCGCCCGCACAGGCACAGGCACATCCGGCACAGGCACATGCACAGGCACAGGAGGAATGACCTCCGCCTCCTCCGCCGCCCCTCCAGCCTCCGCCTCCGCTGATGGACCGGGAAACCGGCACAGGGTTGGTCTTGCTGGTAACGCTGCCCTGAAAACCTGTAATATCACCCACAATTCCTGCGGCGGTTGTTTGCATGCCACCCAAAAGCGAGGCTGCAAAGTCTGATCCGGGCAAACGAGGCATATTGATGGTTGGTGCGCTGGATGAACTGCCGCTGCCGCTTGGAACGCTTGCTGGCTTGCCAAGTGCGCCTCCACCTGAACTTCGCGAATAGTCACGGTAAGTTGGATCGTAATTTCCCCACCAGCGTGGCATTACAATCACTGTGTCATCAAAAGTCTTACGGGTGCGATCGTCAAACTGACCGTCAAGCATGGTCCACTCCAGCACCTTTTCAAACTGGTCACTCTTCACTTCGGGGGTCTCAGAATCCTGAACAGACTTCCACGCGCGGTTCATGATATCTGTATAATATTCTACGGTCTCTTTTTGACTGAAACCCTTCATTTTATCCGTTACGTCTTTCACAAGGTCAATCATGGTGGACTGCATAACGCTTCGGCGTTTGGCGTCTTCCTTGTTAAGGGCTGCCTCAATAAAGCCTGTTTCGTAGGGGTAAAGCCCTGCCGGAAGAGGGGATGCAGCCTGTACCTGCAGGGGTTCTTTTTGGGTAACAGATACCGCTCCTTTTTTGACAAGTCCAAACAAAATCATGGTGAGGATTTTGCTCATGGGTTCTTCCATCAGGATGGCTGCTTCTACGGCGGTAAGGCCGCGTTTGATGCCCTGGCCCTCCATGGAGATTTTGGGAGGCAGATAGGACAATTTACGTTTATTGGCAGCCTGATTTCCCTTGATGGAAAGATAGATGAACCCAGCCAAAATCAGGATGATACCGCCGCAGCAGGGCAGGGTTCGCCAAAAGTCTTTGCCACCATCTGAGGTAGTGGCAGGCCCATAATCCGTATTGGCATAGGTTTCTTTGCTTGAAACTGATTCTGCGGGCACAACCGAAGCCGGAAAAGCAGTGCCGAACAAATACTCAGTATGTGCATCGGCGTTTTCGGTATACCAGGAGTAATACACCCGCCCATCCTTGGTTAGAGAGGCTTCCTGCGGGGTGGTTGAACCTGGCCAGCGCTTGGGCTCAAAATAAAGGCCTTGATCAGCAGCAACTCCCGGCGGCAGCACAATGGTCATACGGTATTTTGTATTGGTAGAGCGATCGTACTGCGCTCCAAAATAATTAGGAGTCATCTGGAAGTTCACATAGCCTTGCTTGTCTCCCCCGTCATAAGGATAAAGAACCGGCTTTACATCGGTGATGGTCATCATCACGGTGCCGCTTGCTCCAGGTTGGATAGCCATATTCCCAAGGCCAAGTTCAGCTCCGCTGACATAGCTGGAGCTTTTGATATGATTAATTTTTGCACCGTCAATGCTTGCCGTGGCATTACTAAACGAGTAGGAGGCGTTTGGCATGGCCACATCCACAAAGTCGATGGGGCTGGCGGATGCATCGTTCTCAAAAGTCATGATGTAATGCAGGGTCAAGCTTCCGTCTTTTTCCAGATAGGCTTCCACTTCATAAATGGGTAAGGTAAAACGATAGGTCTGGGCACTCACCGGTGTTGCAATCAGGCTTGCACACAGGGCAAATACCCAAGCCAGCAAAATTAGCAGAAAGTAAGGTTTTCTCTTTACCACTTTGGCTCCTCTGTCACCTGGTAGGTAGTTCCGCAGCTATGGCAGGTAACCATCACACCTCCGTTAACAAGTTTGATGTCATCCGGGGCAAGGGGTGCACCGCAAGCCTGGCACTTGATGGTATCCATGCGCACATTACCTGCAAGGTCAATTTTTTGCACTATTTCCTGTTTAGGTGGGTTGGCGAGGGCTGCAAACTTCCAACCAGCAAAAATCATTATTCCAGCGATAACCAAACCGCCAATGCCATAGGTCAGCCAGGCAGGGTTGCCGGTTCCGCCGCCCGAGCCCAAAATAAACAAAAAAGAAAATATCACCAATAATCCGGCAAGTACATAGGAAATAATGCTGGCAGCTTTCATCTTTCACTCCTTTAATTTATTAATCCATTGTTATTTTAATCACAAAACAAGGATATTCCTTATATAATATACTGTAATAGCAAGATAATAACATCTTTTGAAAACTCTTATACTATATGGTAAAGGAAATTAACATGATTGAAAACCAGATACCAGATGTTGTTATTGGTCGTCTTCCCATCTACATGCTTAGGCTTAATCAATTACTGCGCGACGGTCAGCAACTTGTTTCTTCAGCACAGTTGGCAGAAATGGTTGGCATTCCGGCTACACAAATTCGCAAAGATCTGTCTTGGTTTGGCGGCTTTGGAAAACAGGGCTCGGGTTATGATGTAGTACACCTTTTGGACAGGCTCAAAACCATCCTTAACCTTGACCGCATTTGGCAAGTAGTGGTGGTTGGGGCCGGTAACCTGGGTAAGGCAGTTGTGGAGTACGATGGCTTCAGACGCAAAGGTTTTGAAATCATTGCTGCTTTTGATAATGAGCCTTCCCTTATCGGCTCTAAAGTTGGGCATTTGGTGGTGAAGTCCATGACAGAAATGGAAGCCTGCATTCAGCAAAATCAGGTGCTTATTGCTGCTCTTACGGTGCCTACCAGTGCCGCGCCCGAAGTTGCTGACAAACTTGTGCGTGTAGGCATCAAGGCGATTTTAAATTATGCTCCTGTCACCCTGCGTATGCCGGATGATGTTCAGGTCTCCTATATCGATCCTGTGCTTTCCATGCAGAAAATGACCTATTATCTCCCCAGGGAATAAACCTTAATTCGGGTGATTTCTTAGAATAAGGTCTAAAAACTCAAAACCTTTGGCGGTGCCTTCTACGGTGCAGGTGAGTGGGTTTTCCACAACATAGGCAGGAATACCCAGGGCGACCGTCAGGTATTTATCAAGGCCTTTCATGAGCGAAGTGCCTCCGCAAAGTGCAACACCGCGGTCAATGACATCCGAAATTAATTCAGGGGGTGTTTTTTCCAATACGCGTTTTATGGCGGCAACAATTTCTTCCAAAGGTGTCTGCATCGCATCCACAATTTCATTGGTACTCAGTGTGGCGGGTCTTGGCAGGCCGGTCACCTGGTCTTGCCCTTGAATGTCCATGCTTTTTTCCTCATCCACCGGCAAGGCAGAACCGATTTTAATTTTCAGGGATTCTGCTGTGGGTTGACCGATAACCAATCCATATTTTTTTCTTACATATGAAATGATTGCCTCATCCAGTTTGAGCCCGGCAACGGACGAAGTCTCCGCACTGACAATGCCCGTCATCGAAATAACTGCTGTTTGGGTGGTGCCGCCGCCCAGGCTGATAATCATGTTGCCGGTAGGTGAATTAATGGGCAGGTCAATGCCGATTGCAGCGGCAAGCGGCTGCGGGATCCAGTTTACTTCACGGCCTCCAGCGCCCAGCCCCGCTTCCTGCACGGCTCTCCGTTCCACACTGGTTACTCCGTAAGGCACACTGATAAGTAACTGGGGTTTAAAGAATAAGGTGGGTCCGGTTACTTTGCGGATGAGCGTTCTCAGCAGAATTTCTGTCAGTTCATATTCCGCAATAACGCCGTTACGTAGGGGGCGGATAACTTCAATAGACTCCGGCACGCGCCCCATCATGCCTAATGCGGTCGTTCCCAGTTCAACCATTTTCATTTCATTCACGGTAATGGCTACCACAGTAGGTTCCTGAATCAGAATCTGGTTGTTTTCCGCGATCTGCGTATGAAAAGTGCCTAAATCTATGCCGAGTTGTCGAGAAAATCCTGCCATGTTTTATCCGCTAATCTTTATTTTTCGTGAAATTTAATAATTAATTCTACCATCTGGCATAGGGCTAATGAGAAAAGTATTGGAGGGCGATGCGCAGTTTTTCTTCCACGTCATCTGGTGTGTCTTTGGGTAGGGCCTGAATGGCCGACTGCGCTTCAACAACGCTGTAGCCCAAACCCGTAAGGGCTTCCAAAACCTGATCATCCACCGGCGTAGCAGCTCTTATTTCACTGCCGTCATCAGCCAGGCCAACCTTGCCTTGCAATTGAATAAGGATTTTCTGGGCTGTTTTTTTGCCAATACCGGGAACTCGCGAAAAAACTTCAGCCTGTTCACTGACCACTGCTCTGCGAATGGAATCTAGTGAAAGGTTAGAAATGATGCTGAGAGCCAGCTTGGGGCCTATCCCTTCCACCCCCAGGAACATCAGATAGAAATGTTTTTCTTCACTGGTAGGAAAGCCGTAAAGCGCCAAAAGGTCTTCCCTCACAACCATGTAGGTATAGAGAAACAGCGATTCGCCAATGTTTACATTCGTGAGCAGCTGTTTGGGCACAAATACTTCAAACCCCACACCATGCAAATCCAGGATGAGCGAATCGCTGCTTATTGAAATAATTTTTCCGTTAATACTGGCAATCATGAAATGGTCCTGTGTTGAATGGCAGCCTGATATGCAATTATACCTGTGGCTACGGAAATATTAAGTGAGTCGCAGGCGCCCTGCATAGGGATGGCAACTACATCTGAGCAGAGAGATAAGTATTTTTCGGAGAGGCCTTGGCGTTCGCTGCCCATCAGAATAAGGCAGTCTGCCGGATATTCAAACAGGGCAAAGTCTTTTGCACCTCGGTCTGAACTGCCGACAACACTCAGATTTTGGTTTTGTTCAATCCAGGTCTCGAGAGCTTCAAAGCTGGGTTTATAGACCGGTACTGTAAAAATAGAGCCCATGCTGGCCTTAACCGCAGCCGGGTCGTAAGGGTCTGTGGATTCTTCAAAAAGCAGCAGGCCTTTTGCCGCAACTGCATCGCAAATGCGTAGAATGGTTCCCAAATTGCCGGGGTTCTGAATGGCTTCCAGCCCCAGCCAAAGCCCCTTTGCGGTCTGGGCCGTTTGAGGGAGTGTATGCCATTGCTGTTTCACAACTGCCAGAATTCCCTGGGGTTTTTCCTTGCGGGCCAGGCTGTCAAGTACGTCTGCCGTCACATGGAGTGTGTCAATACCTTTGCTCTGTGCCTCTTTAACAGTCTCTCTTCCTAAACTGCTCACCAATTCATCCGGGTTATAAACAATCTTTTCGACCTCACTGCCGGATTGCAGTGCCTGAATAACTGCTCTTAAACCCTCAGTGAGAAAAAGTCCGCTTTGCTGGCGGCCTTTGGAATCGTGCAAGGAGCGAATGGCTTTGATAGACTCGTTTTGTCTGCTGGTGATAATCATTTACTCACCCGATTTGATTAAAAGTTCAAAACGCAGGGTTGAAAGGTGGCATAGCGCAATGGCCAATCCGTCAGCGGCATCATCCGGTTTGGGGATGAAGTCAATATTCAGCAAAACGCGCAGCATCTCCTGCACCTGCTCTTTACTGGCGTGCCCGTAAGAGGTAATGGCCATTTTTACCTCATTGGGAGAAAGTTCTGCCATAGGGTAATGTTTTTGAGCAAGGCAAAGCGCAATAACCCCTCTGGCCTCACTGACTCTCATGCCGGTAGTGACATTCTGCTTGAAAAACAGTTTTTCTACCGCGCAATAATCGGGTTGATATTTATCCAGAAGGGCAGAAAGCTGTTCATAAAGATAAACCAAACGGCTGGAGGTTTTGCCTTCAGCCGTTGCGTTAATGACACCATAATCGACAATAATTGGGCTTGGGTTTTCGTCAGTAACGCGGATCAGGCCAAAACCAGTGATCGCGATCCCAGGATCAAGCCCCAAAATAAGCATGCCGCTTATTCAGCCTCCATCGCTTCCACAATTTCGTCGGTCATTTTGAGGTTGTGAAATACATTTTGCACGTCATCGCTGTCTTCCAAATTTTCTACAATGCGCATAATGGAAAGGGCGGCATCTTTATCCAGCTCTACTTCCTGTTTTGCAAGCATCCGTAAAGAAGCTTCTTCCGGTTTGATACCGGCAGCCTTGAGGGCATCGTGAATGGATTTAAAGGTGGAAATATCGCCAATCACTTCAATGTATCCGTCTTCTTCTGTTACATCGTCAGCACCCGCTTCAAGGGCGGCTTCAAAAACCTTATCAAAGTTTTTGCCGTCTGATTTCACGCTGTAGACTGCCTTGCGGTCAAACTGCCAGGTAACGGACCCGTTGTTGGCAAGATCGCCTCCGGCACGGGAAAGAAGATGACGAATCTCTGCCACGGTGCGGTTGCGGTTTTCAGTAACACACTCAATAATTGCAGAAACACCTTTGCCCAAATAACCTTCGTAGGTGATTTCTTCCAGTTCGCCGGCACCTTTATCTTCACCGGTGCCGCGTTTGATGGCACGATCAATGGAGTCTTTGGGCATGTTCTGGGCACGGGCACGTTCAATCGCCAGTTCGAGGCTGACGTTCATGCCGGGGTCTCCGCCGCCTTCACGCGCAGCCAGTGCAATCTCACGTGCAAGACGCGTAAATACGGCACCCTTCTTTGCATCTGCTGCACCTTTTTTGCGACGAATGGTTGCCCAATGGGAATGTCCAGACATAAAACTACTCCTTAAATTTTAAAAGAATCTCACTTATTAAAGCGATTCATTATACCAGATGCGCTTTTAAGAGGGAAGTTTTACGATAAAGTTTTACGATAAATAGCCAGGGCAGTTGCATCTTATGGCGAGAGAACATGGCGTAAATAATCATTGGAAAGAACACAGCGCATGCGTTTGCCCTGCATCCTGGTGATAAGGCAGTGGGTGCAAACTTTCCGCTTCGGCATGCTGAATCGCCCTTGTCGAAGCATCTGGCCTTTTGTGTTTTGAGGGTTTAGCCAAGATGACTGCCAGACCCTTCACTGCGTTCAGGGTGACACGTAGGAGGTGGCTGGGTTTTACGCCCACCATTTAGATGCAATTGCCCTGATAAATAGCACAATGAGCTGAAATTAGCAAAAAACAAGATGCAAAAAGAAAAAGCAACGACACTTAGTGCCTTGAACGGACGAAGGTAAAGAATGAAGGGCTCAAATAACTTCAGGCATTTGGCTTTTGCTGAATCTTTTGTTTAAGTCGCTTTTGACGTTTTTGTAAATCGTTTAGAATACCGCCAGAAAATTCCTGATCAGAATGGGCTTTACAGAAAGAAAGGGCGCTTTCTGTAAGGCTAAGCGCGGCAGAATAATCTCTGGTTTTGTGTTCGTAGTGCTTTGCCAGTTCAAGCATGGCAGAAACTGAACCAAAATCTGCAGCTTTTTGCCAGAGGGGAATTGCCTGCTCCCAGTCTTGGTGCTTTTTACGGATTGCCGCCAGTTGAAGAAGCGCAGTCAGTTCTGCGTACCTGTCACCGCCGAGGGAGTTGCCTGTTTCATACAGTTGAACGGCAAGCGCTTCATTACCCAGGCTGCCCATCAGCCTGCCAATACTTACTTTGTCGCTGGCGTAAGCCTGGCTTTGCTCCAAGGGGTTTTCAAGCAGGTCGTTGAGTGTTGAAAAGAGGGCAGCCAGGCTCACCACATCGTTTTCATTATGCTTGAATATGCCCTGCAAAGGGCTGGCATCTCCGCTGCGGAGGTAATCCATATAGATTTCCGGCACGAGGTAGCCGGGCACTTCGTCACGCTCTCGTTCCAGGCCCAAAATGTGATGTTCAATATTGCCCAGGTTGCATTGGGCCAGGCGTGCCTTCCATACCCGGCGGGTGATGGGCAGCAGGTCAAAATGGGGCAATCCCTCAAAGGGGCTTTCCATTCCGTTCAGGATAAAACGCGCGTTAAGGATAGGCACATCAAATGCCTTTCCATTGTAGCTAACCACCGCTTTCATCCCCTCGCAAAAATGCGCCAGTGCGTCCAGCATGGCAAACTCTTCTGCCGGATTTTGTAAAAAGAACTGTTCAAGCTGCAGCCCACTTGTGCCAAAACGGGCTGCTCCAACCATGAAAGCCATCGTTCCTGTCCCGCCGGAAAGGCCGGTTGTCTCCGTGTCCAAAAAAATAAAATCATCATAATGCTCTGGCTCAAAGCGCTGAAGGCCAGCCCATTTGGCCAACCTTTCAATGGGCAGACTGGGCCGGATTTTGGCATTACCTTGTATGTAATTGTGCGCGTAGTAGTGATCTGCAGAAAAAACCTCTCCGAAAGGTGTTTGCAAGAATCTTCCGTTAATAATCTGCTGAACAGGCATTTTTTGAGGGTTTTGCGGCTCCGGCTTTTTCTCCAAGCCAAACTTGAGCCCCAAACGCTGCAATTTTTCAGAAAGGTCGGCCCAGTTTTCGCTCACAGCAGGTTCCTCAGCAAGGCAATTGCGTGGCTTTTGCCTCCAAAGCCCTCTTCTCCCATGGGGCCAACGCAGGCAGGGCAGCCCTCTTGGCAGGGGCATTCGCTCACCATTTCCAAAGCTCCCTTTAACAAAAGGCTGTGGTTTTCAAAGAGCCGTGCTGAAAGCCCAATCCCTCCGGGCACATTGTCATAAATCAGGATGGCGGGCTTTCCATCGTTCAGGATGGATTTGCTTTCGGTCAGGGTGGCAATGTCTTCACCATCGCACATCACCAGCAAAGGTGCCAAATGGCGCAAAGCATAACCAACCCCGGCAAGTCCGCTTCTTACGCGCACACTAATTTCTGCCTGTTGATGGCAGCTGTGGCAGAGTGTAACCAGATTGGAAGGTGCATTAGCCAGAACAGGGTCCAAAAAACTTTTATAGGGTTGAATGTGGTGCACATGCAGCTGAGCAGGTTCCGGCCTTGCCCCGCAGCCCCGGCAGCTAAAACCGTCTCTTGCCAAAATTTTCTGGCGCAGGCCGGGCCAAATGCTGCCGTAATCATTTGGGTCGGAAAGCCAAAGCCCTTCACCGCGCAGTTTATCCACCATTCCATCCTGCAAACCCATCCAAAAACCGCTCGTTTCCAAACGCTGGGGTGGCAGGCTGATAATCCCATTGCCAATCAGTTCATTACTCATCCAGCGGTATTTTCGATAGCCGCCAAGCTGCATAAGCAGCTGCAGGTCTCCAAAGTGCTTGCTCCAGTGGTTGTAATTTTCTGTAAGTCGCGCATGGAACTGTTCAATGCTGGTTTCCATGGAAGGAATGGTGTAATACGCGCTTTCCCGGTGGCTTAACTGGCAAATTCCCTTTTCAAGGTCCAGTTTTTCTACATAATAGGGTTCTCCTTCATGCAGATAAATCGCTTCCGGGTGTACAAGCCAGGTCGCGCTGGAAGAGTCTATTTCGCCAATGGTTTTTTGGCCATCTTCCTCGGTGCATTTCAGGGTAATGACTGCTGTTGAGCTGGAGCGCAAGCTTACTGACCCGGCTGGGTACTGGTCTGCCACCCAAAAAAAGCGCACGCCCTGCCTGATCAGCATCCCGTTGGAAACAAGCACTTCCAAAAGAGCTTGCAGCAAGCCGCTTTCAAGGCTGCCAAAACTATCCCCCACTTTCATTGGCAGTTCAAAACACGCGCAGCGAAGATGTTGCAAAAGGATGCTTAAATTGTTCGGGTCAATCAGTACGGCTTCCGGGTTGCGCTCTGTAATATATTCCGGATGGTGGGCAAGGTACTGATCCATCGCGTCAGGGGCGGCAAGCAAAACAGCCAGGGCAGGCTGCTGCTTGCGGCCGGCACGCCCTGCCTGCTGCAGCGTTCGTGCAATGGAACCAGGGTAGCCGTTAATCAACACGCTTTCGAGTCCGCCGATATCAATGCCCAGTTCCAGGGCGGAAGTGGCAACCACCAGGCGGATTTTCCCATCTTTAAATCCGTCTTCAATCTGCCTCCGCTCTGCCTTCAGATAACCCGAGCGATACCCCCTGATGCGTGGTCTTTCCGCAAGGCTCATTCTTTCTTGCAGGTAAGTCAGTATCATTTCAACTGTGCGCCGGGTCCGCGCAAAAATAAGGCTTTGCCTGCCGGCCATCAGCAGCGTTTTTGCCAGTGCAATACTGCTTTGGGTTACGCTTTTGCGAATGCCTAATTCTTCATTAATGAGCGGCGGGTTATAAATCAGAAAATGTTTCTCCCCATGGGGGGAGCCGTCTTCATTTACCAGGCTGATAGGCATTTCAATAAGCTTTTCGCCAAGTTCCTGTGGGTTGCCTATGGTGGCAGAAGTGAGAACAAACTGCGGGTAAGCCCCGTAAAAAGCACAGATGCGCTTTAGCCTGCGCAAAAGGTTAGCTACATGTGACCCAAAAACACCCCTGTATGTATGCATTTCGTCAACTACAACATATGCAAGTCCGCTCAAAAAACGCTTCCAGGTGGTGTGGTGCGGCAGTATGCCCTGATGCAGCATATCCGGATTGGTAATCAGAATTTCAGCTTTTTTTCGTATTTCGGCACGCTGGTTGCTTGGGGTATCCCCATCATAAATTGCCACTTTCGGGTTTTCTATTGCATTGTCTTGCCCCAAAAGCTGATGCAAATGCTTTACCTGGTCCTGCGCCAATGCTTTAGTGGGAAAAAGGTAAAGGGCGCTGCTGCCCGGTTTTTTGATTAAGGTATTGGCAACCGGCAGGTTATAGCACAGGGTTTTTCCGCTGGCGGTACCGGTGGCAATCACAATATGCCGGCCTTCTTTTAGAAGTTGATAAGCCTGGGCCTGATGAGAGTAAAGGGCTTGAATGCCTTGTAAATCTAAATTCTGAACCAATCTGCCTTCAATTTCCAAGGGAAGCGGGAGCGTTTTCGGGCTGACGGCAGCTTTTCTTACCCAGCAGCTGATGTTTCCTGCAATATCAGGATCTTCCTGCCATTTACCAACGATTTCATTTATTTCCATAGGAAAGGAGGCTGTTACTTATTTATTTTTTAGTACTGCGCGTAGATTTCTTTTTTATCGCGTTATTTACTAACATATCCATGATTTTATAGACTAACCCGCCCAAATGGGTGGCCATCCAGTACATCATTTTTGCCTGGGCACCCGGAATAATGGCATACTTGCCTTTGGCTGCCTCTTTCAGGATGGTATTTGCGACGTCTCTGGCGGGCAAGGGTTTATCTGAACCTGCCAAGATCGCGGTTTCAGCAGGTTTGAACTGACTTTCCCATTTAAGCTGGGGTGTATCGGTGTCCGGCGGATAAACAATGGAGACCTTAAGCCCTTTTGGTTTAAGCTCTGCGCGCAGGGTGTCTGAAAAGCCCCTCACGGCAAATTTTGCGGCAGAGTAGGCAGTGTAACCAAAGGTTCCAATCACTCCGGCCAGAGATGAAATATTAATGATATGCCCGCTGCCACGCGCTATCATGCCATTGAGAAAAGCTTTGGTTACGTTCACGGTGCCGTGGTAGTCAATATCCATTGTCCACTTGTAAACTTCAAGGGGCAGCTCTTCAACGTAACCGGGCCGAGCCACTCCGGCGCAGTTAAAAATAAAATCAGGTGTGCCAAAACGTAAAATGATGTCATTCGCAGCTTTTTGTACGCTTTCCGCATCGGATACATCACAGGAATAAACCGCCAGCTTCTGGCCTGAAACGTCCGTTTCCTTGGAAAGTTCCTGGCGGGCTGCTTCAAGTTTTTGCGCATCGCGTGCAAGCAAAATAAGAGAGGTGCCGTCTTTGGCCAGCAAACGGGCTAGCTCCAGTCCAATTCCACTGGAACCGCCGGTGATGAGGGCTAATCGGCCGCGATAGACTGAGTTCACTGCTTTATCCTCCGCAGCAGGAACAATTGCTTGAACTGCAAGAACCGCAGGAATGCGAGCCCCCAAGGCTTTTGCCTTCGCTGATGGCGTTTACGCGTGAAAGTTGGCGGGTGTTATGCAGGCTGCCGCAGCGGGGGCAAGGCCTGGCTTCATCTGCGGATGAAAAAGAGCGCAGTTCTTCAAATTTCTTCTGGCAATCCTGGCATAGATATTCGTAAAGCGGCATTTTATTCGTTTGTCCTTAAGCTGGGTTTTGTTTGCGGTACATAGCGGTTGCGGATAGCCGGGATGAGGTATTCTTCAAAAGCGCGTTTGGCGTCATATTCCGGCGCCCAATCCCAATCATTTCTGGCTGCAGAATCATCAATATCATTCGGCCAGGTATCTACAATGCCCTGGCGCTTAATATCCGGGGCAAAATCAATTTCTGCGTTTGCAAAGGCCTTTTTGGTGATGGCTGCCAATTCCTTCGCGGTCAAAGAAAAACTGGTTACATTATAAGCAACCTGGCTAAGCCTGTCTCTGGGTGCGGCTTCCAAGAGAATAAGCGACTTAATTGCATCCGGCATTACCATGAAGGGCAGCGTGGCATCAGGGCGCACAAAGCAATGGTAAGGCTCACCTTTGGCTGCGGCATGCAGCATTTCGGGTCCGTAATCACTGGTTCCGCCGGTGGGGATGGTCTCCGCACTAATGAGGCCGGGGAAGCGTACACAGCGGAAGTCTATACTGTGGCGTGTATTGGCATCTGCCCCTAACTGCCGGTAGTACTTGCTGTAATAGAAACCAAGGCGCTCAACGTAGAGCTTGTTACACCCATACATGGTGGTTGGATAGCTGAATTCATCTTCCTTCAGCTTTCCGGTCTTCTTTTTCTCGGCTAGGCTGGGAATGCCGTAAGCGGCAATGGAACTGGGGTAGATAAACTTTACCGACTCACCCTGCCAGGCGGATTGCTCAACCGCCAGGCGCAGCAAATTCATGGTGCCTTCCACATTAATCTTATGCGCTGTTTCAGGGTTAAATTCAGCCTTGGTAGAAAGAATGGAAGCCAGATGATAAATGGTTCTAATCTGATGCTCCACTACCATCCGTCCAAGCATGGTTTGGTCAAGAATATCCCCTACCACACTCGCTTTTACTTCGTTAAGTAGTGCTTTATCCATGGGGTTCACATCCAGAGCAACAATTTGTTTGCCTTTATTGGCCAGATAGTGAATAAGCCCATGGCCAATCTCTCCGTTTGCACCCGTAATTAGAACAACTTCATCACGCATATTTTCTCTCCCAAGAGTTTATTGCTTCCGGCCAAAGGTGAGCAGCCGGTTTAAGCCTTTACACTTCAGAATTTTACTGCATTAAGCCTGCTGAACCGAATATCTTTAAAGAGTCTGATGTAAAATTTACTTCCAGAAGCTCAACATGAAAAAACGCATCTATTCAGCCTTTTTTGCCGGCCTTGCTTTTCTATTGGTTTTTACTTCCTGCCAATATGCAAAGCGTTTTTGGCAGCCTGTTGCACCGATTCTTCAGCCCGGCCTGGCCACACTGCCGTCAGCTAACCCGAACCTACCTGCTCCAAGCTTGGCCGTTCCAAATTCTGCCTCGCTTAAAATCGGCCAGATTCAAGGCAAAGCGCATCGCTCCCCTTATGATGGCCAAATAGTCAGGGATATCCGCGGTGTGGTTACTGCGCTGCGTGGTGACGGGTTTTTTATGCAAGACCCTGAGCCGGATAATGACCCTGAAACCTCGGATGGCGTCTTTGTAAAAGCATCTGGCCAGTGCAGCCCTGCAGCAGGCAGCCTTGTGCTCCTGCCTGAAGCCAAAGTACGTGAATTTAATCCTGCCGGCGTAGGAGAAAACTCCCTGACTATTACCAACCTCGTTGCCTCTCGCTGTGAGGTTCTTGAAAAGGCTTTTGCCTTGCCCAAGCCGATCATCATCGGGCAAGGTGGCAGGATCCCGCCTGACAAGATTATTGAAAACGATACCAACGGCTACGTCTCTCGCGATAATCTGTATGACCCGGCGGAGGACGGTTTGGATTTTTACGAAAGCCTGGAAGGAATGCTGGTTCAGGTGGTGGATGCGCTTACGGTCAGCACCCGGAATGGCTACCGTAATATTGCCGTGGTGGGAGATGGAGGGCGTTTTGCCAGTGTTCTTTCTTCGGAGGGGGTTCTGGTTATCCGCGAAGGTGACTTTAACCCGGAGCGTTTGCTGCTGGATGATGATTTTATTGTGATGCCCAATCTTTACGTGGGAACGCGTTTTAAAGAACCTATCATTGGTATTATCGATTACAACTTTGGTGAGTACAATCTGGAACCTGTCAAACGCCTGATTTATGAGGCCAATACGCCTGTGTTTGCCAAAGTGGAGCAACCCGCAACGGAAAAGCAAATTTCAGTGGTCAGCTATAACGTAGAGAATCTGGATCCGGTGGCATATCCCGAGCGCCTGAAAAAACTGGCGGCTGAAATTGTGAACCAATTGGCTTCGCCGGATATTATTGCCTTGCAGGAAGTGCAGGATAACGATGGTGTAATGAACAGCTCGGTTACTTCCGCCAACGAAACGCTTAAAGGCATTGTGGATGCCATTAAGCTGGCTGGTGGGCCTGCGTATCGATATGTAAACATTGACCCTCTGGATGATGCGGACGGCGGCGTTCCCGGCGGCAATATCCGTCCGGTAATCTTATACCGTGCCGATAAGGGCATTTTGCTGGCTGGAGGCAGCCCCGCTCGCTCTGACCAGCCTCTCAGCGTCAGAGGTGAGGCAGGAAAGGCTTGGCTCAGTAACAATCCCGGTCGGGTAGGAATTGGCAGTTATTATTTCAGAGATAGCCGAAAACCTTTGATAGTTCAGTTCAACTATCAAGGTAAGTCTTTTTTTGTAATCAATTGCCATCTTAAATCGAAAAGGGAGGACGGACCGCTTTACGGAGAAATGCAGCCGCCGCCTTTGGAGACATTGCGCCAGCGTAATGGGCAGGCCGAGCTTTTGGCCAAAACGGTCAGCCAGATATTAAGCTATGAGGCAAATGCCCGGGTGATTTTACTGGGTGACTTGAATGAGTTTCCCTGGGGAGAGCCCCTTAAAAAGCTCGAAAGCAGTCCTCTTTATAACCTTATTAAGCGCCTTCCCGAAAATGAACATTTTACCTATAGCCATTCAGGCATGGGTCAAGTACTGGACCATATTCTGGTTAGTCCATCCTTGCTTGAAAAGGTGGAAGATTTTAAAGTCATTCACCTGAATTCCATTCAGCTGCCTGACCGGCAGTTGAGCGATCATGACCCGGTATATGCTCTGCTTAGATGGGCAGAGTAATGGCAAAATCCTACTCATGCTCAGTTTTTTTTGGCGTGAAGGAATTGGCGGAACACCTCCATAAAACTGGTTTTTAAGAAAATAACCTCAAAAAAGAATGCAATCTTAAGATAAAATTTACATGAATTCTGAAATACGGATTGTTTTTATTAACAATGCCCTGCTATGATTGAAATCAACAGGATCAGGATATGGTAAGGAGGCTTTAGTTGACTGAAGGAAGCTTATCAGTAAAGCGGAAGAGACAGCAAAGCAGTCTGCGGATGACCCTTATCCGTGACCAAATTCAAGGGTACCTTTTTATTCTCCCGGCAGCAATCATCATTTTTGTATTTGGCCTTTTCCCTATTGGTTATGCCCTCTATATGAGCCTTCACCAGTGGATTATTAACAAAACGGCTTTTATAGGGGCGGCTAATTATTTAAAGCTCTTTGGCTCCTGGAATAATTTTGCCCTGACCGCCCTGGGTGTCATTCTTTTTATCCTGGGATTTATTACCTGGAACAAGGGTTTTCGCACCAAACGTATGGGCCCCCGGGTCGGTTATTTGGTTGGGGCGGTCATGTTCCTGGTGGGCGGCGCTGTTTTCAGCACCGGATGGGGGCAGATGGCTAAAACGGGCGACCCGGCTTTTTTGAGGTCGCTTGTTATTACCTTGTATTACGCCATTTTTTCGGTGCCCCTTCAGATTTTGATTGGCATGTTTTTGGCCTATTTGCTCTATCAGGATATTAAAGGCAAAGACTTGTTCCGTATGATTTATTTCTTACCTTATGTCATGCCTTCAGTGGCTACGGCTGTTGTTTTCCAGATTATTTTTTCAAAAAACGAGTATTCATTTGCCAACCAGCTTTTAGGGCTTCTGGGCATCAGCCCACTGCGCTGGACCTATGAACCAAAAACAATTCCGGCATTGCTTGGGCTTAACGTTCAGGGATTTTTAGCCGGTCCAAGCCTGGCATTGATTACCATTGTTGTTTACGGTCTTTGGACCTTTATTGGCTACAACGTGGTAATTTTTCTGGCAGGTTTGGGGAATATTCCCAAAGAAACTTATGAAGCGGCAGAGATTGATGGCGCTACCAAAGCGGATATGTTCTGGAAAATTACCATGCCTTTGCTCTCACCGGTTACTTTTTATCTTACCCTTATCTCATTTATTGGTACTTTTAAAGCCTTTAACCATATTTTTGTCATGCGCACTACCGCTGCTAAGGCAACAGTAACAACCACCAGTCTCCTCATTTTTGACAAGTTTTACACAGATGGCAACTATGGTATTGCCACGGCCATGTCCATTGTTTTATTCCTCATTATTTTAGGGCTCACTTTTGCTCAGAATCAGATTATGAAAGAAAAGGTGTTCTATGGTTGAGTCTGTTGAGAAAAAAGTGAACTTGAAACCAAAAATGACCTCACCCGTTGTCGGGAATAAACGAGTAGGTTCGTTTTTCGGTAAGTTTTTTGTTTATCTGATTTTGATGGTAGGTGCAGTGATTGCCATTATCCCCTTCTTTTGGATGATTTCAAACTCCTTGATGACCTTTGGTGAAACGATTATCCAAAAGCTGCTGCCCTCAACGCCTAACTGGCAGAACTACAGGGATGTTGTGCAGCAGATGAAGCTAGGAAAGCTTTTTCTCAACAGCGTCCTTTTGGCTTTAGGCACTATCGCTGGTTTGCTGTTCACCTCCATCCTGGCTGGCTATGCCTTTGCTTCTATCCCCTTTAAAGGCAAGGATATTATTTTTGCCGCATTTTTGGCAACCATGATGATTCCTGAATCAGTAACCTTGCTGCCCAATTATCTGATGGTGCAAAATCGCATTTTGCCCATGCCCGGAGGCTCATGGATGAACACCTATTGGGCGCTCACAGTGCCTTTTATGGCGAATGCCTTCAGCATATTTTTGCTCAGGCAGTTTTTCGCCCAGGTACCTAAGGAACTTTGGGATGCTGCCCGCATGGATGGGTCAGACCATCTGCGCTACCTGGTGCAGATTGTCCTGCCTATCAGCAAAGCACCCATCATGACCGTGGTTCTGTTTGCGTTTACCGCTTCATGGAATGCCTTGCAATGGCCGCTTCTTGTCACTACCAAGGAAGTTTGGCGTCCGATGGTGCTTGGTCTCTATTCGTATATTACAGGGGAAGGCGGGCCGCAAACGAACCTTTCAATGGCGGCCGCTGTACTCACTATTATTCCCATCCTCATTTTCTACTTCCTCGTGCAGAAACAGTTTACACAAGGCATTGCAACAACTGGCTTGAAAGGTTAAGATAAAGAAGCAAGAAGCGGGTTTCATGTTCCCGTTTATCAACTTCAACCGAAAACTAATGGAGGTTTTAATTACATGAAGAAGAGTCTTTTTGCTATTTTTGCAGTCCTGATGATTGCCGCCATGGCCCTGGGTGCTTGCACTCCCGCCACTCCGGCACCCACCCAGGCTCCTGCCGCTGAGCCAACCAAGGCCCCAGCTGCTGAACCCACCCAGGCCCCTGCTGCGGAACCGACCAAAGCTGCAGAACCTGCCAACAAATCTGCATTCGCAGATGTTAAACCTGCTGAAAAAATCGTCTACTGGCATAACCAGACCGGCCCCAAATCAGAAGCCTTGAAAGCACTAATTGATGAATTCAATAAAACCAATGAGTGGAAGATTCAGGTTGAACCTGTTGAAGCTGGCAGTTATGGTGATATCTACAAGAAAATGACCCCCATCCTCAATACCAAAGAGGTACCGGATATCGTTGTGGGTTACCAGAATAACGTTGCTGCTTACAACCTCAACAATTCAATTGTTGACATGACCCCCTACATGAACGACCCTGTTTATGGCATTTCTGAAGCAGACCAGAAGGACTTTGTGCCGGCTTTCTTTGCCCAGGATGTTTATCCCACCTATGGTAATGCCCGTTTGGGCCTTGCCCCCAACCGCTCCATGGAAGTTCTTTATTACAATGCCGACTGGCTGAAAGAACTTGGTTATGATAAAGCTCCTGCCACACCTGAAGAATTTAAGGAAATGGCTTTGAAGGCTGTTTCTCAGAAATTCACCAAAGCCAAAGGCGAAAAGGCCAAAGGTTTTGAGTTATGGGCGGATGATGCCTCCCACTTTGCAGCCTGGGTTTTTGCCTTTGGTGGCGATATCTATGACTCTGCTGCCAACCAGTTCACCTATAACAGCGAACCCGCTGTGAAGGCAGCTGAATTTTTGCAGGATCTCTACAAGACCGGCGCCGCTGTTTCACCTGATAAGCAATATGGCGACCAGGGCGACTTTGGCAACGGCGATCTGCTCTTCTACATCGGTTCCACCTCCGGTATCCCCTTTGTCGTAAAAGGTGTTTCTGAGGGCGCTCAATTCAATTGGGATATTGCCCCCCTACCGCACACCGGTGCTGAACCTGTCCAGAACATCTATGGTGCTTCCATCTCCATGCCCAAATCCGGCGATGCTGGACGCGAACTGGCTGCCTGGCTCTTCATCCGCTGGTTTACCTCCCCCGAGGTCAATGCCAAGTGGGCTGCCACTTCAAACTACTTCCCGTCCCGCCAGTCTTCTGTGAAGTTCCTGGATGCCACCTTCCAGAAGCTGCCCCAGTTCAAGACAGCCTATGACATGCTGAAGTTCAACAACAAATTTGAACCGCCTGTGCCTGGTTATGACCCCATTCGTGTAATGGTTGGTGAGGCTGTGCATAAGTTTATTGATGACACTGCTACCGATGTAAAGGCCACTCTTGACGAGCTGAATACCGGTGCCAATGCCAAACTGGCCGAATTCATGGCCCAAATCAAGAAATAAGTTTTAAACTTTCTGACAAAACGCCTCCCGTTGGGGAGGCGTTTTTTGTCATTATAGGAAAACCCCCAGCTAGGCTGGGGGTTCAAAAGAAGGCACAAATGAATGATACCCATAAATTGAGTCACACGAAATGGAACTACAAGTACCACATTGTATTCGCGCCAAAATATCGGAGAAAAGTATTCTATGATGAGAAGGGGATTGAGATAAGGCGGATACTAATCCTTTATGCCCCCTTTTTGAATTGCGCTTCATAACCTCCCAGCATCGCTTTCCCTACCGATGCGCCTGATTCGTGCATGATTCTCCAGGTATCCTCCTCAAGGTTCTCAAAGCATACCTCAGCTTCAAAGTTCTGACGCTCCCCGTTTTCAATTTATGCCTATGTACTTATTTTGACTCTCATGGTTACTGGAAGTTCCTTTCTTTGTTTTTTCAGCAAAAACGATTGTATTGGAACTTCCTTTTTTTCTTGACTACGCTCTTTTGAAACGCATGCCATGCATACCAGTTCAGGAACGCCTGAAAAATGCGGAATACTTGATGTGCCCGCCAGGCGTCTGCTGTTCTGAAAGATTGAGCATCAAACGCATTATGGAATGCGGCGTGATCCGTGAAACTTAGTTAATATCAACAGGCGTGAAACAGCGTAATATCAGCCTCGTTTTATCCCGATACAAACGGATAGTTCCTGCACTCATCCACTGCGATCGACAGTTGGTGATAATGGCTTCAAGCCAGCGTTCCAATCTGTCAGAATGAGGGCTTATTTCAATAGTCCGCTGCTCTACGCACTTATTTAACAAAAAATCAGCCTCCTATATATGACAAAGAGAGCTGATTTATCGAGCAAAACCGCTATATATGGCGGTTTCTGTGAGCGCGCAGGGGATCGAACCCTGAACCAACGGCTTAAAAGGCCGCTGCTCTACCATTGAGCTACGCGCCCATGTTAGCGGCTGACAATAATATCACGCTGCATTTGAACCGTCAACAGTTTTTTGCCTGTTTTTTCCAATCTGCAGAATCACTTGCCTCCCTTATGCCCAAAGTATACGTCAGCAGATTCGTTGGCCCGGATTACGATATTTTCAATCAGCGTTCCACCCCATTCCAGCGCGTAGGTTCCGGGCAGCAGATCAAGTTTTACCACAGCCTCGCCGTTATACACCTGCGAAGCTGCCGCAGTACTCCTCTGGGCCGTTCCATGCTCCAGTTCGGATTGTGCAATGACCCTCATTAAGTCCCCGGCTTTGCCATGCTCTTCAAGAAAACTGGCAGGCAAAACCAAACGGCCCAGTTCAATGGCTACGCTTTGTGTATGCCCTTGCGCCAAGTCCAGGGTAAGGCCCAAGGGATTAACTTGCTGGCCGCTCTGTGCATCAATTTGCACCAGCTCAAAAATGCCGGGTGTAAGGTCAAAATAAAGTTCAGTCATTTGGCCCGAACCGCCGCTTCCTAGACCAGTCTGCTGGTTTTCAGCGAAAGTGCTGGCTGGCTGCAGAAGAATGACGCGTGGTTTTTGACCGCTTACGCTGGCGCTTTCGACCTCTTCCTTACGCATCAAACCCAGGCCGGGCAAATTCACCTTCTCGCCATCTACATTGACGAGATTAACAGTCACTAAATCGCGGTGCAGCGTCAGTTCTGTTTTTGAGCCTGAGGCCACTTCCACTTCATAATGAACCAGGCTGTCTTTTTGTTCACTGATGTTAGAAGACACATAAACAACCTGGAAGCTGCCGGGGTCAAGGTCAAAGATAATCTGCCCGTTCAGGTCCGTTTTAGCAGACTGCCCGCCAAATCTTCCGTTGTCCATAACAGGTATGGGCAGTTTTGGAACAATGTATTCCGGGGTTGCGGCAATTTGAATAGGGGTTTGCAAGCCTGGTTGCCACGTAGTAGAAGGCAGAACCATCACTTCTTTATCGGCAAGAGGCTTGCCAAAGTTATCAAGGACCTGCACCATCAATTCTGTTTTATGTGATGGGCTCACTTTCAGTTCAGAGCTGCTGCCTTCTGATCCTGCTTTCATCGGTACCGGCGTGGATTCGGGGGTGGGCAAAGGCATAAAGGCATAACCTGGCCAAATGCCACCCTGCGCCGAGCTTGTAGGCTGGGGCACTTCGGTTGGCACAGAGGTGGGCGTGGCAGTGGGGCTTGGGCTGGGCTGGGCTTTGGTGCTCAGCGCAGCGGCAACCTGCGTCTGCAGGTACTCGCCTGCAGTGTTTTCTGTGCCTGCGTCAGGCATAGGCGTTGCACCGGGAATGTTGACAACAGGTGTAGAAGGGAACTCAATCGCAATATCCCAATAGAAAGGTTCAGGGCTTGGGTTCGCGTTCATAAGCTTTGCTTGGGCGCCGCTGGGAGCTTCTGCATTTGGTTCAGGAAGAACCGTGGCCGTTGTATTTCTGGCAGCCTCCGATTCAATGTGCACATCCCAATAGATCGATTCCGGTGTGGGCTGCGCTTCAACCGGGTTGCTTCCGACAGTGGCTCCCTGGCTGGGTGTTTCCATCGCCAGATCCCAATAAAAACCTTGCCCGGTAGGCGCAACGGCAAAGGCTCCTTCTATGGCGGCTGATGGCGTCACAGTTATTGTAGCTGTGGGTGTTGCGCTTAGGGTAAGTCCACCCCCTTTGCCGTCATATGTGCTGGTTTGCACATGGGGGAACTGGGCTGCTTTGGCCACAACAGAATTCATTTCCAGTGTTGCGGCGGGAAATTCACCCTTAGCCAAGGTAGACTGCACAGCTCCGTTAAAAAGCACATTGGCGCTTACATCCTTGGAACCTGGCAGCTTGAACTGGGGTGTGTTTCCGCCTAAAAGCGCTGCCGTTACTGCAACCAGAATTAGTGCTACCATTCCAAGTGCCAATAAAAAAGTACTTACCCTTTCTTTGCGTGCTCCGCTGATGGCTGCTTCATCATCCACCGCAAAAGGAATATCTGCGCTTTTCGAGGCTTCAGAAAGGTCTACATCATAGGCCGGCTTGTATTTTGGAATATTGCGCATGGAAAGGTCTTTATCGCTGCCATGTGATTTTGCAGGGCCAGCCGCATAGTCTTCCACCACAATAGAAGGCTTGCCGGCACCCACACGCACCGTGGTTTGTCCGCTCATAGAAGCCTGAGGGCTTGCCCCTGCCCACATGGGGTATGGGTTTGCGTTACTGGCTCTGGCAGGGGCAGCCTGTTCTGCGTAATCCGCGGGCATAAAGCCGGTGCCCTCAAAAAAGGCCTGGTCTCCTGCGGCGCCAGAAATAGCCTGTGAAAGGGCCGATTCTGCCCCAGAGGTCAGAGTGCCTGACGAAAAATAGGAGGGAGGAATTTCTGAGTAGTCCATCTTCAGATCCTGCTTTCTCGCGTTGCTGCCGGTATTGGCGCGGCCTGCATTCGCGTGGTTCTTATTGGCTTGTATGGCGCCATTAAAAGCCCGAATAAAGGCATGCATATCCTTATAGCGAGAATCCGGTGCCTTGCTAAGCGCCTTATCCAAGGCATCTGAAAGGCCCTGGGGCAAATCGCTTTTTTTAAAATCATCCTGTTTTTTTGCTCGTTCAATTAGAGTTTTTAAAAGTTTTGCAAGACTGTACTGGTCGCTGGCAAAACTGGGGGCTTCCCCCTTGAGCAGTTCTGGGGCGGAACCGGCCTTGTACTTAAGTGGTTTTTTGTTGTAACGCGACAGCGGTAAATCGCTTAGGCCGCTTAAAATATAATTACCGTCTTTATCAACCAGAATGTTCTGCTGGCCCAAGTTGCCGTGCACCCCTGCAAGCATGTGCAATTGCTGAACTGCACCACCCACCTGATGAGCCAGGCGCTGAATTTCAACCACAGAAAGTGCCTTAAGTTCCTTAAGAATTTTCTCCAACGGAGCTGCTTCCACAAAGCGCAAAGCCAGGTAATAACTGCCCTTGTGTTCAAAAGCGTCATCAACAGATTGTGCGCTCTCATGCTGCAGGTTTATTGCCGGCTGCAGATCCTGCACCAGGATCTTAAAGGCATCCTTCTGCCCTCCCCAGTGTCTGGGCAGTTTTACCAACTGCACCAACCAATCGCTGCGCGTATCCCTGGCCACAAGAATGCCATTCTTTTCCTGAAGAACCAGGTAACGCCCAATCAATTGATTTTCCTGTATCATCTCGCTTAACTCACTTAAATTCCTCAAAGGGAATTCACAATGATTAATGTGCAAGTTCAGTGCCTGAAGCCAGCTAAACAACGAGTTCCTCTCGTTATAAGATATAATTTGAATATGAGAAAATCAAAAAATCCCTCCTTGCATTTAAAGTTTGAAACCCCAAATGGCCTTTGGCCCTCCCCAATTACCCCTGCCATGATGTCCGGTGCGCTCAGGCTTGAAGATGTGCAATGGGTACCCGGGTCTGACATGCTTATTTGGCAGCAAAGCTCTGATGGCAAGGCTTCACTTTGGGCCAAACCCGCCAACCAGGCCGCCTATGAGCTTACCCCAGATAAAAACCCCTCAGGGGGCATCGGCTATGGCGGCGGCACCTTTAAAACAGGCAGAAACGGCGTCTACTTCTCTGAGCGTGATGGCCGCATCTACTATAAAGCCTATGGTCCCGGCTCAAGCAAAGCCCTTACCCCGGCTTTTGGGGCCAGCGCCGCGCCAACCCCAAGCCCCGACGAGCGCTTTTTGGCTTTTGTGCATACTGATGAAGGCAAAGACCTCATTGCGCTGCTTGAACTGGGCAAAGAAAACTGGCCGTCCATTTTGGTTTCAGGTGCAGATTTTTACATGCAGCCCGTCTGGAGCCCTGATGGCACCCGCCTGGCTTGGGTAGAATGGAACCACCCCAATATGCCCTGGGATGGCTGCCTGCTCAAAATAGGCAATTTTGACCCTGAAACACGCAGCCTTTCGGACGTTAAAACCATTGATGGCGATGCTGATACCGCCATTTTCCAGCCGATTTTCTCCCCCAATGGTATGCACCTGGCGTATATGGCAAGCCGCAAGAAAAAAGATGAAATAACGCTTTATCAGATCATCAGTGAGCAGAAAACCTCCTTCAGCAATGGTCATTACTTTTTGCCCCCGGCCTGGGTGCAGGGCCTGCGCAGCATGGCCTGGAACCCCGCCAGCCAGGCAATTTATTGGTTAGACCAACATGAAGGCAAAACCTGCCTGGCTCGCTTGGATATAAGTTCACATCAGACCGAGTACCTGCCGCAGGATGATTACACTACTCACGGGCAGATCACCCTTTCAGACCAGGGTACACTGGCCTTCATCGCCGAATCTCCCTCCTTGCCGGCTCGCGTTCTGGTCTTCGGCGCCCGCCATCAAGAGGTGATAGCGCGCAGCCAGGCTGAATGGGTGGAACCCGGTTACCTCTCTGAACCGCAGCACTTTTCCTGGCTGTCATCGGACGGCAAAAAGGTTCATGGCATTTATTACCCGCCTTACAATCAGACTTGCCTTTCTGATGAAAAACCACCTCTCATCTGCTATATTCACGGGGGGCCCACTTCTTCGGTAGGCTTTGGTTTCAACGTGGAAGCTAACTTTTTCACCAGCCGCGGCTATGCTTATTTTGCAGTCAATTACCGCGGTTCCAGCGCTTACGGAAGGGAATATCGCGAAGCCCTTAACGGTCGTTGGGGCGAGCTTGACGTTCAGGATGCAGTGGAAGGCTGTCAGGCACTGGTGGAAAAAGGCCTAGCTGATCCTTCCAAATTGGTGATTAAAGGGGGCAGTGCCGGTGGTTACACCGTGCTCAATGCACTTATTCGCCAACCAGGCTTCTTTAAGGTCGGCTTGTGCTCATATGGCGTTGCCAATCTCTTTTTACTGGATATGGATACCCATAAGTTTGAAGCCCATTACACGCATGGCTTAGTGGGCGCTCTGCCAAAAGCAGCCCAAAAATACCATGATTGGTCGCCGGCTTTCCACGCGGACCAAATACGCGACTCTATTGCCATTTTCCAGGGCCGTGAAGATAAAGTGGTACCGCTCAATCAGGCTGAAGAAATGGTCAGTGCGCTCAAAGCAAACCGCGTTAACGTCTTCTACAAGGTCTATGAAGGCGAAGGCCATGGCTTCCGAAAAAAGGAAAATATCAGAGATTTCTACGACTCCATTGATCGTTTTCTCAAACAGAATCTTATTTTCAGTGTGTGAAAGGCAGCGTAAAAATGAGCGAAATGATTGAACTGATTGCTTCCGACGGTAAAAAACTCTATACGCAAACCTGGGGTGACCCCTCATCGGCAAAAGCTGCCGTTGTGTTGGTCCACGGCCTGGGGGAGCACATTCAACGCTACAACCATGTTGCCGCTCAATATAATGCGCGCAATATTTTTGTGCTTGGTTTTGACCAGCGTGGTCATGGCCAAACGCAGGGTAAACGCGGCCTCATCCCTTCTGCCCAGCAAATGATGGATGACATCACCAGCGCTATCCGCCTCGCCCGCAAGCTCTGCCCGGGCAAGCCTGTTTTTCTCTATGGCCATAGCATGGGCTCTTGCGAAGTGCTGTATTACGGCCTTACCGGGCCTGAAAAACCGGCAGGTATTCTGGCAACCAGTACGCCCCTTTACCTTAACCCATCTACTGAAGGGCAGCGAAAATTAGCGCGCTTATTCGGCAAGATTCTGCCCGGCCTCACCATCAAAAACGGCTTGGATGCCAACGGCCTCAGCCGTGATAAAGCGGTTGTAAAGGCCTACCTTGAAGACCCTTTGGTGCACCCCATGGCCAGTGTGCGCCTGGCTAACTTTCTTTTTGATGCCAGTGAGTACGTTTTAGCCCACGCCAAAGACTGGAACATCCCGCTTTATCTGGCACACGGCAGCGCTGACCCCATCTGCGATATACGTGGCACAGAACAATTTGCCAGTGGGGCACCCGGAGATCTAACATATAAACGGTGGGAGGGCCTCTATCACGAGACTCACAACGAGCCCGAGCAAACTGAAACCATTCCGGCAATGGCAGACTGGGTGGAATCCCACCTAAAGGGTGCCTAAATGCCAGACAGCCCTTTTGAGAGTGTTATCAAAAAATTGGAAAGCCGCGGCTTCAAAGTAGCTTTTTTTGAAACAAAAGAAGAAGCAAAAACCTACCTGCTTGCAAAACTGCAAGGCCAAAAACTTGGCTTTGGCGGCAGTATGAGCCTGCGCGAACTGGGCCTCAGCGAACTGCTGCCTGCTGCCGCCCAGGATGAAAAGGCTGAGACCTATCTTCTTTCTGCCAATGCGCTGGCAGAAACAGGTGAAATCATCAATATTGATGGTACCGGCAACCGAATCGGGGCCGCATTCTTCGGCCCTCAAAATCTTATTTACGTCATCGGAAGAAACAAGCTCCGCCCAGATTTAGCCTCGGCTGTTGACCGCGCCCGCAACATTGCTTCTCCCCTCAATGCCAAACGCCTCCATAAAGACACACCCTGCGTGCATGACCTTAAATGCCATGATTGTGACTCTCCTCAGCGTATTTGCCGTGGCATGGCTATTACTGCCCGGCCGATGAAAGGCTTTAAAACCACCGAACTCGTTCTGATCAATCAGGACCTGGGCTTTTAGAATAGTACAGACTGTATTTTTCCATAAAAATCAGCCTGGAAATAAAACGTATCAAGAACCTAGATTTTGATTGTTGTAAATTCAGAAATCCCTCCTGACATCAGGTTATAATTTAATTACCAGATCCAAAGGAGAAAATAAAGATGAATAATCACAAAAAGTTGACCAATGAAGTTGGTGCTCCTATCCCCGATAACGAAAACTCAGTTACAGCAGGGCCACGCGGGCCGGTTGTCTTTGACGATGTGTGGCTTTTTGAAAAAATGGCTCACTTCAACCGTGAAGTAACACCAGAGCGCAGAATGCACGCCAAAGGCTGGGGAGCCTATGGTACATTTACCGTTACCCATGATATTTCAAAATATACTAAGGCGAAAGTGCTTCAGCCCGGTAAGAAAACGGACCTTTTTGTTCGATTTTCTACGGTTGCAGGTGAACGCGGCGCTGCCGATTGTGAACGTGATATCCGTGGTTTTGCTTGCAAATTCTATACGGAAGAGGGCAACTGGGATCTTGTGGGCAACAATACACCCACATTTTTCATCCGTGATGTGCATAATTTCTCCGATTTGAACCGCGCCGTCAAGCGCGATCCACATACCGGTCGCCGTTCCCCACAAAATAACTGGGATTTCTGGACTATCCTTCCCGAGTGCTTCCATCAAATTACAATTGTGATGTCTGATCGCGGAATTCCTGCTTCTTTCCGTCACATGCACGTCTTTGGCGAACATACCTACAGCTTCTATAATGAGAAAAACGAGCGAGTTTGGTGCAAGTTCCATTTGCATACCCTACAAGGCATTAAGAACCTCACCAACGAAGAAGCCGCAAAGATTAATGGAAAGGATAGAGAGTATCACGGCAAAGACCTTTTTGAAGCCATCGAGCGTGGGGACTTTCCCCGTTGGAAGATGTCGGTTCAGATTATGACTGAAGAAGAGGCCAAAAACCACTACGAAAACCCCTTTGACATCACAAAAATTTGGCGGCATAAGGAATTCCCGCTTATTGAAGTTGGTATTTTGGAACTGAATCGCAATCCTGAAAACTTCTTTGCAGAAGTAGAACAATCGGCCTTTACACCTGCACATGTAGTGCCGGGCATTGGCTTTTCGCCAGACCGCTTTTTGCAGGGCAGACTTTTCTCCTACGGGGATGCACAGCGATACAGACTGGGCGTTAACCATAACCTGATACCTGTTAATCGTGCTAAATGCGAGGTAAATGAATATCATCGGGACGGTGCCATGCGCGTTGATGGAAATTACGGCGCAACCCCGGCCTACACTCCAAACAGTATGGGCTATTGGACCGCTCAGCCTGAATTTGCGGAACCTCCCCTGGAATTGGAAGGCGCCATGTGGCGTTACGACCCCAAAGATGACCCAACCGATGACTGTTTTAGAGCAGGCGGCGACTTATGGCGTATCCTGGAAGAAGATAAGAAACAACTTCTGATTAGCAACACTGCAGAGGATATTGCACCGTGTACCCAAAACATTAAATACCGCCATGCTGCCCATTGCTATATTGCTGATCCAGAATATGTCAGAAGATTTGCCCAGGCTGCTGGTTTAGATTTTGATCAAGTGGTTGCGCTTTCTAAGCTGGATAACAATGCTCTGAATGCTGCCACCTTGCAGTAAATAAGTATTTCTATTTGTACCATGGGCTCATAGGTTGAAAGGCTTAAAGGATGAAAAAAGCACCCCATGGGGTGCTTTTTTGGTGTTGATTCACCTTGAGCGGAGAGGGTGGGATTCGAACCCACGATACCTTTCGATATACCCGCTTTCCAAGCGAGCGCACTAGACCAGCTATGCGACCTCTCCAAACGAGCCGTTATTATAACAGAATTTTGTGGATTGCGAACCTGTTTTAACTTGCTTGTAGGGGCAAAGTGATAATGTCTTAAAGCAGCAAAATAGAAATGTCCTATGGAAATCAGGAGCTATGACATGGGCTATCGAAAAGAGTGAAAAAGAATTAGCCCGCAAAAGTGAAATTGATGGTGTGTTGGAAAAATGGTTGAGTCAGTAGCAGATATAGCCCCTGGATTTGTTGCAGCGCCAACTGGCTTGACTGACCGCATGATTGAAGGCATGGTTGACCATTGATTATCAATATTTCATCGCTTTTGTTATTGTATGCATGGCAAGTTGTGGTTACTCCGTGTTTTGTTTTTTTCAGCGCAATAACAATAACCGTTGTTTCCACTTTCTGATTTGTTTTTTCCTTTACTGTCCAAAATATATAGCATTAATTGACAAAGACGCTTAATTGGATTATTAATAGAATATGCGTTCTATAGATTATTCCAAGCTGCCCTTAAGAACCATATTTTGCATCGATGTTAAATCTTTTTTTGCCTCTGTTGAGGCAGTACGGCGTGGCTTAGACCCTTTGCAGGCCTATATTGTGGTGGTGAGCGGCTTAAACCGGCCTGGCGGCATTGTGCTGGCTTCGTCTCCCAAGATGAAAAGTGTGTTTAAAATCCAGACCGGCAATCGCAAATTTGAGATACCCCATGACCCGCGGATTTTAATAGTTCCGCCTTCAATGGATGTTTACCTTCAAAAGAACAGAGAAATTAACGCTATCTTTAGCAAGTATGCCGCAACAGAAGATATTCTCACTTATTCCATTGACGAATCGCTATTGGACCTTACTGCAACGCTGCACCTTTTTGGTGACCCGATGACCACTGCCATCCAGATCAGAGACACGATTAAAGCGGACCTTGACTTGTCGGTCACCATTGGTATTGGCGATAATCCACTTTTAGCTAAGCTGGCGCTTGATAACGCATCTAAGACACAGGAGAGTCAGATTGCCTATTGGAGCTATGAGAACATTCCTGAAACTGTATGGAAAATCCCAAAGCTGAGAAGCGTTTGGGGAATTTCCCGTGGGTGGGAAAAACGGCTGAACCAGATAGGAATTTACAGCGTTTTTGATCTGGCCCATGCGGATCCAAAAAGATTGGAAGCCAAGTTTGGCATTATGGGTTTACAACAGTACTATCATGCCAACGGAGTAGATTATTCACGCATCTCTGAGCGGGTGGAGCATAAATCCAAAAGCTATTCAAAGGGCCAGGTATTGATGCACGATTATGACGCAAAAGATGAAATACTTATCATCATTCGTGAGATGGTGGACGATGTAGCAGCAAGGCTGCGCAGATACAACGTACTTTGCAGTGTGGCAAATTTGGGGATAGTGGTTGGCAAGGGCTATTCCGATGGTTTTGGAATTGATTGCAGGTTGGGTAGGCCTACAAATCTCTCCTATGAACTTAACCATGTGTTTATCGATATGTTTCTTTCGCGATGGAGCGGTTCCCCTGTGCGCCAGATTTATATCAGCTGCACACTGGCCAAAGGCAACGCGGAAGACTTTCAGGCTGGTCTGTTTACTGCTCAGTATGATCTGCGCTGCGCGCGACTTGACCGTACCCTGGATGAAATCCATGAGCGCTTTGGCAAAACTTCCATTTTTCGGGCAACCGCTCTTCTGCCTGCCTCTACCTATTTTTTACGTTCTGGTTATGTAGGAGGACACCAGGGTTATGCGGAGGTTCCTAGTGCCATGGCCTGAACCTCGTGACTATGACCATCAGAATATGCTTTACCCTGACCGAAAAATGCTCAAGTGGCAGGGCATGCTGCTGAGTGACCACAGAGATGTGATGAATAACGAGGCCTTAGCCCTTTCTTTGGTGCGCGACACTGTTGATCTTGACGAGCAGACTCTTGAGGAATTTGATATGCTCTGCAAAATGGCTTTTTTATCGCATAGCATTGTCAAAATGATTGTTGACCAGCCAAAAAAGCCACTTATTCAAGTGACCGGAAAAATCATTGCTTTGATGCCCGATTCAATTTCATTAGATACGGGGGCTTACGTACAAACCTTTAAAGTACGCCAGATCATTTCGCTTCAGACAAGTTCCGGTATTGATTAAAATAGCGTGGATAGGCAGGCCCGATTTTGCCTCTCCGTTCAAAAGAATCTGCATTCGGAAGGAGATTTTTTACTATATAAAAGCTTTTTTTTAAGATATGATTAGGTGCTGTCTGGCTAAAAAATCTTACCTGAGGGTATCTATGATTCTTGAAAACGAACGTAAACAGGTTGTGGAATTTGGAAAAAAAATAAGCCAATCGGGGCTTACCAAAGGCACAAGCGGCAACATCAGCTTTGCTAATAGAAAAGAAGGTCTTTTTGCAATCAGCCCCTCGGGAATGGATTATTTTGAAATCAGCCCGGAAGACGTGGTGGTGCTGGATATTCAAACCTCCAAACCTGTTGATGGAGAGCGCAAGCCTTCCAGCGAGTGGGCTATTCATCAGTCAGTTTACCAGGCAAAGCCGGATGCAAATGCAGTTATTCATACCCATTCCATGTTCTGCTCCACCTTGGCATGCATGCAGCAACCCCTGACAGCAGTGCATTATGCCATTGCTTCCTGCGGGGCGGCACGCGTAGAGTGCGCAGAATACGCTACCTTTGGCACAAAAGAACTTTCGGAAAATGTGATCAGAGCCATGAAAGATGCCAATGCGGCCCTGCTTGCCAACCATGGCGTAGTGGTTTGCGGTGCAAATTTAGCACAGGCATTTTCACTGCTTGAAAACCTGGAATATGTGGCTGAAGTGCAATGGCGCAGCGCCTGCGCGGGCGGGGCAAAGGTTATTGACGATGGAGAGATGCTGAATATCCTTGAGCGCTTTAAGACCTACGGTCAGCCCAAGAAATAAGTTAGGCGCAGAAATCAGTCTGGTTTTGTAAAGGTTTTGGGGCTGCTGCCGTAATGGTGAAAGCTGCTGCCATCTGAAAAACTGATTTGGGTGTTCTTGCCATCCCGGGTTAATTCCATTCCCTGATAACGTATCGTAAGCGGCCAAGGCAGGCTGTTTTCGCCCAGAACAGCTACTTTTTCGGCGCTGAAAACCCGAATGCCGGCGATATCGAGCAATAACTCCAAAGGCAGAAGACCGGAAATGTGGTTGAGATTGCCACAGCCTTTGCCGCTTTCCGCTTCATAATGCTCAAAAAAGGTATGCACGTTTTTAAGGCTGTTTTTTACCGGCCCAACCAGCCTTGAAAAAACCTGATAAGCCAAGGAACCCTGCCCGTTGCGAATGAGATGCTCCATGATGAGGGCGTTCCAACCCAAATTAATGATTTCTGGCTCTGCAGGGATTTCTTTGGTCAGATTTTCCGGTATTCCATAATTTAAAGATACAGGGGTAAAGCCAAGTTGTGCTGCAAGGGTGGTTTTGAGGTTTTGGCTCTCATCCTGCGGCAGGAGGGTGAGAAGCTGCATGATGTTTGCGGCGCTGTAATCGGGGGTATAGAGGCGGAGTTTGTATTCATTTTCTGCGGGTGAAATGGAAATGGCTTCCAGTGCGGAATAAGATTGCTCCGATTGGGCAAAAAAGAGACCAGGCAGCCAAAGAATGGATTCTTTCGGGATAGATTCTGTGATTCTCTTGCCGTCTTTGCCGCGGCCCTTCAGCAGCAGGTTTTTTGGTTTTTGGGTAAGCCTGTTGGCGTAAAGCTGCAGGCAGAGCTGGCTTGGTTCCGCAAGTGCAGCCTGTACTTTGAGGGCGCATGAAAAAGAACCTTCATAAAGCAGATTGCCAGTTGGGCTGCGGTGCTCGTTGTAACTGCGCAGTCCATGTGCAGAATCGCTGCTTAACCAGGCTTCAAGGGCGGAGGAAAGGCGGTTTTTTAAGGATTGGGCAATAGCCTCTGAAGGGTTATCTTCAAGCAGGTGGGCCATTAAGGCAATGGCTTCAAGTTCCAGTTCCAGGAGGGCAGCCAGGCCACTGCTTTCGGCGTTCCAGATGGCGCTTGGATAGCTTTCTTCATTCAAAAGGTCAAAAAAAGGCAATCGGCTGATGCCCGTTTGCTGAGTGCCAGCCCATTCCGGCAGGCCGTCAACGTCTTTATCGCGGGGTTTATCAAACCATGAAAAAACCAGATCTTTGAGCAAGGGGTAATGGAGGGCCAGAAATGGCCGGTTAAGAGTATGCTTAAAAACCCGCCAGCAAAGATTTGCCAAAATAGGCATGGGGAGGTCTGCCGTCAGTTTTGGGGTCTGATGCGGGTGAGGCGGGCTGAGCGATTGCAAGGCGCCATCCAAGAGCGCTTCACATTGCTGCGGATGAGCAGGCAGGAGGCAGAGGCAAAGCTGATAAAGGTTGAGGCTGTTGGTTTTTACTCTCCCTATCCCCATGCCAGAATCAGCACTGTTATTCAGGAGGCTGCTTGAAGAGCTGCGCATGCGGTAATGCTGAAAGGTTTGCCCGCTTGACTGCACTAATTGCAGAGCCTGACGCTCTGCGGAATCAAAGACCAGCTGCCATTCTGGATCTTCGCAAATAATCTTGAGACCTTGATTGAGGTCTTCCACACGCTTGCGACTGATTTTTGCTTCCCAGTTTGCGGGGAAGGGTCGGGCTAGTTCACGGGCAAGTTGGGCAGGCTGATTAGTGGCTTGCAAACGCCAGTAAAAAGAAGCGCTTTGCCTGGCTTCAATGAAGCGTTTCCAACTTAAGCCCGGCAGTGGGGAAAGGATGGCTTTAACATCCGCATCAAAGCCAATTGCAATGCTAAGGTTGCCAGTTTGCGCCTTCAGCACCGTTTGGTTGACAACTCTTATGGCTGCAATGGGGGGGAAGCTGCCCATTGAGGCTAAGTAAGCATTCAGAGTAAGCGCGCTTTCCAAACGAGAATCACTAAGGTTACGCACAGTTGTGCGGCAAATCAGAGTCTGGCAATCCTCAGCCAGATATTCCATGGAGAGTTCCACCGTTTCGGTAGGGTTGCCTACCAATTCCACATAATCCTGCAAAATGGTATCAATTTTGGGCTGAGCAAAAAAATCTTTGAGCTCGGTAATATGGCTGCTGCCAAAAGTGAAGTGCGGGAAGATTGAAAAAGATTGTGCCTGCAGATTAAGGCTCGTTCGAAGAGCGAGCGGGCCGTCCTGCCTGAGTTCAAGCTGCCAGACGAAATCAGCTTCTTCCGGCTGGCGGAAGCTTCTGGCTGCCAAAGTGAGGCCAATGGGATCGCTTAATAAAAATGGGCCGTTTCTCACAAGAGCGATTCTATCATTCCAACGTGACAAATATGGAAACGTCTGGTTGTGCTACACTTAAAATTCAAGCCATTTGTTTTTGTGGAGTGAATATGGATTCAGATAACATGAAAAGTGATGCGGAGAATGGGAAGATAATTCCTGAAAACCGGTTTGAAGAAGCTACAAAACTCGGCCGGCAGGATGAGGCCTGGTTTTGCGAACTAAGCGAATTCGGGAAAACACCGGATTTCGGCGCTGATGAAAACGGCGCAAGTAAAATACTTTCGGCAGAGGCAGAAGAAAGCAATACGGCGGAAACGCCCGAGCCTGAAGCTGAAGCAACCGAAGGGAATGCAGAAACCAGCGCTGCAGAAGCAGAAAGCCTGGCAGTTAATATCCCTATGGGAGATGATGAACAAGTGACGCTGGCACCTGACCCCAGCAGCCCGGATATGGCTGAAGCGGAAATTTTGCCGCAGCGTGTTGCGGAATATGATCCGCAGGCAACAGTTTTAAGCCCGGCTGCGCTTAATTATCAGGAAAAAGCAGAGCGGGAAGGTACGCAGCCTATCCCAACTTATCACCCTTCTCAGCCTACTCATCTTAAAGATGAGTTGCCCTTTAACCGTCAAAAGCCTGCTGCCTCAAATTCAACCCTGGCTCCCGCCCAATCTGCCCAGCAGAAAAAGAGCAAGAAAGAAAAGAGCAATGATCAGCAAAAGAGCGGTAAAGGCTGCTTTTTAAGGGCTGTAATGATTTTGCTGACCTTACTGGTGATTTTATTGGCAATAGGAGGCGCTTTTGCCTTTTACAAATACACACAAATTGCAAAGAATTTGCCCGATGTTCAGGAATTAAAGACCAGGGCTTCCAAATTTGAGACGACCAAGATTCTTGACCGCAATGGGGGCCTGCTTTATGAAATTATGGATCCTACAGCGGGCAAGCGTACGTATGTGCCCCTTAATAAAATCTCTCCTTACTTGATTGCGGCAACGATTGCCACTGAGGATAAGGAGTATTACAACCACCCCGGTTTTGATGTGCTGGCACTTACCAGAGCGCTGTGGTCGAACTATCGTGCCGGAGGTGTGGTATCCGGCGCATCGACCATTACCCAGCAGTTGGCACGCATGATTTTGCTGCCGGAGCAGCGCTTTAAACAGTCCTACGAACGCAAAGCTTCAGAAATAATTCTGGCAGCTGAAATCACGAGGCGCTTTACCAAAGAAGAAGTTTTGGAACTTTATCTGAATGAGATTTTTTACGGTAATCTTTCATACGGCATTGAAGCAGCAGCGGAAACCTATTTCAATACGAGCGCGGATAAACTTGATTTCTGGCAATCCAGTTTTTTGGCGGGGCTACCGCAGTCCCCTGCGATTTATGATATTTATAAAAACCGCGATGCTACCCTGCAGCGCAATAAAGTGGTGATGCTGCTTACCTATAACCTGAGCCAGGAGCGCAACTGCATTAAAGTGGGCGAAAACCTGGATAAAGTATGCGTAGACCCCATGATGGTTACAGATGCTGAATCGAAAATACAGGCTTATAACTTTGTGCCCAAGGATTACGGTATGCGCTTTCCGCACTGGGTGGTTTATATCCAATCTCTGCTTGAGGCACGTTTTGACCCTCAGACCATTTATCGTTCAGGTTTTACGGTTTATACCACACTGGACCCGGATTTTCAGGAGAGGGCAGAGCAGGCAGTAAGGGATCAACTGGCGCAGATGCAGGGCAACAATGCTACAAATGGTGCTGTCATTGCGATGAACCCCAAGAATGGCGAAATACTTTCAATGGTTGGTTCGGCAGATTTTGGCAACGCGGCTATCAGCGGGCAGGTGAATATGGCCTTGACCGAAACACGCCAGCCCGGTTCTGCCATTAAACCGTTGACCTATGTAGGCGCTTTTGAAAAAGACTGGAACCCGGCAACCATCATCTGGGATGTGCCCAGCTCATTCCCACCTTCAGGAAAGAATGATGACCCGGCTGACCCTTATGTTCCGGTTAATTATGACGGAGAGTTCCATGGGCCGGTCTCTGTGCGCACGGCACTGGCTAACTCTTTTAATATCCCTGCCGTAAAAGCGCTGCAGTATGTGGGCATCTATGATGAGGCCGCAAAAGTGGGTGATGACGGTTTTATTAAACTTGCACAACGCTTTGGAATCCATAGCTTGACCAGACCGGACTATGGGCTTTCACTGACTTTAGGGGGGGGCGAGGTAAGCCTGCTGGAAATGACAGGGGCGTATTCGGTGCTGGCCAATGAAGGCAAACGTGTTGCACCCGTGGCTGTTACCAAAGTGGTGGATTATACCGGTGCAGTTATTTATGAATATATCCCGCCTGCCGGTGAGCAGGTAGTGCGCCCGGCCCATGCTTATCTGATTTCGGATATTCTGTCTGATGCAGTGGCTCGTTCGTGGATGTTTGGGAACAATTCGGTGCTTAATTTGCCTTTTCCTTCTGCGGTGAAAACAGGTACCACCAACGATTTTAGGGATAACTGGACTTTGGGTTATACCCCGGACTTGGTGGTGGGGGTGTGGATTGGCAATGCAGATTATTCGCCTATGGAGCATACCACCGGTGTGAGCGGTGCAGCTCCTGTTTGGGCGCAACTGATGGTGGATGGGATAGGTAGGTACAAAGGGGGTGTGCCTAGCCCATTTGTAAGGCCCCCGGATGTGGTGGAAAAGATTGTTTGTTCGCTTTCCGGCACGGAGCCTTCAGATAAATGCCCCGGCCAACGTTCTGAACTTTTTGCTTCAGACCAATTGCCGCCTCCAAAAGATCAGGATCTATGGGCCGCGGTAAAAGTGGATGGCTGGACAGGATTGAAGCTTTCCGAGGCCTGTAAAGACTTCCCGCAGGCCATTACCGCCATCAATATTAAGGATAAAAGCGCCATTGCCTGGTTGAGTACCGAACAGGGCAAGGGATGGGCTGAAGAAAACGGATTTACAAACCCCATTACCATTGTTCCTGAAAGGGAATGCCGCATGGATGACCCAAGGCCGATTATTGACCTGCTAAGTGTAATGGACGGCGGAACAATAATCGAAGACCCCTTTAAGATAACGGGTGTTATTGATGCAACAGCTAATTTTAGAGCCTTTACTTTAGAATGGGGTGAAGGCGAAAAGCCCGAACAATGGCAGCCCTTGGCAAGCTCCAACAGCCCGGTGAAAAGCCCGACAGAAATCGCGGTGATGCGTGATTTGCGGGCTATTCATTCACCGCTCATCACTTTCAAAGTGACCCTTTTTGGCCAGAATGATGCGAAGATAGAAAAATTTTACAGGATGCACATCAACTTGCCGGCGATTACCCCTACGGCAACCGCAACGGAAACGCCAACTGCCATGCCAACGGAAGAACCCAGCGCAACTCCGGCTCCGCCGGCAGATACACCTGTGCTGCCCTCAGCTACGCCTGAGCCTTAAAGTAATTTAAGCTGAATGGTGTGATATTCCGGCGGGTCACTGAGCAGCTGGGATGCAAAAAGCTGCTGGGTCAAGAGTGGGTTTTCCGCCAATTGGCGCAATTGGCGGAATTTAATAATCTGCCAATCCTGAGTGAGCATACGCTGAAGGTTAGGATCGTGCTTGAGTTTGAAAGCGAGCAGATTAGCTCTGCTGCCGGGGATGACAATCAGCTTTGTGGATGTATCGTTTGTGTGGCTGAGAAGTAAAGGTGTGATAATGGCATTGGTTGTTGGGAAAAATTTATAGACGGCTTTGCCTTCCGGGTCGAACCAGATAACATATTCCGGCCCTATTTCTCGGTCATACTTTAGTTTTGAGGCAAGGTTGGTGATTAAAGCCATCATTTGGCGCAAATCTTCTGCCCGGTCAGTGAGGGATTCACCTTCTCTAAGCTGCCATTCTTGCTTGGCTTCGTTCAAGGGTTCTGCATAGGATTGCAGAATGGCTGCCGTAAGGTCAAGTTCCGGATTGTTCAGGCCCCTTGTTTTTCGGTAAACGGCCGCAAGCAACTCGGGCAGGGTGAAGCTATGGTTCTGGTAAATTTCCTGCATAACGGCTGCTTCAGTGCGGTCTGCAAGCGGATTCAGATGCGGAGGGCTTTGGCGCAGCCAGAAAGTGCCTGTTTCAAAACCAGACCCTGGGTTGAATCTTTCAAAGCGGGCAGAGTCGGCAAGGACTTCCTGAACGCTTTTTTCAATATCACTAAGAAGATTAGGCGAGTTGGAAGGCTGCATGGAGTCAAGAATGCCCTGATCTTGAAGAAAGAGGCAAATTGCAGTCAGCAAGGGCAGGTAGGCCGAAGGTTCCGAACGTGTTGTGAGAAATTTGTTGGCAGCAGCTCTTACGGCTTCAGGCCAGTAAGCCTTGCTGATAGGGATTTCTTTTTCGTTTTGCCCTTTGCGCAATACCAATTGAAGCTGCTCACAATTGCCGCTAGCCGCAAAAGCGCGTATTTTAAGCTTTGACTTTGATGCGGCAAGAAGGGCTGACAAAAGGAATTTGGAATCAAGTTCACTGATTTGAAACAAGATTGGGCTTTGGGGTTGGATGAAGCTGGGTAATTGACCGAGCACTTTTTGGAGGGCGGTTGCATGCCAGTTCCAATCGTAGCGTTGGCGAATGAGGCTGTGCCTGAGGGGTTCCAAGGCGTTCTTGCCCCAGAGCCACCCCGTCCAAAGGCCCGAAAGGTTCCACCAGGCCTGATTGCGTCGGGGAAGGGAAGCGTAGACCAAGTCAATCATTCCCTGTTTGGGGAGGGGGTTTAATTCGCGCAGGCGACCAGAAAAAAGGGATATGCCCCCGGCACGTGAGGGCATATCCGGCCAGTGCCTCAACTCTATTTTTTTGCTGAAGGCCTGCCATTGCTTGCAAGCCTGTTCAAGGGCTTTCCATAGATTCAACTCTTCATAGGTCGGCGGGGTGGTTAACTGCTTAGGGCGGTTTTTGCCGAGGGGGAAGGCCCAAAGTACATTCATGCGGTCGGCTGCAGAAAGAAAGAGAGCCCGGGTAAGGGTGCGCACACGGTTAGGCAGGGCATCTGTTTCAAGTTTGTTAAGCAGCATTTGCAGCAGAACCAGGGCTCTGGGAGTGTAATACTGAATAAGATCTTCCATAATCGGGCGCAGTTCATCCTGCGGGCCGGAAAGAAGCTCGAGGGCTCTGGCACGGTAGAGCGCAAAAGAGGGCAGGCGGGTGAGCGTTATGTTATCCTGCGCGCTCAGATCGACCTGAAAAAGCGCCTCGCAAGAAGGGCAGTAAAGCTCTGCGGAGGAGGGTGAGGCGTTATCTCCGCTCCAGAGAAAACGCTGAACCTGTGCTTTTTGACCGCAACTTTCCATTTGCCCTTTTAAGCCCTGTTTTTGATTGGGGCAAGGGAGACTGTAAAGTTCTTCTAACCAGGTTTTGAAATTTTGCCTTGCAGGCATGGGGATTTTGCCAATAAGCTCAAGCGCTTCTGCCCATTCGTCTTCCGCTGCCCCTAAGGAAAGGGCTTCTAAAAGAAAGGCGGCAATGGGGTTATTCGCTGAAACCAGTACGCGGTAGCCTGAACGGGCAAGTTCAAGGTCGGCGAATGGGTCTTGCCCAAAGGGGTCAAGCACCCAAGAGCCAGGCGGTACATAATGGCCTACCCATTCGCTGACTTGACCTTTATAAAAAGGCGGTAAAAAACGCCCAAGGGGCAGGTTAATTTCAGGGTCAAGGCTTTTCCCCAGAATAAATGGCGCCTTCTTTTCAGCGAAGAGATCTACAGGTGCCGTTTTTTCTGGGAACATGTGCGCTCAACTTGTCAATATGGCAAAGCCAAAGGGCGGCATGTGCAGGATACCATCCAGCAGTTGGGTGCGTTTTGAGTCATTGCCGCTGTAAAGCATTTTCCATTCTCCCTGGGGTTTATAAGTTTGTGGGAGGATGGAGAAGTTAAGCACAATCAATGCTTTTTGTTTATCGCTTGTGCGGGTATAAACCAGGAGGTTTTTGTTCAGTAGAGGCTTTAAGCTCATTGTACCGGAATTAAGTGCCGGATTTTCTCTGCGCAGACGCAGCAACTGCTTGTAGCAATTCAGCAGAGAATCAGGCTGCTCTTCTTCGGCTGCTACGTTTCGGTTAGGATAATCCGAATTGATGCGCAGCCAGGGTTTGCCTGAAGTGAAGCCCGCGTTAAGCTTGGAGTTCCACTGCATAGGGGTACGACAGCCATCACGACCCTTGTTGATGGGCCAATAGTATTTGCCCACAGGATCTTGAATTTCAGCTTTTTTAAGCTCAAGTTCGCGCATGCCGATTTCTTCTCCGTAATAAAGAAAAGGCGTGCCACGCAGGGTCAGATGCATGGCTGCAAGCATCTTATTTCGCGAATCCTCATTGCCAAAAGGATACCGTGAGGCACTGCGGCGGGTATCGTGGTTGTTCAAAACGTAATTGGGCCAGGCTTCATCCCCATGCAGAGCATCCCAGAATTGAATAGCTTTTCCGAAGGCAGGCGCGCTCCAGGCGCTATGCGTGTAGCCGAAATCAAAAGCGGCATGGACTTTATCCGGCCCGATATAGGTGCGTGCCTGGGCTGGAGGGACCAGAAAAGTTTCGCCCACGATGTAACGCTCTTTATATTTATCTACCAGAGTGCGGATTTCCTTGAGGAGGGGCATCATTTCAGGCTGGGCAGCATCATATTTATGGATTTGACGATCAAATTCTCGCAGGTGCAAGCCGGGACGGTGGGGATTATCGCGCAGTTGAGCATCCTTGAAGTATTCGTTGAAGACATCCAGACGGAAGCCATCCACACCCTTATCCAACCAGAAGCGGAATACATTCAGCATCGCCTTGCGCACATCAGGGTTGCGCCAGTTAAGGTCAGGCTGTTGGGGGGCGAACATGTGGTAATAGAATTTGCCGCAGGTATTCTCGTATTCCCAGGCCGGGCCGCCGAACACGGACTTCCAGTTATTGGGGAAGCCGTATTTGGGGCGAGGATAACGCCAGATGTACCAATCGTGATAGGGAGAAATGGGCCCTTTTTTGGATTCAAGAAACCAGGGGTGCTGGTTGGAAGTGTGATTGAGCACAAGATCAAGCACGATTTTAAGGTCGCGTTTGTGGGCTTCTTTAACAAGGTTGTCGAAGTCTGTCATTTTTCCATATTTGGCATCAATACCATTGTAATCGGCAACGTCGTAGCCAAAGTCGGCATCCGGAGAGGGGTTGATGGGTGAGAGCCAGATGGCGTCTACGCCAAGACCGTTAATGTAATCCAGCTTTTCGATGATACCGGGCAGGTCGCCAATGCCATCTCCGTTTGTATCTCGAAAGGAACGCGGATAGATTTGATAAATTACGCCGTTCTTCCACCAAAGTTTCTTTTCATTTGCCATAATCAGCCTCGAACTTATCTAATAAACTAATTGTACAATTGAATGACGGACCTGAGCGCCTGTGTAATCAGGGATTGATCCTTTTCCGGGCTAAGACCAGAAACCGCCATTGTGCCGACCTTCCCAAAACCTTTCAGAAGCAAGGGGTATCCTCCAGGGACACAGGTATACTCGCCATCTTTCAGTCCGTACTTGGAAACAAGCAGGGCAGCATCTCCTTGAATTTTTTCGTTCAACCATGCGGTGGAATGACCGAAAAAATCCACGGCCTGGCGTTTACGCCTCACCCAGTTTTCTGTATTGGGGGTACTGCCCTCAGCGCAAAAGTGAAAAGCACAAATTTCGCCAAGGTGGATATCCAAGCATATGGGCAATTTCTCTTCAATTGCCTGCCTGGCAATTTGGAGGCCGAGTTCCAGTAAAATACCTTGGTTGATTTCAGGCAAAGCCAGTTCAAATTCTTCTTTTTCGATTTCTTCTAACATGAATTCCTTATCACTCTATATTGGTAACAAAGATTTTTTGTGTATTGATCTGCGCATGAATCATGCTGATCTCTGATTGTAATTTATTTAAGAATTCAGAATCAGGAATGAGGGGGATTAAAAAACTTGGTTTTTTATCGTTTTTTTTAGCGGATGTAGTAAAGATGATATCTGCTTCATCGTAAAGTTCAGGGGTAAGGTCTTTGCAATGGATAACCCGTTCGAACAGAACCTGATTGGTAAGGTTTTCTATCATCGCTTGGGCAAGTTTGACTTCACTGTAATAATTTTCAAAGAGAAAAATAGCTTTAAGCGGTTTTTTTGAGCGTTCAATAGCGGCCATAATGTGCATGGCAATAAAGGCAATTTCATCGTCAGGGATTTCGTTGGGCACAAATTCGTCGAGGATATGAACAATTTCTTTTGCGAGTTGAAAAGCTTGCGGGAATTCCCGCTTGATGTGGTCTTTGATGGGATTTTTGGACTCCCAGATGTATTCTGTGCGGTGAAGCACTCCATAAATATGTTGAACCAAGCCTCTTTTTAGGGGTTCAATATCTGAAATTTTGCATGATTTTAGAAGTATCGCTAAAAAGCGTTCAGTAATAAGCTGCGCTTTAGAGAGCAAAAGGTCTTGCCCTTTACTGTCTGAGGTAATAAATCTGGCAGAAATCAGAAGGCCGGAAAGATAAGCAATTTCAATGTCATTTGGCCTGATACCAAAAAAATGATTGAGTTGGGAAAGGTTGGTGCGTACCAAGGCTGGCCAGAACGTATCCATAATTTTGCGGTATGTGTGGGTTTGTAGGGTCACTTTATTACCCTCCGCTATCCTGCGAAGGCTGAACAAAAACTGGAACTTGAGGCGGAGAATTTCTTCTGGGATAAGCTCCAGGCCACTTTTTTGCTGGAGAATATCCAGAAATTGGGCCATCATTTTGTTTTCTGGGCAAAGCGGATCGTTTAGTTCAGAAAATGCTTTTTTGAATTCTCTGGGAAATTGATTGTACTCATCAGGCAAAACTTCGATTAAGAGACGCGTGAGAGCATGGCGAAAGCGTTTTTCACCAGCCAGGGCAAAAATGCCTTGTTTGCGGTTGCAAACCAATTCAATTTGGTAGTTCCAAAGCCACTCCCTGACACGTTTGAGGTCTTTTTGCAGGGATGAGCGTGAAGCAAAAAGGGTTTCTTCCAAAAGGTGCATGCGGCATGGGCTCTCTAAAGCCAAAAGCCAATACAGGATAATATGAACCCTTTCTCTGGATTGCAGGTACTGAGACTCTGTTTCAGAAAGACTTGCCAGCAAATTGAGCCTCGCCGTGGACTCACCGCAGATTTTGCTGCCTTTGCCGCGTACGGATTGCATCTGCAGGCCGTTTTGACTAAGCAGGTCTTTAATTGCCTTGTTTCTGGAACGGAGTGTTTTTTCTGCCATACCAAGTCGAGAAGCAATTTCCTTAAGTGTGAAGGCACCATTTTCTTCCAGAAGCAGCTTGATAATGGTGTATGTTTTAGGCTCTATTGCTTCTTTTTGAATCATACGTACAAATTTACCATTAATAAACGGTAAAAAGTAGATTAGCAGTTTGTTGTACTGCTACTAAAATCAATATGGAAATCAAAAAGTTTTTATGGAGAGAAAGATGAAACGCGTACAGCAAAGACTTCAATCGTTTGCCGGAGCCATGATGGTTCCAATCATTTTATTTGTTCTGGTTGGCTTCTATGTAGGTATTGGTTTTGCCTTCCAAAACTACATTCTGCCAAAAATATTGCCTGATAGCACTTTTATAGGTAAATTTGTGCTGGCCATTTTCAGTATGTTCTCCGGAATGGGCTTCCTTTTCATGAACTACCTTCCAATATGGTTTGCGGTGGGCGTTGCCTTTACCCTTGCCAAAAAGGAAAAAGGCTGGGCAGCATTTGCGGGTGTGGTGTTGTATTTTGTTTTTATCAAGTGTATCAGCCAGTATGCGGGTGTATTTGGCATCAATGCTGAAACAATCAAGACCCAGCCCGAAAACATACAGGCGCTTTGGACTACCGTTGCAGGCATTTTTACTTTTGATATGGGCATCTTCTCCGGCATTATTGCGGGTTCGGCTGCGGCTGCCATACACAATAAGTATGTGGATACCCAGTTTAAGTCCATGTTTGCGTTCTTTTCGGGGCCACGTTTTGTGATGATCATGGTGACTGTTTTTGCTATCCCTATGGCCATCGTTACCTATTACATTTGGCCATTTTTTGCGCAGGGCTTGCAGTGGATTACCCATTTTATCGGTTCCTCAGGCCTTTTTGGCACATGGCTTTTTGGCACCCTTGATAAGGCCCTGCTGCCTTTTGGCGTGCACCACCTGATTGCCTTTCCCATTGAATACAGCAAGGTTGGCGGTACGATGACCATTGACGGAACTGTTTATGAAGGGGTGCGCAATATTATTAACGGCCAGGCTGCATCGGCTTCTGCTACAGGCTATATCACTCGGAACTTCACATCAGGGCGCATCCTATTCCAGTTAGCCGGTATTCCGGGCGCGGCTTTGGCAATGTATCTGACCGCAAAAAAAGAAAACCGTAAAAAAGTGGCATCCATTCTTATCCCGGCAGCGCTCACATTAATGCTGGTGGGTATTTCAGAACCCTTTGAATACACCTTCCTTTTTGTAGCGCCCTTACTTTACTGGCTGGTTTATGCTCCCCTTTGCGGGCTGATGTATGTGCTGGCAGAGGTGACTCACGTCTCCATTAATGGGCATGCCCTCTTCTTTATGATCCCGAACCTCTTCCAGCCTCAGAAAGTGCATGCCATGTCGCTGCTTTATCTTTTGCCGCTGGCCTTCTTGCTTTACTTTATCGTCTTCAAGTTTTGCATTCAGAAGTTCAATCTGATGACCCCCGGGCGCGGTGGTGAAGAGGATGAAATTGCCTTTATGACCAAAAAGAAATACAACGAGATTAAGGAACAAGGTGCAAATGGCAGTAAAAGCGGTTCTGCTGAGCCTGAGGATGCCCTGGAAGCAAGAATTGTTGAAGCATTAGGCGGGCCGCAAAATATCAAAAGTGTTACTGCCTGTGCCACTCGGCTTCGTGTAGATGTCAATGACGTCAGCAAAGTGGCGGATGATAACGCCTGGAAAAAACACCTGGAAGCAATTGGCGTTATGCGCAGCGGTAATTCGCTCCAGATTATCTATGGTGTGCGGGTAACCAGCTTGCTGACTCGCGTTAAAGATATCCTGGGGATGGATTAACGGATACTATAAAAATCTGGTATGAGGTCAAGACAGACCTCATACCAGGATACTTTCAGGGGAAAGGGATATTATGTTTTGGTTCAAAAAAAAGAAAAAGTATGCTTCGCCGGTTAATGGAATTATTGACGAACTTGAAAAATTTCCTGATGAAGCAATCTCAGAAAAGATGCTTGGAGAAGGTTTTTACGTTGAACCCAGTGATGGGAATGTAGTCTCTCCTGTAGACGGAGAGGTTGCGGCGCTCTTCCCGACGGGTCATGCTATTGGTCTAAAGCAGGGTGATGAAGAAATTTTGGTTCACATAGGTGTAGACACCGTACTGATGAAGGGTGAGGGGTTTGATGTTAAGGTAAAGCTAGGGGATATCGTTAAAGCTGGTGACCTATTAGTAGTTTTTGATCCTGAAAAGGTGAAGAATCATCCGGATGTTAAAGCATCTGCTGTTGCTGTGCTTTTTACGAACATGAATAAAAAGGTTAAAGTTCTAAAACCTGGCAGTCGGGTGCAAGCTGGGCAGGAAGAAATTGTTGAAGTGGAATAAAAAGAGGAGAATTTAATGAAACATATTAAGATAGCTGCGGGCTTGGCGCACGTAAATTATGGAAGAATAGCGGATGTGGTAATGGCTGCAGATCAGGGCGGGGTGGATTATATCCATTCAGACGCGGCGGATATGATAGACCTTAAAAATATGCAGCTGATGGGAGGGCATCAGATAATCGAGGGCATTCGGCCAGTAACCGCAAAACCCATTGAGTGCCACTGCTATACAGTGACCTGCGACCGGCTGTTTATTGAAAAAATTGCAGCTGCTGGTGCCGATATGCTTATTTTGCCCGCTGAGCATTTTATTGGTTCTCAATTGATGTATATTATTAATTATTGCCGCGAATTCAACATGAAATTTGGCCTGCATATTGGCGGTTATACACCGCTTTGCTGGGTGGAAGAAGCTATTTATGATATTGACCGGTTGCAGGTCATTACCCATGGTGTGGATGAAACGGATGGCATGGATAATTGGGGCTGGCGGCGGACGGTGCCGGATCTGGTAAGGCGCGCCCGCAAGATGATTGATGAGAAAAACCCTGATTGCGAACTGGCTATTGACGGGGGTTTGCGGGCTAATAATATGGACCCGCTGATTGCCTGCAACCCAGATGTTGTTATTCTTTCATCTGCTATTTTTAAAGACCCGGATGGTATTGAGGCAGGAGTGCGACGCTGCCGAGAAGCTATTGATAATTCTGCGCTGAAATATGGGTTGTGAACACATGATGACTTGGAGGAAAATTAATAGCTTCTTTACAAGACAGCTTCTTTTTCTCAATAATAAGTAAGTGAATTCAGTGACAAGCATAAAATTATAGTCGCCTGTTTTCGGTTGTCACACAGGTATTGAACCCATTCATGAGCTTGATTTTGTCCGTTAGCTGTGATATATTATGCGCATTAGAAAACTTTTCATTTGAAAAGTGGGTGACCCCCACTTTTTTATTTGAATAATGGGTAACTTTTTGGAGTGAAAGATTTATGAAAAGTGAATTTGCCTTAGCATTCAACGAGGTACTGGAGGAAAAACAGCTTCCTAGGGATGTGATCATGAGCGCATTGGAAGGCGCTATGATTTCCGCGTACCGCAAGTCAGTCGGTGCCTCTACCGCACAGGATGTCACGGTCAAAATTGATCTTGATAAGGGGAATGTAACTGTCTTCGCAGAGAAAGAAGTGGTTGATTCCGTGCTGGATGAGCGCACTGAGGTTACCCTTGAAGAAGCCCGAAAAGTGGACCCAGATTGCCAGGAAGGTGATCTGGTAATGGTTGAATCCACCCCCGAAAACTTTGGACGCATTGCTGCTCAGACAGCCCGTCAGGCCATCCAACAGAAAATCAGGGATGCAGAAAAAGCCCTGCAGTTTGAAAATTTTGGTAAGCAAGTGGGCGAAATTGTTTCTGGCGTGGTGCAGGCGGTCAATTCTTATCAGGCTACGGTAGGGATGGACTATAAAGCCGAAGGTACCATGATGCGCAAAGATATGATCCCTGGGGAGCGCTTCCGTATTCATGACCGCATTCGCGCTTACGTGTATGAAGTAAAAGATTCCCCAAAGGGATTGCAAATTTTACTTTCACGCGGGCATCGCAACTTTTTGCGCCGCCTGCTTGAGAATGAAGTGCCGGAAATTTATCATGGCATCGTTGAAATTCGTTCGATTGCCCGTGAACCCGGCCAGCGTGCTAAGGTGGCAGTTTCTGCCACCCAGATGGGTATTGACCCGGTGGGTGCCTGTGTAGGCCAGCGCGGTGTTCGCATCCAGGCCATCGTGAGGGAACTGCACAACGAGAAAATTGATGTGATTGAATGGAGCCCGGATGCTTCTGTTTACATCAGCAAAGCTATCAGCCCTGCGCGAGTCTCTGGCGTTTATCTGAACAGCTCCGGCGGAGAAAACAAAACTGCTACCGTTGTAGTGCCGGAAGATCAGCTTTCTTTGGCCATCGGCCGTGAAGGTCAGAATGCCAGACTGGCAGCCAAACTGACCGGTTGGCGCATTGACATTATGAGCGTTTCTGAAGCCTCTTATAAGGCCCTCGCCAAACTGAATGAGGACCCGAAACTGGCTGAACTGGCCCATACCGAAGCAGAAGCCATTGCCAGAGTGAAGGAACTGCTTACCAAGAAAGAAGAAGGAAAACCGCTTTCCCTGGATGATGGGATGCTGTTGGCCAAATTTGTAGATAGGGTTGAACGCCGCGGCGAAGCCGACCGTAAATTGGTTGAAGATGCTAACCAGGCCAAACTGCGTGAAATTCGTGCTTCTATCCCCGCTTCTGCCTTTGAAATGAACCTGAACGATGTGCCTGAAATTAAGGAGCACATTACCAATGTGCTTCAGGAATCGGGCATTGAGACTTTGGGTGAGCTGTTGATGCAAATCAAGGTTGATCCCGAAATTATTCTTTCATATAACGGCATTGGCCCCAAGTCTTATGAGGAACTGTTAAGCCTGGCAGAGTCTTTCCGTTTCCCTGAACCTGAACTACCTGTTGAAGAACCTGCACAGAAAGAAGAAGTTGTTTCCGTTGCGGAAAAGATGGAAGAAGCCAAAGTTGAGCCGGTTGCTGAGGCAGTTGCAGCTGAACCTGCAGTTCAAAGTGTCACGGAAGAAGCTCCTGAAGAAGAAAAAACCTTTGAAGAGCTCTTTAAACTGGAAACACTCAAGCATAGCCAGCAGCGTGAGCATGAAACCGTGGAAGAAGAAGACTTTGGACAGGCTCTCAGTGACAAAGATGGAAAAAAGAAAAGCAAGAAAAAGAAGGGTTATACTGTAGAGTATGACCCAGATTTGGGTGAGGATATTGTTCGCCGCACGCATAAAGGCGAAAATGATTGGGAAGACTGGTAAAAGACAAGCAACTGTAAAAGCATGGCCATGAAGAAAGCTGTGAAAGTAAGGCACATCCCGCAGCGCACCTGCGTGGGTTGCCGGCAGACGCTTGCCAAGCGCACACTTATCCGTTTGGTAAGGACTGCTGAAGGGGTGAAGGCTGACTCAACCGGAAAGGTTTCCGGCCGGGGAGCTTACCTTCATGACCAGCGCAGTTGCTGGGAAAAAGGCCTTAAAGGCTCGTTGGCAGCAGCCTTGAAAACCACCATTAATGAAAGTGATTTGGCTGCCTTAAAGGAAATGATGGAACGATTGCCCTCTACCGGTTCCGAACCGGCAGAGGAAAAAAGCTCGGGGCTTTTGTGAAGGCATAAACTCACTGCTGCCCAGAGAAGAAGGTAAATTTGCTCGATGAGCAAGTTCGGAGGATAAATGGGCACAGAAAAGATTATTCAATTACCAATCAGCATTACCGTAAGAGACCTTGCAGGACAGCTTAATACAAGCGCAGTGCAGGTTATCAAGATTTTAATGAGTAATGGCGTGATGGCCAGCATCAACCAAAACATTGACTTTGACACTGCCGCGGTGGTTGCCACCGAAATAGGCTTTGCACCTGAACTGGAAAAAGAGGAAGAAGTTGCTGAAGAAGTTGGCGAACTGCCCCTTTGGAAAAAATTGATATTGGGTGAAGACCCTGTTGATCTTGAAAACCGCCCGCCCGTTGTGACCATTCTTGGGCATGTAGATCACGGCAAGACTTCTCTGCTGGATGCAATTCGGCATACGGATGTGGCCGGCGGTGAGGCTGGCGGCATTACACAGCATATTGGCGCCTATCAGGTAAGCCATAAAAACCGCCTGGTGACTTTTTTGGATACTCCCGGCCATGCGGCCTTCTCCTCCATGCGCGCACGCGGTGCCCAAGGTGCGGATATCGTTGTATTGGTAGTGGCTGCGGATGATGGCGTGCAGCCGCAAACGCGGGAAGCCACTAACCATGCCAAGGCCGCCCAGGTGCCGATTATTGTTGCCCTGAACAAGATGGATAAAGTAGATGCCAACCCCGATTTTGTGAAGCGCCAACTTGCCGAAATTGGGCTGGTTCCCGATGAGTGGAATGGCGATACTTTTGTTGTACCTGTTTCTGCCAAGTCGAAAAAGGGTTTGGAAGATCTGTTGGAAACCATCAATCTGGTAGCCGATAACATCATGATTAAGGCGAACCCCAAGGGACGCACCATGGGAACCGTGGTAGAAGCCTCTCTTGATAAAACCACAGGCCCCATGGCTACCTTGCTTGTGCAAAATGGCACCCTGAAGATTGGGGATGTGATTGTGGCAGGTGAAGGCTACGGCAAACTGAAAGCGATGCTTGACCAGCATCGTAAACGTGTGCCCAAGGCTAGCCCATCAAGCCCGGTGCGGGTAATGGGTTTGAATGCCTTGCCCGAAGCCGGTGATGTTTTCCAGGTGGTGAATAACGAAAAAGAAGCCCGCAGCATTGTGGCTGAACGTAAAGCAGCCCGTGAGGCAAAACAGAACAATAAACGCGCCACACTTGAAGAGCTTTTCAGTCGGGTTAAATCAGGCGAAACCAAAGAGTTGCGCCTGATCCTCAAAGCGGATGTGCAGGGCTCTTTGGAACCGATTGAAAATGAACTGGATTTGCTTGGCAAAAAGCAAAAAGAAATTAAAGTTAATGTACTGCATGCTGAAACCGGCAACATTACGGAGAGCGATGTGATGCTGGCTGCCGCTTCTGATGCCATTATTCTTGGCTTTGATGTGGATGTGGACCAGGGCACGCGTAAGCTGGCTGAATCCGAAGGAGTCAGTATGCGCCTTTATAAGATCATCTACCGCCTGCTTGAAGATGTTGAAAAAGCTTTGCAGGGCTTGCTTGAACCTGAAATGGTTGAAAAGATGCTGGGCAAAGCCAATGTGCTGGCTACTTTTAAAGTTTCTAAGGGCGGGACCGCAGCCGGCTGCCGGATTGCCAGCGGAGAGATTCGCAGGAATGCTCAGGTGCATGTGCTTCGCAACAACGAAAAAGTGTTTGATGGGGAAGTGCTTTCCATCCATCGCGAAAAAGATGAAGTCCGTGAAGTACGCGAAGGTATGGAATGCGGCATCACGGTTAAGAGCTTTGAGGCTTTTCAGATTGGCGATGTGATTGAATGCTTTGTAATGGAAAAATTTGGCTGATAATTTTGCCAGGAGGTGAAAAATGCCCTCAGAATTAAGAATGAAAAGAATTAACGACCGCGTCAAAGAAGTTCTTTCGGTAGCTTTACTCACCAAAGTGGAAGACCCCAGGCTTGCGGACGTGACGGTCACAGATGTAAAGATTGATCGTGAATTGGATTTTGCGAATATTTATGTTTCCTCTTTGGGCGGTTCAGAAGCCAAAAAAGAAGTGCTTGAAGCGCTTAACCATGCTCGCGGATTTCTGAAGTTTGAAATAGCCAATCAGGTTGATTTGCGTATTATGCCTAAACTACGCTTTTTCTGGGACCCAACGCCAGAGAGAGCACAGCGTATTGATGAAATTTTGGAGCAAATCAGGCAGGATGAAGGCACAGAAATATTGGATAAACAAGCTGATTCGTTGCTTGATTCAGACAGCTAATTTACAATTATCCTATTATCAAAATCAGTAAACTTTTGGTTTAAATGAGTCAAACAACTGACATAAAAATTAAAAACGCTTTGGGTGAAGCTAACCTTTTTACGGTAGTTTCGCACATCCGTCCGGATGGGGATGCAATTGGCTCCATGTTGGCTCTTGGAACTGCACTGAAGAATGCCGGAAAAAAAGTTCATTTTGTTCTGCAGGATAAACCCGGCAGCCGTTATGATTACCTTGTTAATTTCGCGGAGATCATGCACACAATGCCGCAAGATGCGGGTTATCTCATTGTGGTGGACTGCAGCGATGCCCAACGCACGGGTGAAATTTTAGGCGGGCGAAAACCGGATTTGGTGATTGACCACCATAAAACAAATGCAGAGTTTGGCATCATTAACCTTATCGAACCCGACACGGAAGCAACTTGCCTTGTTTTGGCGCAGCATTTGCCAGCCTGGGGCTTTTCTGTTGACTCAGGAGTAGCAAACGCCTTGCTGACCGGCATTGTGGCGGATACAATCGGATTCCGTACCAGCAACACCAGCCCCAACTGTCTTAAAAAAGCAGCTGAGCTGATGGAAGCTGGGGCAAATTTAGCCTTTGTTTATCAGCGAGTTCTGCTTAGCCGTTCTTTAGAAGAGCTGCGCTATTGGGGGCAAGGTCTCAGTAAACTGAACCTGGATGACGGTCTTTTGTGGACCAGCCTTTCACTTGCCGATAGGATGAGGGCCGGCTATGAGGGTAATGACGATGCCGATCTGGTTAACAATATGACTACCGTTTCAGATATGTTTATTGCGGTGATTTGTGTGGAACAGTCAGAGGATAGAACCAAGGTAAGTTGGAGATCGCGCGAGGGGTTTGATGTTTCTGCATTGGCACGCGAATTTGGGGGCGGGGGCCATGCCGCAGCAGCGGGTGCCGATCTAAGCGGTGATTTGCAGAGTGTTATGGATAGAGTACTGGCGCGCACGCGCCAATATCTTATTGAAACAAGGGGAATTCATCTAAAGGCAGGTAGTTTATGAACGAACGTTACCAATCAGAAGAAGCAAATATCGCCAGCCGCATTTCGGGTGTGCTGGTAATTGATAAACCCATCGGCATGACTTCGCACGATGTTGTGCAGGCGGTGCGGGCGGGAACCCATATTCGCCGCGCCGGACATGCCGGTACTTTAGACCCAAGAGCCTCCGGTGTTTTGGTGGTGCTTTTAGGGCCTTCCGTGCGTTTGAGCGAGTATGTTTCTGCATCGGAAAAAAGATACCAGGCTATTATCCAGCTTGGAATTACCACCGATTCATATGATTTGGAAAGCCCTGTTAAGCAGCGCAAACCAGTTGATATCGGCGAAGAAGAGCTGCAGGAAGCTCTTAAAGACTTCATCGGCACCTTTGAGCAACAGCCTCCGGCTTACTCAGCTATTAAGGTTGCAGGCAGAAAGGCCTATGACATGGCCCGTAACGGCGAAGAAGTTTCGCTTGAACCGCGTGAAGTAACGGTTCATGACATTGAACTGCTGGAATGGGACGCGCCAGAACTCATTATTGATGTGCAATGCTCTTCTGGTACCTATATTCGTTCTCTGGCTAATGACCTTGGAGAGAGATTAGGCTGCGGCGGCACTCTGACAGGCTTGCGCCGTACAAAAAGTGGCCAGTTTGGGCTGCGCAACGCTGTGCCTTTAAGAAAACTGCAAGATGCTTTTACCAGCGGCGAATGGTATCAGTATATTATTCCAGCTTCAGAGGCTTTAGGCGACTGGTATAAAGTGGACTTGGATGAGGTCGATGTGGATGAAATTCGGCATGGGCATCGCATTTTGGCCAAGGAAGAAATGGAAGCCGGCAAATGGGCCAGGGGTGTAGACGGAGAAGGCGAACTGATTGCGCTTCTGGAATACGTTCCTGATACCAAAGAATGGCAGCCCAAAAAAGTGTTCTTTCAATAGAAGCCAGGCATTGTTTAGGGTATATTCGGGCTGGGCAGCAGCCTTAGCCCGAGGTTTGGAATAATGACACAATTCCTGAATGCACTGCCCTCCGTTAAGGAGCAAAGCACCTGGCTGACGATTGGTAATTTTGATGGCGTTCATAAAGGTCATCAGACGCTTATTAAAGCCTTGCGTGTCAAGGCTTTTGAAAATGCTTCTCAAGCAGTTCTTATCACTTTTTACCCTCATCCGCGCATTTTCTTTAATCCCGGACAAGAATCCTACTATCTGATGACCCGCGAAGAAAAAGAACAGGCACTTTCGGAGCAGGGCCTGGATAAGGTTATTACCCTTCCGTTTGATGAAGCCCTGGCTTTTATGCCCCCTGAAGATTTTTTGAGAGAACTTGCCAGTCATTTTGACCTTGGAGGCGTGGTAGTTGGACCGGATTTCAGCTTTGGGAAAGGCCGTAGGGGTGATTACAGCGCTATTCAGCATTTTATGGAAGCTTTTGGAATTCCTGTAATACAGACAGACCCAGAGCTGATGAATGGCTTTGTTATCTCATCTGCTTCTATCCGTTCTGCATTGTGGGCAGGTAAACCGGAGTTAGCCAGCGTTTTAATGGGCAGACCTTACAGCATAAGCGGCAAAGTAAGTGAAGGCAAGAAGCTTGGCAAAAAATTAGGACTGCCGACAGCTAATTTGCTTATTTCTGGTGAAAAACTAGTGCCAAAATATGGTGTATATGCCAGCCGCTTGCAGTTGGAAGGCAAAACAACATATGCTGCTGTTTCCAGTTTGGGAGTTAGGCCTACCTTTGAAGACACACGCATTCCAAACCTGGAAACATTAATCCTGGATTTTGATGATAATATCTATCAGAAAGCTATAAAGGTAGAACTTTTGCATTTTATTCGGCCGGAAATGCGTTTTGAGCATATTGATGATTTGATCAGACAGATTGAAGCAGACAAAAAGGAAGCCAGGAGGTTTTTAAACAATGGATCTGAAGCGTAGAGTTTACCGATTAAGCCCAAGCAAGTTAAGTGCTGAAACGATAGCCGTTACCTTTGCTAAAACCTCTCGTTCACCGGAATCTTTTGATGTTATTGCAGCAGAGCTGAATGATGAAAAGTCCGCAAAATTCAGTGAAAAATGGATTGTTGGTTACGGCCATTCCAGCGTGGCTGAACATGCTGTAATCCACCTGGCAATGGAAAATGTTTCGCGTTTGGCCATTGAAAACATTGAAGGAAACAGGCTGGCTTCTTATACAGAAAAATCCACGCGCTATCAGGAATGGGACCCCAAGGCCTATGTAGTTCCTGAAGAGTTAAAGGGCAGTGCAAACGAAGCAGAATACCTTGCTTTGATGGATAGACTATTTGGCACATATGCCGAAGCGTTGAGTTCTTTAAAGGCCTGGTCTGAAGCCAATACAGCGCTTGAAGAAGGCGAATCAGAAAAAGCTTGGGCTAACCGAGCCAGAGTGAAAGCCGTGGATGTTGCACGCTTTATTTTGCCTGCTTCCTCAATGGCTAATGTGGGTGTTACCATGAACGCACGCGTACTGGAATACGCCATTAAAAAAATGCTGAGCTCTGAACTGGCAGAAACCCGTCTTATTGGCACCGAAACCAAAACTGTAGCCATGCAGGAGCTGCCAACCCTCATTAAGTATACCGAGCCCATTGCTTATTACGATGACCTGCGCAAAACCTTTACTAAAGTTTCTGCTTCAATTGATACCCTCAGAAGCGCTGAATGGTGCAAGCTGCTTGAAATTGACCCGGATGGAGAAGCCAAGGTGCTGGCAGCTGTGCTTTACCGCTTTGGTGATGACAGCTATTCTGTTTCGCTGGATCAGGTGCTGAATATGGACGATGAGACCAGGCTTGCTCTGGCAGATAGTCTTTTCAGGCAGATGGGCAACCATGACCAGCCTTTAAGAGAACTGGAATACACGGACTATTCTTTTGATCTGGTAATGGACCAGGGGGCCTATTTTGAATTCAAACGGCATCGTATGATGAGCCAGACAGCCCAAGCGCTTTCAACAAGGCTTGGTTATGCCATCCCCAAAGGAATCAGTGAAGCAGGTTTTGAAGCACAATACTGCGCAGCCATGAATGAAGCGGCACGGGTTTATGAAAAATTGGCTGCCACAAACCCTGCTGTTGCAGCTTATGCGGTGCCCAACGCATTCAACCGGCGAGTGCTTTGCAGGTTGAACCTAAGGCAGGCTTTTCACTTCTGCAGGCTGCGCAGCGCGGAAAATGCGCATTTCTCCATCCGCAGAATTGCAAGAGCCATGTATGAAAAGATAGCCGAAATGCACCCGCTTTTTGCACGCTACATGGCAATCTCTGCAGAGGAAAGCAGCCAAAGTATTGATGCTGATTATTTTACCTGCACAGACATGCTGGTTGGAAAATAAAATCTTTCAAAGAAGATAAAGTGTAATGGTTTTATTCCCTTTTCTCGCGTTTCTGGCTTTTTGGTTCTTCTCTGGGAACACGCGGCGCGAGCCGAACTGGCGGGCTGCCTTCATCCAGGCCATGATTATGTGGTGGTCATACATGGTGGCGGCAACTGAGATCCTGGGGGCTTTTAGGTTAATCACCCGTTTGGGTCTCTCTTTAATGTGGCTGCTGGTTATTGCTGCCTTTGTAGCCTGGTTCATTGTTATGTTTAAACGCGGGTTTATTTTTCGCTTCCCGCTTATCTATCACCCCGCTTCAAAGTCTATTGTGGGTTGGGATGTTTTGCTGGCTTTTATTATTTTTATTCCGCTGATCATTGGGCTGATTGCCCCGCCGAATTCGCAGGAAGCCATGGGATTTGGCATGACCCGCGTTGCCCATTGGGCACAGAACCGTTCTTTGGCTCATTTTGCCACTCAGGATGAAAACCTGAACAGCGCTCCCCCGGGTATTGGAATCGGCCTGTTGAATATGTATGTACTTTCAGGTTCTGACCGCTGGTGTAATTTTATTCCGTGGTTTGCTTTTCTGGGTTGTGTTCAGGCTGTTATTGCGATTGCAGGCATGTTCGGTTCAAGCGCTGAAGGAACCCGGCAGGCCGCAGTTTTTGGGGCTACCTTACCCATTGCACTGGCACTTGCCAGCGGCTGTCTGGATGACCTGCCTGCCACGCTCTGGGTTGTCTCTTACGTTATGATGGTTTTTTTCTTCAAGGAAGACAACAATTTTAAATTCAATGTCTTTCTGGCGGCTTTTGCTGCTGGTCTGGCATTTATTACCAAGCCCGTTACTGTTCTGCTTTTACTGCCTTTTGGCATTTATCTGTTTGGCCTTCAAATAGGCAAAATTCGCTTTGTAAAAATTTTAAGGCGCCTTCTTTGGAGTTTGGTGATTATTCTGGGCATGATCTCGGGTTTTATCATCAGAAACTTCAAAACCTATGGTTTTGCCTTTCAACCCTCCGCGTACTTTCAGACTCTCAACGAGGAATATAGCTGGCGGGTAACAGTCTCCAACTTTTTACGTAATTTTGCCTTGCATGCAGACTTGCCATTGCCGCGCGCTGAAAGCTGGCTGCAATATCACATTTTGTCCTTTCATTCAAAGATCGGAATGGATGTGAACGACCCGCGTATTACCGCCGGAGGCCATTTTGGGATACCGGACATGAATACCTCGGAAACAAATTCAGGAAACCCGCTGCATGCCATTGTTATTATCGTTTCTGTATTTGTGGTTATTTACACCTTTCTGAAACAAAAAAATGAAAGTTCACGTTCTGTGATGGTCTTTAGCGGGCTTTTAATAGCAAGCTTTTTTTTGTTCAACTTGTTGCTTAAATGGCAACCCAGCGGAAGCCGCTGGCAGCTGCCCTATTTCTTTTTGTTTGCGCCCATTGTAGGTTATGAATTTGATTTTCTCAACCGGCACAAGTTAAAGGGCGGAACGATTATCAGCTTGATTCTTTTTATGGCTTCCATTCCCTGGCTGATTTCGGTAAAGGAAAGACCGCTGCTGCCCTTATGGCTTTTTTCTGAATCCAAGTCTATTTTGCGTTCATCACGCGCGGAAATGTACTTTAACACCAATCCTGAAGATTACGATTTGTATATCACGGCGGGTAAATACATTGTCACCAAGCCTAAGCGACAGCGAATTGGGCTGGATGTGGACGGGCCATTTATGGAATATCCCCTATGGGCAGTAATGCGCACCGTGGAAAGACATGCATGGATAGAAAACCTAAGCGCGGATGGAGAGTCAGCCAGGTATTTACACAAAAACTTTGATCCTTCTTCCATCTTCAGCACCCATTGTGAAGTTGGGGCTGAGGGCGATTTATATTTGTTGCTTAAGAAAAGCAGTACAGGCGCTTGTTTTTTTATTTTAAAATAGGCAATATAATTGAGTTCTAAGTTTTAAAGAAGTGATGAGGTAAAAACATGAAAAGAAAAATAATTTCCCTTTTGATTTTAAGCCTTCTGATTGGTTTGGTATTAACTGCTTGCAGTTCTGCGCAGAAGGGCTCTGGAACAGCTGCGAACACGCCCGTTTCAACTTCTTATCCACTGCAGCAAGAAGGCACAAAAACTGAGACTATTCCCAGCGCTTATCCAGTGGCAGAAGCTACTCAAGGGGCAGTTTCCAGCTCCGGAAAGATGACCAACGAGCAGGTACTGGCTCTTATTGAAAAGCAAATGAACGGGCATCACACTGTCGATTTTCTGCTTACCCAGAAGCTGACTCATGATCAATGGGTTGATGTGCTTAACAAACCTGAACATAATGAGGTTATCTTTACTGCGGATGAACTGGAGCAGGTCATCGCCTATTTGATCGCCCACCAGAAGTAAATTTAGCAGTCCCAAAAAAGCACCTGAATTTTCAGGTGCTTTTTTATTTTTTCTTAATGGTTCAGGCATAGGGTTTATGAGCGGTTCTGGCCTGATGCAAAAGAATGGATTGTTTTACACTGGCCGCAGTTTGTTCAGGAAGGTACTTTAGAAAAGAACGGGCAAGCACTTCAATTTTCTTGCCATCCGTATCCGAAAGAATTTGATTGATGAAGTAGCCAGTTTCCATTGGTGATTTTTTTGCGAGTTCGTGCACAAGTAATTCCAAATTTTCCTGACGCACGTCCCGCCCCTGCAATAAGGGGCGAATAATGCTAAACAGACGGGGCAGATTCTCAATTTTTGCAGAAGGCAGCAAAAGGGTAAGGCCCGTCAGCCCGGCATTTGCCAGCCGGTTATCTGAAGACTGCAGCAAAGTTTGCAAAAAATTAAGGGCGGTGGGCTGACCAGCCCTTGCAAAAGGCAGAGTAGCCTTTTGAAATATTGCCTCAAGAACAGCTTTATCCAAAGGGGTGGCCAACCATTCTGTAAGATAGATGCTAAGCAGTTCAAGCCCCTCTGCAGGCGTTTGACCGACGATGAAAGCCGCAAGGTCACTGCATTCAAAGTGCATATCTTTGCGCAGCGCATCCGCCAGGGGCATTAACACTTGCGGTTTTTGGGAAAAATAAGGTTTAAGGCCCAGTTCAATTTCTGGGATGAGTTGGGAGGGCAGGTCATATACCAGCATGAAGGAGTTGGGAATGTAATCTTCATGCTGGCGATGGGACCAGTGATGGTAAAACTCAAGCAGCAGCTTATACTCACTTACAAACTCAGCAGGCACCTCAAAGAAAATTGCCAAATGTGCAATCTGTTTTCTCAGGCGTGTTAAATCCACGGATGGCATCCTGAACCCTTTATGTTATTATCTTGGCGCAATTTCAATATGAACGGGCAAAATAAGCCTTTTTTGAGGTTTTGCGGCCGCTGTAGAAGCAGATGCCTTCGCCTTCGCTTTCTGCGTAACAGCGCAGGGTGGCTTTGGTTTCTTCCTTCACTTTAGCTTCATTGGCAGCGTCATCAGACCACCATGCTTTTGCCCAGCCTTTATTTTCCACGACGTCTTTAAATGCTTCAAAGTTATCAACTTCAAAAATATGCTCATCGCGGAACCGGGTAGCCTTAGCAAGCATATTGGCCTGAATGGTTTCAAGCATTTCAGGAACATAGGCTTCAAAACCTTCCATCGGCAGGAAGCTCTTGCCCTCTTTGCCCGGAATATCGCGCCTTGCCAGAGCAAGTGTGTGGTTCTGAACGTCTTTGGGGCCGATTTCAATGCGCAGCGGCACGCCTTTCATTTCCCAGTCATTAAATTTAAAGCCGGGGGTTACACCTTGTCTGTCATCCACTTTAATGCGCAGGCTTGGAAGGCCCTTGACCACCCGGTCAACTACCTCCATCACAGAATCACGCTCTTCATCCTTGCGGAAAATGGGGACGATAACAACCTGAATGGGAGCTAAATGAGGGGGAAGAACAAGGCCCTGGTCATCGCCATGGGTCATGATGATGGCGCCCACCATGCGGGTAGAAACACCCCAGGAAGTGGTGTAGCAATATTGGAGCTGGTTGTTCTCATCCAGGAATTTGATATCAAATGCCTGGGCAAAATTCTGACCGAGGTTGTGGGAGGTGCCTGATTGCAGCGCTTTGGTATCGCCCATCATGGCTTCGATGGTATAGGTAGCAGATGCACCGGCAAATTTTTCAGATTCACTTTTGCGCCCGGCAATGACGGGAATGGCGGCTTCATTACGGGCAAAATCAGTATAAACATCCAGCATGCGCAAGGTTTCTTGCTGTGCTTCTTCCGCTGTGGCATGTGCGGTGTGGCCTTCCTGCCAGTAGAATTCCAGCGTGCGCAGAAAGAGCTTTGTGCGCATTTCCCAGCGCACAACGTTAGCCCATTGGTTAATAAGCACCGGCAAATCGCGGTAGGACTGAATCCATTTGGCGTACATGGTGCCAATGATGGTTTCTGAGGTGGGGCGCACAACAAGCGGTTCTTCCAGCTCTTCACCGCCGCCATGCGTTACGACTGCCAGTTCAGGAGCAAAGCCTTCTACATGTTCTTTTTCTTTGGTCATGAAGGACTGGGGAATAAACATGGGAAAAGCCGCATTTACATGACCGGTTGCTTTAAAACGAGAATCCAGTTCTTTCTGGATGTTTTCCCAAAGTGCCCAACCGTAGGGACGAACGACCATGCAGCCTCTTACCGGGGCATAGTCGGCCAGTTCGGCGCGCAGCACCAACTGGTTGTACCATTCCGAGAAATTTTCAGCCTGGCTTGTTAATTTTTTTTCGTCCATCCTAACACCTCAGTAATAAAGATTTGCAGATACTAACGGCTTGACTGACCTCATCCGCAAAATGGATGAGGTTTTGGTCTTGTTTTTTAATAAAGGCCGCATTGTTTTTGAAAAGAGCTTTGAAAGTTTGCTGCCATTCCTGGCCAATCAGAATCAGCGGCTTAATAGCTGTGGATTGTACCACCATGAGGTTGAGTGAAAGCAGAATCTCTACCATTGTGCCTATGCCGCCCGGCAAGGCTATCATCGCATCAGGCTGGCGGGTGAGAACTTCCAGGCGGCGGTTAAGGTTTTGCGTGCGAATTTCAGTGCCCACCCAGGGGTTTGCCCCCAAGGGACGCCATTTTTCAATATCCGCACAGGTTATGCCGAAGCAGTGGCCGCCTGCTTCAGCTGCTCCGCGGCTGGCTGCTTCCATGGTGCCACAGTAGCCGCCGGTTATTAAGTCAAAACCTGCCTGGGCCAAGAGCCTGCCCAAAGTTTGTGCTTGCTCATAGGCTGAACTGCCTGGTTCACCCTGCGCACTTCCAAAAACCGCGACAATCATTATTGATGCCCTTTAGCCGGGTCATCCCAGGTTCTTGCGTAATTGATGGCAACTTTGTCGAGAATAGCCTTTTCAAGGTCAATATCGCTTACGCTGGCTAACTGCAATAGGTAAAGTGCAACATCAGCCATTTCTTTGGCCAAGGCATCTCGGTCACTCAGTTCGTCACTCCACTGGAAGAGTTCAAGCACTTCATTGGCTTCCAGACACAGAGAAATAGCCAAGTTTCTTTGGCTTTGCGGGCGTTTTGAAAGTTTGGCATCCCAACCTTTGGCATGAACCAAATTGGTCATGATTTGTGTTAAATCTTTGATTTCCATCGTTGAGAGATTATACCTGAGAGCTCCATAGTTTTTTGACTGGAAAGGTTAATGCCCGAAGATAAATTCCTGCCAGATTTGCCAGTTGCTGAAATAAAGGGTCTGGGGTGTTGGCAGAATTTCTAGCGTGGGCGTGTTATTTTCAGGAGCGGAAAGAATAATGGGAATGTCGCCCGCGTTGATTTGTTTGTTCTTTTCTCTGGCCCACTCTTCCAAAGCCTGGGCCGAGGTTGCGTAGGCAATCTGCGCTTCCAGTTTGTCTTTGGTTTGCTGCAAAAGCACTTCTTTTGTTTGTAGCATCACTTTTTGGGCTTCCAGCTCATACATCGTGCGGGTGCGGTTATTAAAGTCAAGCATCATGAAAACCAAGAGGGCAATGACAGCAATCAGGATTAGCCTTCTGGTGTTGATTTTGATGGATTTGAGCCAATTTAAGAATTTTTGCATAGATGCACTCAATGCAGGTATTATACCAAGAGGACTTGAATGAGAGATATGGGCGCAAAAAAAGCAACCCATGAAGGTCGCTTTTTTATGCCGAAGGAGAGATTTGAACTCTCACGAGCGCATTGCTCACTACGCCCTGAACGTAGCGCGTCTGCCAATTCCGCCACTTCGGCTTGGACAATTATTTTACACGGGAAGACAGAAATGTCAATGCAAGGTTTGCTTTGTCCAGGGCAATTGCACCTCAGTAGAGGGCAGTGAACCTGCATCAAATAACGCGTCACCCTGAATGGAGGGAAGGGTCTGGCAATCATCCTGGCTAAAGGTCCAAAACATAAAAGGCCAGATGCTTCGCAAAGCAGGCTCAGCATGACGAGGTGATGGGGTGCTTCAAGCGCTTTGATCACTCTAACTGCTCATTACCACGCGTCACCCTGAACGTAGTGAAGGGTCTGGCAGTTATCCTGGCTAAAGGTCCAAAACATCAAAGGCCAGATGCTTCGCAAAGCAGGCTCAGCATGACGAGGTGGTGGGGTGCTTCAAGCCCTTTGATCGCTCTAACTGTTCATTCCCACGCGTCACCCTGAACGGAGTGAAGGGTCTGGCAGTCATCCTGGCTAAAGGTCCAAAACATGAAAAGCCAGATGCTTCCTTACGTCAGCATGACGAGGGGGGAGGGTGTGGAGTGAAGGGTCTGGCATTCATCCTGGCTAAAGGTCCAAAACATGAAAGGCCAGATGCTTCGCAAAGCAGGCTCAGCATGACGAGGGGGTTGGGTGTGGAGTGAAGGGTCTGGCAGTTATCCTGGCTAAAGGTCCAAAACAAAAAAGGCCAGATGCTTCCCTTCGGTCAGCATGACGAGTAAATTAAGGCGTTATTCAACTTTTGAGCCAGTGTAAAAGCCAGATGCTTCCTTACGTCAGCATGACGAGGGGGATGCCGTTTGTTTCCCAAAGGATACACTGCATGACGAAGAAATGAGGGGAATTGCAAAGCTTATCCAGCATGCCGAGGGATTGTAAAGCTGACTAAGCCGTGCAAAACTTTAGCTTGTGAACTCTCGCCCGGCATACAGTTCAAGATTTGATGCATGAAACTCTGTGTATCGGCATAAGGCAGGGATGGGGGACTGCAAGAAGGTATTGGTGAGCATGGGGAAAAATGTAAGGCGTGTAAAGCGGGCTGCAAGCAAGTGAGAGGGAGCTTTCCGCATGCGGAAAGGGGTATACGGAAAGGGGGGGTGCGTGCGGAAAGCTCCCTGGTCAACGAGGAAAATGGGTAAAAAAGATAGCACGGCAGCGCAGAAAGCCGGCAAAAGCAAGAAGGCTTTCCGCCTTCGTCATGCACAGGAGTGGGAGTGCCATGCGGAGGGGAAAAACAGATGTTGATTTGCATGCAGAAAGCCCCTACAGAGGCTGGAGCAACACGGGTGGTGCTTCGTTGAAATCCATCCAAGCATATTTAGACAATCTTAGACAAGAGGCTTAGTTGAACAGACGATTTGTGGTTTTGTATGGTACTGCAGGTAATTTTGCCATTATTCGAAAGGTGGCCCTCGATTTATGGAGGCAGGATAAGTCCGTCAAGGTTGGTGCGCATGGCAAACGTTTGCGCTGTGCCCTTTCCAACGATTATTTACTCCATGTCCTTTCGCAATGAGATGCAATTGCCC
>JAYFRD010000030.1:0-86910 GCA_034926255.1 Anaerolineaceae bacterium | reverse complement strand
TGCGCGGGTAATGCCCTGCCCGCGTATCTTGCCTGCCCTCCGTCCGCTCATACTTGCTGGCATGCGTCAGCCGGTCTGCTTCGGCATCCAGTAGCCCATTGAGCACCTCCTCTACACTCTGCCGAACAAGTTCTTTGAGTTAAGACTTTATGACTTGCTCATTTAATTGTAAAATCTTTTCTGACATGGTTCTTTCTCCTTGGTCTGCTGATTATGACAACTTCATCTTACCAAGTGAACGAGAACCATGTCCTCTTTTTAAATGTGCGAAATTTATATTACCTTATCCCTTATCTTTTTTTTCAAAGGTTTACTGGCTTCTAAATGAAGAGAGCCTGTTTTTATTAAGAATTAACAGAGTTTCCTAAATGGAAAAAGAGGTCTGCTAAAAAACCTAAGGGCATAAAATAAAACCATGCAGGAAACTTTGAAAATCTTGATATTTCACACTCCTGTTTTATGCAACTAAAGTTTGATTTGGTAAAAATTTGGAATGCAAGTTGAAAACATCTTTTAACAAATGAAAAAATAAAAAATTACCCTTTTATCCAAAAGTATTTTAATTTAGGTCACTACCCAGAACTTTTTATTAGAAGAGGCTATTTAGGGGACTACTTCAATAATATTATCCTTAAACTTAATCCGTATTGTTAGATCTTTTCTTTCTGCAGGAAAATCCTCAACAAGCTTTGTGGTTAATGTTGAATCATTAAACAAAACATTGAAAACATTTCCTGGACCGTAAGTAAAAATATTATAGCCATTTTCTGCACCACCAGATATGTAAAAAACAGTATTTGCTTCCGGTTTTTTCATTGCAGCAATTTGCGTCAACAAATTTCTGTCATTTTGGGCAACGCTTAACCAATAGCTATGTAAAGATTTTATACCAAAAGAATAGTTATATAGGTGTGCAAATAATACAACGATAACTAGTGTAGTAGATAAATTTTTAATTAAACCTTTGTTTAATAGTAGGTAGAAAAAACAAGAAAAAATAAAACCCATAAAAAAACTTGGTATGTATAAATATAAACGATGTTGCATATTGACCATAGGTAAGACAGTGATAAGTGAGGCACCGAACATTAGAAGGGAGATAAGCATTAAAGAATCTTTGGATCGGAGTAAGCTCATAAATGAAATCAGAGTGATTAGGAAAAGCAAGACAATACCAATAGATGAATATAGGTTAAATGAAACAAATGTGTAGTTACCATTTTGAGGATCAAAGAAAAGAGCAAAATACTTGATGAAGTTTACAAACATATCTTTAAGAGCAAAACTTTGGTAATAAGGACTTCCAAAAACAGTAATACTACTTTCCATTCTAAAAAGTATTAAGGCATACAAAATCATCCAAAAGACCATTGCCACATGTTTCCATAAGAACGTAAACTTGCTTTTTCTATATTTGCTTATGTAATAGTCAAGCAAAATGAGAATGATTGGTAGAGGTAAAATCATTTCTTTAGTGCGAAGACCGATAACATAGAAAATGAATGCAAACACTAAATAGAAGGCAGAAAATTCTTTACTAGTAAGAGAGTTGAGAAAAGACAAAATACTTAACAGAAGAAAAGTGAGACAAAACAAATCACCCACAGCCGAAATCCAGGATACTGCCAGATGCGATGTAGGAAAAATACCAAGCATCCCAGCTGTTATACCTGCTAATATTTCGCTTTGATTACAACCTAATTGACTAAAAAATATATTAACGATAGCGTATGCTAGTATGACGTTAAGTAAATGTATGCATATAAATACTAAAAAGTAGCCTGTTGTTTGTAATCCAAAAATAGTGAATAGGACTTTAATAATGATTTGCCGAACGGGGCGATCATTGTATTTGGCTTTGGGTAATAGTGAAAAATATTCGGGATAATCAGAAAAATTTGCTTGTTTGATCAATGAGTAATCATCGTAAATAAACCCATTTTTTTTATTTGCGACCCACATGACTGAAATAAAGCTTAATATTAAGATTATATAAACTATCAAGCGACCTGTTCTGGAAGTTTTCATTAAAATCACCTAGTTGGGTTTTGTTTGGCCATTAATAATCCAGTTTAAAAAGGGTATTTTTTTTGCAATGGACGACAATAGCAAACATAGTGATATTCCTATGGATGTATAAACGAGCCACCAATTTCCTGCCAAACCTAATGGAACATCATTGATAATTACACTTTTTTCAACAAATCCAAAAAATGCAAATAGTACACTGATTAGCTTAAAGGCTAAAAAATGCCAAACAAAAATCGAAAAAGTATGCTGTCCCATTAAGTTGAGAAACTTTTTAATGGGGGCAGACTTCATGAGCAATAGAATAAGCCAATACAAAAGTATAAAAGCAGATATCACCATGAATAGTTCTTGAGGGATGTGTACAAATCTTCTTGTTGGCCAATTCATAGCGGCACCTTCCCAAGAGTAGAAACTTCCAAAGAAAACAACAACTATCAAAGCAAAAGGTACCATAGACTTAAAATCTATACATTTAATTACATGCCACCTTTGGAATGCTAATCCAATTGAAAAATAAATTAATGCGTGGAGGCCTAAATCAATTGCCCAACGTGAAAAATAAGGATTACCGGTCAGTGGTAGCCCAACAACACCTAAGCAGAACGCAACAGGTATTTCTATATCTTTAGGTGCATTTGTTACTCTGCACAAAAACTGTAAAATGCTGAAGATAAATTCAGCAATAAAAAGTACCAATATGAACCATAATGGGCCTGCTAAGCCAGTTGTTGACTGTGGAGAAACTAAAAAGATGTTTAATCTTTCAAAGAAAGGTATTGGCTGGGCGGGGCCGAATAAAAAAGAATGTAGACCCATACGAAAAGAGAAAGAATAGAAAGAAAAAAAAAGAATATTCAAAACATAATACGGGAGAAGAAGTGAAAAAAACCTCTTAATAACAAGATCAAGCGATTTTGCTCTATTAAGACTTCGTGTAAAACCAGAAAGGATAAAAAAAGCGGCTACATGAAATGTATAAATATATGTGTTGTAAGGTGAGCTGGCATGCCCCGCTACTACAAGTAATATTAAAAATCCCCTAAGACAGTCAACCCAAATTAATCTATCGGCTTTATTTTCCTCAGGTCTCATTAATCCTCCCTCCACTTAAGGTCTCCGGTGTAATTTCAGGACGATAAATATGTGGCAACCACAATTTTTTCCATTTTTCCTCATAAAGGCTTTTATTTTTTAAAGAAAGATCATTTTTAAGTTTCTTGTCCAGTTGATTAAAAGAAAAATTCTCAAAATGATGAACGAAACTGTCTTCGGCAATGGTTAATCTATATCCATATTTCCTTACTGATTCAGCATAATCATCATCTTCAAACATTCCAACTGTGTATTGCTCATCGAGAAAACCGCACTGAGCGGTTATATCTTTCCGAATTGCGGTACAAAAAAGAGCTAACACCCGCGGGTCTTTCCATTGATTTCCCATATTTTTAAATGTGTACTTATCAGCAAATAAATCCAACTCTTCTTGCGAGGAATAGTTAACGGGTATCCGAGCTTCATTTCCTATCGCGTTTGTCACTGGACCACACATGCCAAGGCCAGGGTCGTTTTCCAGATGTTTAACCAGGTTAGTCATCCAGCCCCTGGTAACAATTGTGTCATTGTTGAGAAGAATGATATAGTCAGCTTTTGATTTCCTGAAAGCTATGTTGTTACCTGCCGCGAAACCAAGATTTTGATCGTTAAAAACAATTTTAATTCTTTTATCTCTTAAAATCTTGCTGTTTTCTAACCATTCTTTTGTGCCATCAGTTGAGTTATTGTCTACAATGGTTATCTTAAAGTTGGGATATGCGGTTTTATTTAAAATGCTTTCTAAACACAATTTATTAACATCTAAACCATTATAGGTTAATATGATTACTTCAACAGAAGGAACTACATCCTTGATGTATTTACATAATTCTTCAAAACGTTGATCCCAATCTTGATGTTTAGCAAATTCAATTGACTCAGCGGAACTTTGTAGTTCATCTTGGCCTTCAAGACAAAGTTTAACGTAGTCTAAGAACTTAGCATTATCATTTGCCAAGTAAACAAATTTATCCTGATAAATTTCCAGTTCAGGTATTTGTGTTGCAACAATCTTTTTTCCTGCACTTAGGTATTCATAAAATTTTACGGGATTTGTTGCTTTTATTAAATCAATATCAGTTCTGAAGGGAATTAAACACACATCAAAATTCACAAGGTATTTTGGTAACTCACCATAAGATTTTTCGCCTAGTAATGTTACATTTTGCAATTTTTCTAATATTTTCTGATTTTCTGTTACAGCCCCGATGAGATGAATTTCAACATCTTTAAGATTCTTTGAAAGATACTCTATTTTTTCGACATCAAACCAATGTGCAATTGCTCCGTAATAACCCAGGATTTTTTTTCTACTCTCAGTTTTCTTTTTAATGGCGGTGTTAAAGTGATTAAACTCTGTTCCATTACGAATGATGACAGGATTACATTTTGCATATTTACTGGCTATGTTGGACAAAAAAATGGAACTGCATACGATGCCATCACTTACTGAAAGCATTTTTTCACAATTTGATTCAATTAATTTTTCTTCAGGATTAAGAAAACCCGTGAAATCATCAAGATAGTCTGTTACTATCTTGAACCCATACTTCTCTCTTAAGTATAGGGCAGCTTGAATCCAATTTGGGTATTCAATAATTACTATACAATCTCTAATCTTGAAAAGATTAATGACTTCATCTAACTTCTCAAAAAGCGAATCGAGGTTATCACTCCAATCTGATTCATAAATGCTTGATGCCTCACTATGCTGAAGTGATATTTCAAAGAGGTTTTCTTCAACTAAACTGATTTGTTCTTCGGAAAGATTGGCGTTAAAGTAAAATGTTCTATGTCCATGTGTTGCAAATCGCTTTGCGAATTGCTGAGGTCTTTGAAATCTAAAGCGGTAGTCAATAATAGAAAAAAAGAAGACATCAAAATTTTTGTATGGTACTGAAAAAAAATTATCTGGGTGAAAATTGACCTTTGAAGAAAGGGAGTTGTCTATAGTGCGACTAATTGCTGATTTTCCAATATATAAACCTTGATTGATAATATTGTTTAGTGGATCATATATGGAATAGAGGGGTTGGAATCTATGATCTCCATCAGTATAGGTGTCGGAGCGTTTACATAACCAATGTAAAAATTTCTTTTTTTCGTCCTTACTCCCGGTGATAAACTGGTTTTTTAATCTTCCAAGTAAATGAATGAGTTTAAATGACCTGGCATTTAGCATTAATTTTGTATTAGTTAGAGCATCAAGAATTGATTTACGAAGTTCTTTATTCTCAGATTCCAGAACTCTAATCCTATTTTTTAATCTTGATATTTCAATATTTTTATTTTCCAAAAGAATTCCTTTAAATAATCAAAATACTTCATAAAGATTAAATTGATTATATAGATATAGTACTTTCATTAGTAATAATTCTCAAAATCTTTCGAGATGCTGTTCCATCTCCATAAGGGTTAATTGCGCGGCTCATTTGGGTGTATTGGTTTTGATTGGTCAAAAGAACAGATGTTTCTTTAATAATAGCTGATTTATCAACTCCAACTACTTTAACAGTGCCGGCGTCAACTGCTTCCGGGCGTTCTGTTTCGGTTCTTAAGACCAAAACAGGCACTCCGAAAGCAGGAGCTTCTTCTTGTAAGCCACCTGAATCCGTCAGTACAAGATAGCATTGGCTCATTAAGTTATGCATATCTTCAACATCGACTGGATCAATTAACATCACCCTTGGTAAGTTATGCAGCATCTGATATACGGGTTCTCGTACCATTGGGTTGGGGTGAACGGGATAAACAAAAAGTAAATCAGAAAAACTATTGTGCAGCTCTCTTATTGCCTCACATATATTTTCTAATGGCTTGCCTATATTTTCCCTGCGGTGAGCTGTAACGAGAACTATTCTTTTATTTTCCTTCTTCCACAACGGAACTTGCCTTAAGACTAAGTTCTTGAACTGATAATCGGGGCGGACTGTCGTTGCAAAAGCGTCAATGACGGTATTGCCTGTAACAAAAACATTCTTCACTATACCTTCCCGGGCAAGATTTTGTTTGTTTCTCTCTGTTGGGCAAAAATGCAGTGTTGCAATGTGACCAGTAAGGGTGCGGTTCATTTCTTCAGGGAAAGGAGAGTATGGGTCGTAGGTGCGCAAACCGGCTTCCACGTGACCTACTGGAATCTGATGATAGAAAGCTGCCAGGGCTGCCGCAAAGGATGTACTTGTATCCCCATGAACGAGAACAAGATCTGGCATTAATTCGGAATAAACACCCTGCAATTTTTCCAGTACATCACAGGTAATTGTAGTGAGCGTCTGTTTTGGCCGCATAATATCGAGATGATAGTCAATACGAGTTTTAAAAACATCAATTACCTGTTGGAGCATTTCTCGATGCTGGCCAGTTAGACACACATAACTCTCAACACCTTGTGTTGATTCTAACTGTTTGACTAATGGACACATTTTTATAGCTTCTGGCCGTGTACCAAAAACTGATAAAACCCTCATTTTACTCCTACAAAACTCATTTCATATGTTATTCTACTAGAAAAATAGATGTGGTGGTAAAGTAGCTAGAATTTAAGCAGATGATATTCATCAAAAATGTTCGACACAAAATGGAGATTAGAAAAGAATAAGATGCCGAACTTAGAGCCTAACAAAATAATTGAAGAAGACATAAGGTTGAAATTGAACTCAATAAAAAGTTCAACTGCTTTGATTGAGAAACACGTAAAAAGACCAGGCCTTGGAACCTGTGTTAAGTTTTTTTCTAAAATCTCAGAATGGAAACACTTATTTAATTCATTTGGAGAGAAAACTCATCCCATATTAAAAAAAGCTGGAGACAGGAATATTATTACTGACCAGACTGATTTAATAAAGACTTCTGTAGAGTTGCTTGAAAAAGAGCTTTCTTTACACAATAAAATAGTCTATGAAGCAGTCCAAGGTTTATGGGAAGCCAAGAGAAAAAATAAGAAAGTGGTTTTACTTTTGGCCCCTTTTTATAATCAAGAGAGTCTGAAGGACGGATATTTTAAGCGCATTAAGGCCATTGATGACATCCTCGGAGAAGATATTTTAAAAGTTTATGTTGCTCCACTGAGTTTAGATTCTGATTTTGATGAGGTTTCAAAAGTTTCCATTGATGATTCCCATATTAAATTAACACTCAATATAGAAGATCCGGAAAAAACAGGTTTTTTAAAGCTAATTGGGCAGGTTTCGGATTTAATCTATTACCATAGTGTTGCCTTTGTAAATGCAACCACTCTTAACATGGATAAGATGCAAATATTGGATTTGCACGGAGCAGTGCCTGAAGAATTGATTTTACAGGGTAATCCCACACAGGCTGCTATTGAAAGTGAAAAAGAAAGAGTTGCAATCAGTAAAGTTGAATATGTAATTTGTGTAACAAATGCCATGGCAGCATACTTAACCGAAAAATATCCGCAATCAAAAGCAAAACATATCATATTACCCATTATGGATGACTATATCTATGATACAAAGAAAGTTATAAATGAAAAAAAATATTCTGAAGGCAAGCCTAATATTATGTATGCGGGGGGACTTCAACAATGGCAAATGATTCCAAAAATGCAGGAAGTAATAGAGAAGACACTATCCCAGTTTAATTACACTATTGTAGTCCCTGACACTCCGGCTTTCTTGGATTACTGGAAAGAAAAAAGCGTTCCATCTATTGAAGTGATTTCCGGCCAAAGAGAAACTGTAAAAAAAGTTTGTCTAAAGGCTCATTACGGATTTTTATTGAGGGAAGATATTCTCGTAAACAGAGTTTCTTGCCCAACCAAACTAATAGAGTATCTAACTTATGGCGTTGTTCCAGTACTTTTGTCAGAGGCAATAGGTGATTTTTCTTTTTTTGGAATGAAGTATATTAAGTTGAAAGATTTTGCCTCAGGCAACATTCCCACAGAAGAGAGGCGACTTGAAATGGTTAAAGAAAACTATGCCTGTTTGGCAGGGATAATGGATCAATACACAAAGGGTAAGTCTGAACTGAGAGCGATAATAAATAATTTTCCAGAATCTTATTCCCCCCCAGTTTTGGGTTGATATAGGCTTAATAAGCCTTATTTGTGTTCAACGAGAAAAGATAGCTTAAAACTCTAATATTGTTGCTTATTAAGAAAAGATTCTGATGGAAAAATGCTCGTGATTGTATGTAAAAGGCAAACTTTATGATGAAACAATTGGCTTTGCATATTAAAAATACCATCAAAAACATTATTGGAATTTATGAATTAAATTGGATTCCAAGCAAAGATCTTGAATTTTCTGAGTTTCCTGGCTCATTTGAGATTATTGGTAAAAACCCTCAGTTCACTTTAAATTCAGACTCTAAACAATATCCATCTGGCCCAGTTGAGTTGATTTTTAAAGTGAAAACTCCTTCAGGACTTAATTCTGATTTTTCATTATTCTATGACTTGGGTTTAGGTTTTAATAACCAGGATTCTCTGGTGATTCCTTTTGTAAATGATGAGGCTTCAGTTGTAAAAGTGTTTTTTCCAAAAAAAGTAAGAGGTCTCCGAATAGATCCCAGTGAATCAGCGGGGGAAATTACTCTAAAAGAGTTCAGATTAAAGAAAGTTTCTAAAGTTGAAGTGTTAATGAGAGTATTTAAATCTCAGAAGGTTCATTCCTTTAAGAGTTTTTCTGCAACCATAAAAAAAGGAATTAGGATTTTACGGATAGAAGGTATTAAAGGAATAAAAAAGAGGCTTCTTTTTCGAGGAGAGGAAAGCTATAGTCACTGGATTGACCTTTATGATTCTTTAAAAAAAGATGATCTCAGATTGATAAAAACTCAGATTGAATCTTTTTCATATAAACCACTCTTTTCAATAATTATGCCCGTCTACAATACGCCAGAGAAAATCTTGCGAGAAGCCATAAATTCAGTTACAAAACAATTCTATACAAACTGGGAACTATGTATCGCTGATGACTATTCAAATAAACCAGAAGTAAAAATGGTGTTGGAGGAATATGAGCGTACTTTCTCAAATGTCCATGTGAAGTATAGAGAAGTAAACGGAAATATTTCTGTAGCATCCAATGATGCTTTAAATATGGCTAAAGGTGAGTTTGTAGTATTTATGGATCATGATGATCTTCTATCAGAAAAAGCTCTTTATTTTTTAGCTGTGGAACTCAATAAGTCTTTGGAAATAGATTTTATTTACAGTGATGAAGATAAGATCGATAGTTTTGGACATCGATATGACCCTTACTTTAAACCGGACTGGAATCCACTTTTATTTCTGGGTCAGAATTACTTGAATCATTTAACGGCAATAAGGAGGAGTTTGGTTGAAAATGTAAGGGAGTTCAGAAAAGGGTTGGAGGGATCGCAGGATTGGGACCTTTATCTAAGGGTTATTGAAAAAACTAGTTCTAAAAAAATAGTCCATATTCCTCGCATTTTATACCATTGGAGGGCAACTGCAGGTTCAACTGCACTGGCCATAGAAGAAAAGAGTTATGTCGTCAACGTACAAAGGAAAGTGTTGACGGATCACTTTGCCAGAATCGGCACTGATGTAAAAATAGAAAAGCTTGAATCAGGATATTGGAATACCCAATTTTCGTGCCCAGGCCTGAAACCGATGGTGAGCATCATTATTCCTACTCGCGATAAGACAAAATTGTTGAGGAGGTGTGTTGAAAGTATCTTGTTAAAGACCAGTTATGATAATTATGAAATCTTGATTGTAGACAATTCTTCTCAAGAAGATGAATCTATAAAATATCTTAACCTCTTAAAAAGGAATGAGAAAATTCGAGTAATTGATTTTCCTGAACCGTTCAATTTTTCCAGAATCAATAACTATGCCGTCTCACAATCTCAAGGTTCTATTGTGTTGCTGCTGAACAATGATACAGAAATCATTACCCCTGACTGGCTTGAACAACTGATTTCTTACAGCAACATGCCTGAAATTGGTGCAGTTGGAACGATGCTTTATTATCCTGACAAAACAATTCAACATGCCGGTGTGATTCTGGGGATTGGAGGAGTAGCTGCGCATGCTTATTCCGGCTTTTCAAAAGGGAGCAGCGGCCAATTTGGGCGTTTGGGGTTGGTTCAGAATATGTCTGCTGTTACAGCCGCGTGTCTGGCAATTGAAAAAAAGAAGTATCTTGAAGTTGGGGGATTGAATGAGGAGGATCTAAAAATAGCATTTAATGATGTTGATTTCTGCATAAGGCTGCTTGAAAAAGGGTATCGCAATCTGTGGACTCCGCATGTTGAACTTTATCATTTTGAATCTGCTTCCCGAGGATATGAGGACACACCTGAAAAAAAGAAACGCTTTGAATTGGAAGTGAAGTATATGCAGGATAAATGGGGCGAAAAGCTAGTGTCGGATCCTGCTTATAATCCAAACCTTTCCTTATCGCACTCAAATTTTAAGATTCCTGACAAACCGAGAATAAAAAATCCATGGGAATAGATATTGAAATAATAATTTTACCTGAGATGCTTATGGGCACTTCTCAATTTGATAGATTGTAATTCCTAAGTTTGAGTAAACCAGATTAAAATTTACTTTATTTTCCTGTGCAAGAATCTGTGGTCCATACATTCCCTGACTGTCTTGGTAGTAGTATGTAACACCGTGATTCAAAAGTGACTCGTAGTCCGAACAAGTACTTGATCCATCACGGATTTTTTGATAAAAAGAGTAGATTTCATGTGTGCTCTTATCCGAAAATTCTGTAAAAGGCATAGCAACAGAGCGGTCTGAAAAAACAGGTATCCATGTCCCTCCATCACTACCATAAATGACCTCTGTGCGTTGGTTTTGAGCAGCATTATTAAGAATAATATCTTCTTTATGAAGATGACTTTTAATCCATTGGTATGCTAAAAGATCATTCTGTGAAACGATGTTGAGTTGTGCTTGTGAGCGCCTGTACTGAAAATAAGTATTAATGCTAGCCAAAAAAACAACTGATATGAGAACGCAAGCACTGATGAGATTGATCCAATGGCTTTTTACGAAAAAAGATAGATAATCAAATAAAAGCCCTGCACAAATTGCAATTGAAAAATAGATTAGGATGGCAAACATGTTTTGTTGGGTCATATATATGATATAGACCGAGTTTCTGAGCAAATAAATTGAATTAATAGCGATGGCCAGCAACAAAAAAAACACAAGCATGCCTACAAATCCGCGATATTTTTTTTCTCTTATACATAAAATTACTATAATAAAAAAACTTGCGATTCCAAGGAAGAAGAAAATCAAATGGTATGTACTTGCAAAGTAAGACTTGAAGCTTATAAAAGAGGATTCAAAAAACTTGTATAGTCCAGAAAGGGTAAATGGAATGGGGTTCACAGACTCAAACATGCTAGTTTGCTGATTACTAACCTGAAAGTGATACTTTTGAACCCCCCATAATGCGCCTAAAGCACTTCCACCTATCCCCAAAAGCAAAGCTTTCAAATTTCTTTCAAATAAAATATAACCTACGATGAGGGTAATTCCTATTGCTGCCAATGGGTAATGAGTAAGAATAATAACAAAGATCAATAGGTTATAGACGATAAGCTTTGTCCATTTTCCAAAATTGAGTTTTAGCAATGTCAGTAAAAGCAAAAAAAATGAAGCCCCAAGGATTAGAGCATTTTTACCGGCAGTAAAAAAAAGATTTGTAGGGAAATGCCCAATAAGAAAAAGAGAGGCACCAATGTTAGCTATCCTCTTACTCCCAAAATAAGTTTTTAAGAAGTAGTATGCTGGAATGAATAATAAAGCAGTGAAAATATTTGTTAATCTCAAAATATAAGTGGCAACATTGATGTTATCAACCATCATGCCAAAAGCTGCTAATATATGCAGCCCAGGCGAGTAGAAATAATCTATTCTCCCTGTGTTAAATATTTCTTTTGCCCAAGTAGCATGATTGATAGGGTCATGTAATATAGGCGCAACAAATCCTCTTATGGAAAAGACGTGAGAAAATAAAGAAACGAGAGCAAAGCCTAAGATAAGAAAATCTGACAAGGTTATTTGCTTAATGTTTAATAATGTATCTGATTTATTCTTGAGAAGAAAAATAACTACAAGAAATGCGGGGATGATAAGAACCCATTTTCTTAAGAGGATTCCACATAGCGATAAAATGCCAGCCGTGAGGATAAGAATAGCGGAACCCCAGAATATTCCTGTAAGAAAATGAAAAAACGGGTCAATTTGTGATTTTTCAAATATGACACAACTAAACAATGTGCCAATGCAGAAGAGATAGATGTAAAAACTATAATTGACACCTAAAAAAACCAAGCTAGTCGCAATTACAACTGCTATGATTCCAAGAGTTTTGTTGAAAACAAGATTTTTTGGCAAATTCACCTCAAGAATGGTAAATTTTAAAACGTTTCATGAATAATGATAACTGAAGATTTGTCGGTAATAGGGCATATATTTATCAACTAATAAAAAATCAATTGCTACATTTATTTATCTTGTAAATGGTTATCTCTTCCTCAGAATAAACAGGCTCAAAATTGTCAGGGTAAATTCTGCCTTCAAGGGTTGCGGAAAAAACACCATGACTGTCCTGATAATAATAAAGTATGTTATTTGAGGTAAGGAAATCAAAGTCAGCACAAGGTGTTCTACTATTTAATAAATTTTGATAATATCTATAGAACTGATGTGACCTCTTGCTTTGAAATTCTGTAAAAGGCATTGCTATTTGGTTGTTCGTAAAGACGGGTATCCAAGTGCCGCCATCAGAACCGAAAACAATAGAAGGCAAATTCTTGTTAACAGCCGCGTTATTTAAGATAATAGAATTGTTATCAAGGTTTTGTTTTATCCAATTGAAAGCGCTAATATCGTTCCCAGAAACCATATTAAGCGAAGTTTGGGTTATTTTATATTTATTGTAGGTTTTCGCACTCGTAAATAAAGCGAAAATTAAAAATAAAATAAGTATTAAATAATCCAACCTTTTTTTTACTATTTTTTGAGAAATGAATTCATATAAATTACCCATAACACTAGCAATTGCAATGTAAAGAAAAAAGGGGAAGCAAATCAATAGGCTTTCATAAATGATAAAAAAAGTATTGAGCAAAAAGGGGTTGATATGTATTAATAATGCAATAGCTATGTTCAAAAAGATAGCAAGAGCAAAGGCTCTATTTTTTCTGTCTTTAAAAGAGAATAAAAAAATGCAGAGTATCGCAAGAAATCCAAGATAAAAAAGAAGAGTATCTGTTGGTGTATTATAAAAGTTTCTTGCTTCTAGAAACATAGATTTTAATATTCCAGGAATGTCGGTTAAACCTAAAAAGACTGAAGCATTAGTTAATAGATTGACCTCATTACTTGCGTGAAAAAATGGTAATATTTTCATCCCCCAGAAGAAACCGAAAACTCCTGCCAGACCAATAGAAATAAAAACACTAAAATCTTTATCAACAAGAATGAAAGAGATAATTAATAAGAAACCTAATGCCGCAACTGGATAATGAGACAAAATCAGGGTACATAAAAATACGCAAATCAAGATTAACTTGCGCGGAGGTGAAAGATTTATGGCAAAAACCGTTAGCATTAACGCCATTATGGAGAAACCAAGTATTAAGGCGTTTTTTCCAGAGGTAAGAAATAAAGTAGTGGGAAATGATCCTATTAAAAACAGTGAAGATCCCACTATTGCAGTTACTTTATTTTTGAAAAAAACGCTCAAAAAAAAGTAGATCGGTACAAATGCCAAAGCATTAAAAATATTAGTTAGTCTTAATATGTATGTGGCAACATTTACTCCATCAGCCATCATACCAAACGCAGATAACATATGAAGGCCGGGTGAATAGAAATAATTAACAATACCAGTATCAAAAATGTTTTTTGACCAAGTTGCGTGACTAATAGGGTCGTGAAGTATTGGTGCCCAAAAACCCCTGATTGATAACACATGGGAAGCCAATGAAATAGCTGCTAAGATAAAAAGGAAAATATCGTCAGAATTTATTTTGAATAATAAAGAATCTTTGTCAATATCAAGAAAACCTATCATCACCAAACAAATTGCAGATGGTAAAATCAGGGTCCACATTCTTAAAGGAATGTTGAACAAGGCAAGAAAACCTGAAACGACAATAATAAGAGCTGAACCCCACAAAAACCCTAATAAAAGGTGGAACGATACACTTGAGGCAGAAAACCCTTTCAAAGAAAAAAAACTAAAGACTACTCCATGCACAAGTATGAAGAAAAAGAAAGAATATTTGATATGAAGAAAAGTAAGTATTACAGAAAAGATTATAAGAAAGATAAAAACAAGTTTTAGTATTCCAAGTTTTTTATTGGCATGCAGTTGTGATTTTTCTATCATATCTATCTCCACTCTATTTCACAAGAAACATTATATAATTTTTACAAAGAAAAAGATAAATGAGATTCAATTTAATCATTAATCAAATTTTTTATACTTTGAAAAGCTTTTTATTTGCATAATTAGCTTACAGATAGATGAGTACTTTCAAAATAGAATTTGGGAATATTGATTTGTTCTTTTTGTGGGAGACTTTAAGATGAACAGAAACAAAATTCTTGTGGTCATGCCGGCTTATAACGAGGTTGGCATTATTGGTGAATCCATTGCCAAAGTGCTCTCAGAGGGATATAGATTGGTGGTTGTTGATGATGGCTCCAATGATGACACCTTTAAGAAGGCTCTTGAATATCCTTGTTATCTTTTAAAGCACAAGGTTAATTTGGGACAGGGGGCTGCTATTCAAACAGGGATCACTTTTGGATTAAAGCATACTGATTGCGAAGTGTTTTTCACTTTTGATGCGGACGGCCAGCATCATGTTGAAGACATAGAAGTAGTTGCAGGCCCAATTCTTGACAAATCCACCGAGGTAGTATTGGGCTCAAGGTTTGCCGGTATAGAATCTGAAAATATGCCAAAGTCCAGGAGATTTTTTTAAAAATTGGCAGTGTTAATAACCAGAATTATTAATAAAATCCCGGTAACAGATATCCATAATGGAATTAGGGCTTTTTCCAGGAAGGTTGCCGGTGAAATTGAAATTACTCATGATGGAATGTCTCACGCATCGGAGATTCTTTCGATAATCCACCAAAAGAAACTGGATTTTATTGAAGTACCAGTTAGGGTTAGTTATTCAACTTATTCATTAGCAAAAGGGCAAAACATGCTAAACGGTGTGAATATTCTTTGGGATCTGTTCTTTGCGGAGAAGAAATGAATTTTGCACAAGTTTTTTTATTCTTGCTCTCCTTTTGGTGGGGCATTAATTAATTAGCAAAGACAATAAACTAGTAAACAGAGTTGTTATTCTCCTGTTTTTGTTATTTGGTCTTGTGAGCATTATGCAACCAGATTTAACAAGTGATATTGCTCATAAGATTGGCATCGGAAGAGGAACTGATCTTGTTTTTTATTTGTATATATTTTGCTCCTTATTAATTTTTGGATATTTGCGAAATAAGATAAATCATTTACAAGAAAAAATAATTAAATAGACCCTTGAAATTGCGATAGATACCGCGCAAGTAATAGAAGAATCTTTGGCGAATTTAATCATTAAAAATCAGCATTAGATTTAGAATACTAAAAGCAGGCATATGAATATTTAAAAAAGATAATTCATAGGGTAAGCGCTTAACCAGCTTTAAGAAAGAATATGTCTAAGAAGGTGGATTCTTATAGATGAACGATCGGGAAACCTCCATAAGCATCATTGTTCCCAGCTTAAATCAAGGCCAATTTATCTCACAAACCATTGATTCAATTCTGACACAACAATATGGTAACGTTGAAGTAATTGTTGTTGATGGAGGTTCTGAAGATAATACAATAGAGATACTAAGGTCTTATGGAGAAAAGATACTCTGGTCGTCAGAAAAAGACAATGGGCAAAGTGATGCTATTAATAAAGGCTTGCGTCTTGCAAGTGGAGACATCCTTGGATACTTGAATTCTGATGATTACTTGCTTCCGGGCTCATTGCAAAAGATTAATATATGTTTTCAGGAAAGCAGAGCAGATTGGATTTCAGGAGATGGAATCATTGTAGATGAAAACTCAGTTGAAATTCAAAAGGCCATTAGGGCATACAAGAATTTTCTAAGGTCTTTATCCATTGAACATTTGTTTTATATAACAGATTACCTGGTTCAACCAAGCACTTTTTGGAAACGGGAGATCTTTGAAAAAGCAGGTTATTTTGACGAAAAATTGCACTTTTCAATGGATTATGATTACTGGTTTAGACTTTACACCCTTAGCCGCCCTCATGTATTAAGAGAAGCGATTTCCGCTTTCCGTATTCATCCAGCCTCTAAGGGCGGTATGAATTATCGAAAGCAAATAAGTGAAGAATTACTTTTATTACGCAAATACTCAGATAACAAGGTTGTTTACTTTTTGCATAAAACACACAGTGCTTTTGTTGCGTTTGTTTATTATTTTATAAAAGATATGCGTTTTAAAAGAATAAAGGTAAAGTCATAAATACGATTCAGTATGGAGCAATTAGAATAGGTATCTTTCAAAAGCAGAATAAAATTATTTGTTCTTACCCAAAGAATTAACAGATAGTGCATGACAATGACATTGCTGTTTCTACTCAAACGATTTGGAAAGATAAGGGAAAAGAATGTATAAGAATAAATGCATAAGCGTCATTATTCCAGCTTTTAATGCTGAATTCACAGTTCCTGAAGTAGTCCAAAACTTGCCTGTTTGGGTGGATTCCATCATTCTCATTAATGATAATAGTGAGGATGGAACTTTAGAGAGCGCTCAAAATTTGAAGAAAAAATTTGATAAGGTTGATGTTATTGATAATGCTCAAAATCTTGGCGTGGGTGGAGCAATGAAGGAAGGTTATAAGCGGTCATTGTCTTTAAAAATGGACATATCAGTCAAGATGGATAGTGATGGCCAAATGGATCCGGGGTATCTCCCTCAACTACTGGACCCCCTTGTGTCTGGGCAAGCCAATTACACAAAAGGTAATCGCTTTCTGCATACGGCAGAGTTAAAGCAAATGCCAATTGCAAGGCGTATCGGAAACCTTGGACTTTCTTTCTTAACAAAAGCTGCTTCAGGTTATTGGAATATTTTTGATCCAACAAATGGCTATACTGCGATTGACAAGCAAACGCTGGAGAAGCTTGATTTTTCGAATCTGGAAGACCGTTTTTTCTTTGAAAGCAGTATGCTCATGGAGCTTTACAGAAATCAGGCTGTCGTAAAAGATATTGCCATCCCTGCCAGATACAACGGTGAAAACAGCTCGCTTTCAACGTTTAGATCTTTTTTTGAATTTTCCCCTAAACTTGTAAAAGGTTTTATCCAGCGCATCAATCTTCAATATTTCACTTTAGACTTCACTGCAGTGTCTTTATTCCTTTTGTTTGGAACCCTTCTATCAACTTTTGGATTGATATGGGGTATATGGCATTGGATTGTTTCTATACAAACAAAAGTAGCTGCCACCACCGGAACCGTGATGCTTGCCGTAGTTCCCCTCATTCTTGGCTTTCAATTTCTTTTACAAGCGTTTGTGCTGGATATAGGAAATGTTCCAAAACAACTCAAAGATTCAGACGAGATGGCAGATAGTTTAAAAATTTATTGATGTCTCTTTTTTCTTGAACCAAGCTCAATTCCGCCGATTACCACTGCCAACACAGGCAAAAACCATAAGAAATTAACTCCGCCGACTGTAAACGGTGCAGTTTTTGTTGGGGTGGCAGTGGGGGATGGAGAAGGGGCGGCGGTTGCAGAGATCTTTGCCGTCAGTGTATGAACCATTGTAGGGCTTGAGGTAGCAGAACTTGTGGATGTGGGCGGAATTGGGGTAAGGGTAGGAGGTTCAGGCGTAAAGGTGGCAGTCGGTGGCGGGGTTACATGCAGTAAAAGCTGGTCGCCCGGCATTAACCCGCCATTGGCAAAGCTGGGGTTCCATTCCAGTAATTGTTCAAAACTGATGTTATAGAGTTCAGCAATACGGTAGAGATTTTGGCCTTCCTGCACGGTATGGTAATAGCGGCCATCTAGGGCCAGGGTTAATTTTTCGATGGGCATTAGAGGCCGTTGGGTTGGCGTGGGCGTGACTTCTTTGGCACGGATGGCCAGGTGCTGCCCAATTTCCAGCGGGGTGGTGATGTTGATTTTGTTTAAATACAATAGGTTTTCAACGCTTACCCCGTACGCCTGGCTGATGGTGCTGAGTGTCTGATAAGCCTGCACGATGTGCGTAATATTCCCTTCTGAATCGGGGGTACTGGTCAAAATCATCCCCACCGGGGTAGGCGTTTTATAGCCTTTAGCACCAGGCCAGGGGATAACCAACTTATCCCTCACCTGCAATTTATAATTTTCGGAGAGGTTGTTCCAAATGCGGATTTCCGCAACGGTGGTTTTATATGCTACCGCAATTCCCCAGAGGGTTTGGCCATATTTCACTTCGTGAATGAGGTTGCCTTCCGCATCGGGGCTGGCTACCGTAACCGGCACAATTAAACTAACGCCGGTGTTTTTATCCACCGTACTGCCGGTTACAGGGTTGGTGCTGCCCCCGGAAGTGTAAGAGCCGCAAGACTTGCCGGCTACGTAAGCGGCCTGAAGCACATAGTAAGTTACGCCGCCGGATGAAGTGGCTACGCCCGCACCAACATTACAATACGGGCCGGTAGCGGGGCGCATGTGATCAAAATCTGACCAGATGATCATAATATTATCAATGGTTTGATGCCCACCCATAGCAAAGTTTTCAGTGGCATAAACCTGGCCTCCGCCGCCATAGCCAGCATCCTGAATGCGGCCGGAAGGGTTACCAATATGCCAGGTGGCATTGGTATCCGCCATAATTTGGGCGGTAGCCTGGGCCACCGCGTTGATGATGGGGTCTTCAATCAGTTCCGCAAGTCCGTTGCCAACACGCAGGGCATTCATCATGGCAATAAGGTCGTAGGGCGAAACCTCGTCAGCCAAGGGGGCTGGCATTTGGTTGGCAAACACAGGCCCCGGCTGCCCAAAGAATGCACTCAGAAGGGTAAGAGCGGCCATTGCGACGAAAGCAAGATGAATCTTTTGCTTCATTTTTTTATATATACCACAAATAATAAAGTGCATTTTTATTCGGCTGTAATTGGATTTAAGGGAGGGATTTTAATAAGTTTTTTTATGCAGAAGTGTGCTTAGGCACCGGGTGGGTGGGGTTGTCCGATAGTTTGTTGATAGGAGAGATGCAAACCCAAGGGCCTCATGCTGAATACAGTCTTGCATGACGAGAAGGGTGTTTAGGGCTAAGCAGTCATTGCCCGGCCCTGCTCTCTCGCATGCTGAACGTGGGGAAGCAGCTTAGTTTAGCTCTTGGATGGGTAAAAGCCAGATCCTTCATTTCATTCAGGATGACGAGTGGTAATGAGGTAAGCTGAGTTTAACCATTTTTCTTCCCTTGCATGCTAACCGCGGTAAGCAGCTTGCCTCCTTTACTTTCCTGCGGGCAGTATTCAGAACAGGCTGGAAGCAAGTGAGAGGGACCTTTCCGCATGCGGAAAGGGGTATACGGAAAGGGGGGGTACGTGCGGAAAGGTACCAAGTCAACGAGAAAATGGTGTGGGGACGCACTATTTTTGGCATATAAAAACATAAGATTTATGGGTTTCGCTGTACTTAACAGGCAGCATACCCGAAGTGCAGAAAACTGACAATGGCCGGATGCTTCACGAAGGATGATCAGGATAACGAGGGTTGGCTGTGGCGGAAAAATGAAAAGGCAAGATCCTTCGCAAAAGATGCTCACGATGACGAGGAGTGAGTGAGGTACAGAGTGTACAAATAAGAAGGCTTTTTCAAATAAGATTATCTTACTGCCAAGAAATTAAAGGGTAAAATTAAGACCAATGACCAAACTTGTCATCCAAATTCCAGCCCTTAATGAAGCGGCAACACTGCCAAGCGTGCTTTCGGAAATACCGCGGGAAATTCCCGGTGTGGATGAAATTCTGGTGATTGTGATTGATGACGGTTCATCGGATGGCACAGCCAATATTGCCCTGACGAATGGTGCTGATGCCGTTATACGCCATCGCAGTACCCGCGGCCTTTCCCGTGCTTTTATTACGGGTATTCAATTTGCTCTGGCGCTTGGTGCAGACATTATTGTGAATACGGACGGCGATAACCAATACCCTGGGGCTTCCATACCGGAACTCATTCGACCCATTCTTGCTGATGAGGCAGACCTGGTTATTGGAGACAGGCAACCGCTTAAAAATATGAACTTTTCGCCCTTTAAACGCTGGATGGAAGCAGCCGGGAGCGCGTATATTCGCTCTATCAGCAATACGCAGGTGAATGATGCCGTCAGCGGGTTTAGAGCATTTTCGCGCTATGCCGCCCTGCCGATGCAGGTTTATAACCCTTACTCCTATACTCTTGAAACCCTTATTCAGGCCGGCAAAAGCCGCCTGAATATTGCCCAGGTGCCCATTACAACCAACCCGAACCTGCGCCGTTCGCGCCTGCACAAGGGCATTTTCCATTTTATTGGCAATCAGGCTGGGGCTATTCTGCGCTCATACGTTCTTTACCAGCCCCTGCGCACCTTTTTGAGCATGGGCGGAGTTTCTGTCCTGATGGGGCTAATTTTGCTCATTCGTTTTCTTGTCTTTTATATGATGAAACAGGGTAACGGGCATCTTCAGTCGGTTTCCATTGCCGGTTCGTTGCTGATTATCGGCATTGTGCTCATCATCATTGGCTTTCTGGCTGATTCTTCGCGGGCTGCACGGGAAGTGCAGGAAGAGCTGGTTGTGCATAAGCGTGATACCTTTGTGATAGAAAATTTGCAAGCGCTTGAGCGTTTTGAGGGGCAGCCTGTTTATACTCGGAAACACCTGCAGGGAAGCGAAAATTTGCCGGAATTTCTTAGAAGCAAGCGGACAATCTAAAGCGCTTGTCAAACGGCGTGTGCTATACTTTTAAACCCATGGCGGACCTATTTTTTTGGATCAAAAAGCGACAGGCCGCTGGGTTTTGATGAGTTAAACAGGCCATAATGATGTCATTTGTTCACCTTCACGTTCATTCCAGCTACTCCGTCCTTGATGGTTTTGGCACACCTGCCGACCTGGTGAAGCGGGCCAAGGAACTGGGCATGAATGCGCTGGCACTGACGGACCACGGCACCATGTTCGGCACAATGGATTTTTACAAAGCCGCCAACAAGGCCGGCATCAAACCAATTTATGGGCTTGAAACTTATCTGGCACCGCGCAGCATGCAGGATAAAGACCCTATTAAAGACAAGCATGCCTATCATCTGATTTTGCTCGCAGAAAATATGACGGGCTACCAAAACCTGCTGCAAATTGCTTCGGTTAGTCAATTGGAAGGGTTTTATTATCATCCCAGGGTAGACCGGGAGTTTTTAGCAGCCCATCATGAAGGGTTAATTGCTTCTTCAGCCTGCCTATCTGGTGAAATTTCGCGGGCTTTGCAAGAAGATGACCTGCAAAAAACAGACCGGGCGGCTGAATGGTATCTGCAAACATTTGGCAAAGAGAATTTTTTCTTTGAACTGCAAGACCATGAAGAGCAGCTGATGACCAAGGTAAACCGGCAGATGATTGAGCTTGCCAAACGCCATGGGGGCCACCTCATTGCTACGAACGACACCCATTACATCCGCCAGGAAGATGCTGAACTTCAGGATATTTTGCTGTGTGTGCAAACTGGAAAATTGATTTCGGATAAGAACCGCATGCATATGACCGGCAATACTTATTATTTGCGCAGCCCCGAAGAAATGAGCAGACTTTTCGGGCATGTGCCGGAGGCCCTCAGCAATACGGTAGCTATTGCCGAAAGGTGCAATGTAAATCTGGAACGAAAGGGCTATCACCTGCCCATTTTTGAACTGCCCAGCGGCACAAATTCCAGAGAGTATCTCTATGCGCTTTGCCAGAAGGGTCTTAAGGAGCGGCTGGGGGAAGCGGCTAATGAAGAGGCATGTCAAAAACGCCTGAACTATGAACTGAGCGTTATTAATGAAATGGGCTTTAATGAATACTTTTTAATTGTCGGCGATCTTTGCGATTTTGCCCGTTCAAGAAATATTTGGTTCAATGTGCGCGGGTCAGGTAATGGTTCGCTGGTGGCTTATGCTTTAAAGATTACTTCGGTAAACCCGCTGGATTTCAACCTGCTGTTTGAACGCTTTTTGAACCCTGGGCGCATCAGCATGCCGGATATTGATTTGGACTTTCAAGATGACCGCCGCGGTGAGGTGATGGAGTACTGCGGGGTTAAATATGGCGCCGACAAAGTAGCCCAGATTATCACCTTTGGCACCATGGCAGCGCGCGGCGCGGTGCGGGATGTTGGCAGGGTAATGAACATCCCACTGCCGGAAGTTGACCGGGTTGCCAAGTTGGTGCCCGGGCCTGTTCAGGGCAAGAATCAGCCTATCAGTACGGCTTTGAAAATTGTGCCGGAATTGAAGGAACTTTACGACTCTTCGACGGAAATCCGCAAGTTGATTGACACTGCCGGGCGCATGGAAGGCTCTATCCGTAATATTGGCACGCATGCGGCCGGAGTTATTATCAGCGATAAAGCACTGACTGAATACACCGCGCTGCACAGGCCTACAAGCTCAGATGAGAACCTGCCCATTAAGACGGTGACCCAGGTAGACATGGATGGAGTGGGTGATTTAGGGCTTTTGAAAGTAGACTTTTTGGGTCTGGTTACCCTGACCATTATGTCTAAAGCCTGCGAACTCATCCAAAAGCGGCATGGCGTGAATTTGGACCTTACGAGCATACCCACCAATGACCCAGAAACTTATAAGTACATCAGCTCCGGGCATACTATCGGTATGTTCCAAATGGAAGGCAACGGCATGACGCGCTATATCATGCAGATGCAGCCGAATGACCTGAACAACGTGATTGCGATTGTGGCCCTGTTCCGCCCCGGGCCTATGGAAAACATCCCTATTTACATTAATCGTATGCATGGCAAGGCTGAAGTTACCTACATGCACGAAAAACTAGAACCTATTCTTAAGGACACCTTTGGTCTTACCGTGTACCAGGAGCAAATCATGCTTGCTTCCATGGCGCTGGCAGGGTATACGCCAAGCGAATCTGATGACTTCCGCTCTGCAATTTCCAAAAAGAAGGAAAAAGAAGTTAAACGCCATCACGAAAAGTTTGTGAACGGGGCGATGGAACGCGGCATCTCAGCGGAAACCGCAGAGGCGATTTTTGCCCAGTGGGAAGCCTTTGCGCATTACGGCTTCAACAAAAGCCATGCGGTCAATTATGGCATTATTGCGGTTGAGACCGGTTTTCTGAAGCTGCATTATCCGGTGGAGTACATGACGGCCCTGCTTTCGGCCTGGAAGAACGATACGGATAAATGCGCAACCTATGTGACCGAGTGCCGCAGCATGGGGATTGAAGTGCTACCGCCGGATGTGAATTTCAGCGACTACGACTTCAAAATAGAAGACCGGCCCAACGGAAAGAGCGCTATCCGCTTTGGTTTGGGTGCCGTCAAGAATGTGGGGCAAAACCCGGTTGATTTGATTATCTCTGCGCGGGGCGATAAGCTGTTTAAGGATATTAATGATTTTGCCAAGCGGGTAGATTTGCGTCAGTTAGGCAAACGTCCGCTGGAATGCCTGGTAAAGGTGGGAGCGCTGGATTCACTGGGCTCACGGCATGCCCTGTTGAGGGTTATTGACCAGACGGTAAGTGTTTCTGCCAGCCAATTCAGAGCGGTGGATATGGGCCAGATGGATCTTTTTGGGGGCGTGGGCGGCGCCATAGAGTCAATAGTGCTTTATGATGCCGGGGTGGTTGACCCAAACGAGCAGCTTCTGTGGGAAAAAGAACTGCTTGGCCTTTATGTGACCGAACATCCGCTTAGCGCGTATATGAGCCGCATCAGCAATATGCTGAGCCACCTTTCTAATTCGCTGAACGAAGCGGAAGAGAATAGTGATGTGGTCGTTGGCGGGGTTGTCAAGAAAATGCGGCCAACGACTACCAAAAACAACCAGAACATGTGCTTTGCCACCATTGAGGACAACTTTGGGGATATTGAGCTGATTCTCTTCCCGCGGGTATGGGAACGCAGTGCTGAAGATGTGGAAATGGGAAATCTGCTGGTTGTTAAAGGGAAGATTGAACATAAAGAAAACGGCGAAACGGTTAAAGTAAGCTCGCTGCGTAAAGTGGAGATGGGTGATGAGGGCTCAAGCGAAAAGAACCGAAATCAGGGCCCGTTTTATGAGCAGATATTGGAGCGTTACCTTCCGAAAATTGCAGTTTTGCGCAGGTTTGCCTATGGTGAGGCCGGTTCTGGCATGGAGACAGGGCCAGCCCGAACAGACAAAGAGAACACCCTGCCCGCTGAGGAAAAGCGTAAGACCTACCTGGTACCCGAACCGGATGATGAGATCCCTTGGGAGGATTACGGTGTTCAGGACACCGGCAGTACAAGCGGCTGTGGTTTTGGAACGGAAAGCAGAGATAAGGGGGGGCTAAACCGCCTTGCCCATCCCCATAACCAGGCGGGAGCATCGCAGAAGACTGCAGAAGGGTTAAGCACCTTGAATGCCCAGTTAAAGCCAGGAGCAGGAGTGGAAGAAGCGCTGCAGACAGTGATGGTGCGCACCATTAGCCTGCATGTGCGCATTCCCCCGAGCGGCGACAAGGATAAAGACTGGAAAAAAGTGAATATGGTCTATGGCACGCTTATGGCGCACCCCGGGGACTGCTTTTATTATGTGACTGTTACGGAAGCTGACCATGAGGTGCAGCTTGGCTTTCCTAATGAGATGGTAGAAATTACAGATTCACTTGTTAAGAAAATCAAATCGATGGTTGGTGATAACAACGTTAATATTGTTATCTTGGAAGAAAAAACAAGCCTTTGAGGAGCCTGCGTGCCTGAAAAACACTTTGACCTTATATTGATTGGTTTTGGAAATGTTGGCAGAGCTTTTGCCGAACTTCTTATGGAAAAAAGTGCTGCGTTGAAAGAGCAGTACGGTTTTTGCTGCAAGGTAACGGGCATTTACACACGCAGCCATGGTGCGGTTATTGACCCAGAAGGGCTTGATTTGCGGAAGGCACTGGAGGCTGTTAAAGATGGCAGCGGTTTGAAAAGGTTGGATAAATGTGCTTTTTCCGGTGATGCGCACAGTTTTATAGAAGAATGCCCAGGGCATGTTCTGATAGAAAACTCCCCTTTGAGGCCGCTGGATGGACAACCTGCTTTGAGCCATGTGCGCCTGGCGTTGCAGAAAGGACTGCATGTTATTACCGCCAATAAGGGCCCGGTTGTATATGGCTATTCTGAACTGACGGAACTGGCAAAAAAACAAAACAGGCTGTTTATGTTTGAATCGGTTGTGATGGACGGTGCGCCTATTTTTTCGCTTTTCCGTGGCCAGCCTGCCCCTTTGGGTGGGGCAAAATTGCTTGGTTTTGACGGAATTTTGAATTCCTGCACCAATCTTCTGCTGGAATTAATGGAAGATGGCAAAAGCTTTGATGAGGCGGTTGAGGTTGCCAAAGAAGTTGGATTGGCCGAGACAGACCCTTCTTTTGATGTGGATGGGTGGGATGCTACTGTAAAGGTAGCTGCCTTGGCAACGGTGCTGATGGGTCTGCCGCTTAGCCCGCTGGAGATTGAACGCACAGGCATTAGGAATATCAGCCCACAAATGATTGCCGATGCCAAACAGACTGGTGAGCGTTGGAAGCTGGTTTGCAGCGTTGATATAAAAGATGGCAAAGCAATAGGAAAGGTGCACCCACAGCGTGTTACAAAAGACTCGCCCTTTTACAGTGTTGGCGGGCCAAGTTCCATTGTGCGCTTTAAGTTGGATGTATTGCCTGCTTTGGGCGTATTGGAAACAGACCCAAGCCCCAAAACGACTGCTTACGGCCTTCTGCATGACCTGATTACGATTGCCCAGACGGAAATGGGATGAGCCATCAGGTTTACTTGGGCTTGGGCACTAATTTAGGCGACCGGCTTGCAAACCTGCAAGCGGCCAGGGACGCGCTGGCGCGCAAGATGAAGGTTTGCCAAGTTTCTGCGGTGTATGAAACTGATCCATGGGGATACACGGAGCAGCCCAAGTTCTATAACCAGGTTTTGAAAGTTGAAACCGAGTTGAGCCCGCTGGGTTTACTAACGTTCTTGAAAAAGACCGAAAAAGAGCTTGGCAGAAAAGAAAACTTTCGATATGGTCCGCGTCTGATTGATTTGGATATCCTCTTCTATGATGACTTGGTGGTGCAAATGCCTCGATTGGAAATCCCGCACCCGCGTCTGCATGAAAGGGCCTTTGTGCTTGTGCCATTGGCTGAGATGGCTGCTGCTTTGGTGCACCCATTGCTTGGGCAGAGTATTAGCAGCCTTCTTGAAAAAGTGCCGGATAAAGAAAGCGTAAAGCGGATATGAACCACGCAGCAGGCATGTTGGGGGTTTTGCTGCCGGGATTGTGTTGGTGGGCATGGCTGGGACACAATGCTGATGACCCTGCTGAAAAACTGGCAGGCATTTTTGGGGTCAGCATCTCTGCGGTGGCTGTGGCTGCGCTGTTTTTTTATTTGATGAAATTACCCTTTGGGCCGAATAAGCAAATTGCCTATTGGATAGGCGGGTCTTTATTGTTTTTATTGGGTGTGCTATATAACCGCAAAAAGCTGGCTTTTAACAAGGAATTTTTACTGGCTTTTGCGGCATTTGCAGCCTTGTGCGTCTGGCGTTTGTGGCAGGCCCGGGAACTTTTGCTGCCCAACTGGGTAGACTCGCTGCATCACTCTTTGATTGTGCGTAAGATGGTGGAAGCCGGCGGCCTTACAGCCTCTTTGGAGCCATATCTGCCTGGCAACTTTTATTATCATTACGGATTTCATAGTTTTACCGCTTTATATTCCCTCTTCAGCAGGCAATTTGCGCCCTTTGCTGTGCTCTTTATGGGACAGATTATCAGCGCGGGGGTGAGCCTTTCTATCTATGCCTTTAGCAAGACCCTGACAAAGGATTGGAAGACGGCCACGCTGGCTGCGCTTATTTCGGCCTTTGTGACAAAGATGCCCGGATATTACCTCTCCTGGGGGAGATATACGCTTTTGGCCGGGATGCTGCTGATGCCTTTGGCGATGGCATTGGGGTTGAAGGTATACAGGGGTGAAAGGAAAGCGGGCTCCCTTTTGGCTTTATTCCTTTTGACGGCTGGAACCTTGCTGACCCATTACTTTAACGCTTTTTTGCTGGCTGCCTGGTTTGTGGCTTTAGGCCTGGCTTGGCTGCTTAAATCTGCGGCGAGTAAAAAGCTGGACTGGAAAACGATTTTTTACCTGGCCACTCCGATAGTGCTGGGTTTACTGGTTACATTGCCCTGGTACTGGCGCATCTTTCAATTCAGCGGGCAGAGGGCATCGCTTGCGGTTGGGTTCGTCAGTGCGGCTGAGGACCGTGCCCAGCAATGGACTTATCTCGGTTTTTTGATAGGCAACCAACTTAATCTTGTTCTGGCCATTGCGGCTGGGGCAGGGGTGCTGTGGAGTTTGCTGCGCAAAAAGCAGATTTCCTTTTCAGTTTGGGCGCTGTGGGTTGGGCTTTTTTCACTGCCTGTAGGACTTCAACTTTCCAGTTTTCGACATGATTATTTTGGGCTAATTCTCTTTTTTCCTATTTCGATTATGTCGGCAAGTTTTTTGGTTGACCTGGCCAGCTTCTTTTACGAAAAGATGGAAGGTGCCTTCGCCAAAACCGCTGTAAAAGGGATTGCTTTGGCATTTATGCTCTTTGTACTGATTTTTGGGGGCTGGGCCAGCAGAAACCCGATTAACAAGGCTACGATTCTTGTTGACCAAGATGACCTGGACGCGCTTAACTGGATAGATAACCATCTGCCTGCTGACGCACGGTTTTTCATCAATACTGCTCCCTGGGGTTTTGGGCTTTACCGCGGTGTTGACGGTGGTGCGTGGATTACGCCGTATACGGGCAGGTGGGCTGTTGTGCCTACGGATTTTTATGTTTTTGCGAACAATAGAGACTACGAGCAAGCATTAATATCATGGGGAAAGAAAGCTTTATATTTAAATGAAAATCCACCTGTTTTGGCTGGGTTGATTTGCGATGCGCGAACATCTCATTTATATATTAAAGAAGGTTTTGGAGGTGTTACATCAAAGATATTATCTTTGTTAAGTGGAACTCAAAAATTGGTTGTGTTTAATAGAGTCTCAGTTTGGTCGATAAACCTTTCTCTTTTATGCTGCAATTAACCATTATCTATATTTTAAGCTTGCAAACGAGATAAGATTTTATTTCTGAGTTTTATGGAATAATACAATTTCAGTGGAATTCTTATATTGGCTTTTCTTTTGATAAGTTCATAGCGGAACATATAAAAGAAATAAAAAAATTATCAAAAAGGATTGTCTTAATGATAACTCTGGACCAAGACCATGGAATAATGATCATAACAACGAATTTTCCTCGATGGACAGGAGATTTTAGGGCTCCTTTTATTTTTGAAGCAGCAAAAGCTTTGATTATGAATGGTCATCAAGTTTGTGTATTAACTATGCATAACCCAGGTGCTCTTGATCATGAGGTTATGGAAGGTGTTGAGGTTTATAGGGTTCGCTATGCTGCAAAAGAAGAAAACGAAATTCTCCAAAGAGATACAGCAGGAATTCCAGCAGCATGGAAAAAAAGTTTTTCTGCAAAACTTCTTTTATTTAGGTTCTATATAAACTTAATAGTTGCAATAGGTAAGCATGCCCACAATATGGATGTTATTCACGCAAATTGGACTTTGTCTGGGATGGCAGCTTACTTATCAAAAGTAAAACATCGGTTGCCATATGTTGTTACAATTCATGGCAGTGATATATATGGTATCAAAAACAACTTTTTATTAAAACTATTTACAAAGATTGCATTGGCAAATGCTAAGAAAGTGATCGCGGTTAGCCAAGATCTAAAAAAGGCAGCTATTACTCTGGGAGTTAAAGAACAAAATATCACAGTCATTCCTACTGGTGTGAATTTGGATATATTTCCTTATAATACAAGTTGTGAAAGGTTAGAACAAATACTCTTTGTTGGCTCATTAATTAAACGAAAAGGAGTCAACTATCTTATTCAAGCATTTGCAAAGATAAGTAAATCCTTTCCCAGTTATCGTTTAGTAATTATTGGGGAAGGTGAAGAAAAGGAAGATTTATTTAATTTGTCACAGAAGTTAAATATTGCCGAGAAGGTTGTTTTTTGTGGAACCAAAACACAAAATGAAATTGCATCCACAATGAGAGAAAGTAAAATTTTTGTTCTCCCATCAACAGAGGAAGGACAGGGCGCAGTTTTAATAGAGGCCATGGCAAGTGGAACTCCGTGTGTTGGCAGTCGGGCAGGAGGGATTGCAGGAGTAATTGATTCCGCAACGGGTCTTTTGTTTGAGCCTGGTAATGCAGATGAATTAGCGGAGAATTTAAGCAAACTGATAAAAGATAAAGGTTTATGGAAAACTTTTTCAGCAAACGGAAGAGTAAAAGCTGAAAATCATTATTCTTGGCGTGAACTCGCCAAAATAATGGAAAAAAATTACTAATAGATGAGGCTTTCTATCTAGGTTATGAAAAAAAATAATGAAAGTCGGCTTAAACAATATCGGACTGAAATAGAGTTGTTTCTTCGTGAACGTGGAGAGGCTGCTTACATTTCCCCCGTTTCGTATAGAAATTGGAAAATCGTTTTCAAAGACTTCCTTCCAAAATTGCAAGAGGGTTATTTGTTAGATATTGGAAGTGCCAATGCTTTGTACAAGTCCGAATTAGATGCTCAAAAATACAAAACATTTTTTCTTGATATTAAATATTTTCCAAAAGCTAATGATGTTCAAGGAGATGTTCACGCACTTCCTTTTAACGACGAGAGTTTTAATTCTGTTTTATGCTTGCAGCTTTTTGAGCATCTGTCCATGCCTTTTATTGCAATTAAAGAAGTAAGCAGAGTATTAAAAAAGGATGGAATACTAATACTCTCAGTACCGCACCTTAGCAGATTACATGAAATTCCTAACGACTACTATCGATATACTGAGTATGGCTTAAAACAATTGCTTGAGCAAGAAAAATTGCAGATAATGGACTCACAAGTAACTGGAGGCTTGTTGTTATTCCTTGGACACCAATATTCATTAATCTTTTTACTTAGCCTATGGAAGATTAGGTTTGCGAGACCTCTTCTTGTTTGGATTAATAGGTATTTTATTATTAAACCCTTGCTTTGGCTGGATTCTTTTTTTATTAAACAAACTAGATTTCCACAAGGTTACGTGATAATGGCAAAGAAGCTATGAATCAAAATCGATTCAAAAGTTTCCTGAGGTTATTGCTCTATCTTGTCGGCATCATTTTTTTTGTTTACTTTTTTCAAAAAAACTTAATTGCCTTTCTAAATAATGTAGATGCTGGTCATATTAATTTTAAAGCTTTAGTTTTTTCAATTTTAATAATTTTTCTTATTTATTTTTTGCAGATGGTTAATTTTTGGTATGTAGTTAATGGATATGATGAAAAATTAAGTTTGCGCTCGACAGTAATTGCTTATAGCTCTTCATTTATGCCTAAATATATTCCGGGATATATATGGGGTTATGTTTCTCGCGGAGAAGCCTTTAAGAATCTATCTGGCATATCCTACAAAACCACTATAGTTGCTTCAATTATTGAAATTCTCTATTTTGTTTCGTCTGGCATTCTTATTTTAGGCGCAAGACTAATTTTGTTAAGTTCATTAAATAATTGGTTGATTTTATTGCTGTTATTAATTCCTTTATTTGAATGGGTTTTGCTGATTAAGCTTGGAAATCGATTACTGCGTTTTTTAAAAATTGAGGGCACTGTTGTTCTCAGACCACAAACCTGGTTTATTGTATTTGTAATTTCACTTGTTGAATGGTTTCTATATGGACTAAGTTTGCACCAAATTCATTTGGCCTTAAGCATTAAAAACATTCCTGTTTCATTCATTCAATTATTAAACTACTCATCCATTTTTTCAGAAGCGTGGATTGCGGGTTTTGTTGCTTTTTTAGTGCCAATGGGATTAGGTATAAGGGAACTAATTTTAACTAATGGATTTAAAAATATTATTGGAGCGTCTGTGCTTGTGTCAGGAATGATTGCTTCGGTTAGTAGAATCACTATCATTTTTTCCGAAGGTCTCTGGTTTGTTTTAGGCTTCGTTTTGCTGAAAGTTACTAAAAATAAAAGATAAACCTATCGTATTATTGTTTTAATGGTTGTATTTTCTATAATCAGTACATAACTCTTTTTGTACAGAATGGAGTACATATGAAAAAAACACGTTGTTTTCTGGCATTTTTGTTTTTCATGACAATGCTTTTGGGTTTATTTCAATTCTCAGATCCTAGTGTTGCCCTTGCTGATGCTGCAACAAAAAGACTTTCCACGAATTATACAATTGTTAATTTAGGGACAAGTACAGCAAATGTCACAGCAAGTTACTTTGAGCAAGATGGCACTGCTTGGTCTGGGTCCAACTTTACAAACTTCCAGTTAGCTCCAGGGGCTAATTCAGTGGTTCGGCAGTACTTTGATACAGGTCTTACTTCCGGCCAGGGTTCGGTAGTTCTTTCTTCAGATCAACCTGTTGCTGCTGTAGTACAGCAGTTAGCCAGAAATCAGGCGCCATCAGAGGCGGCTTATACTGCTATTGGTGCACCCAGTTCGATATACTATGTTCCTTTTGTGTCCCGGCATGGAGGTTCCGCGGGAGGTACTGCAAATTCTCAAATTGTTATCCAAAACACATCCAACGGTATTCCTATTGATGTTGTTGTGGAAGTAACAGCAAGGCCCCCTTCAACTGTAAAATATGTAAAAACGATCTCGCAAATACAACCTTTCTCCTCCTATTCTTATGACCTTGAACTTCAAGCTGAGCTGGGGGAAAATTTTTGGGGATCTGCAAAAGTTTCAACCTCAACTGCAAATGGCACTCTTGCGGTAATGACTAATATGTTTTCAGGAAGCGATTCTCTCATTGCCTACAATGGATTTCCTCAGGGAAATACTACTTGGTTTATTCCTTATCTTTATGTTCGCTTAGGAAATTCGCTCACCACTTCCATCATTCTTCAGAATATTGGGGATACAGCAATCCCAGTTAATGACATCCAAATGTCATGTGTAAAAGACCCCTCTTCTCCTGGGGTAAACTTTACAGTTCCCAATGATTCTGATATTCCGGTGAATGGAGCTTATGGCTTTAATACCCTTACTGATACAGCCCGTTTTTCACAAGAAGGATGGTACGGGGGTTGTAAATTGATATCTGCCTCAGGAAAGCAGTTTGTAACAGTAATTCAATATCGAAAAACTGCAAATAAAGGGATGTCGGCATATGAGGCAGTTCCTGGTTCATTAACCAGCTCTCAGGTTACTATTCCTCTTATTGCTAAACGCTTGGCAAATGGTTTTGCCACAAGTGTGGCAATACAAAATTTAGGATCAACTGACGCAATTGTTAAGCTTGTCTATACTCCAGAAGGTGGGGGACAACAAGTTGTTCGAACAAACATTGTTATTCCGGCCAAAGGTTCTATTCAAAGAAACTTTCGTTTAGCTGATACAGAAGGTCCTGAAATCCCTGATGGTTGGGTGGGATCCCTTTCAATTACCAGTGATGGTTCAAGCCATCCCTTGGCTGCTTTCGTTGGTAATTGGAAGTTTGATGAAAGTGTTGGCGATACGATGCAGGCTTATTTGGGTTTCAATCATTAAATGGTATATTATCAAAGGCCTCCCTTGAAGAATTTGGGAGGCCATCATATTTATTGCTCATGAGAAAAATATTTTTCCCCATTGCACTTTTTATTTGCATTAGTCTGTTCTATAGTTCTTGCTCTATTTCTCCTTCAACATCGAATGTATATGAAAAACAGATCAAAACTGCCACACAGACAAGTTCATTTCTGAATGATATTTATCCATCGTCTGAAACTCAAGTTCACGAAGTTCTTTCTTATCCTTTGGAAAATGAGTATTCTCAAGATAAGAATAATACTTTGATAAAAGAAGTTGAAGAGCCAGCCAAAGGGGAGGCTTCAATAAACGGCTTGTTGGTTATTGAAGCATCAAATGTAATATTAAAAAATACACGAGTGATTTTAACGCCAGCTCAAGAAATAAAGGGCGAATATAAACCACCTGAAATACTCACAAGTGGCTTTTCTGAATTGGGAGATTATGTTGGATTTGCTAACGAACAAGGTGTTATTGAAATATTCAACATAAGGCCTGGACATTATTTTTTGTTTATTAATTTTCCTGATGAAACTTTAATTGCTACCAGAGATGGCAAAACGCTTTTGATTAGTCTGGAAAAAGACAAAAAATATCTTTTGGGTAGAATAGAAATGAAATGATATGATATTACTTGTTTCCAGTTGTAATAAAAGGAATTGAGATAGTATACAGAATGCTTACAGTGAAAACTGTCGATCTAAAAGCATTGTCAGCACCTATGCCTCCAAATTCATAAAGCTTATTTTGAAAAGCGATGCTACCTGAATTAAAGACAACGGGCATGTTATGTTGCCATGTATTCTGAGAAATCGAATTGCTGAGCGGATCAAACATGAATATATTGGAAGAAGAGACTCCAATAATATAATCAGCTAGATTCATATAAGAACAGTCAACACATTTTGACTGAAATGAATTTAGATTGTCAACGATAGATAAACTATTATCATTTGAAGGTGAAAAGACCATTGAGATTGGTTTCATTTCTGAGCCCTTAATTCCGATAAGTAAAATCGAATTTCCTGATTTTACTGCGTAACATTCCCCAGAAACATTGTAGAGTGTTGAAATTTTTTTCCAGGTCATTTCAGTTGTACTCGAGCTATACAATGAAAAAATTCTTTGGTTGTTAGAAGTGTTGGATACACCCAAGTAAAGTAAATTTTCATGTGAAAAAAAAGTAAGGTCTTCAATATCTTCTATGTTTATGGGGAAAGAAAGCCAATTTTGAGAAGAAGGATTATATATTTCCATCACACTAGCTACGTCAGCACCATTTTTTCTGCGACCTGCTACATAAATTTTGCCGCCGACAACAACAGCCTTGGCATCTGTGACGGGGGTAGGCTTGTCAGGCAGGCGTGACCAAGTATCTGTGGCAATGTCATAGACCTCTGTAAGGCCCGTTATTCCTTCTTCCGTTTCCCCACCAATTACATAAATCTTATTGTCATAGACGGCCACAGCCATATTTGCCCTGGCTTCGGACATAGGGGCAAGTTCCTTCCAGCGTTCCTGACTCATTGCAGCCAAGATAGGGTCGGGGGTGGGTTGGGGGAATATCCAGCCCTTTGCCCAGGCAATAGAAAAAAACAGAATGGATAACAACCCAATGCCAAGTGCCCACCAGTACCTGTGCAGGAGCTGCTTAATGGTAAGGCGGGGAGCGGTTTTTTCTACCGTTACCGTTGGGGGAACAAGCAGTTCTACCCGAGGTTCCTGATTTTGTGGCACGCCATTCCCGTAGGCAGGCTTAGGCGAGGCCACATGTTCGTGCTCTATTGCGTAAAGTGTGGCTTCTGTTCTTGAGGAAACATTAATTTTTTGGAAAATTTTAGCCAAGTGCACTTTAACGGTATTGATGCTGATATACAGCTCGAGAGCAATTTCCTTATTGGATTTGCCATGCGCAACGAGCCTGAGTATCTCAAGCTCGCGTTCACTAAGTGGCGTGTTTTCCAAGTCATTCATTTTCAAAAATTAACCCTGCTTGCGGCAGGGTTAATTATAAGGGTTTGCACTATTTCTTTCAGGTTTATGGGTAAGCCTGTTCAATATCATTACTTTTGAAGACCGGAGAGAGAATGTAAAAGTATTTTTTTACATCAGGGGTGTTTCCACTGGTGAACAGGTTGTAAGGCTGATACTCACCGCCCCAGGTTTGTGCTTCAGAGTACATTCTCGGGCGACCACCCTGCGTGCCTGCATCCCAGTTTATTTTTACGTCCCTGAAGGTAATATCTACAGAAGGACCCCAACAATACCAATTACAAGGATTACTTGTAAGGCTGCTGGTTACCATAAAATGCAGATGCGCACCCGTGCTGTAACCTGTATTGTCTGAAAGAGCAATTTGAACCCCTCTTGGAACATAAGTGCCTATTTTACGGATAGCAGCCGGAACACTATTTCGTGAAAGGTGAAGATAAATTTGATAGGTCCATGGCGTGGTGCTGCGATCCTGCAGGGTGATGCTGTTGGTGCAGTTTTTATCACCATCCCAGCAGCTATCATTGAAATGAAAAACATAGGCGCCTTTGGCAGCGAGAACTGGGAAGTTGGGTTTTCCATCAGAAAAGTCGAAAGCGTACTTGCAATAACCATAGGCACATGAATTATGGCCAATTGACCAAGTGAGGTATTTGGCATCGCCAGCTTTCCAGGGCAGGTAATACCCTCCAAATACCTGCAATGCCTTGGGTAGTTTGGGGTCTGCAGCCGGGAATTGCTGAGCGAATTCAGTGTCTTTAAAGGATGAACTATGCAGACTTGCCCCAAAACCATCATCAATACTGAACTTCATATTCCAAACTGAAGTCACTGCGTCATAATTTGAGAGGATCAGATGAGGCTCACCAGGTAAGGTTAAGTTAGTTGTGGGGTCAACCTCCGCCATCCAAAGTAATATTTCATGACGATCTTCACTAAAGTTAACATCAAATAATTTCCAGGTATCCAGCTTTCTCTCTTTAAGCGCGGCTGGCATCTGTTCGTTTAGGAGTTTATTTACAGTGGCGTCATCCAATGGGGGCAGCGAAACCTGTTTTGGGCTTGCAGCCTGATTCTCCTGGGTAAAGAGGAAAATGGCAAGAACCGCCAAAATTAAGGTGGGCAGGATAAGGTGCAAGAAGTGCCGTTTCTTACGAGGGATGGACTCGTCCTTCTTGGAAGAAATAAGGTTTTTCATCGCGCTACACTTTCCTTTCAGATGGGTTCAATCAAAGGGTATAGTTGCAATATCAGTACCAGGTTGAAGATTAGATTTTTACACGGGCCCCTTAATTTATGGGATAAAATCCGATTTAGAGAAGCTTGATATGAAACAGCATGAACTGGATGGGACTTTTCAAGAATTCCCTGCCGAAACTCCCCCGGCTAATTATGCAGATATTGCTCAGGCAGACATTTTAAAATCGCTTAGGTTCAGAGAGGGTAGTTTGCCCTATCGGTTAATGAGCCTTTTCAGCCGGAATGCTATTATTCAGCTTAGCCAGTTTCTGACCGAGATGGATGCGCAGTTAGTTCATTCTCCAATCAACTTTGCCGCCCTTTCGGCCCTCAAGCGGTTAACGGCTGGCCTTATTGCCCATAATGAGCCGGAGGCGCCAGCCTCGGGGCCTGTGCTTGTGGTCGGCAATCATCCAGGTTGGGTAGACAGCATTACGGCCTTGGCTTCTATGAAGCGCCCGGATATTCACATTGTTGCCGGCACACATTCAACACTGCAATTTTTACCGCGAATCAGCAAGCAACTCATTTTTGTTGATCAAAACGCCATCAGCCTTCGGGCCAATGTTATTCGAGAGGTGATAAGCCTTTTACAGGCAGGAAAAGCGGTGATTGTTTTTCCGCGCGGAGTGTTGGAACCAGACCCAGCCCTTCTCTGCGGTGCCAAAAGGTCCATAGGGGAATGGAAAGACTCTATTGGTATTTTTCTGCAAAAAGTGCCAGAGACGGTCATTCAGCCTATGCTGCTAAGCCATATGGTGCACCCCAAGGCTTGGGGCAACCGCGTGATCAGCCTCATCAAAGACCAGCGCCGCCGACAGCAGTTAGCAACAGCCATGCAGTTTGCACTTTCGCTGCGCAAAAACAAGGGAGCCTTCTGGAAGGTGACCCCTCAGGTGCGTTTTGGGCAGGCTATGCAGGCAAAAGATATTTCCAAGGAGCTGGATGCGCGCAAGATCAGCCACGGCATTCAGCAGGAAATGCTTGCCTTGCTGGGGCGAGCCTTCCCTAACATGTGTTAGGGCGTCTTGCTCATAAGTTTTTTGTTAAAGACTCTCTTTTTGAATAATAAGGTGCTGTAAAAAGTAAATAAGGTATACTAAATTTATCTAAATTCTGCCTTACTCACCTGTAATTGGCAGAAAATAAAGGAGGCAATGCATGCCCGCCAAAGGTTGGGTAGAAATCAACGAAATGTACTGTAAGGCTTGCGAAACCTGCGTCAATGACTGTCCGAATCAGGTTCTGGCTTTAGATATGAGCCGGCTGAGCCCAAAAGGTTATCATCCCTCATTCATGCTGCATCCAGAACTGTGCACCGGCTGTGGAACTTGTGCCACAGTTTGCCCTGATGCTGCGATTACGGTTTACCGCGGCCAAAGGCCAAGCCCGAAGGAGGAAAACTAATGGCTAAGGAACTCATCAAAGGGAATATTGCAGTCGCTGAAACTGCGCTGCGGGTGGGCTTGGTTTCTTACTTTGGATACCCCATCACGCCACAGACTGAACTGCTTGAGCACCTTTCTGCCCGAATGCCAGAGATCGGCCGGGCTTTTGTGCAGGCTGAATCTGAACTGGGCGCCATCAATATGGTTTATGGGGCAGCCTGTACCGGACACCGCACCATGACTTCCTCTTCCAGCCCGGGCTTCAGCCTGATGATGGAAGGAATCTCATATATTGCCGGCACTGAACTTCCGGCGGTATTGGTGAATGTTGTGCGTGGCGGCCCCGGCCTGGGCAATATTGCCCCCTCCCAAGGGGATTACAACCAGATGGTGCATGGCGGCGGCCATGGCGAATATCATTTGCTGGTGCTTGCTCCGGCTTCCGTGCAGGAGGCTGTGGACCTTACCTCTCTGGCGTTTGATCTGGCGGAAAAGTATCGCGTGGTGGTTGCGCTGATGATGGACGGTTCTTTGGGCCAGATGATGGAACCTGCTGAACTGCCCCCCTTTGCCCCATTGCGTGAGGACGTTCCCGATTGGGCGGTGAAGGCCATGCCCGGCAAAGAAAAGGTGATACTTTCTTCCATTAATATTGACCCGCCGGCCCAAGAACGCTTTAACCTGCGTAACGAAGTGAAATGGCAGACAATTCGCAAACAGGAAGTACGCTTCCGCGAGTATTATCTGGAAGATGCCGAATATGTGGTGGTCGGCTATGGCACTGCAGGGCGTATTGCCCTTTCCGCTGTTCGCGCTGCCCGTGAAAAAGGGATTAAGATTGGCTTGCTGCGGCCCATCACCCTGAACCCCTTCCCTGTTGAGGCTGTTGAAAAGCTGGTGCCCCAGGCCAAGGCTTTTTTGGTGGTTGAAGCCAATAACGGCATGATGCTGGATGATATACGCGGCATTGTGCAGGGCCGCAAACCTGTTGAATTTTACGGAAGAATGGGCGGCGTTATGCCCTATCCGGATGAAATTTTGGATGCCATCCATGCGCTGGTTAAGGGCCCGCTAACCTTAGAGGGCAACCCGCGCGACCGTTGGCTGGCAGTCCTCCAGGAAAAGATCGGAACAGGAGCTTAAGATGACTGACAGCGATGTTAAACTTGTTTATCAACGCCCAGCCGGTTTTGAACCACGCACGACGCATTATTGCCCGGGCTGTACCCATGGTGTGGCACATCGTCTGGTGGCGGAAGTGCTGGAAGAAATGGGCGAACTGCACAATACCATTGGGGTTGCCCCGGTTGGCTGCGCTGTGTTTGCTTACAATTATTTCAGTTTCGATTTTGTTGAAGCCCCACACGGCCGTGCACCGGCCATGGCAACAGGCATCAAGCGTACCGTGCCGAGCAAAACCGTCTTTACCTATCAGGGAGACGGCGACCTTGCTTCTATCGGCATGGGCGAAATTGTAGCAGCCGCGGCTCGCGGTGAATTGATTACCGCCATCTTCATCAACAACACTAACTATGGAATGACCGGCGGACAGATGGCCCCCACCACTTTGCCCGGGCAAAAAACCACTTCTTCCCCCATGGGGCGCGATGTGGAACGGCAGGGCTACCCGATTAAAGTAGCCGAAATGCTTTCCACGCTGGATGGCGCCGCCTACGTTGCAAGACGCACTTTGCACGATGCCCGCGGCATTCGCCAAGCCAAAAAGGCAATTCGCACTGCTTTTGAAGCACAGCGTCAGGGTCTGGGTTTTACCATGGTAGAGCTACTGTCCATCTGCCCAACCAACTGGGGCATGAATGTAGCCGACTCGCGCAGGTGGCTGGCTGACCATATGCTGCCCTTCTACCCTGTGGGAGACTTCAAGGTAAACCCCGCATTGAATCTTGGAGGCAACTAATGCAAACAGAGATCATCATTTCTGGTTTTGGCGGACAAGGCACTTTGTATGCCGGGCAATTGCTGGCATATGCCGCGATGGATGAAGGAAAACAGGTTACCTGGATTCCCTCCTATGGTCCTGAAATGCGCGGCGGTACGGCTAACTGCACCGTTGTTATTTCAGATGAGGAAATTGGCTCTCCTACGGTGCTTTTCCCCAGGGCTGTGCTGGCGATGAATTTGCCTTCTCTGGATAAATATGAGCCTTTGATGGCAAGCGGCGGCACGCTGATTGTGAACGAATCCATGGTGAACCACGAGCCTACCCGCAAGGATATTCGCTCTATTATGGTGCCTGCCAATAGCATCGCGCAGGAACTGGGTAATGAAAAATCCAGCAATATGGTGATGCTTGGCGCCCTCATGAAAGCCTTGCCCTTGCTGCCCGAAGGGGCTATTGAGCGCGCTTTGGCCGCGCATACGGCTGAGAGGCATAAAAAGTTTATGCAGCTGAATATTGAGGCTTTGCATAAAGGCATGGAATTCGCTTAGTTCTGTATTCTTGTTTTAATGCATGGGAGAACCTGAGGTTTAAGCGGGATCTCCCATTTTTTATTGTTCAGGGTTCGGTGACCTTTCCGCATGCGGAAAGGGGTATACGGAAAGGGGGGTTACGTGCGGAAAGGTACCAAGTCAACGAGGAAAATGGATGTGTGAAGACGCTATTGGGGTATAAAAACAAGCGCAAGATGTATTTTTAGATTCAGGATCGAGAAGGGTTAAAAACAAAAAAATGAGAAAGGCCAGATGCTTCATTTCATTCAGCATGACGAGGGATGAAGGGGGTGAGGAGCGAGGGTAAGGGCCAGACACATCGGAAAAAGACAAGATGTTTCTTTGCGCTCAAGATGACAAGTTGGGGCGATGGTGGGCGTGGCTTAAAGGACAAATGTTGCGCGGCGCTCACAATGACAAGTGGACGGGGAGCAGGAAAGCACAAAAGGCCAGATGCTTCATTCAGCATGACGAGGGGTTATTTGTACATGTTAGCGATGCGGAAGGGTTAATGGCTATGCGGAAGGGCAAGGGTTTGTATGATAAGCGATTTGACGCAGTAATAAAAAATTAATGAAGACCAAAAACAAATGGATTGCGTTTAGACCATTTAGACAGTGGTCATAAAGAGGCGGATGCCTTTTGGGCGGTGATTTTATTGATTTTTAGATAAAAGAAATGCGCAGCCTTCATCCTTTTCAGGATGAGGAGAGATTTGCAGAGCATGTTTTTTTGCAGGCCAAACTTGGGCTTGCGCCTTTCAATAAATGAGAAATTGTTCATAAGGGGAAGCTCTTGTTTCACAGATATGCAGTCACCGCTATAATTGGCTCATGGAATACAAGCCCCCTCTGAAACGCGGCAAGATTGCCATTGGCATCGGTTTGGCGGTTTCAGCCGTTCTGCTTGCTGGTGGGGCGGCTTTATTTTCGGCTCCTGTGATGGGCTTGGGGCTGCCATTGGGCTTGGCCATGATTGGCCTAAGCCTATTGGTGTTTTTTATTTACAAGGCTTACCAGCATGGAAGCATGCGGTATGCACTTTCCCGGAATGGGTTGGAGATTTCCTGCGGGGTGCACAGGGTTTTTATCCCTAACCGCGAGCTTAACTGGGCCAGACCGCTTGCTGATTTTGGCAGTACGCTGCCCCTGCCAAAGCCGCATCTTCCGGGTTTGGTTCTTGGGGAGAAAGAAGTGAATGGCCTGGGCAGGGTGGAATACTGCCTGAGCGAACCCAGTTATACCGTATTGGTAAAAGGCCCCACCAGGGTTTATGCTATTTCACCACAAAACCCGGCTGCCTTCAGCTCGCAGGCGGATCTGTTCCAGCAGATGGGGCCGCAACAAACATTGCCGGCGCTGGACCGCAATGCCCGCATGCTTTGGAAGGAAATATGGGCAGAAAAGCAGGCACGAATCAGTATTCTGTGCGGTTTAGGGCTTAGCCTGCTTTTACTGGTTCTTAGCATTGCCATCAACGCATTTTACCCAAGCATTACCTGGGTTACCCTGGAAAAAGTGCCCTCACAGCAGCTTTTTATTTTGCCGGCGATCGCTTTTATCACCTGGTTTGTTGACCTTGTTTCAGGCTTTTTCCTCTACCATGAAAGCCGGGTTGAAAAAAGCTTAGTGCGTTGGATATGGATTGCCTCTGCACTGGTTGCCCTGCTGCTGATTGCTGCGGCGCTTCTCATGGTCTAAGCCAGCCCTACTCTTCTTGAAATCTTTATAAAAACCACCAAAAAGTATTAGAAAAGATGCTATGGGATTTAATGCCCAGTGGCTATAATCTTTATCATAGCGGAGTGATGCTTACTACCCCGCTTGTTTATGTTGGTAAAGATGAAACAAATTAGATGCACATTAAAAATTGAATTATGCCAATTAAACGCGCCTAAACTTAGCCTGGCTATTTTAAGTATCGCGGCACTGCTTTTGCTGATAGGGTGCCAGACAGGGAATTATGCATTAGAACAAGGCAGGCCAGAGATAGCCAGCCAAGCATACGCAATGCAGCCTTTAACGCCTGTGCTGCCTTCTGAAACAGCGACCCCAACCCCGCAGCCCTGGTATAAGTTTGAGACCCATCAGGGCGCAGAACTAACCCCGGTTCCGCAGCCTGCCGAGCAGATTGACTTAGGCAACGACATTAAGGTCTGGCTGCTTATGGGCACTGAAAAGGAAGCTCCTTACAGCGGACGCATTATGGCGCTGCACATCCTTTTTGTGAATGAGCGTCTGGCGAAAGCCGCCATGGTTTCAGTGCCTTCTAACCTTTTGGTTTATCTGCCGGATATTGGTATGCGACGCCTCAGTAACAGCCTTGCTTTGGGGGGGATGGATTTGGTGTCAAAAACGCTGGCTTATAACTTTGGCGTGCGCCCTGACCGCTTTATTTTGGTACATCCCCTTGAATTTCAACATTTTATCAACTATTTGGGTGGTTTAGAAGTAAGCGTGATTTTCCCCATTAAAGATGCCTGCGGAGGTATCCCTTCGGGATTGCATGCACTTAATGGGCAGCGTTTACTTTGCTATGTTTCCTACATTTCGGATAATGACGAAGTGGATCGGGCTCGCCGGCAGCAACAGGTTTTGGGCCTTTTGCTTGAAAAACTGGTGCAGGAAGGACGTTTAGCCAAGCTTGCAAACTACTACGCCACTTTTGAAACAAAGATGGAAACCGATTTTACCCTGAATGAAATGCTTGGCAAGATCCCTTTTATACTGCGTTTGGGGGATTCTGCGCGCATCCACTATAGCTTGATGGGCTGGGATTCGCTTTCTCCGTGGATGATGGATGAAAAAACAAAGGTGCAGGTGCTGCTGCCCTTACAGCCTGCCAGTTCCGGGCTTTTCCATGCCGCCAGAAAGTTTGCCGGTGAAGCTTCCCCTTTAAGCGAAATTGTGCTTATCTATGAAGCGCAGGCCACAAAGGCGATGGCTGCCTGGCAGCAGACTGCGAAGGCGGCTGCCAGCCCAACTTACTCATTTGGTAATAGCTCAGGCACGCCGCAGCCTTTTGTGCCTACGGTAAATTTTAGTTTTCCCACACAGAGTGTACCCGGCGCTTACCCAATTGAAGGCGGCGGTTCGGATTGGTCATATTCAACCCCTGTTTTTGGCACGCCTTACCCATAGGGCGTGAGGGAAAAGATGAAAAGCTTAAAAGCAAATAGCCCACTGGTATCTCTTCTCAGATCTGTTTTGATCTGCAGTATGCTTTTGGGCCTGCTCAATATCAGCCTGGTGCGTTCTACTCCCCTGCCTTCTAAGGCACCGGAGCGCTTTACGACCATCAGCGTTAATACTACGATCTATGAATGGTGGCTGATGGCTTGGAAGGATTCTCAGGTTGTGTGCCAAGTTTATACTGAGCATGAGACATGGCCAATCCTTGAAGAAGTGCGTTATTTCTGCAACACAGCTGTTGCAGGCCAATGGGCAGCCACCAAGCCCTGTGTTTATGATGAGAAAGTTAACTCGCCTGAACAGTGCAGCGGGCTTTACCTGCATTTACAGAATGTGACCCCTGCCATCAAAGAAGTTAAGGTGAAACTTCCCGCAGCAGAGATATTTGTTTCTGTTGCAGGCTGCAAAAATCCGCCGGGTGAGAACAAATGCACTGAATTGCCTTATCTGCGCCTGGAGGGGATAGAACCACTGCCCAACGAAGAAATTATTCAAATGGGAGGGATGCTTAACGGCTTACCCTTTAACTGCCCGGGTGCTGTCTGCGATATTCCCCTCAGCCCCACCGGCATGGCAGGAGCAAAAATTAGTTTTTGGGGCGATTCCAGCTTTGGCGACAGCACCCAAACCTATGAAGCACAGGTGCGGGTTATTCCCTGGGGGGATTTTGGCAACCCTGAGCAGAGCTCGCCTGATAAGCCTGCCTACTATGTGGATGTACTCAGTTCGCAGTGGAAAGGCAGCCAATCTTCGACCTGCGCTCAGGTTTGGCAAGCTTTTGAGCCCGTGAGCGGGCCGCCACCTTGGCTGCGCACCCCTGAACTTGAGGCTGATTTAGTTTCCAGCAATGACTATTTTCTGCTGGCAGGTTCTTTAATCCGCCAGGGTTTGGTAAGCGCTGGGGCTTGCCCAGCCGGAGGTTTGGAAGTCAATGGCAGCGCGACCGTTTGCGGGGTTGAAGCCGCCAAGGATGTGATTAATGCCTGGCAAAATCAGTTTGATGCAGAAATTATTCGGGTGGGAAAGGAACGCGGTGTTCCGGCCCAGATGATGAAAAATGTTTTCAGCCGCGAAAGCCAGTTTTGGCCGGGTATTTATCAGAAGGCTTATGAAGCCGGCTTGGGCCAGTTGACTGATATTGGCGCGGATGCCGTGCTGCTTTGGAACCCGGATTTCTTTACTCAGTTCTGCCCGCTGGTTTTCAGCAATGAGACCTGCCAACGCGGTTTTGGGAATTTGGATAAGGCCCAGCAGCAAACATTGCGCGGCGCACTGGTACAGAAAGTGAACGCCGCCTGCCCCGATTGCCCAGTGGGGGTGGATTTGAGCCAGGCCAATTTCAGCATCAGCATTTTTGCGCGCAGCCTGCTCGCCAACTGCGAGCAGGTGCAGCAAATTTATAAGAACACAACAGGCCGCAAAGCTGGCGAATTGACCAGTTATGAAGACCTGTGGAAGTTTACTTTGCTTAATTACAATGCAGGTTCCGGCTGCCTGGCCGCAGCCATGCAAAAAACGGCAGCAAACAGCCAACCGCTCATCTGGGAGAATATGGTACGCTTTTTGGACCCCGTTTGCCAAGCCGGGGAAATTTATGTGAACGACATTGCGGGCATTCCTGCCCTCAGACCCACCAGCGTAGCAGACTTGCTTGCCACCCCGAAGCCGCTTGAAGTCATAGCGACACCTGTTCCAACGGCAACGCCATTTTTTACACCAACCCCACTGCCCAGTTTGACACCTACGGGCACGCTGACGATCACCTCAACGTCTGTTACTCCATCCCCCTAAACGTGTGTTTTTTTTAAAAATAACGGATGGCGTTTTAGGCCATCCGCAGATTAGGGATATTTTCAGTTGGGGGAAGTTTTATTTGCCAGACCTAAGGAAGGCAAGCTGCTCTTCCATCTCGCGGCGTTTTTCGTCCCCGGCTTCCTGCATTTCGGTTTTTACATTTTCAAGATAATCTTTTGCCTTTGCTTGAAGGTCTTCGCCGCTGAAAGGCGTATAAAGAAGCACCAGGGCACTCGAAATGATGCCGCCCCAGAAAAGACCTTTGAACCAACTGCCTGATTTGCTCATTTTCACCTCGCTGCTATTTCTTCTAATTATACCCAAGCCGTAGCACTTATCTTTTTTTGGTTAAGCTTATGGAAGATGCTGGCATTCCACGGATGAGTTTCTTCACGAAAATATTAATATTGCTCTATGAATCCCCTGCTATTCTTTATTCATACGAAACTTTGAGATCAGGAGAAATCATATGGCTAAAATCATAGGAATTGATTTAGGAACAACCAACAGTGTTGTATCCGTTATGGAAGGCGGGTCCCCTACTGTCATCCCCACGTCAGAAGGGTCACGTTTGCTGCCTTCTGTAGTTGCTTTTAATAAAAATGGTGAACGCCTGGTTGGCATTCCTGCCAAACGGCAGGCGGTTGTTAACCCCGAAAATACTATTTATTCCGTCAAGCGTTTTATGGGCCGGCGCTATGACCAGGTAGAAAATGAACGCAAGATGGTTTCATACAAGGTGGTTGCTGGGCCGGGCGGGGATGTGCGCATCCAAATTCCTGTGACCGGACAAACCTACACCCCACAGGAAATCTCTGCGATGATTCTTGCGAAACTGAAGGCTGATGCGGAAGCCTATTTGGGCGAAAAAGTGAGCCAAGCTGTCATTACGGTGCCTGCTTATTTCAATGACAGCCAGCGCCAAGCCACGAAAGATGCGGGAAAGATTGCAGGCCTTGAGGTTATGCGCATTATTAATGAACCGACGGCTTCTGCTTTGGCTTACGGGCTGGATAAGAAAGACAATGAAATCATTCTGGTGTTTGACCTGGGCGGCGGTACTTTTGATGTTTCGCTGCTGGAAGTTGGCGGCGGCGTTGTTGAAGTGAAGTCTACCAATGGCGATACCCATCTGGGCGGCGATGACTGGGATGAAGTGGTTGTGCACTGGGCTGCCGATGAATTCAAGAAGGACAATGGCATTGACCTGCGCAATGATCGCCAGGCGCTTCAGCGTTTGCGTGAGGCCGCGGAAAAAGCCAAGATTGAGCTTAGCTCTGTGATGGAGACTGAAATCAACCTGCCTTACATCACAGCTGATGCCTCTGGCCCGAAGCATTTGCTACTTAAACTCAGCCGTGCTAAATTTGAACAAATGACGGAAGGTTTGCTTAACCGCTGCAAGATTCCCTTTGAGGCGGTACTGAAGGATGGCGGACTTTCTGTGGATAAGATCAATGAAGTTGTGTTGGTGGGCGGTTCTACCCGTATGCCCATGGTGCAGGAGCTGGTTCGCAAGCTTACCGGCGGGAAAGAACCCAATAAGGGTGTGAACCCGGATGAGGTAGTTTCTGTTGGTGCGGCCATTCAAGGCGGCGTGCTTTCCGGCGAAGTGAAGGATGTTTTGCTTTTGGATGTGACCCCGCTTTCTTTGGGTGTTGAGACCCTGGGCGGTGTGATGACCAAACTGATTGAGCGCAATACGACCATCCCTGTCAAGAAGAGCGAGGTTTTCTCCACGGCGGATGACAACCAGACTTCTGTGGACATTCATGTGCTGCAGGGCGAGCGCCCGATGGCTGCGGATAATATGACCTTGGGCAAGTTCCGTCTGGATGGCATCCCCATGGCTCCGCGCGGGATTCCGCAAGTGGAAGTGACCTTTGACATCGACGCGAACGGTATTCTGAGTGTTGCAGCGAAAGATAAGGCTTCAGGCAAGGAACAGCGGGTAACTATTACAGCTTCGACCAACCTGAACAAAAATGATGTTGAACGCATGGTGCAGGAAGCGCAGTCTCATAAGGCTGAAGATGAGCAGCGTAAGCAGGTGATTGAAGCACGCAATATGGCGGATAACCTGGCGTATCAGAGTGAAAAGACATTGAAAGAACTTGGCGAAAAAGTTGACCCTGCGAAAAAGGCAGACGCTGAAGCCAGGATCAAGTCTGTGCGCGATGCTCTTGCAGGCAACGATGCCGGTGCCATCAACGCCGCGAGCCAGGCGCTGCAGCAAGTGATGCAGGAAATTGGCCAGGCTGCTTATCAGGCTGATCAAGCAGCAGGTGCACAGCCGGGTGCGGAATACACCCAGCCAGGTGGAGAGCCCGAAGCGGGCAAAGCGGATGAGGGCGATGTTGTGGATGGCAGCTTCCACGAGTCCTAAACCGAAGTGATAAGCGAAAGAGCTTCCTTTTTAAGGAAGCTCTTTTTTTTGTAATGGCAGCATTTGTGAGTCTGTTTTTTTCCATGTTTGTGGCGGGCCTATAAGGACTGAATAAGGAGCAAGCTCATCTTCTTTTCTGTTTGCCTCTTAATTTTCCAATTATTAAAAATCGAAAAATTGCCCTATTGTACGCTTGAAGAGACGCTTCTATAATTATTAAGTCCCATTATCAAAGGAGAGAAAAATGATCAGCAAAGAGCAATTATTATCCCAAATCAGTGAGGAATGGAACCGCCTTAGGGTTTTGCATCAGAAAGGCGGGCAGTCTGACCTTTCAATAGCAGAAAAGTTTGTGGAGGCAGGCTGGAGCAGCGGCAAAAAAGAAATAAGCTATGAGGCTTCGGTGTACGCTGACGTGCAGGAAGGCTGCGTTTATATGTGGGAAATGACCAAAGAGAAGGGTTCTGGTTTTTCTTTTGGAAGCTCCTCTGAAAGCTCCTTCCAGTCCGGCACGACCCTCTTCCGAAAAGTGAAAAGCAGGCAGTATGGGCCTGAGGGAAAGGTTTATGAGTATGAACTGGACCTGGGGGCGATCCCCAAGGCGGTAAAGCAAGCATCCAAAGACGGCGGCTGGAAGTTTAAGACAGTGCTTTCAAAGGGAAAGGCTTCTTACCCGGCATAGCCATCCATTTTGCAGCGGTCAAAACCCGAAAGGATAGGATATTTTAAAAAGCTGCCAGATAAGTGTTGCAGCGCAACAGGTTATGGCTGGACGCGTTTAAATCAGAATCGCGGATTAGGTTATAATGCCATTTTGCGATGCAACGTATGATGACTTCAAGTGATTTCCGCAAGAAAATCACCCTCAAAACAATCTGGCAACGGCCATGGGTTTACCTGGGTATCATCCTGGGGTTTATGGCATTGGCTGTTTTAAGCTATCGTTATATCCCTTTTGTGCAAGACCACGCTTATTATTACGTAGCCACTTTTTCTGCGCGGGTGCGCAATATCTTTTACCCACCCGGCAACAAAACTTTCGTGCCGGGTGAAAAGGAAGACCCGATTGCTTTGGGCGTGGCTCAAACCATGACAGCCATGGCTCCCACTTCTACCGCGACGCCTACCGCTACGGCTACCCCTGTCATTTCGGCGACCCCGGCCCCTCCAACGCTGACCCCCACGCCTACCATTACGCCTACGCCTATCCCGAATGCAGCCAGCGTTCGCGGTATTATGATCCAAAAGCAAACCTTTAACAACTGCGGGCCTGCTAATTTGGCCATGTATCTTACCTTTTGGGGCAACCCCTGTACGCAGAAGGATACCGAGAAAATCCTGAAGCCTCGTAAGGAAGACCGCAATGTGATGCCTTACGAAATGCTGGATTACGTTCAGAGCCAAACCGGACTGCAAGGTTTTGTGCGTTACGGCGGCAAGCTGGACGTTATTAAACAGTTTATTGCGGCGGGCATTCCGGTGCTGATTGAGCGCGGCATGGACGCGCCCGAAGGCTGGATGGGGCACTATGGGCTGGTTTATGCATATGATGACGAAAAAGAAACCATGAGTATTGCTGATACGTACTATGGTGAGATTTCTTATTCGTATCCTAAGGTGATGGATTACTGGACTCAGTTTGATAATATCTATCTGGTGATTTTTCCGGCGAATCGCCTGGAAGAAGTTAAAGGAATACTGGGCCCACAAGAAGACGTAATCTATAACCAATCTTACGCGCTGGACCAGATTACCAAACGCATTAACGCAATTGAGGATATGCGCCAGCAGTTTTTTGCCTGGTACAGCCGCGGCAGTATTTTGGTGCAAATGAAAGACTTTGCAACAGCCGCTCAGTCTTTTGACAAGGCTTTTGCCATTTACGACAAACTAAAGCCGGAAGAACGCCCATTTCGCATTCTTTGGTACCAGACCGGGCCTTTCTTTGCATATTTCTATACGGGCCGTTATACAGACACACTCAATTTAGCATTAATGACACTGGATAAAGGGGTAAACTTCCTTGAAGAAAGCTGGGTTTGGGCGGCCCGAGCCAGCGCTGCACTTGGCGATCGTGACAAGGCCATTTATTATTACCGTCAGGCCCTTATTTACCACCCGGATTGGTGGGTGGCAAAAGACGGACTTCAGGCACTGGGCGAAAAGCCCTGACGCAAGGAATATAAAGTATGCCTAAGCCTTACTACCCTCCAATGGCCAAAAAGAAACCAAACGCAAAATCCTTGCGGCGCAGACCATGGATTTACTTAGGGGTTTTGGGCGGTTTAATTCTGCTCTTTTTAGGCGTTGCCCAATTACCCGGGGTGCATGAACGCGTGTACTATCATTACACCCAAGCCCGGGCGAAAATTTACTACTTCTTCCGCAAGCCGCAGGAACAGGTTTTTGTGCCCATGCAGGAGGCCCAGGCAAAGGCTAGCCCTTCTGCAGTGCCGGGAACGGCCACCCAGGCAGCGGTTACCCCAACCACGGCGCTTGCGAGCCCTTCACCATCTGTGCAGGCGAGCCCAAGCCCAAGCGCTGTTGCACTGCCAGCTAAGGCGCAGATTGAAGGGATTGAGCCGGAAAAGCAGGGGCTTAATAACTGCGGCCCGACTACATTGGGCATGTACCTTAATTTCTGGGGCGTTCAGGCGGACCAGCATCAGATTGCGGCGGTGATACATCAGAAGGAAGATGACCGGAATGTGGGCCTGGATGAAATGCGCGATTATGTGCTTGCCAATACACAGCTTAAGGCGATCCTGCGCCATGGCGGCAGTTTTGAAATGCTGAAAAAGATGGTGAGCCAGGGCTTCCCCGTTATGTTGGAGCGCGGTTTTTATACGGCCAACACCCATGAGTGGATGGGCCACTATGGCCTGGTGACGGGATATGACGATGCTTTGCAGACGGTGCACGTACCGGATACCTATCATGGGCATACCGATTTTAAAATGCAGGAACTTGAACGCCTATGGATGCACTTTTCCTATACTTATTTGCTGGTTTACCCTGAAGATAAGGAAGCAGAGGTTCGGGCTTTGCTGGGTGAAGATTGGGATGAAGATAAAAATGGCGCCCATAGCGAAGCAATTATGCGCCAAAGGGCTTTGACTGAAGCACCGGAAACGTACCCGGAGGATGCTTTTTTTGCGCGTTTTGGGATTGGCAACTTACTAGTGCTGCAAAAGGCGTATGCTGAGGCCGCGGCGGCTTTTGATGAAGCATTCAAAACGTACGCGAAACTACCCATTTATAAACGGCCTTTCCGGGTGATGTGGTATCAGTTCGGTCCGTATGAAGCCTATTATCAAACCGAGCGCTTTCAGGACTGCGTGAATTTAGCCCAGAATACGATTGCAAATTCATCCGCTTCGGGCCTGGAGGAGTCTTGGTACTGGCGCGGCAAGTGCACAGAGGGGCTGGGAGATAAGAACTCGGCGATCTGGTATTACAAAAAGGCCCTTGAATGGCACCCCGGCTGGCAGCCTGCTTTAGAAGCGCTTGAGATGCTTGGAGAGTAAGCCTAAATTGCTAAGAAGAATTGAAAAGGCGCGGGTTAACCCGCGCCTTTATCTGTCTAACGGCAGATAAGCCAGATCCAAAACCAAAAGGGTGTCATAGGATATCCTCTCCATCGATGAAGGGCATAATGGCCCGCAGAATTTTCAGGTTGCCTTTTTGCATCTGCTGCCGGGCAATTTCGGCGAGTTTGCCGGAACTGATAAAGGGCGCAAGGGCTATCAAATATTTTTTTTGCTCATCCGGGTTAATGCGGGAAGCCAGACTGCCGATGGTTTCTGAGCTTAAAAAGGGAGCCAGCCCAGCAAGGCTGCCAGCGTGGCGGCCGGAATCAAATATCTTGAGAGCAATGGCATCCAGGTCTTCGGGCTCCAAGAAAGGTGCCAGGCCAATCAGTTTGTCAAAGTCTTCTGTTTCGAGGGCTTCACGGGTGAAAGCGCCCAAGCGTTTTGTGCTGAGGAAGGGCGCCAGGGCAATCAGGGATTTATAGTTTTTTTTCATGCTTGGCTGGGCCTTGATGAAATCTTCCAGGGCTTCTTCTTCAAGGAAGGGCGCCAAAGGTATCATATCCGCAATGTCTTCAACCTGCGCCTTTTTGGCCTCAGTAGCAAGGCGCTGAGAACTGAGAAAGGGGGCAAGCATCACCAGTGTTTCGATATTCACTTTTTCTTCTGTGTTGGAGTTGAGGGCTTCTTCTACCTGGGAGGGTTTAAGCACAGGGGCTACTTCGGCCACTTCTGCAAGTTTAATTTCAAGGTCTTTGGCAACCACCTTGTTGATGATTTTCATCTGTTCTTCAGAACCCAAGAGCACTTCAATAGAAACGCCCAAAATACGGGCCAGGTCTGAAAGTTTGGCAATATCGGGCATGGTATTGCCACGTTCCCAATTGCTGACTGCCTGATAGCTGACCAGCATCTGATCAGCCAGCTCCATTTGGGTCATATCTTTGGCTTTGCGCAATTCTGCAATGCGCGCCCCAATCTTTTTTGTATCGAACATTGTATTTGCTCCTTCTTGCTTTGATACCCGAATTTTAGAGTAAGCCCTACTTAAATACTATCAATTAACGCTTGAATTGCCCAGATTCAAGCGTTGGTTGATCATTAATTTTGGGGGAAGCTGCATTGTTTGAACCCGCACAGAGGAAATTAAGGCGGATTGGCATTTATAATTAGCCCATGCTTAAGATTTTACACTTTGCTGATGCCCATATAGACATGGCCAATTACGGCCAGCACGACCCCGAAAGCGGTTTGCCGGCCCGGGTGGTGGATTTTTTGAAGTCGCTGGATAGCATCGTGAGCGCGGCCATTGAGGAGAAAGCGGACTTGGTTGTTTTCTGCGGCGATGCCTACCGCGACCGGTCACCTGCGCCAACATTCCAACGCGAGTGGGATAAGCGTGTGCTGCGCCTTTCCAAGGCTGGCATACAAACCGTGCTGCTGACCGGAAACCATGATATTGCCCCCGCTGCCCTGCGCGCCCATGCCATGCAAGAAATGGAAACGCTTGAAATCCCCTATATTCATGTAGCCAGCAAGCCGCGCCTTTTCACGCCGGAACAGTTGGGCGGGCTGCCTCTTTACCTTGTTGCTGTACCGTGGATTACCCGTGCCAGAGTGATTGAAGGATTGGTGAACAGCGAAGCGGAAGATGGCCAGGGCGAAAGCATGGTTACGGAACAGCTGCAAGCTTTTTTTGAAGACTGCTTCCGCAAAATGGACCCTACGCTGCCGGTTGTTTTAGCGGCGCATGCCAGCATTGAGGGTGCAGAAATTGGGCAGGAACGCATGATTACGGTTGGCAAGGACCTTATGTTTGCCCCGGGTTTGGTGCGCGACCCGCGCTTTGATTATGTGGCGCTTGGGCATATCCATAAGTTTCAGGATTTGAACTTAAAAAGCTATCCTCCTGTGGTTTACCCAGGTTCCATTGAACGCGTGGATTTTGGCGAAATCCATGAAGAGAAAGGTTTTGTTTTTGTGTGTTTGGAAAAGGGCAAAACCCGTTATGAATTCCGCAAGTTAGCCACCCGGCCTTTTATTGACCGTAAGGTATTCCTGGAGACGGGAGATGCTGTTTTGGATAAACTGGTGCGTGCCCTGCCTTCTGAAAAAGAGGCTGAGAATGCCATCGCGCGGCTTTCCATTTACTATCCGAAGGAACTCGAAACGCAGATTGATGAGGCTGAACTGCGCAGGCGTATGAAAGGGGCCTTTCAGTTTAACCTTTCCAAACATGCTGAAAACGCCCTGCGCACGCGCCTGAGCGAAGGGCAGGAAACAAGCCTGATGAGTGCAGAAGAGTTACTTGATGTTTACTGGCAAAGCAGCAATACGCCAGGCGATGAGCGCGAAACGTTAGTTTTGCTTGCTAAAAAGATTATTGATGAGGCCAACGGCCTTCGGGGTTGATAAAAGGACAGATGCTTCCCTGCGGTCAGCATGACGAGGGGGGTGGATGGGGGGAGTCGGTTGTGAGTGCGGAAAAGTAAAAAGGACAGACTCTTCACTGCGTTCAAGGTGACGAGGTGGGGGTGAGAGGTGACGAGGGCGGGCGGGCTTGTTTTGTGAGTATTCAACTGTGGAGCTAACTGAAAACTGCCAGACCCTTCACTGCGTTCAGGGTGACGAGGGTAGGTTTGCAGGGCGATGAAATGGGGGTGGTGGAGATGGTGCCATGCGTGTAACGCAGAAGGGAACTTTTCGCACGCGAAAAGGTGCCAGGTAATGAGAAGCCGGATCATAGAAAAGGAGCAAAAGGCCAGATGCTTCATTTCATTCAGCATGACGAGGGGGGTGGATGGGGTGCGGAGCAGGGGTAAATGGGCTGCTAATCAACGACATAAAATGGGGGATATTTGTATATAAGGCTGCTAAGACAGAAAGGCCAGATGCTTCATTGCATTCAGCATGACGAGTGGGTGGATGGGTTGTGTGTACGACTGGCTGTCAGGTCTAACACCTTATCATTCTTAATGATGTGAAAATGGCAGGAAAATGTATAGAAAAGGATCCCGCCCTAAAAATATGTAGACAAGGGTTAAGCGTTGCGGATGGCATCCAGCATGCGGGCTAGGCGGACGGTTTGGCGCACATCGTGGACGCGCACAATGCCGGCCCCGTGCAAAATGCCGTATGCGTTGGCGGCCAAACTGCCTTCCAGACGGTCCTCCGGCGGTAAGTCAAGGGTGTAACCGATAAAAGATTTGCGGGAAATTCCCAATAAAATGGGGTAGCCCAGGTCACACAGGTCATCTAATTTCTTTAAGAGTTCCAGATTGTGTTCGGTGGTCTTGCCAAAGCCGATGCCGGGGTCAATCAGCAGGCGTTCATCCGCGATACCGGCTGCTTTTGCCAGAGCGATACTTTCAGAGAGACCTTTTTTGACGGTCTTGAGAATGTTTTTGAACTGTACGCCGACATAGCGTCCGCCGAGCTCTGTTTTTTGGGTCTGTATTTTTTTCTGCACATTGTGCATGAGCACCGCGCTTGCCTGATATCTGGCAATCACAGCAGCCATCGCAGGATCTTTTTTGAAGCCCCAAACATCATTGATCATGCGGGCGCCTTGGGCAAGGCAGGCTTCTGCCACCTCAGATTTATAGGTGTCGATACTGATGGGGATGGTGACGCCCGCTTTTTTAAGGGCGGAAAGAACGGGCAGAAGCACGGACAATTCCTCCTGTGCACTGACCTCCTTAGCACCGGGGCGGGTGGATTCGGCACCGAGATCCAGCAGGTCTGCCCCATCGGTAATGAATTTTTCAGCCTGAGCAAGGGCAGCAGAAAGCGGGTGTTCTTTTTTCAAGAGTCCATCTCCTGAAAAGCTGTTTTGCGTGAGGTTGAGGATGCCCATTACATAGGTTTTTTTACCAATCAGGGGGAAAAGTTCAGACTGCATGTTTTCTCACTTCCAGGGAGCTTTTGCTTCGACGTAAAGTTTAACACTTTCGATTTGGCTTTCCAAACTGTAAACGGTGATGAGAATGGGGTAGGCATCATGAATGGGCTTTGCGAGGTCCATCTGGCGGTAACCCAGCACCTGCCCTTCTTTGCCATAAGCAATAGCCAAGGCAGTGGCGGCGCGCACAGTTTGGCCCGCAAAGCTGGCTGAGGCTTCTACCTGCGCTGATTTTTTGTCTTCCGAGAGCCTGAAAATTTGGTTGGACAGGCTTACTTTGCGGTAACGCTGGTCATTTTCCGGTACGGGCAGGGCAAAATCTGCCTGGACGTTTAGCAGAAAGGTATCGGGAATCGGGGCGGGAAAGTAGGCTGCCAGGGGCAGGGTGGTATGGGCCGGCAGAATGTTGAGGGGCAGAATGGCCGTCATCTGCGTTTGGTAGCTGCCATCCTTGCTTTGCAATGTCACCATTGCAGAAGGGTTTTCCATTGCTTTTTCAGTGGTATTGGCCATTATCACAAAGACCTGCAAGCCGCCTGCCGCATCGCGGTAGGCGAAAAGCGGATAAGCGGATTCCGGGGTGGGGGTGTATGTTGGCGGGGCTATTGCCGCGGGATGGCTTGGAGTTGGCGTGCCTGGGTTAGCAGCAGGGGTGGCAGTAAGCGGCAGTACCAAGGTGGTGTATTGGCCCATTGCGTAAGGGTTTACGGATGGGTTTGCGGTTTTGAGCGCTTCCAGCGAGAGACCAAAACGCAGGGCAATGCCAAACATGTCATCATCCCGCTTGACGTGATAATAGAAAGGGGTTGGTGTTGGGGTTGGCGTTAAGGTTGGGGTTGAGGATGATGTGGAGGTTTGAGCAGGAGGCAGGCTGGGCGTAACAGCAGGGGTATGGCTGGCAATTGGGCTTGGGCTTTGGGTGGATGCGGCAGCCTCTGCTAGCGGGGGCGGGGTTGGACTGGGATGGGGCACAATGGGACCTTGCGCGCCACAGGCAGAAAAAACAAGGTTCAGAAGGAAGAGGTACGGCCATCCTTTTTTCATGCCGGCATTATACCAGCGCTGGGATTTTTGTATGATTCCGCGCGCTTGGAACCAGACAGCAAGGTTTAAGCTTTTTCATTTGGCCCTGCATGAACGATTTGCAGATGTAAAAAGCAGGTTCTTAAGGGCCCGGCAATTTTCCATGGCAAAGGTAAAGTTTTTGCACTTACAGAGTTTGGTTTTTCATGTAAGATTGTGAGCATGCGTAAATGGGTGCCGTTTTTAATTCTCTTGTTTATTTTTGGGGCGTGTCAGGCTGGGCAAATGCCTGAAGCGACGCCAGCAGCCAGTACGGAAACAGTACCGCCACCTGCCACCCGGGATTGGTTCCCACGCACCCCAAGCCCCGTCAGCACAGCCACTGTGGATTTGATTGCCACACAGATCCTGCCCACGGCAGAACTTTCCGCTCCGGCTGCGGGCAAAGTGCTCATTGAAAAACCATTTGACACTCAAAACTGGTATGTGCTGGCCCCTCTGGGCGGGCGGATGTCTTTAGATGGGGGCACCCTTAGCATGGCGGCTGAAAGCCAAAAGGTGGATATTGAAGCCAACAGCAAGATTGTGCTGCCTTCGCAGTTTTATATGGAAGTGCGGGTAGACCTTTCAACCTGTACGGAAGGGGATATCTATGGGCTCAGTTTTTGGAGGGGCAGCAATGTAGGCACTTTTGTGCTTGACTTTAATTGCAGGGGGCAGATGCGTTTTCGTAACCTTCAGGAAGGCGGCGGCAGGCTGCTGCGAGACTGGAGCGGTGTGCGCAAATTAGCCCCGCTGGCCCCTGCTGTGAACCGCATCGGCATTTGGGCCATTGCGGACAGGGTGGATATTTTTGTAAATGAGCAATTTCAGTATGAGATTCAAAGCAAGGCAAGCTCAGGCGGCGGGCTTAGCCTTTATTTAAACTCAGCAGGCAAGGGTTCAAGTTCACTCAGTTTTTCCGAATTGGGTATTTTTGAGCCTTAAGCCTTGGTTTAGCTGCGTGCGCATTATAATGAAAGCGCAAGCTTATTGACTGAAAAACGGCGAGGAAAAATGGCAGAAAGCTTACGTATCATCATCCCTATGGCTGGTCTGGGCAGCCGCCTGCGGCCGCTGACCTGGAGCCGACCCAAACCTCTTATTTCTCTGGTGGGGGCTACTGTTCTTGACCATATGCTGCGCATGTTTGACACTGTGCCCAATCGGGAAGATGCAGCATTTGTTTTTATCCTTTCCCCCAATCAGGAAGCGCTGATAAAAGCCCATATGAATAAAAATTATCCTGGGCAAAAGGTGCATTATGTCTTTCAGCCCGAAATGAAAGGCCAGTCTGACGCGCTATGGAATGCCAAAGACTTTTTGCACGGCCCTATCTTGATGGTTTTTTCAGATACACTGATTGAAAACTCTTTTGCCTGCCTTGAAGACGAAAAAGCGGATGCGGTGGCATGGGTAAAGGCCGTTCCGGACCCGCGCCGTTTTGGGGTAGCCGAAGTGGATTCCAAGGGCAGCGTTAATCGTTTGATTGAGAAACCCTCAGACTTGAACAACAACCTGGCGGTGGTGGGCGCCTATTACTTTAAAGATGCCGAAAAGCTTGGCCAGGCCATTGAAGAGCAAATTGAACGCAAGATTCAGCTTAAGGGTGAATATTTTCTGGCGGATGCCATTAACCTCTATCTTGAAAAAGGCGCAATGATGCGCACGGAAAGCGTCAAAGTTTGGTTAGACGCAGGCACTTCAGACGCATTGCTGGATACCAACCGATACATGCTTGAGCATGGCCGCGCCAACAGCACAGAAGCAGGCATTGCCGGGGATACCGTTATCGTTCCGCCTGTTTTTATTCACCCGGAAGCGCGGGTGAATGCCTCGGTGATTGGGCCTTATGCTTCGATTGGCGCGGGGGTTGTGGTTCAGGGCAGCATTATCAAGGATTCCATTTTGAGCCCAGGGGCACATGTAAGTGATGCCCACCTTGAAGGTTCTTTACTTGGCCATGACGTGGTTATTAATGGCGTAAGCGGCAAGTTCAATATCGGCGATAATTCCTGGGTTAATTCTTAAGCGTTTTAATGGAGTAAGAGGAGAACATGAAAAATATTTTGGCAAAGAAGATCACCCAATTGAAACCTTCGGGGATCCGCAAGTTTTTTGATATTGCAGCAACGATGAAGGATGTCATCTCGCTTGGCATTGGTGAACCTGACTTTGCCACCCCGGGGCCTATTATTGAAGCGGGCATTGAATCATTGGAGCGGGGCGAGACTCACTACACCTCAAACCACGGTTTACTGCAGGTTCGTGAAGCCCTTGCTGCACATTTGGATAAGCTTTACGGCGTGAAATATGACCCCGCGACTGAGATTGTGCTGACGGTGGGCGTTTCTGAAGCGCTCTATCTGGTATTTACCGGGCTACTTGACCCGGGTGATGAAGTGATTATCCCCACGCCCTGTTTTGTTTCTTATCAGGCTGAAGTGGCCATGGCGGGGGGCGTTCCTGTGGAAATCCCCACTTTTATGAAGGATAATTTTGAGCCTGACCCGGAAGCCATTGAAAAAGCAATTACGCCGCGCACAAAGGCGATCTTTATTGGTTACCCGAGCAACCCCACTGGCGCAGTGGCTAGCCGTGAAACCCTGGAACGGATTGCCCAGATAGCAGAAAAACATGATCTTTTGGTCATTTCGGATGAAATTTATGACCGTTTGGTTTACGGGGTGGAGCATGTTTGCTTCCCGACGATTCCCGGCATGCGTGAGCGCACTATTTTGCTGGGCGGTTTTTCTAAAGCCTATGCCATGACTGGCTGGCGCGTCGGTTATGTGGCCGCCCCCGAAGAAATCTGCAGCGGGTTGGTGCGCATTCATCAGTACTCTGTGATGTCTGCCCCTACCATTTCACAATTTGCTGCCCTGGAAGCGCTGCGCATCGGCGAGCCTTATGTTCTTCAGATGCGCACAGAGTATGACCGCCGCCGTAAACTGGTAGTCAGCGGGTTCAATGCGCTTGGACTTGAAACTTTTGAGCCAAAGGGGGCTTTTTATGCTTTCCCGAAGGTTTCTTTGTGCGGACTGAGCGATGAAGCTTTCTGCGAACGTTTGTTAATAGAAGGAAGAGTAGCCATGGTGCCCGGCTCTGCCTTTGGCGATGCCGGTATGGGGTTTGCGCGCGCTTCTTATGCCACCTCTTATGAAAAGCTGGAAGAAGCTTTAGGCAGAATTGCCGAATTTCTTAAGAAAAATCGCTGCTAAATGCAGTGGAGGGTAAAGCATTCCGGTTGAGTGTGCCTGCGTGTTGCAAAATGAACTATTCGATAGATTATCTGAAACAGCATGGCGGGCTGCCCGGACCGAGGGCTAACCTTGAACTTATATATTCCTTTGCGAAAAGCGCCAGCCAGCCTGAGGCAGATGAATGCCTGACTTATCTTACGGCGGAAGTGCATGATTGCCCCGAAGAATTTGTTGCCTGCTGCGGTGTTTTGGCGCAGGCTTTACTGTATGGGAGTGACCTTTCCAAAGCGTTTAATTTTTTGCGGCCTACAGCCAGCCACGCAAGCTGGCGCCTGCGTGAGACCGTGGCCATGGGCATTCAGGAATTAAGCGTCATGAATCTGGAGAATACCTTTCCATTTTTAAAGGAATGGAGCGATGGGAACCCTTATGAGCAGAGGGCTGTGGCGGCAGGCCTCTGCGAGCCGAAGCTGCTAAAGGACATCAAAGACGCAAAGACGACCTGTGAAACCCTGATGTATTTGAGCGAAACTCTCAACAAAGAGGGCAGACTTTCAGAGCCTGAGCAGTGTCTTAAAAAAGCGTTGGGTTACGGTTGGAGCGTGGTTTTGGCTGCGTATTTTGATGAGGCAAGGCCATATTTTGAAAGACTGCTTGATTTGCCTGCCAGACCAATGCGCTGGATAGTTGCCGAGAACCTTAAGAAAAACCGCTTGATCCGAAAAGACAAGGCCTGGGTTGAAAAAACACAGACACGGCTGAGGGAAGTCTCCAACTCATAAGCGAAAGAAGCACAGGCTTCTTCGATTTTTTCTTATACCCTGACTTGCAGGGTGGATATGCCCCCATATAATTAAAATAGTTTTTGAATGATTAAAGCGGAGGGCTTATGAGCATTCAGTTTCGCATATTAGTGCCGGAAGACGCGGCTGGTTTTATTGATTTTTTTGATAATATGGATTTTCAGCACGCTGAACATTGGAGGGGTTGTTACTGCCAGTATGATCACCTGCTTGATAGTGATGAACCCTGGGAAAAAGTGAGAGGTGCAAAGGCAAGACAGATGGCGCTTGGAAATGTGAAGTGCGGATATACGCGCGGAATATTGGCCATGGATGGAGCAAAAATAATAGGTTGGTGCCACGTAAACAGCTATGAAAACCTACCCCGCATTCATGCATATTTTGCACCTAATCTAAAAGAGGGCAGAAACGCGATTATCGTATGTTTTATGGTTCATCCCCATTACCGCAGGCAGGGCCTGGCTTTGGCACTCCTTGAAGCGGCGCTGGAAAACTGCAAAAAAGAAGGTTTTGCCGCTTTGCATGGCCTGGCAGCAACGAACGTAAGTGTTCCTGAAAGAGCGTATCACGGTACGATGCAAATGTATGAAAAAGCGGGTTTTACACTGATTGATACAAAGGATTCCTTGGCTTTCTATCGCTTGGAGTTTGCGCTCAAAGAAAGCTGAATGTTTTGCAAAAAATCAGTGCAGAAGGAGCTAAGGATGAAAACGGAAAATTATTGTAACAGGTTGGCTGATTCGGACAGCCCTTACCTGAGGCAGCATGCGCATAATCCGGTGGATTGGTACCCATGGGGTGCGGAGGCATTGGCAAAGGCCAAGACGGAAGATAAACCCATTTTATTAAGCATCGGTTACTCGGCTTGCCACTGGTGCCACGTGATGGCGCATGAAAGTTTTGAAAACCCGGAAATTGCTGAACTGATGAACCGGTATTTTGTAAATATCAAAGTAGACCGCGAAGAGAGGCCCGACCTGGATGCCATCTATATGGATGCCCTGCAGAAAATGACCGGCAGCGGAGGATGGCCCATGACGCTTTTTTTGACCCCTGAAGGAAAGCCTTTTTATGGAGGCACTTATTTCCCCCCAAAAAGGCATGGGCAGATTGCGGCATTTAGTGAGCTGCTTAAGTCCCTTGCTGCGGCCTGGCAGGAACAGCGCAGTGAAGCGGAAGCAGTGGCAAGGCGGGTTGAGGCAAGCCTGAAACGCAGCGATAATGCTTTTGATACAGAGGATAATTTAGAAGCGATGCTTGGAGAAGCTCGCAAACGTATGATAGATTATGTAGATTTCAGGGAAGGGGGTTTTGGGCTTGCCCCAAAGTTCCCTCAGGCGCCTGCTTTGGATTTTGTGCTGCAACAGGCGGCCCTTCTGCAAGGTTCCTTTTTGGGAAGGCAATATGAAGACGCGCTGCGGCTTAGCCTTTCCAAGATGGGCAATGGCGGAATTTTTGACCAGTTAGCCGGGGGCTTTCACCGATACAGCACAGACGGCCAGTGGTTGATACCCCACTTTGAAAAAATGCTCTATGATAACGCTCTTCTGGCCCGTACTTATTTGAACGCCTGGCGGGCTTTTGGTGATGAGGCTTACCGCCTGATTGCAGAGCGGACTCTCGATTTTATGGCAAGAGAGCTGCTTTCGCCTGATGGCGCTTTTTACAGTTCATTGGATGCCGACAGTGATGGGATTGAAGGACAATTTTATGTGTGGACTCCTGCACAGATTTGGGAAGAGCTGGGTGAGAAAGAAGGCCGCGCCTTCGCAGAGGCTTTTGGAGTTTCAGAGGCGGGTAATTTTAAAGAAAGCGGGCAGGCCTGGAGTGTTTTGCATTTGAGGGATGATGCATTTGTGCCCGGGAAGTGGGATGGCGCGATTGCGAAGCTTTTGAAGGCGAGAGAGAAGCGGGTTCGTCCCGGGAGGGACGAGAAAATTTTAGCGGAGTGGAACGGCCTGGCTTTGCAGGCTTTTGCTGAAGCCGCGTTTGCCCTTGATCGGGAGGATTATTTGGAAATTGCTGTGAACTGCGCGGAATTTCTTCTGAAAAAAGCAAGCTGGAAGGAAAAGAACGGTTTAAGAAGGGTGAGACGGGCGGTAAATGGCAAAGAAAATTCAGGGTACCTTGAGGATTATGCCTCTTTAGGGTTGGGCTTTTTGTTATTGTATCAGGTTCATTTTGATGCGAAATGGTTGAAATACGCACGGGAACTGGCAGAGTCTATTTTAGCTTTATTCAGCGATTCGGAGGAGGCGGGATTTTTTCAGACAGCAAAGGATGCAGAACTGCTGATAGCCCAACGCAAGGATACAGCCGATAACGTTATCCCTTCCGGAAACAGCATGGCTTCTATGCTGCTTGCAAAATTGGGCTTGATCGGTGAAAAGATGGAGTGGCTGGAACTTGTTGCAAGGCAGCTGAAACGTTTGGGAAGGGAGCCAGCAATCTTCCCCAGCAGTTATGGTTGGGCACTTTGCCTGATACAGGAAGAATTAATAAGCCCTTTGGAAATTAAATTCAATGGAACCATGCAAAACACCATTACTGAAGAAGCTATAGCCTTGCTGCGCAGACGCTATATACCAGGGGCAGTATATCTGCAGGAAACGGGCAAGGGTAAAGCAGAAGTAAGTCTTTGCAGCGATGGCATTTGCTACCCTCCGTCGAAAAACCCGGCAGGATTTAGGGAGCAAACAGAAGATATTATTCTGGAAAGAGCCAAAAAAGCCTTGGGGAAAGGCTAAAACGCGGGCGAGGTAATAATTAAAAAACAACTTTGTGTAAATATTCACAAGTAATGAGCGGATTATGTTGAATCGTCTTGACGCATTTTTTATTAGAGATAAGATTTAAGCGTTGCAACGAGAAATTGCGGTTTTTCATTGCGCCGATTTCTCATCAGTAATTTAAACGCCATGGCAAATGCCATGACAAAAACTAAAGGAGAGAATTAAATGACTGGTTCGACCAACGCTTTTGAGATGGCTCAAGCCCAGTTCGATCATGTTGCCGATCAGCTTGGCCTTGACGAACAGGTCCGCGATATTCTTCGCTGGCCAGCTCGTGAATTCACCATTCGCATCCCTGTTCGCATGGATGACGGGAAGGTGAAAGTGTTCCAGGGTTTTCGTGTGCAGCATAATGATGCGCGCGGCCCCAACAAAGGTGGTATTCGCTTCCACCCCGCTGAAACCATTGATACCGTGCGCGCTCTGGCGATGTGGATGACCTGGAAATGCGCTGTTGCCGATATTCCTTTGGGCGGCGGCAAGGGCGGCATTATTGTTGACCCTGCAACACTTTCCAACGGTGAAAAGGAACGCCTGGTTCGTGCCTACATTCGCATTCTTGCCCGCAATGTTGGCCCCCGCCAAGACGTACCGGCCCCAGATGTTGGCACCACGCCCCAAATGATGGGGTGGATGATGGATGAATACTCCCGTGTGATGGGGCAGTATACCCCCGGTGTTATCACCGGCAAGCCTTTGGGCGGCGGCGGTTCTCAGGGCCGCACGGAAGCCACCGGTTTTGGCACCATTTATTGCGTGCGTGAAGCCATGAGGCACTTGGGTATTGACCCCAGGACTACTACGGCAGCCATTCAGGGCTTTGGCAACGTGGCGCAGTACGCTTCAATCGGTTTTATTGAGCAATTGGGGGGTAAGGTTGTTTGCGTTTCCTGCTGGGACCGCAATGACAAGACCTCTTATACCTTTAGCAAAGAAAATGGCATTGACCCTTACTTCCTCAAGAGCATTACCGACCAATATGGCACCATTGATAAAGAAAAAGCCAAAGCGGCCGGGTATGAGATTGAGGATGGAGGCGCCTGGATTTCCAAAAAGGTGGATGTTCTCATCCCTGCAGCTCTTGAAGGCCAGGTGAACGCGGATACCGTCAAGCTGATTGCCCCCAGCGTCAGGATCATTGCCGAAGCGGCCAATGGGCCCACCACTCCGGAAGCGGATGCTGTCATCAATGCGCGCGGAATCTTCCTCATCCCAGACTTTCTGTGCAATGCGGGCGGCGTGACCTGCTCTTACTTTGAGGGTGTTCAGAACGACCAAAACTTCTACTGGACCAAAGAAGAAGTGCTGAGCAAACTGGATATTGCGATGACGCAGGCCTTCAGCTCCGTTTTGGAAATGTCGCTGGATAAAAAGGTTGTGATGCGCGATGCCGCTTATATGGTTGCCATTGCCAAAGTAGTGAAGGCGATGGAACTGCGCGGCTGGATTTAATAGTTGATCTTTGAGAAAAGGCTGGCTTATAACAATGCCAGCCTTTTTCTTTTTAATTCCGAGTGTTTACAATGGGGGCATTATAATTTCTGGATATAGGATTGGAGGCTGCCATGAAACGATTGCTGAAAAATGCCAAAATCTACGATGGAACGGGCACAGAAGCTTTTATAGGGGATGTGCTGATTGAAGGCGAACGCATTCTTGGAGTGGGGCAGGGCCTGCAGTGTGCTGGGGCTGAAGAAAGCGACCTTACAGGACTTTCAATCTCTTCGGGTTTTATTGACGCGCATTCCCATAACGACTGGTTTGCCATCAGGCAGGAGCCGCTTAAATATTTTGAGCCCTTCATCCGCCAAGGAATTACCTCCTTTATTACCGGTAATTGCGGCCTTTCGTGCACGGGTTTTGAGGAGGACAGTGCTTATATTGAAAAAGTGGGTGCGGGACTTTTTGGTTTTGACAAAGTGAGCGGACGTTATGGTTCGGTGGGGGCTTTTTTTGAGGCCATCGACCGGAAAATGCCCTGCAATATTGCCACCCTTGTGGGGCATTGCTCAGCCCGTACCGGTGTAACTGGTTATGGAAGCCGCCCGCTTAGCCCTGCTGAACAGGAAAAAATGCTGGCAATTATGGCGAAGGGTCTTGATGAAGGAGCCTGCGGGCTTTCCTTGGGTTTAATGTATGAACCCGGCCTTTACGCGCCGAAAGAAGAACTGAGGGAAGTTGCCTTGCTTGCGGAGCGTTATAACCGCCCTCTCACGGTGCATCCGAGGGCCTGTTCCGCTGTTTCCATGGCTTATTCCTCCTTGTTTGGCAGGCCGCACCTGCTGCGAGCCTTGGACGAGCTGGAAGAAATGGGACGCGGAACCCAACTTAAGTTGCAGTATTCCCACGCCATCTTTGTAGGGCGCAATTCATTTAAGTGCAAGAGCGAGCTGGTTTCAATCATTCACGGGATGCGCAGAAACGGCGTTGATGCGATGTTTGACATCTACAGTGAAACCATGGGAGTTTCGGTAATTACGGTGGTGCTGCCGGCCTGGTACCAGGCCTTAAGCCCTAAAGAAAAGCAGGCCCCTTTGAACAAACTGAAACTGGATTTACTGGTAAAGGCCAGCAGTAAGCTGCTCGGTTTTGGTTTTGCGGATATTCAGGTTGCTTACATTGGCCCCGGCTATGAGCAGTATGAGGGCAAAACAGTCAGCCAGATTGCAAAGGAAGAGGGCAAGAGCGAATTGGATGCTTATATTGACCTCTGCGAAAAAAGCCATTTCAAGGGCCGGGTGAATATGGGACCTTACAGCACGTCGGCCATCGTGAGCGACCTTTCAAAAGATGAACATGTGCTTTATATGACCGATGCCTGGGTGGAAGACCATGGTGTGCAGAACCCGGCGATTTATGATTGTTTTCCTAAGTTTCTTAAGTTTTCTTTGGTTGGGAGCGGCGATACGATGCCGCGCACAATCCGTAAAATGACTGGCGCTACGGCAGATCGCTTTGGGCTGCGGAACCGCGGTTACCTAAAGCCAGGCTGTTTTGCCGACCTGACCATTTTTAATGAAACCATACTTCGTGAAGCTGTACCGGATCAAGGCAGGGCCTTTGGCATTGAGAGGGTTTTTATTAATGGGGAAGAGGTGCTAAACGATGGAAGGCTTGAACAGGATGCACTTCGTAAATGCGGCCAAGCCATGCTTGCGGCTTAATTTTTTTATCATTTTCCTTTAAAACCATGTAGAATAAGCACATGGCTAAGCAAAAATTGGCAGATGCCAGGGCGCTTATTTTTGAGGAGGAAAAAAATACACTGCTTACGGTTATAGACTTTTACTGCAACCGTAAGCATGGCACAAAGGGTGAGATCTGCCTGGAATGCAACGCATTAAAAGCGTACGCAACCAAACAGTTGGACAACTGCATTTTCCTTTTGCAAAAACCGACCTGTGCGCAGTGCCCGCTGCATTGCTATTCACCTGAACGCCGTCAGCAAATACGCAAAGTCATGCGTTATGCGGCTCCTCGTTTTTATTTTCTTCATCCTTATAAGGCTTTTAAGCATATTTGGCATAGCCTGCAAGCTCCCAGCGCGAAGGTGCAGGAAGTTTCGCGAAGGTTGAAAAAGAAAATAAAAAAGGCATGAGCACTGCTGCATATCCCAAAGAGAAAAAATTTGTGCAAAAAGAGTTGATCCGCAGAAAAGATGGCATTGCTGTTTATAGGGTTAAAGATGCAGAGGGCCAAAGCCGAGTTCTCAAAACTTTTGAAAATGAGACATCGTTAAGAGAAATCCGGCATTATCAGTTACTCAAAATCTATGGGGTAGAAACCATTGGGTGGGAATTAGATGGCGAAAATCAACTGCTGCTGGAAGATCTGCGTTGCAGTGAGTTTTGGAGGCTGGGGGAGGCATGTGACCTTGATTCTGAAACGATTGCAGAAAAACTGGCGCTCTGGTACAAAGACCTACACAATCAGGGCGAAAAAATGATTAAAGAACTACGCCAGACGTGGTACTCTGAGCTTGATTATTTTAACCTTTCTTCGTTGAAAGCCATCGCTGAACGAACACAAAGCCAGGAGCTGCCATTTTGGAAGAAGATGCGGGAAGATTTTGAGGCCTTGGAAAGCAAGGTTGAAAAGCTCAATAAAACGATTACCTATAATGATTTTTATTTTACCAATCTGGCGGTTGCCAGAGATTTTTCAAAAGCCCTGATGTTTGATTACAACTTAATGGGCAGGGGCTTTAGGATGATGGACATTCGTAATGTTTGCTCCTCTTTGAGCCAGAAGGCGGGGGCTGCTTTCTGCGAGGCCTATGCATATGAAAACCCAGCAGAAGTTTTGGTGGATGAACTTATTGGCCCCCTAATTAATATGGCAATGGCAGTTTCTCGCCCGAGTCTGCCGCAATGGTTTAATGAGGAGTGGCAAAAACTGGAAAGCGGGTATTTGGTCCAGGTACTGGCCCGGATACTTGAGGGAGAATAGGCGAAAACGTGGATTTGCAGGGCGATAAGGTTTCTGCAAAGAAGCGCCATGGAAATTTGCACAGGCGTTTACAAAATGGCCTTGATGCGGGAGAATTTACTTGAAAGCAAATCAGAATCTGGAAGAGGCAGTCATGCGCAGGTTGGACCGTAAGATTGAATCAATGGAAGATATTTTGGGTGTACTTGGGCATTGCCAGGTTTGCCGGCTGGCCCTGGCAAGCCCGGAGGGCATGCCCTATGTGGTTCCGCTTAATTTTGGATATGCCTATAAGGCTGGGCAGCTTCACTTTTATATGCATTGCGCAAAAGAGGGCCAGAAATTGGATATGATCCGTGCAAACCCCTTTGTTTGTTTTGAGGCGGATAATGCGGGGGCGCTTATCAGCGGCCCCAGGGCCTGTAATTATTCCCAAAAATATGAAAGCGTTATTGCCTTTGGGAAGGCTGAAATATTGAATGACCCCGATGCTAAAGAAAAAGGCCTGGAATACATTATGCAGCACCAAAGTGGCAAAGATAAGTGGCAGTTTGATTCTGTAGCCCTTTCACGCGTTGAGGTTATTTGTGTGCAGGTGGATTCGGTTACCGGCAAAAGGCATTTGTAGACCGCCTTGGCTTTGGGGCTTTTAGAAAGTTAGGGTTTATTCAAAGTTCAGCGAACTTAAAAGATTAATTACAGAAATCTGCTTTCGTTCCTGAGGTTCTTATTTTTAGTGTTCTGGCTTTTGTTCGTTTTTGGAGCGGACGCTTTCTTGAAAGTGAGAAGTTGAAGGGAGTGCAGCCAAAACCCAAAGGCCAGATGCTTCCTTCCGTCAGCATGACGCTGGAGTATGCTTGGTGCGGCATGAAAACAGAATTCTCAGTGAAAAAGCATGCTTAGCTCCCTAAAAACTTTTCTACTCCTTAAAGCGCTTTTTTTGTTAAAAGTGAAAAACTAAAGAGAGTGCAAGATGTAATCTTGTTCAACTTAGCATCGCATCCACGAGATGAAGTGTTATTAGTATAACAAAAAAAAGGAAAAAGGTTATATAAAATAGAATTTACGTTCTATTTTATATAACCTATAATTTTAGCAAAGATACGAGATCTTTTACGCAGAGTTCAAACAATTCTTTCATCAGCGTGTCACTTACTTGCCATGGGCCGCCAAAGGAACCGTCTTGAGCAAGCCGGCGCATTTCTTGCGGGTTGTGGATTTGTTCACTATAAGGAATAACAGGTTTTTCACCGGAGGGAGAAGCCTGCGCAGTGCGCGTGAAGGGGAAGTTTTCTTCCCAGTTGGAATGTGCATTGGGCAGCCCGTGTTCTTTTGAAAACCTCACCACTGTATCACTCGTCCACCACTGGTACCAGCGCATGGCTAGCCCTGGCAGGTCATTAGCCAGTTCGGCCAATTGTGCCCGGGCCGGCAGATTGCCTCCGTGCCCGTTCAGAAAGAGGATTCTTCTAAAGCCATGGGCATAAAGATCGCGCGTGAGTTCTTCAACCACACGCAGGTAGGTACGCAGTTTAAGGCTAAGGGTGCCAGGGTAAGACATGAAGGAAGGGGAGACCCCGAAGTGCAAGGGAGGGGCAACCAACACCCCTGTTTGTGCGCTGGCCGCCTGGGCCAAGTGAAGCGGTATAAGACTGTCAGTAAGCAAAGAAAGATGGCTGTGCTGCTCGGTCATGCCCAGCACAAAGATTACACGGTCATCCTTTTTTAGATAGGATTCAAGCATCATCCAGTTCATGTCTTCAAAATGCACGGGTACCTCGCAAGGGCTTAAGTATATTCCTCTTGGCCCGATTTAAAAAACACATCCCTGATACTGCAGCAGGGATGTGATGTAAAGTTTTTTAATCACTTTCGCCTGTTTCAACGAACTTGGTGAGTTCGTCAATGCTTAATTCTTTGATTCCCAATTTTTCAATGGTTCGCCCTTTGCGCCAATAGTCTGTGTTGTGCATGAAACAGCCGAGGCGGATAATACTATTAATGCCATTAACCGCAACACCATAGCGCTCTCCCAGTGAGGCAATAGGCACCAGGCTCATCGGCATTTCTTCAGTCAGATAACGGTGGTTCATGGTAGGCGGAGCCTTGATGCCGTAATACCCGCTTTGGTTATGCATGGCCTCATAAAGGTTATCACCGCGGGCGTTATAGGCCAAGTCGAGCCATTCAAGGCCGGTGCGTGCACGGAGGCCAAGTGCAGAGGCAACGGTGACACGTTCGCGGTCCAATACTTCAAGCACTTTGGCTACGGATGGCGTTACGCCATCCACATAAAACTCAAATTCACCGTGAGTGGCTTCAATCCAGCCTGTGTTCAACATGGCCAGGGCCGGATGGAAGATAGCCCCCATATTGTTGAGGCCGGTTTTGAGCACGTTGCCGCCATGGATATACTGCGGGTAAGCGGTATGAATGGCCTTGAGAACCTCCGGGGTACGGTTGGCAGGCAGGGCCGCCAGGGGAACGGACTCTTTAATGCGGAAAAGGCGAGCTTGGCTGGGGCCTTCGGAACGGCTTGCAAAAATGAACGTTTCTGCTTCGGCAATGGCGGGTTTGGTTTTACAGCCTTCCTGCTTTAAAACTTGATAAAACTCGATGGCGCCGCAGGTGCGCCCCGGATGCAGGACAAGGATATGCTCATCTCTCAGGTAAGGCGCGGTTATAGAGGCAATATCACGGTGGCCAGTAGATGGCACAACGACCATGATTAAGTTGCTTTCTTTAAGCGCTGTTTCAATATTGTCGGTTACTTTTGCGAGCTTACCAAAACCGGAGATTCCTTCCGGGTAATCCAAATCAATCCCACCACGTTCGGCGATGACGGCAATATGCTCAAAGGTGCGATTAAAAAGTGTTACATCTTTTCCCATTAAAGCCAAATGGGCCGCCATGGCTTTACCGCCATTACCAGCGCCAATTACAGTAATTTTAAGGTCTTCAGTCATTTATTCCTCTTTCAAGAATTTTGCTAAACGTTCACGTTCGCTCATGGGCCTTCCCTTTGGGTCAATTTCTGTTGAGACCCCTTTTATAACGGCGGTTCGGCTTTTGCCGGGGGCAAAAGAATTGTTTTTGAGCTGCGGAGCATCCAAGACCCCTTTGCTTACGGCCAAGCTGAGAGTTTGCGGATCTGTGAGCGGATCTTGAACGTGCTTGGGGGCCAAGTTTCGGATAGCGTGCAAGGTGAGTTTGGCCTCTTCAACAAGTTGTTTTACGCGGCTTTGAATGACGGGATCGTGCTTTGGGTCTAAACTGTCACTGAGGGCGTTGCGGATGGATTGCCTGGCCATGAGGGACGCATCAACAATATCTTGCGCATTAGCGGCATGATCAGCTTCGGTATGCCCAACAATATGAACAATATGCGGCTTGAGGGTCATTTGCAGGTAGATGCTGGAGGCCAAATGGGCGCGCGCCGCGTTCGGTTCCAGCGGGTAAGAAAGCAAGCCTGTGCGCGTTTGGCGCCAGATGCGGAAATTTTCATCCTCAAGGGGTTTGACCAGTTCTAAGATGGCCAGCATTCTGGCAAGGTCCATGCTGCCACTGAGAGCGGCGGGACAGTTGAACATCATCTGGGCGATGTAGTCTTTTACGCCCATGGCTTTGGCGTTCCAGGCAGACAGAAAGGCCGAGGCAACAAAGACTGAATCTGACGCATCGCGCATGCCCCAATGATGGGGTTCGTTCAATTCAACGGGAATGCCTTTTTGGCCGTACCATTGCATTACCTTTTGATGCTCCATAATGGATTGGTGAACTGTTAAAGGGCCGCGGCCATCCATCAAGTTGAACCAAAAGAGAGGGATGGCGCACCAAGCAATATTGATGGTTTCTACATACATTTCGGCCAGACGGATAAAATCATCCGTTCCGGAATAGGTGCGCAACAAGGGGTAGTTGCCCCTTCTGGAAGCCTCATAGAGAGCTTTATAGTCTTCGGGTCTGCGTACCGGCACCCCACCTGCACCGGCAGTGCGCGGGTTCTGCCTTTCCGGATGGAAAAAGTTTGCCTGCGCGTCCTGGTCAATGCCAAGTGAGATAACATCCAAAGCTTTTGCCTCAGCAATATATTGAATGCCATTCATTGTTTCCGAGAGGCTGGGCAAGCCGAAATGATGCCTTAAGACGGGATGAGGTGCTTTTTGGCGTATGCGTCCGAGCAGCGTTTGCGGATAGGCTGCTGTTGGCTGAAGGGCAAAACTTTGGCCCTTTAAATAGGCCATGAGCACTTCAGGTTCTTCACTGCCATCGTAAACCCCATCAAAGAAACCACTTAGATTGCGGGCTTTTTCAGCCACAGGCGGGGTGCCCCCAAATAGAAAACGAACGCCTTGTTGGTGCAGATCATCCGCCTGTTCAGCAAACTCGGCTAAAAGGCGTTCGCCGTTTTCAGGGGTAAGGCGGTAGGACACCCCTACTAAAGCCGCTTTTTCTTCTTTAGCAATTTGAATGAGGTGTTCCGGTGAAACAGCCGGCCCCAGAAAGACTGTGCGCCAACCAGCTTCTTCAGCCATGCGTAAAAAGCTGGTGATGCCTGCAACATGAACGCATTCCCCCAGCGCCGCAGCGACAATCGTTTTCATGACACCTCCTTAAACAGAGCGTTTGCTCTTTTCTTTTTTTTATTAAGGCCGATTATTAAACAGTAGAAAGCAGCAAGAATGCTTTCAAAGAGTATACCTTAGTTCTTAAAATGCCATTTTTAAGGCTTAAAAGATGGGTTAAGGACTCAATTTTATTTTGGGCAGGATGGAAGAGGGCTTGCCAGTTTTTATCTGCGAAGATGATTAAGCTCTGCTAAAGATGATTCCGGTATAATGCTGATATGAAAACTGCATTGCTGATTGTTGATTTACAGAATGATTTTCTTCCCGGCGGGGCATTGGCAGTGCCGAAAGGGGATGCAATTTTGCCGCTGATTAATCGGTTACAAGAGCGCTATGCACTGATTGTTGCCACGCAGGATTGGCACCCAGCGGAGCATGGTAGTTTTGCTTCGCAACATGAGGGCCTAAAGCCCTTTGATACGGCAGAACTTGGCGGTTTGCAGCAAATACTGTGGCCGGATCATTGTGTGCAGGGCAGCTGTGGAGCCGAGCTGAGCAGCCATGTTGACCAGCAACGGGTTGAAGCCATTTTCCGTAAAGGGATGGATGCGCATGTTGACAGTTACAGCGCTTTTTTTGATAACGGACATAAAAAAGCTACAGGCTTGGAGGGTTATCTGAAAAACAGAGGCGTTGCAGAATTACATATTTGCGGGCTGGCAGCAGAATACTGTGTTTTTTATTCGGCAATGGACGCATTAAGTTTGGGTTTTAAGGCCGTTATTCTTGAAAAAGCCACCAGAGCCATCAGCCCTGAAGGATTTGAAAAAGCGAAAAAAGAATTGCTGGCTGCGGGGGGGAGGGTTAAGTGAAAAGCAGTTCAGAAATTGGCTGAAGCTTGTACTGCCTCTTCTTAGGCAAGATTAATGAGTTTGCTTAAAGGTCTTTAAGAAATATAGATTTAGCTTATTAAAGACTATTACGATAGGGTCAATTCACAAAGTTGATTAAGTTTTTCGTGAACAGTTTCTTGCGTGACGTATTCAAAATGTTTACCGAAGAGCCCTGTTCCCATACCTATATGCGTAAAGCCTGTCTGGAGGAAGTGCTTTGCATTCTCAAGAGTTACCCCCCCAACTGCCATCAGCGGGATATCACCCAGGGGAGCTTTGATGTCCATGATATATTTTTCGGGTAAATCACGTGCCGGAAAGACCTTAACGATAGCTGAGCCAAAATTGCATGCTTGCCAGATTTCTGTTGGGGAATATGCCCCAGAGACCACCAAAATTTTATTGTCTTTGCAAATTTTGAAGACAGATTTGGGTAGCAGAATTGGTGACAGAATGAATTGGCAACCGGCGTTTATTGCTTTTTTGGCATCGTCCGGTGTAATAACTGTGCCGGCTCCAATCAATAGGTTGGGATAGTCCTTAATGAATTGAGGCAATTGTTCTGCGTTTTCACTGTTAAGCGTGATCTCAACAGCCGTCTTATATTTTTGTGTTTCGAGGGTCTCGCAAACCATACAAATAAGTTTTGTGGGAACGTTACGAAAAATTAAGGTTGTTTTGGGGTATTCCTGCCGGGTAATCATGACCTAAAATCTTTCCGCAACGCCTCAATTGCCGTTACAATATTCTGCGCAAAATCATTAAGCATCCCATCACCTTTTTCTGACGAGGCAAGAGTAGCATCTCCAAAAATTCCGCTTTTGCTTATTTCTCCTAATTCACGGCTTGCATGTTTGTATTCATAACTATAGGGAGGATATTCCAGCGTGGCTTTTTCAGGATGAACAAGTTCCGGATTTGAGGCAAGCATTAGAGAAGTTTCAAACTCGCAGGCGTGAATCATGCCGAACCAGGTTTTCGACTCACAATATTTGGTTCTGACCTCATCAAATTCCGGATAGAAAAAATAGTAAACTGGGAAATCTGAATTCTCTGCATAGTCCCTGACAACATATTTCAGGGTTGTGGTATTGGATTCATGGCCATTGATGATGACCAGCATTTGATAGCCGCTTCTTTTTGCGCTTTCAATAACATCGGAAATAAATAACTCAAGCGTTCGGTGTTTGATGGATACAGTACCGGGCAAACTTTGCCAAACCCATGAGTAACCAAATGGAATAGTAGGCAAGATGATCCCATTTATTTTTTCAGCTACTTTTGTTGCCAGAAACTCGGCGAGGTAAAAATCGGTGCCCATTGGCAGATGGGGGCCATGCTGTTCAGTAGCACCAATCGGTAAAATGGCAATAGCCCCTTCTTTAATGCGATTTTCAACATCTTCTCTCGTTAAATTTGCAAGCTTATATTTGTTCATCATATGCTTTCTAAAATCTGGCCAACCAGGCTGCGGGGTTCTCATAAAAGAATTTGTGAACAGCAGCTTCGGGAATGCCCTGGTCTATTAACCTTGGAAGAAACTTTGTTTTGATAAAAGTAAAACCGGGGCCTCCACCATAGCCTGTCAGATAACTTTGCCTGCCCATGTCTCCAGAGATTAAGAGTTGATCTTCAAAGCCATGTTCAACTATGTTTTGAATAAGTTCTACACGAGTGCTATCAGGGAAATATTTTACTTTACCCGGGCCATCAAATTGAAGGTAGACGCCCCTTTCCAATAGTTTTTTGTGGTAATAAGGGTCTGCATTCCGATCAATATGCCCAAGACAAATGGCCTTGGCAGGAACACCACCCTTTTCGAGAATGTCAAGTATTTCCATTCCCATTGTTCCTGCTTCAGTATGCATCCAAATAGGTGCGCTTGTTTCCTGGTGAGCCTGAATGATTGCTTGCGTCGTTTTAAGTTCCAAGGGATGGATCATGTTATACCAAGTGCCGCCTTTTAAGATTCCTGCCTTGGCATCAGAAAAATCCATCCCAATTTTAATGTCGTGCATTAATCGTTGACGAATGTGAGCAATGTCCGTTACTTCAACCCAGCGTGGATAGTAAATGTGTTTATTAAACCCAGTTACTGCAATCACATTTACTCCCGATTCTTCCGAGAGGGCTTTTAATTTTTTTCCATCCCGACCATAATCCAGGGTTGAGGCATCTACCAGGGTTTGGCCGCCTATTTCCTTGAAGCTTCTGAGCTCATAAAGAGAACCTTCATAGTCGGTCAGTTCAAGGTCGCGATCTTTTTGCACCGGCGGTGGACAGCACCAAAGATGCTCATGCGGATAGGTAAAGCCAATCTTTTCACCAGGAATATCGCCCAGAACAGTGCGGACATTTAACATTCTTACCTCTATTTACCAAAAATAAGACCAACTAATTTCATCAGGGCCACAACAATAATAGCATCAGTTGAAGCAAACCATAGCCCTGTAATACCATATTTATCCAGGCCTACAAGTGGATAGGCGATTGCGACAATGATCTGGAACAGGAAGCCAAGCAAGAATCCAGCGATAATGGCACCGCGGCGGCCGCCCATGGCATTTCCGAAAACACCGGCTGCCGCTCCCATGAAGAAGAGACCGATGACTGAAGGTAGAATGACAACCTTGAGGAATGAAGAAACAAAGGTAGCCAGAAGGCCTCCCAGCATAGCCATAATGAAGCCAATGGTTGTCGCATTAGGGGCAAAGGAGTAAAAAATAGGAACGTCCAGAGCGGGAATAGCACCTGGAACGATTTTTTGGCTGATGCCTTTAAAGGCAGGAATTAATTCTCCAAGGAACATACGCACACCTTGCAGGAGGACAAGAATACCCACAACAAAGGTCAATGCGGTTAATAGAACAAAAAGAATAGGGTTTTTTCCGCCAGAAAGAGTAGCAATAAGAGCAGGATCTGTAAATATTGCAGTAACCCCAACAACAAGGATCATCACAATACTCATCAATATTGACATTTCCTTAAGAAAGTCATATTTCTCACTAATTTTGATATCTTCAGTGGATTTCTTTTTATCTCCGAGAAGACTTCCAATCCAACCTGTGAACCAGACTAATGAACTGCCATAAAAACCAAAGCCGACTTGATCGTTTCCAGTAACTTTTCGTACAAAGGGCTGAGCAAGCGCGGGGAAAATCACTGAGGCCAAACCTTGAATGAGTGCGCCTATTGCGATAGCAGCCCAGCCATTGACTCCCATCTGGTCCAAAACAATGGCAATGGTTGCGGCCATGGAAAACATCATGTGCCCAGTGAGGAAAATGTATTTCATTTTAGTAAGACGCGCAAGCAGAAGGTTAATCAAAAAGCCAAAGACGAGAATGAGAGATGTTTCAAGACTTAAGACAGCTTGTACAGTAGCTGCAATGGCGTTGTCTTCTGCGATGACGCCTTTCAAATGAAAAGCGCTTTCAAACATTTGACTAAAGGGGATAAGACTGTTAACAATGATTCCCGCACCTTGCTGAAGGATAAGGAAACCCAGAATAGTTTTAACTGTCCCTTTAACTACATCTGAACCGCTTTTTCTTAATGCGATTAAGCCTAATAAGGCTACCAGACCAATGATAAAGGCTGGGGTGGACAAAAAATCAGTGACGAACTTTAACATTATGCATTCTCCTAATTATTTGTATTTTGGATAAACAACAACAATTTTTCTTCGATTTCTTTTTTATCCAGGATGTTCTTGATTCCGATTACAGGAATTCCATCCGATTCAATGGTTTTGGCGATTTCGGCAGAGGCGACGATTAAGTCAGCTTTTTTCCCCTTAAAACTTGAGATATCCATAGCTTCACCGGTTATCTTAAAATTATGCTCTTTTGCGATATCCTGAAGATCCATCAATAACATCAGGCTTGTTCCGAAACCCATCCCGCAAACAGTTAGTACATACATTTTTATCCTTTTCTCTGAGTACCGTTGTTAAAAAGAGTTGCAATTTCTTGTTTGTTTTCAGTTTTGAGAAGTTTGGCAAAGTTTTTCGGATCTGACAATACCCCTGCGATATTTCGAAGCATTCCGATGTGACTGGTATGGTCTATTCCCGCAACAGGAATAACAATATGAACGGGATCATGTTCAGAATGGCCAAATGGGATAGGCTTTTTAAGCCTGGCAAAAGCATAACTGGGCTTATTAACACCCAACCCAGGTTTACTGTGCGGCATTGCAACTTGAGGGGCAATTACTATGTAGGGGCCTAAATCTTTGTAAGCATGTAGCATTCCATCCAGATAACTGAGTTCAACCAAAGCTGTTTTTACCAGCATCATGCCCGATTTATATATTGCATCCTCAGGACTTTTTACATCCAGATGTAAGTCAATCAAGTCGGCATTTAAATTAAAGTTATTTTCCATTCTCAAAAGCCCTTGTTTTATAACCGCCCTCCAACTTTGTAAAATATTGGTATTTATCCCCGCGGGCTATCATATCCACAATTTCAACAGGAGTTTTGTTTTTAATAAACGTTCTTCTTTGAACATGAAGTACTGCTGAACCGTCTGGAATCTCCAATAGGCAGGCTTCAGCGGATGTTGCCAAGCGTGCTTTTATGACTTCTTCGCCTGAGTCCATAATCAGACCATAGTTTTCTTCAAGTTCTCGATAAAGAGAGTCTTGGGAGAGACCTTTTTCTGCAAATCCAGAAATAAATTTTTCTCTCACATAATTGACGATGATAGCTACTGGGGTGCCATTTACTAGTCTGACCCTTGAAATTCTGACCAAATTTTCTTTGCCGGTCATATGAAGTTCCTGAATTTGTTTAGGAGATGGGCTGATGATTTGAATGTGGAGGTGGGAAGAACTTGTTTTTAGGTTCTTCCGCTTCATTTCTTCAGTCCAGCTATAAACCCTGCCCGAATTTTGGGAGGTGGAACTGCCACAAACAGTAGTGCCAATACCCGGTTTTTTTTCAAGAAGGCCTTCTAAAACAAGGTTTTCTATTGCCTTGCGGATGGTAATTCTGCTGACTCCATGTTGAGAAACAAGCTCGGATTCTGTCGGGATTTTATCCCCTATTTTCAGTGACTTTATCATCTCGAGAAGTGAGTTTTGGACCTGAACATATAAAGCTTCGCTTTTTCTCATCTGGCCACCTATATATTATGATAAATTGTGATTAAAAGTTTATAACATCATAATAAACGAGTCAAGTGTTTTGCCTCTTTTTCTATGAGATAGATTTTTGGTAAACAAAGGCGCTTTAGCTATGGAATGAGCAGGAAATAAAAAGAGGCTGACCCAAAAGTCAAAAAAGCAAAAAGATTTTTGAAAAAGTGGGAGAGGACCAACAAAAAGTGAGTAAATTTATGACCATTTCCCAAAAATACCTGGAATAACATCGTTAAGTGGGGACAAAAAAAAGAGGCTGATACCTTTTGGGCCAGCCTCCTGAACAAAGACAAAAAATTTTTAGACCACGATGTTTACGAGTTTGCCGGGCACGACAATGACCTTTTTAGGCTCGCGGCCTGAGAGTTCGGCTATTACGGCTTCGGAGGAAAGGGCTTTAGCCTGCATTTCTGCCTGGCTGATTTCAGGGCTGACCATTATACGGTCGCGCAGTTTGCCGTTGACCTGCACGATCAGGGTGATTTCTTCATCCCTGGCGGCTTCTTCATCCACTTTTGGCCAAGGTTGAACGTGGATGGAGTAGGGCTTGCCCAAGCGAGACCAAAGTTCTTCGGTGATATGAGGGCAAACGGGGGCCAGCATGCGCAGGTAGATATCCACGCATTCATTCCATTCGGGCGTGCCAAAAGCGCCGCCATTTTTGGCACGGGCCATTTCATTAAGCAATTCCATCAGGCCGGAAATAATGGTGTTGAACTCAAAGTTCTCATAATCGAAAGTGAGTGCGCGCAGAGTCTGGTGGGTTTTGCGCCGCAGGGCCTTAAGTATTTTTGGGTCAGCCTGGGTTTCGGCGGGTTCAAGGAACATAGACCAAACCCTGCGCAGCCAGCGGGCGTTGCCTTCAATGCCTGTGTAGGACCAGGGGCCACCCTGTTCCCAACGAGAGAAGAAAATGAGGTAAGCGCGCACCGTATCGGCGCCGTATTTCTGTACAAGATCATCCGGGTTTACGACATTGCCGCGGCTTTTGCTCATCTTTTCGCCATCTTCGCCCAGCACCATACCTTGGTTGCGCAGCTGGAGCATTGGTTCGCTGCCCGTTAATATACCGCAATCCCGAGCGGCTTTATGGAAGAAACGCGTATAGATCAGGTGCATGTTGGCATGTTCGCTGCCACCGGTGTAGGTATCCACCGGCACCCAGAACTTGGCCTGCTCAGGGTCAAAAGGCCAAGCATCGTAATCCGGGCTGAGGTAGCGCAAGTGATACCAACTTGAGCACATGAAGGTATCCATTGTATCGGTTTCGCGTTCGGCAGGGACGCCGCATTGCGGGCAGCTTGTGTGCTTCCAGGTGGGGTGAATCACCAGCGGGTTATCGCCTTTTTCGGTCCATTCGATATCATCCGGCAGTACCACGGGGAGCTGATCTTCCGGCACGAGCACCGCACCGCATTTGGGGCAGTGCACAATAGGGATGGGTGAACCCCAATAGCGCTGGCGGCTGATAAGCCAGTCGTGAAAGCGATAGTTAACCGAACGGTGGCCAAAGCCATTGGCTTCAGCGTACTCCACTGCCTTTTCAAAACTCTGAGCGCCCGGGGTTCCCGTGAGGGGACCGGAATTGACCATCATGCCATGGGCTTCTACGGCATATTCCATGGTGGCGGAGTCAACGGGTTCTGCGCCTTCGGGTTGAATGACTATTTGGATGGGCAAGTCAAATTTGCGGGCAAAGTCAAAGTCTCGCTGGTCGTGGGCGGGCACGGCCATGATGGCACCTGTGCCATAGGTCATCAAGACGTAATCGGCAATCCAAATTGGAATATGCTGCCCCGATGCCGGATTAACCGCATAAGAGCCTGTGAAAACGCCGGTTTTTTCGCGGTCGGTTGCTTCCCTTTGAATGTCAGACTGGCGTTTGGCTTGTTCGCGATAGGCGTGAACAAGTTCAGCCTGGGCAGGGGTGGAGAGCTTATCCACCAGCGGATGTTCGGGGGAAAGCACCATAAAGGTAACGCCCCAGAGCGTATCCGGCCGAGTGGTAAAGACTTCCAGCGGGTCTTTATCTTCAGTAAGGAAGATTACTGCAGCACCTTCGCTTTTGCCAATCCACTTGGTTTGCAGGGTGCGAATCATCTCTGGCCAGTCCATGCCTTCATAATTCAAGAGCTGTTCTGAGTAATCCGCAGAGCGGAAGAACCACTGTTTAAGGTCTTTTTTGATGACCGGCGTACCGCAACGGTCACAGAGGCGGTCTTCACCTTTGACTTGCTCGCGCGCCAAGGTAGTGTTGCAGGAGGGGCAAAAATCTACCGGGGAGAGTTTTTGATAGGCGAGATTGTTTTTGTAAAACTGCTCAAACCACCATTGAGTCCAGCGATAGTATTTGGGGTCGGCTGTAACAATTTCGCTGCGCCAATCAAAGGAGTTGCCCATGGTTTTGAGCTGTTTGCGCATGCGGTCTACATTGTTGTAAGTCCAGGTTTTGGGGTGGGTGTGATGTTTGATGGCGGCGTTTTCTGCCGGCAGGCCAAAGGCATCAAAGCCGATTGGGAAAAAGACGTTGTAACCCTGCATGCGCTTGAAGCGCGCGCGCGCATCCGAGGGGGCCATTGCGTACCAGTGGCCGATGTGGAGGTCGCCTGAGGTGTAGGGAAGCATGGTGAGCGCGTAGAATTTAGTTTTGGATGGGTCGCGCCAGGGTTGGTAGAGCTTATCTTGCTCCCAGCGAGATTGCCATTTTGGCTCAATCTCTTCAGGTTTATACATCGGTATGGCAGTTGGGTCAAACATCATTGCTCCTGTTTAAATAAAAAATCCCTGCAATGCAGGGACGAGGGGTTCTCGCGGTACCACCCTGCTTCCCGGGTATTATCCTGGGCGCTCGTGGGGAGGGCTAACGGCTCCTACCGTCTGCGGCTAAAGGGCATCACCGCGGCCACGCTCATTGCTGAGAAGCAGTTGAGTAGAGCCTTATGCGCCCCGCTGGCACGCGCAACCTTGCATCAAATGGCTGCTTTCTGGCGGGTGGCTGATGGTCTGCTATCGTGTTTGTGCGCGTATTATAGCATAGAAGGCGCGGCTGAAGCCAAGGATGCGCATTTGCAGCACAAGCGTTTTAAGACTGAAGAGGCAGCAGAATAGCCTGACCTAAAACAAATATAAGAGGTAATGAACAGGCTTGTATTTGTAAAAGTATGATTTATTGCTAAAATAATGAGTAATTAAGTCAGATTTCTTTTCTGGCTGGAAAGGGTTGCATGAAAAAGAAAATAATCTTGTTTTTAGTTTCCTCTCTGTTCGTTTTTTTCATGGTTTCAGCCTGCCAAGCCACTGCCGCCCCTGCGGCGGATCCGGCAAAAGCCAAAATTTATGCCGCGGCTACAGCACAGGCAAAACTCAATCTGCTACAAACGGAAGCTTCTGAACTTGAAAAGACGCTTGATGAAAAACTGGCAGACAAGTATACGGGAATGCTTGTGAAGAGCGATGATCAGCTGCAGGTGAAGGTGTACCTTGCAAGCGGGAGTGTTGAAGACCTTAAGCCTTTTGTAGAGGACCCGGAGTTACTTAAGGTGATTAGCGTTGTGCCTGCAGAAGTTACCCGTAAAGAAATGCGTAATTTTCGCGAATCCATTATTTCGAAAATGGCCAAATTGGGCGCCGAAGTTACCACCAGCATTATGATGGATCCACCGCGGTTGGAAGTTTATACGCTGGATAAGGCCGGTACCGAGAAAAAGATACAGGACAACCAAATTGCACTGCCGGGATATGTGCATCTTATCCAGCAGGATGTGCTTTCGCGCGGCGGTTGAGACACTTAAAACCCGTTCTGCCGGTGGCAGGGCAAATGAAAATATTTTACACAAGCGGCTTATTTTTTAAAGCCGCTTGTTCTTTCTTTTGAAACGCGCCAATAGTATGGCGTTTTAGTTTTTCGATACAAATTTTTAAGCAGGTCCAGGTACAGAAGGTTTTTCCAATTGGCGGTTGCGTAAGTAGACCAGACCATCTACAAAGACCATTACAAAGTTAAGAACATAAAAAAAGAAGACGTAAGTGATTTTTCCTGAGATAAGCTTGCTGATAATCCCAAAACCATAACCAAAGAGAATAAACAAAAGGAAGATTAAGCTCTTACCTTTATTTGATCTGGACGTAAGGGATTTGTAAATGGAAAGGGGCCATGAAACCCCAAAACACATAACCATAAACGCTTCAAATAACTGAGCCATCAAACCTCCTAAAAAGCGGGGCGAATAAATTTTTGAACCAATGAAGGAATGGAAGCAATTTCTCTGCTGGTGAGAATGCCATGATCTTCAAGCGTTTTGAATTTAGATGCGGCTGTACCTTTGCCTCCTGATATAACTGCGCCGGCATGGCCCATACGTTTGCCAGCCGGTGCAGTTTGCCCAGCTATGAACCCAATAACAGGTTTGGTAATATGGTTTTGGATCCATCCCGCGGTGTTCTCTTCCTCTTCCCCACCAATTTCCCCGATCATGAGGATTATTTCTGTTTGAGGGTCTTGCTCAAAAGCTTCAAAACAATCCTGAAAGCTGGTTCCATGCACGGGGTCTCCGCCAATGCCTACCACGGTGGATTGTCCAAAGCCTCTTTCTGTCAGGGCTTTTACAATTTCGTAGGTGAGGGCGCCTGAGCGTGAAATGACACCAACATTTCCAGGTTTATGAATAAAACCCGGCATAATGCCAATTTTGGTTTGACCCGGACTAATGATGCCGGGGCAATTTGGTCCCAGGAGACGGGTTTGTGAATGCTTAAGCTGCTCAGTTATCTGCACCATGTCTAAAACGGGGATGTGTTCGGTAATACAAACTACCATCTGCATGCAGTTTTCAATGGCTTCACCCATGGCTGCGGGTGCTTGCATTGCTGGGACAAAAATAACTGTGACATTGGCATCGGTTTTTTCTTTGGCTTCAGCTACTGTGTCAAAAACAGGAATGCCCGCCATCAGTGAGCCGCCTTTGCCTGGGGTAACGCCTGAAATAACCTAAGTACCGTAATCCTGCATCAGTTGGGCATGGTAGTGACCATAATTACCCGTAATGCTCTGAACCATCACTTTTGTGTCTTTATTAACCCAGATGCTCATGGGCCACCTCTTTCAACCTCTGAACGATTGTACAAACTCCATCCTTGAGCCCATCTGCAAGCTGGATGAGATCAGATTTTTCTTTAAGCAGTTTAAGGGCAGACTCTTTTTCGTTGCCATCCAAGCGTAAAACGATGGGAATTTCCCTCTGGATGCTTTGGATGGCTTTAAGAATTCCCTGCGCCACCACATCACAGCGGACGATGCCCCCAAATATGTTTATGAATACCCCTTGGACATGCGGGTCGTTCAGCAAAATTTCGAGCCCGGCACAGACTGTTTCAGCGGAGGCCTGCCCGCCTATATCCAAGAAGTTGGCAGGTTCGCCGCCAGCAAACTGGATGGCATCCATTGTTGCCATTGCTAACCCTGCTCCATTCACCAGACAGCCTATATTACCATTTAGGGAGACGTAAGAAATATCTGCAGCTTGAGCTTCAACTTCGGTTGGGGTAATCTGGGAGTTATCCCGCAGGGTTTCCCAAAGGGGATGCCTGAAGAGAGCGTTATCATCCAGTTCCATTTTAGCGTCCAGTGCTATCCAAGTGTTGGAAGTGCTTAATGCTAAGGGATTGATTTCAAGGAGCGAGGCGTCCCATGCGATAAAACAGGCGTAAAGATTTTTTAGCAAGTGCGCAAAAGAAGTGCTAAGGTTCGCATTAAGATGCAGCGAAGCAGCAGCTTGACATACGATGCCTTCATCTATGCCACGATTAAGATTAACTTCTATTTTTGAGAGCATATCTGAAGATTGCAAGGCTTTTCTTTCAAAATCTACCCCTCCCTGCGAAGAAAGAAGCAAGGAAACATTCTTGGTTGTGCGATCCACGGTCAAAGCCAGGTAGAATTCCTGAAGGACTTCAGTAATTTCTTCAATCAGCACGGTTTTGACGGGCAAACCCTGTTTGCTGGTTTGTGTGGTGACTAAATGAGAGCCTAAGAGGGATTCAATGATTTGCTGAGATTCTGCCATGCAACGGCTTATTCTGACCCCTCCTGCTTTGCCGCGACCGCCGGCATGGATCTGTGCTTTAATAGCAACTGCGTCTGTTTCGATACGACGAAGCAAGGGGAGAATTTCCCACCGTTCACGGATCAGAAAGCCTTTTGGGGTTTGAATATGATATTCGGCGGGAATCGCTTTAGCCTGATATTCATGAATTTGCATGGTTATCTCCTGTTTTCAGCGGAGAGTTCCAGCAAAAGAGCGTGCACATCAAAGGCGCAACGGACCATTACCTCCACTCATCCGCGTGAGTTTGGTTGTTGAGTGAAGGCAGGTCTCCTGACTTGAGCTTACCGAAGCCTCCCCTTCCCGTTTTCACAGTGGTATTGGAGGATTCCGTCTCTTACAGTGGCGGGACCGTGATAGCTTTGCACCATCTTCCCTATTAAGTGCCCTGCGGCACACCAGCACTCTTATGTTAGTATGTGAGATTTTATCACCGCTTTTGGGTAAGTTGGGATTATCCAGCATCTTCCTGAGAGACAGGGATAGGCTAATATTGGCCAATTTGCTCTGTTTTAAAAAGTTCTGGCTGCAATGGCGGAATTGGCAGGTAAAAAGCAGAGGGTTCTGCAACTAAACTGGAACATGATGCAATAAATGGAAATGGGCAAGAGGCGGGAGCGGCAAAAGGTTGTTTGCGACGTTATTACGGCCCATTCAGCAATAAAAAAAGCTGACTTTTTAGGCCAGCTTTTGCGTTTTTGGCGGAGGGAGTGATCTAAACCCCGTGAACGAAATCAATCTCTGCCAGGTTTTTGAGATAGGTTTTAGTGGATTCAGGGAAAATGACATAGCTTAAAACATCTTCCTGACTTCTGGCAAGATTGCCCAGCTCTTTGCGGGCTTCCTCGTAGCGCGGTTTCATCATATCCGCTGGCCGGACTTTGAGCACCTCTTCATCCAGAAGAACATAGGAACGTATTTTTTCAGAAATTTCTCCCGGGGCCTGGCCATAAAGGCCTTTGAGATAGTCGCGCATTTCGTTGGGGATGACCGAATAGCGGCTGCCAGCAAGGATGTTTGCTACGGCCTGAGCCGCCACAATCTGCGACATTGGCGTAACCAGGGGCGGGTAACCTACTTCGGAACGAACTACCTTGACCTCTTGCAGCACCTCGTTGATTTTATCTTCCAAGTCACTCTGGCGGAGCTGCTCAAGCAGGTTGGAATACATGCCGCCGGGAATTTGGGTTTCAAGAATGAGGGGATCGACCTCGTATACTTTGGACTTAAGCATTTTGTTGTTTTCATAAATGGTTTTGATATGCTTAAAGTGCTTGGCGATCTGGTTAAGAATCGCTAAATCGAGCCCGGTTTCATAACCGAATTCATTGAGCACGGTCACCATGGTTTCTGTAGGGGCCTGGCTGGTGCCGCTGGAAAGCGGGGAAATAGCGGTATCAATGACGTCACAGCCGGCTTCTACCGACTTGAGAAGGGTCATTGCTGCGGTTCCACTGGTGGAATGCGTATGCAGGGAAAGAGGCAAATTGGATTCACGCTTGATTTCAGCGACCAAGTCAAAGGCGTTTTTGGGCGTTAGAATGCCGGCCATATCTTTGATGGCGAGAGAGTCGGCACCCATTGACTCCATTATTTTGGCAAGTTTTACAAAATAGGGGATATCGTAGATGGGCCCTGTGGTATAGCAGATAGCGCCCTGGGCGTGGCCGCCATATTTTTTAATAGCTTTGAAGGATGCTTCCAAATTGCGGACGTCATTAAGGGCATCAAAGAGGCGGATTATATCAATGCCGTGTTCGATGGATTTTGCCACGAACATTTCAACGATATCATCGGGGTAATTAGAGTAGCCAAGTAAGTTTTGGCCTCTCAGAAGCATTTGAAGCTTGGTCTTTTTTACTGTTTTGCGGATCTTGTTAAGGCGTTCCCAGGGGTCTTCATTCAAGAATTTAAGGCAAACGTCAAAGGTGGCTCCACCCCAGCATTCCAAAGAGTGATAGCCAGCCTGATCCATCAAGGCCAGGATGGGTTCCATATCCTCGAAGCGCATGCGTGTTGCAAAAAGGCTTTGGTGAGCGTCTCGCAATGCTGTTTCAGTAAAAAGGATTTTATTCAAATTAGACCTCCGAAAGCATTTGGTTTTATCCTAAAAAATTTGTGCTTGTTTTTTTGAGCGGATTATCAAGGGGCGATCTGCTCTGCGGCGGAAGAGTAAATGTGAAAAAATGCTCAAATCACACCATTATGATTGTACTATGAAAGCTTTTCTTTGAGGGCCAGGTACAACACAGGGCAATTGCACCTCAGTAGAGGGCAGTGAACCTGCATCAAATAACGCGTCACCCTGAACGGAGGGAAGGGTCTGGCAGTTTTATTAGTCAACATCACAGGCCAGATGCTTCCCTTCGGTCAGCATGACGAGGGGGTTGGGTGCTTTGGCAAGGATAGTTTACCATGACGAGGGGGGAGGGTGCGGAGTGAAGGGTGTGGCAGTCATCCTGGCTAAAGGTCCAAAACAAAAAAGGCCAGATGCTTCCCTTCGGTCAGCATGACGAGTAAATTGAGGCGTTATTCAACTTTTGAGCCAGGGCAAAAGCCAGATGCTTTGGAAAATACCTCAGCATGACGAGGGGGATTGGATGCCTGGGCAAGGGCAGCTTAGCATGACGGCGGGGATGCCGTTTGTTTCCCAAAGGATACACTGCATGCCGAAGAAATGAGGGGAATTGCAAAGCTTGTTCAGCATGCCGAGGGATTGTAAAGCCAGCCAAGCCGTGCAAAACTTTGGCTTGTGAACCCTCACCCGGCATACAGTTCAAGATTTGATGCATGAAACTCTGTGTATCGGCATAAGGCAGGGGTGGGGGATTGCAAAAAGGTATTGGTGAGCATGGGGAAAAATGTAAGGCGTGTAAAGCGGGCTGCAAGCAAGTGAGAGGGAGCTTTCCGCATGCGGAAAGGGGTATACGGAAAGGGGGGGTAGGTGCGGAAAGGTCCCTGGTCAACGAGGAAAATGGGTAAAAAGCATACGTTTAACCGTGCAGAAAGATGAAAAAAGGGGGA
>JAYFRD010000050.1:0-5358 GCA_034926255.1 Anaerolineaceae bacterium | reverse complement strand
AGCAAGCAAAGGAAGTGTATATACACATCCGAAAATTACATTATTCAATAACTGAAATCGCTTACCTTTTGAAGTTTAGGAAAGATTAAGGTGAAGGACTATGAGATCATATGACTAATCGAAGACGAAAAAATCAAATCTTGTTTTATGTGGATGATGAAGAACTCAGAAGTATTGAGTCAAGAATGATATCCACAGGATTTCGGAATAGAAGCGCATATTTACGGAAAGTTGCGATTGATGCTTACATCATTCATATTGACTACTCCTTTTTAAAAGAACATACACGCCAAATCAGAATGATTGGAATAAACGTCAATCAAATTGCGCATCACCTAAATGCCACTGGAAATATTTATCGGCAGGATATTGAAACAATTAAGGATAGGCTTGATGAGATATGGCGATTACAAAGATCCATCCTATCAAGTCTACGTTAAAGCAAGCCTTGGCTTATGTTCTTGATGGAAAGAAAACCGATGAAGGGATTCTTGTTTCAAGCTTTGCTTGTTCACCTGAAACTGCGGATTTAGAATTCGGCTTTACGTTATCCCATTGTATGGAAAAAGGTAATAACCTTGCATTCCATCTCATCCAGTCTTTTAAACCTGGCGAAACAAATCAAGAAACCGCTCACAAGATTGGTGCTGATCTGGCACATGAGGTGCTCAAAGGAAAATATGAATATGTACTTAGTACACACATTGATAAAGGACATATTCACAACCATTTGATTTTCTGTGCTGCAAACTTTATTGATTACCGCAAATACATTTCGAATAGAAAAAGCTATTATCAGATAAGAAAGATAAGTGATCGACTCTGTGAAGAATTTGGTTTGTCAGTTGTTGTTCCACAAGCAGATCGGGGGAATTCATATAAAGAATACCTTGCAAAAAAAGAAGGAGTGAGTTGGAAGAATCGGATTAGAAAGTCGATAGAGATAGCCGTATCAGGAAGCTTGAGCTACGAAGAGTTCTGTATCAAAATGAATATGCTGGGTATGGAGATACGGGAAGGAAGAGACCTGGCATTCCGAATTATAGGTAAAAACCGTTATGTAAAGGCGTCTTCGCTCGGATACAAGTATTGGGAAACCTCCATCAAGGAAAGGATCTTTATGAATTTTGGGGAACATACAATGTCTATCAGTGACTCAAGATCAAAATGGCGATCGACAGCCAGATTCAACAATCTCAAACTTACTGCTAACTCATTAAATTACCTCCTGGACAATGGAATAGAAACAATTTCAATGTTTAATCAAAAGCTTGAAGAAGAGAGAGTTAAGCTTGCAAAAATAAAAACTGAATTACGAAATGTTGAGAAAACCCTGGAATTCCAATTGGGGGTAGTAAAGCAATTGAAAATAATAGAGAAAAATTACCAACAAACGACTGCGTTAAATAACCAATATACTCCCACTAAACGGTTATTATTTGAAGCAGCTACTCAATATTTACAAGCAAGGGGCCTGAATCCTCCATATCCGTCCAGTAAGATAATCTTCGAAGAATGCACGAAACTTCGAGGTCAATTGGATGATCTGTATGAAAGTTATAACGAATTAAAGCGGCATCTGAAGCGATTGCAAATCGTGCAAAAGGATATCTCTCGTGTTTTTAGGAGTGACAATGATTTGGTAAATGATAAAAGGCATTAGTCACCAAAGAAGGATTTTTTCGGAGGTAACTGTCAGTATCCTTGAATGTTTTCGACGAGACCTTATTTTTAATGAAACAACCCACAGGTTTGTTAATCAGCTTGGTAAGAACACTATGAAGAGAGTGATTATAAAGAAATCTCCTTTTGAGGAACACATGAGGCATTGGTAATGATGATACTTCCCTTGCATGTATGGGTAAAAATCGACCTTTTTTGAAGGTGTCTTTCTGTACGGTATTTTTATGTTTTTCTGTTTATTCTAAACTCGAATTATTAGAGGATTTAATGTGGAATTAATGTCTTGTATTGTAAACTCCAACAAAACAACCGTTTAAATTGATGATTTTTCATGTGAATGGATTGTACATAATCAAAATCTGTTCTTAGAAAGGAGGTTCTCCATAAGCTAAAAACGTCGATAATTGAATAATTCAAACTGTTATGTCACTTTAATTTTGTATAAATTATTAATAGGAGATGTGAGAGAAGAATTGATACGTCTCTCAAGGAATTGAGCAAACAAATTTAACAGATGAAACATTTTTATGATCCACTCCGTTTAATTACTATACGGAAGGCTTTAGCCTACACAAACAAAAAAATGAAGGAAAGGTAACTATGAAAACATCTAAATTTCGATTGTGTATCTTGTATATCGGGCTGGCTGTCCTTTTATTGTTTGGGAGTATTTCTCCAGCAACTGCAACAATTAACGCAACTCACGATGTTAATTTAGAGGAGATACAAAACCTTCTATACCAATATTTTCAACTAAGATATGAGGCAAGAAAGAAGAATGTTATCCCTGACCTTAGTCAATTCGTCGCTGTGAATTCCGAAAGAGCTAATAAATTTCTTTCTACAGAAACTAACAAATTACGATTAGAGGCTTTACACGTAGATAAAAATGACTTGGAATATCTTGACTATAAATTTACGATCGATATCCAAAGTGTTGATGTTAAATCCCAGGACAGAACTGTAACTGTCATTGTTCTCGAGAACCATGAGGTAGTCTTTAAAAAAACACCGCACATCGTTTCTAAGATGAACAACCTTATCCATCAAATCGTATTGTCCCCGGATGGCCAATTTTGGAAAATCATAGACGATATATATGACGATTATCTCTGGAGAGCAATCCGCCAAACTTCTATTGAATTTATTGAAAGTCAATTAAACACACCCCAGTCGATTCCTTTTGCATCATATCCTGCAATTCAGCAAAATAAAGTGGGTAGTGGTGGATATAATCGCTCAAATGCTGTCCAATTTGCCAGAACCTGGTATAACTCTACTTACCCAGGCTTTTATAGGTTTAGCGCAGATTGTACAAACTTTGTTTCTCAAGCCATTAATATTGGTGGCTCTATTCCACAAACTGCGACGGCACCTGGTGTGAATGTTGGATGGTATTATGTCAATTCTTCACAATATGCCAATGCATGGACTTTTACGCCAGCTTTCTATGACTTCGTCGTGAATGGGCATTGGTGGGTCAATGGTCCAGAAGGTGTAGTTACTGTTATCCAGCAACTTCTACCTGGTGACGTAATTCTGTATGATATTAGAACTGGCAGTGAAACATATGACCATGCGGTAATTGTCGTTGAGATGACCGACCTAGGAAACCAAGAGTTATTTCCTTTAGTTGCTGGTCATTCACCAGATGTCAATAATTACCCTTTTACTGCGTTTAACTATTCCAGAACATATCCGATTCAGATAATCGGCTATTAATTTACTTGATAAGAGGGTTTCATAATATGAGTCTTTGTGAATATCCCAACAAGAAGTGGTTAATCTTCGTTGTGTCTGGTCTTCTCTTCGCCGCTATCTTTCTTTGTGGTTGTGTCACAGCTTGTACCCCTTCGGATTCCACCGAAGGGGAAAAGCTTATTAGATACTATTTTGATTTATTGACGAGAGGCGATTTCGAAGCCGCCGCAGATTTGCTTTTTGAAGCAACTCCTGGCATGCAGGGTCCTGGCTTTTCAAGAACTGACTTTGTTTCAAATTTTGAAGCTGGAGCAAAAATCGATTACACCATTCTTTCTATTACACCTGGAGATGAAGTACAGGCTCAATACCTCTTCGCTCCAGACAAGCAAAAGTATTTTTTTCCGGACGAAGCACCAGATATATGTCAAACCTATCTCATCAAAATTCAACTCAACTTTTTAAATTTACCACAGCCCAATATTTCTTCAGTTAGTTTTATACAAAAAGTTTCACTATTACGCCAAGAGGACAATTTAAAGATAGGTTATTTCACTTTTCCCTCAGTTGATGCTTGCTACTTTTATAGAGAATCTATTGCTCATATTACAGAAACACCTGTTTCCATCTCTGATGGGTTGATTCCCCAGATTATCGAACCACAGCAGCAGACGGTGTTATTGGATAAGACACCAGAAGAAACTGTCCTTTCGTATTACAACCTCTTAAACAGCAACAAACCTGGTCAGGCTATTAATTTGTTTGCAACTAATTCACCAGCAAGGCAGCAGATCATATCGAGTTTAGATCAATTCGTTGTAGATGGGCGATTGGTCTTGCCTGTCGTCGAGATTTCTGCTCCAATAGCCTGCTCAAATCAAGAGCCAGTATTATCAAAAGATTGTAAAGAGCTTTCTGTGACACTTCAACTTTTCTATGAAGGTGGTTTCTGGGGAAGCCCAAATGGCAGTTTAATCCGGTATACGATTCAGGTTATCAAAGAAGAACACCATTGGAAAATCTGGGAGATTAAGTTCGAGGTATGAGGAATCTATGCAGTAACACATCCAACTATGCGTTCCTGCTCTCGTTTCGCGCTTAAATACACCTGTTGGTCTTGAAGATAAACGAAGAGGATTTTATTTTGTCTATTTGAACATTAAAATTAGATACAGTAAGAAACAATGATAATATATAAAAAATATCTTATATTTTCTACGATCCTTCTAAGCTTGACTATTCTGTTCGGTTGTATGATTTACGGAACGCCAACAGCAAGAAAGACAATTGAGGCTTACTACGATTCCTTAAACCAAGATCATTTTGTGGAAGCTACCGACTTTCTTTACATCAATGATCTGATGTTAAAAGAGGCTAGGATTGAAGGGTATAAGGAATTAAATGCCTATTACTCCGAACTTGAAATCATACCTTTTGCTGACATTCTTAAATCCAATGATCAAATCCATTTTATGGACTACGAAGGCGATATTCCTGGAATTTGCGAGAGGTTCCTGGTTAAAGGTATTGTGGAGTATTCTTCAGGCTGGGGGGCAGTTCCTTCGGGACCATTTAGCACATCGTTAGTACTAGTAAACCTTAACAACAAATGGATAATTGTGGGTGAGGGTGCTCCAACTGCAAATGGTTGTACCAGAGCGATTGAAATCACAGGTATAGATGTAGCATCGGAAGATGAAGAATGACTTATTCTTATGTCTTAGTTTTTATTGGCAATGATTAGCAGAAATTTATACCTTTGATAAAAAAGCCACTGATTTTTTTCAGTGGCTTTTTTATTCAGGACAAAGATAACGTGCTAACGAATCTCCAGGTAGTGTCAAGTATTTTTCGCACATTTAGGAATCACTTGGTAGTAGTTCCTCCAGATGTTGCATGTTCAAGTACGTTTTCTGTCCCCAGAGTGATTCTTGCATGTACCTCAGCCTGGCACACACTAACATCAAGGCAGAC
>JAYFRD010000047.1:0-36617 GCA_034926255.1 Anaerolineaceae bacterium | reverse complement strand
GCAAAACGAAAGCGAAACATCCTCAGACCAATGGCATTTGCGAACGTTTCCATAAGACCATTCAGGATGAGTTTTATGCTGTGGCTTTTAGAAAAAAGCTTTACCGCTCCTTGGATGAGCTGCAAACCGACTTAGACGTTTGGATGAAGGGCTATAATCTGGAGAGAACGCATTCTGGCAAGTATTGCTTTGGTCGTACACTTTATCAAACTTTTCTGGAGACAAAGGCGATTGCCCAAAATAAGATGGTTGATTCATTATTTGTGAAAGAGGAGGCTGATACTCAAGATTCTGACATTCTGTACACCAATCAACTTGTACGATGATTCATAAATGTCAGATTAAGTCTTGGCTACTACACATCAGGCAAGTTTTGTTGATGAGTCTTTTCCTGCTTTTGGAGATGAATCGCTTCCCTGTATAGCCGATTGCCACTCTGACTTCCGCTCTGCGCTTGGCTGCCTTTTGCAGAGAAATTGATATCCCGTCCGATTCACAATATAAGATGGATGACTTGACCTTGCCCGGCTCATCAGCTTCAAACTGCGCCTCTTGCGCTTCAAGCCTTTGTCCCAGTTCACGCACGACCCGACAAACCGTGGAAGCGCTGATGCTTTCTTGGCAGATATAGCGGTTGATTTGTGCTGTCTTTCGATAACTGACACTGGCTGCTATGGCCCCGATTTGCTCTTGTGCCTGACAACTGCGCCGCTGGTACTTTGTAAACCCCAGTATTGCATCTAAGGGCGTTTGGACACTGCCGCCAGGCATGCGATAACTCCGCCTTCGATAATTGATGCTGAAGTCCTGAAATTGGTAGCATCGCTTTTGGGTGCGGATACTCACCCCTTCCCGGTACTCTCCCGCTTTCAGTTGCGATTCATAGCCTTCCAGCACTTTCTGCCCAAGAACTTGGCTCGATTTCCTGATGATTTGTTGGAAGCCTTGCTCAAATTGCTCTGTGCTGATGGACATCTTGATCGTTTCCCCCTCCCCATTTTCTACTTGTACATGTATACTGACGTTGACTTTTATAGTCATTGGAAGTTCCTTTCCTTTCGTTTTTTGAGCAAAAACTATTGTATTGGAACTTCCTCTTTTTCCTTGACTAACTAAATTTGAAACGCATACAAAACAAGTTTTATTTATGCCTTAGCTAAAACAATTTATAATCCTTAACGAAAGACTGCTTTTTATAGCAGCCTTAATTCTTACGGTGAGGTAAAGATGGCCCTTTCAAAAAAAGATTTCAATACCCTGCTGGAAATGCAGAAGCTTTGCACTCAGGTGGAAAATGACCTTGAAAAAGTGACGGCCTTCCGCCAGTTTATGGAGGAGGCAGAAAAACGCCGTAAGGCCCTGGCTGATAGTTATGAAAAGGACTGGCTGCGCCTTATTGAATCGGATGATGTAGATGATGACCAGTACAAAGCGGTTGAAGCGCTGGTTCCTGAAGGCCGTTATTCTATCTTTGCCGAAGATACCATTTGGAATGTGCTTTCAGATTTGCATATTGAATACAAAGAAATTCTGAAAATGCTGGTCAACCAGCTTTAAAAGCTCCTTGGCAACGGCCCAGAAAGGCTGTTGCCGCAGCATCCTTAGGTAGGGCAATGATTATTTTCTCTGCCCTGTCTTGTACCACCCAATTCTGCCCTGGCTTGATAGGCCTTGTTTTTTGTCACGGCTTCTGCTGCGCAACCTCAAAGATCCATCAGAGTTTTATCAGAATTTCCATTTGTGAAAGCCTTGTTCTTGCATAATACCTCTATATAGAGTATCTTTGTATAGAGGAAAGAATGAAAGAGAAAAATATGAAACACGATGAACACAAAAGCGTCCAAACTTGGCTTTTTCTGTGGCGCACCACCCGTGAACTGGAAGCGTATGCCCGTGGTAGCATTTCTGCCATGGGTCTTTGCCTGAGCGATTTTGGGGCTTTGGAGGCCCTTTTTCGCAAGGGTCCGCTTTCGGTCAGTGAGATAGGAAAACGCATTCTCATCTCCAGTGGCTCCACTACGGCTTCAGTTGACCGCCTGGAGCGGGAAGGCCTGGTGCGCAGAGAGCCCCTTGCATCAGACCGCCGCTCACGCATCGTTCACCTGACCGAAGCTGGAAAAAACCTGATTGAAGAGCTCTTTAATAAACATCAGCAAGATATGGATGCGGTCTTTGCAGAGTTGAGCCTTGATGAACTTTCTGCTTTTCTTCCTGTTTTGCAGAAAATTCGCAGTAAAGCCAGGCAGCTAAACCAGGGGCCAGACCTTCATAAAGGTTTGTCGTAATCCTGCCGCTCATCTTTGGCTACATAAATTAGATTTTCGCTTTGAAAGGTAGATAATTCATGATGAACAAGATCAAAAAAATAATCGACATATTGGGAGTTCCTTCCCGGCACTGGGTGGGTGATGGCTTTCCGGTGCGCTCGCTTTTCAGCTATAACGGAGAAGGCCAGCAGATTAGCCCCTTCCTTTTGCTGGATTACACGGGTACTTCAGATTTCCCTCCCGCCAAAAGGCTCAGAGGGGTAGGGCAGCATCCGCATCGCGGGTTTGAAACGGTGACCATTGTTTACGAAGGGGAGGTAGCGCACCGCGACTCTACCGGTAAGGGTGGGGTGATTGGCCCCGGCGATGTGCAGTGGATGACGGCGGCTTCGGGTATTTTACACGAGGAATTTCACTCTGAAGCGTTTACCCAAAAGGGTGGCCGCCTGGATATGGCCCAGCTATGGGTGAACCTGCCGGCAAAAGATAAAATGATTGAACCGGGCTATCAGGCCATTCTTTCGGCGCAGATTCCTTCTGTATCCCTGCAAGAAGAAAAAGGGCGGGTGCGGGTGATTGCCGGTGCGTACGCTGGCAGCGTGGGCCCAGCCCAACCCTTTTCACCGATGCACGTTTGGGACCTGCATCTGAATGCCGGTGCATTGTTTGCTCTGCCGGCCGTTGAAAGCTGGAACGCTACTGTGGTGCTCTTGCATGGCCAGGCAAAAATAAACGGAGAAGCAATTAAAGAAAATCAGGTGGTTCTGCTGGGCAGTGAAGGCAGCTGGGTTGATATTGAAGCCGAAACAGACTCAGTTCTGCTCTACCTCAGCGGCCAGCCTCTGAATGAACCCATTGCTGGCTATGGCCCTTTTGTGATGAACACAGAGGAAGAAATAGTGCAGGCCTTTAACGATTTCAACAACGGCAAATTCGGCAAAATGTAAGTTCTTCGTACAAATTTTTAGTTATCAGGTACCTTTTTTGGAAGAGAGGTGAACTTTTTGCTCACCTCTCCTCCTTTAATAATAGACATTCTGCTCCAGAATTATCCAGTATCAATCACTCAGCAGCCTTGTCAAGCCGTGCGCGTTAGGCGTGAACCCCATCTTTTTAATGGATAAATGTAATTACTTTTTTGGCCAGGTTTTGAGTAGAGTGTACTGAGCTTGCTTAAAGTCATGGATCATTGGATTAAGCATCAAAGCTTGGAGAGCTTTCTGCCTGTCCATTTCCATCATTGAATCTATAGCAGCTTGCTCATAAGCACAGACTCGCGAAACAAGTGAGCGTGCCAAAACAGGCAATTTTGCACCCCTCGGTTTGCCCAATTTTCCCCCGCTTAAAGCGATAGGTACCTCAATAACTGCGTTTTCCGGCAAAAAATCATATTCTCCGTTATTTCTGACACTCAGAATAAGCTCAACATCTCTTTTTTCAGCCAGGGATACTAATAATGGGGCAACAATACTGTCATACCATTTAGCATTGCGAGTCTCCAAAACTGCAAAATCATCCCCTGGCTTCCAATTTTGCATCACTTGCAGCATCATATCGTTGATATCCATTAATTCCTTGGAGCGGTCTTTCCCAATTTTTTTAAGTAATTGCTCTTTAGGATGAAAATAGTACTTGAGGTAGTCAGCTGGAATTGCTCCAACAGCCCTAGTTAAATCTGGTGCAACGTTTAAAAAGTTATTTTTCTCTAAACCCTCAAGAATTCTAGGCAGCTGAGGTTCACCATTAATACTAACCTTGCATAGCCAGCCAAGATGGTTCATGCCTCCCCATTCAAATTCAAGTTTTTTGACAGAAGAATCTAAAAAGAGAGCTACTTGATTTAATAGATTTTCAGGCATATCACACACGCCAATGCACTTTATCTGCGTGTATTCCTGAATAGCATATTGGAGCATGCTGCTGGGATTGCTTAGATTAATCCAAACAGCGTCTGGTGCATATTGCTCACAAGCATGGCAGTAATCCATGATAGTCGATAGGCTTCGTAAAGCGTTGCTGAAACTTCCCGGACCGATGGACTCCTCACCTGGTATTCCGATTTCAACTGGGAATGATTCATCAAACTGTCTGGCTTTCAACCCACCTACACGAATCTGATTGATGACATAATCTGCTCCGTCTAAAGCTTGTGCAGAGTCAGTCGAGATACTTACACCAATGTCTTTAATACCTAAATTTTGAATGAATCCTTGGCTTAGACGTTGAACGGCCTCCAGTTTTTGCAAATTACGACCCTGAAAAACGATCTGATAGTTTGCACGCACTTTCAGCATTTTCATGGATCTAATTAGCAAGGGGGTAGCCAAAGCGCTACCACCCAGGATACAGACTTTTATACACTTATCTTCCATAGACTTGCCTTGTCGTAATATGATGATTACATTATACTTTTAATGTACTTACCGCAGAATCATTGGCGAAAGAGACGGCATTTCTATGGAAGAATCAATTGATTTTGATAACAGGCTTTCTTACTATCTTCAGTTAAAAGATTTATTAGTGAGGCAAATTGACAGTGGTTTGTATAGGCCTGGCGATCTTCTTCCAAGTGAATCTGAATTGTGTAATCAATACCAAGTTAGTCGTACAGTTGTTCGACAGGCGTTGATGGAGTTGGAACATGAGGGAAGTATCTACAAACGCCGTGGGAAGGGAACTTTTGTTACCGAACCCAAAATAAATATTGCACTTACGCAATTAAAGACAGGTTTTAGCAAAGAGATGGATAGGCACGGCCAAATCATCAAAACGGAAGTGCTTGTTCAACAGATCAGTCCTGCAACTCCTAAAGTTGCCAAATATTTAAAAGTAAAGGAGGGTATTCCAGTTTTGCATATTGAACGTTTGCGTTCAGTCAACGGTGAACCCATGATTCTGGTTAATCACTGGTTGCCTTCCCCGCTTTGTGATGCTCTATTGAAAGCCGATCTAAGCAAATCACTCTATGAAACTCTTCGCCTTGAATGCAAAATTACTTTCAACCATGGAGAACGTATTATTGAGGCTGTCGGAGCAAATGAAAAAGAATCAAATTTGTTGCAGGTGGATAAAGGCACTCCTATGCTCAAGGTAGTAACGCTTAGCTATCTTGAAGATTCCACACCCTCTGAATATTCTGTGTCTATCCAAAGGGGAGACCGTTCTACCATTGAAACCAAAGTTGTCAATTACACCAGTTATGGCAAGAATGCTAAAGTAAATACTGGCCAAGTTGAATATGCACTTATTTCGACGGACTGATGGGATAGAAAATGAAACTGGATTTTTTGCTCAAAATTGCTTCCATTATGCCCATTGTTCTATTTCTTTCTGGTGCGCTGGGTTATTTTGGTGTGATGCATCTTGGACCTCGCGAAGTACCCAGGAAAAATATCATTCATAAAAAGCTTTCACTTTGTCTTATTTTAATTGGGCTTGGTATGTATTTGGGTTTGTTCAATACAAGCAGGTTCTTAAGTGTTTTTGGTTGGGTATCTGCTGTTTCTGGCTTGATATTATTTGCGGTTCTCACTTACCAGGTGCGCAAAGGATTTCCTGCGATGTCAGACCGTGAGTGGATTGCCATGAAAAAGAAAGAACAATCTGACCGAATTGAGGCCATAACTGCACGCAGACAGGCCAAGAAACAGGGTGCGAAGTAAGATCCAGATTTAATCAGGGTTATTAGGAATTTAAGTGAATCAGCACTTTCCCGCGTGACAGCATAGTTGTAAATATCAATTTTCTTCTACATATTTAAGTTAACAAAACTGGATTCATTAAAAAGATATTGACATACCCTTAATGTAAGGTTATAACAATGTTATTATAAGTTGGTTGCAGAGTACCGTTCTTAACGGCCATAATTCATGAAACAGGAATATGTTTTTCCTAAAGGATTCTATGAAAAATAAACCCATAGTTGAAAATGGAATTCTGGATTTCATTCATCAAGATATCATTGTGTTGGGAATGAATGCAGTCAACAGTGAAGATGCAATCCGTCAGCTAGGCAGTATCATGTTCCAAAAGGGTTATGTTAAAGAAAGCTATGTTGATGCGGTGATTGCGCGGGAAAAAAACTTTCCGACTGGTCTTCCCACCGAAGAAGTTAAAGTGGCTATTCCTCATACGGATACAGAACATACCCTGAAGCCAGCAATTGGAGTGGCAGTTCTAAAAAAACCTGTTCAGTTTTTTGAATTGGCAACTACCGATGTGCCCGTGCAGGCGGAAATTATCTTCTTGCTTTCAATTGTCCAGCCAAGTGAACAGGTGAAGTGGCTACAGCGTCTGGTCACTCTTTTTCAAAGATCGGGATTCTTAACTCAGATAAAGCAAAGTGTCAATTGCCAGTCTTGTTTCCAATTTCTTGTCAGAGATCTTGATGAGTTAAGACTTCAGGAGGAAAAGGAGGAAATGGAATCAGAATAGACTATTGGGCTTGGTATTTTTATTTTTAGAAAAGGAGAAAGACATTGGCTCATAAAGTTATTTTAGTTGCTTGTGGATCAGGTGTGGCAACATCTGAAACTGCTGCATATAAAGTCCGTAAAATTGCCGCAGAGCGTAAATGGGATGTTGAGGTTCGTGTTGTTGACTTCCGTAAGCTGAGAAGTGTGGCTTCGCAAGCAGATGTGTTGATTCACATTGCGCCGAATGATCCTACAGACTATGGTATTCCACGCATCAATGGAGTTCCATTTTTAACCGGTTTTGGTTTGGAAAAAGTTGTCAACGAGCTTGAGGCTTTTCTAAAGGCCGATAAGCCGATTAAGTCATAATCCTTAAAGGAGGATTTTATGTCTTTTCAAAAGATTATTCAATATATTCTTGATCTGGGCGCCCCCGTTTTTGTAGGTCTAATCATCTTTATTGTAGGTCTGATTGTTCGTGCAAAGTGGACCCGTGCGCTTTCTGCTGCTATCACCTTGGGTGTAGCCTTCTCTGGAGTTGGTCTGGTTATTGGTTATTTGATCGGGGGTGTTGCGCCTGCTGCGCAAGCTTTCGTAAAAAACACCGGAGTTAACCTGACTGCTATGGATATTGGTTGGACTGCTGGCGCGGCCATAACCTGGGCCTGGAAGTATGCAGTATTAATGTTCCCTATTCAAATTGGCATCAACCTGCTTATGCTCGCCCTGAAGTGGACCAAGTGTCTGAATGTGGACCTTTGGAATGTCTGGGGCAAGATTTTTATGGCGGCTCTTGTGCAAGAAGTAACAGGCAATGTTTGGGTGCCATGGCTTATGGCAGTCTTTATGATTGTACTTGAGCTCAAGAGCGCAGATTTGACTGAGAAACAGGTTCAACATCTGACGGGTATTCCGGGCGTGTCTGTGCCGCACTTGATTCTCCTTGATAATATCCTCTTGGCTCCTATTGATTGGCTCGTAAGCCGCATCCCCGGTATTGACAAGCTCAAAACAGACCCGCAATCACTTCGTGAGAAGATCGGTTTCTTGGGTGAATATCATGTCATTGGTTTCTTGCTTGGTTTACTACTTGGCGTTATTGGGCGTTTTGACCTCAAGGGTATCCTTGCCACAGCTTTTGTTGGTGCCACTGGTTTAACCCTGATGCCGAAAGTATCCGGTTTGTTTATGGAAGCACTTGCTCCTATTCAAGAGGCAGCTGCTGAATATATGAAGTCAAAATTCCCCGGCCGCTCTATCAGTATCGGCTTGGACTGGCCTATCCTGGCTGGTTTACCATCCTTGTGGACTGCGGCTATTCTGCTGATTCCGGTTTTACTTCTCTTTGCGGTTATTTTGCCCGGCAATACCGTATTGCCCTTCGGTTCAATTCTTCTGATTGAATCGACAATTGGAACAGTTGTGTTGGCCAAGAATGACATGGTTCGCACTTGGATTTATGCGGTACTCATTAGCATTGCACGCTTCTTCACGGCAGCGTTCTTTGCTGAAGCCATCACAAAACTTTCACAGGTTACGGGTGTATTCCAGCCACCTGAGGGCTTCAAGACCTATACATGGCTTGGTATGTCCTACATTAACTGGGTCTTCCTGAAGATAGGAGAGATCTTCACGGGTAAGGACATCATTATTGGTCTTGTTGTCTTAGCGGTAATGGTTGCTTGTGGATTTGTTTGGGTAAAAGAAATGAAAAAGCGAGAAGGAGAACTGGCTGCACAGGAAGCTGCATCTGGTGTTTCTCTTAGTATCGGAGATTAATAGTTAGAACGCAAAATAAGTTATCAGGGGTTGCTTTTCACGCAACCCCTGATTATTGGAAAAGAAAGTACGAATACTTAATGAACGAGTTACCGAAAACCATGAAAGCAGCATATCTTATTGGCCAAATGCAAATTGAGGTCCGCGAGATTGCCTTGCCTATTATACCCCGCGGTGGTGCACTTCTAAAAGTTGATGCATGCGGTTTGTGCGGAAGTGATATTAACCGCATTAAATTTACTGAGAGTAATGAGCAACGTGTTATTGGCCATGAAGTTGCCGGAGTCGTTGTAGCTGTTGATGACGATTCCTGCCAATTCCAAGTAGGGGATAGGATAGCTGTAGGTCATGTGCACATTCCATGCGGGCATTGCAGTTATTGTCGTCAGGGAAGCCCTGCCATGTGCCATCAATTTAAAAAAAGTCATATTAGCCCTGGTGGATATGCAGAATATATTTCCCTTACCGCAGATCATTTGGCACATACTTGTGTGCGAATTCCTGATGGCGTTACATTTGCCCAAGCAACATTCCTGGACCCTGTTGCTTGTTGTCTGCGCGGCCTGCAGCAAGTAAAGGCTGCTCCATTTGATCATATAGCTATTATCGGAGCCGGGATCATGGGCCAAATCTTTGTGCAGCTTTTAAAAGATATGGGTTGTCATAGTTATCTGTTTGATATCAGTGATGCACGCCTTGAAATTGGCAAAGAATATGGCGCAAATCATGTTTTTAATTCTCGTGATCTAAGTGTATTTAGCAAATTGCCTGAACTGACCGGAGGCCGTGGAGCAGATAGTGTTATCTTGACTTTTCTAACCCAAGAACTTTTAGATGCATCGATGAGCTACAGCCGGGATGGTGCCAAACTTTGCATGTTCGCTCCACCCATCCGCGAACATGAACTTAAACTCAATTTCTTTGATTTCTTCCGCCGGGAAATGCATATGATGGGCAGTTATTCTTCGTCTGTTAATGACTTGGAAACAACAATGAATTACATTGCGTCTAAACGCGTCAATGTAGAAAGTATGATTACGCAATATTCCGATTTGGATGGCATGCTTTCAGCAGTAAGAAACTTGGATGATAAACAACTAAAGGTTATTATTCGTCCTTAAAGGAAATAATGAGTCTGATCGCGGTTACCTTACATCCAGCAGTAGATAAATTTGTGAAAACCACACGTTTAGTGCCCGATGGTATCTCACGTACAGAAATAATATCTATTTATGCTGGCGGAAAGGGCAACAATGCTGCTCGGGCGTTGGTACGCATGGGGGTGCCAGCTATTACGGTCAGTTTTAATGGTGGCTTCACGGGGGCTCAGATTGTAGATAATTTGGAAAAAGAAGGTATACACTGTGCGTGGGTTAAATGCCAAGCCCCCATCCGTATCTCTACTCTGGTTCACGAAACTGAAACCGAGCACACGTTTGCACTTTATGAACCGGGGCAAAAAGTCACAAAAAAAGAAGCTGAAGAGATGTTGAGAAATTTCTCTGGTTTATTGGACGCAGAGTCCATAGTGCTTTTGTGCGGCTCAGGGCAAGGCTTATATTTGGAAGATATGTATGGTGAGATGGTTAAAATAGCACATTCTAAAGGCGCACGATGCCTGGTGGATAGCTCCGTGCCAGCACTTTCTTATGCAATTGAGTCAAAGCCTTATATGGTCAAAGCAAATCAGCATGAAATTGGAGAATATTTGGGCCGTGACCTATGCACTCGCTCTTCACAAGTAGATGGTCTTCAAGAGCTCAACAAACGTGGCATTTCAGTTTCCGCAATGAGCCTGGGGGCAGAAGGGCTAATTGCTAGCGATGGCAAAGATGTTTATCATGCTTCTTTGCAGGTCGCTGAAGTCAAAAATGTGGTTGGTTGCGGCGATACACTTTTGGCGGGGATGGCGAAGGCTTTAAGTGAAGGTCTATCCCTATCTGAATTAACACGCTGGGGTGTAGCTGCTGGTACAGCTAATACGCAAGGCAATGGAGCTGGTTTCATTAACTTGAATCAGGTTGAGTCGTTACTCCCTTGTGTCAAACTAAATAAAATAGCTTAATAAAACGTATAAATTGGAGTGAATTATGGAGATTCAGGAAGCTAGAGAAATCATTGCTGCTTACGGAAAAGAAATTTATGATCGTCACTTAACGGATTCATCTGGAGCGAACATTAGTATCCGTATTGGGGATAATATTGTGATGACCCCAACAAAAGCAGGAGCTCGCTACCATTGGAATATTAATCCCAACCAGATATTAGTACTGGATATGGAAGGTAATGTGCTTGATGGAGATGGAAAGCTTTCCAGAGAAGCAAAAGTGCACTACGCCTTGCTAAGGGAGTTTTATCCGCAAGCTACTTGTGTCATGCACACGCATGCGCGAAATGTTCTTGTGTTTTGTGCAGCAGAGAAAGCAATGCCACCGGTTTTAGATTGCACTTCTCCCTTTGGTGTTATTGAACAATGTGCTCATGAAGTTACCGCTACTCAAGGTCTTGCAGATACTGTCTTAGAGAAAATTCGCGCTAAAGGCGGGGTTTCAAAAGCTAAGGCTGCTGCTTGCATGGCTCCTCGCCATGGCTTGTTTGTGTTGGCACGTGATATCTATGATGCCTTCGAAGTTACCGAACGTATGGATACAAACGCTTATTGTATTTTAATGGCTCAAAAACTGGGGGTGATTCAACCCCTTGAAGGACAACCGGTAGGATATGCTCAGTACGACAAATAGATGATTTTATTTCATTCATTTGCTGTCGTGCTTTACTTGTGCAACTTGTAATGATATGATTAATAGTATATTATAAATCGTATAGCAAAAGGAATATGATGAGCGAAAAGTTGGAAGAGAATACCATTCAGAAAAAAGGTGACTATCGTGGCACGCAAGTTATTTCATCACTGAATTCAAAAGGTCATGTGACTTCGGTTTGTGTAAAGCAAATAGGCCAAAGTGATTTTGTGGGTGGAATTCGTTCTCTTATTGATCACACTTTGCTCAAACCAGATTCAATAGAAGAACAGATGGTGCAGTTTTGCAACGAAGCAGTTGAAAACAACTTCAATGTGATTTGCGTTAATGCTTACTGGGTGCCTTTTTGTGTCAGCCAACTTCGCGGATCTGCTGTTAAGGTGGGGGCAACTGTTGGTTTTCCTTTAGGGGCTACCACAACTGAAGTAAAGGTTTTCGAAGCAAAACAGGCTATTAAGAATGGCGCTGGCGAGATTGATATGGTTTTAAATATTGGGGCTCTTAAGTCTGGCCAATTTACCGAGGTATTTCATGATATTCGTGAAGTCGTACGTGTTTGCCATAAACACGATGTTTTGATCAAGGTGATTTTGGAAAATTGCTTATTAAGCGATCTTGAAAAAGTTGCGGCTTGCCTTATTGCTCAGCAGGCTGGAGCTGATTTTGTTAAAACTTCTACGGGCTTTAATGGTAAGGGAGCTACGGTAGAGGACGTCCGTTTGATGAGGGAAGTGGTTGGTTCTCGGACAGGGGTCAAAGCATCAGGGGGTATACGCAGTTATGAGGACGCTAAGAATATGGTTGAAGCAGGTGCCAACCGCATTGGAACCAGCGCGGGTATTACTATCGCTCTTGAAGAATCTGGGCAAAAAACAAATGAGACCTCTCACAATGTTTATTGATTGGAGATAAAACTGGCATGAAGCAAAATCGTACAGACCAAGAGAGGGCAATTAATACCTTACGTTTTCTATCTGTGGATATTGTTCAAGCCATTGGGGAAGGCCATCCGGGCCTTCCGATGGGTTGTGCATCAATCCTTTATACACTCTATACCCGCCATTTACGGCATAACCCCAAAAACCCAAACTGGTTTAACCGTGATCGTTTTGTACTTTCAGGCGGGCATGGTTCTACATTACTCTATAGCATGCTTCATCTCACAGGGTATGACCTGCCTTTGGAAGAAATAAAAAAATATCATGTTTTCGGCAGTAAGGCACCCGGGCACCCGGAATATGGGCATACTGCCGGCGTTGATGCAACAACAGGCCCCCTTGGTCAGGGATTTGCAAATGCGGTTGGTATGGCCTTAGCTGAGGCTCATCTGGCAGCGGAATTCAATCGTCCTGGGCACAAGATCATTGATCACTACACGTATGCACTTGTTACCGATGGCGATTTAATGGAAGGTGTAGCTTCTGAGGCTGCCTCTCTTGCAGGTAACATGGGCTTGGGAAAGTTGATTTTTTTATATGACGATAACAAAGTTTGTATTGAAGGTTCTACGGATCTAACTTTTAATGAAGATCGCGGTAAGCGTTTTGAAGCCTACAACTGGCACGTACAATATGTAAACGATGGTAATGATGTAGAAGCACTAGATACAGCTATTCTTGCAGCTAAACAAGACCCTCGGCCGTCCATCATTCTTTGCCGAACCCACTTAGGCTATGGTTTTCCAACCCTTCAGGATAATTGTGTTGTACATGGTGCGCCTCCTGGATGGGATGAGTTGAATGCGGCTAAAAGGAACATGGCTTGGCCGTTAGAACCTCTTTATTACATTCCTGAGGATAGTTTGACTTTTTTTAGAAAGGCTCTTAGTGAGGGAGAAGGTGCACAACGAGCATGGCAAATAAGCCTTGATGTATACAAAAACGAGTTTCCCGAATTGGCCAATGAACTCATGCGCAGGATTGAAGGCACTCTGCCGGAAGACTGGCAAACCAATTTACCTGAGTTTCCGGCAGATTGCAAGGGTTTAGCCGCTCGAAACGCAAGTGGCAAGGTTTTAAATGCCATTGCCAAAAAACTTCCGGAGTTGTTTGGTGGTTCAGCAGACTTAGCACCGTCCAACAAAAGTTGGTTAGAGGGTTGCGAAGCCTTTTCAAGTGAAAATCCACAAGGCAGAAACCTTCATTTTGGAATTCGTGAACATGCAATGGCCGCCATGATAAATGGTATTGCTTATCATAAAGGTCTCTTGCCGTATGGCGCTACTTATCTTGTTTTTACAGATTATATGCGCGGCGCGATGAGGCTTTCCTCTTTGGCAAAACTGCACGTCATTTTTTTGACAACCCATGACAGCATTTATGTGGGCGGAGATGGGCCAACCCATCAGCCAGTAGAACAACTGGCAGGGCTTAGAGCTCTCCCAGGGCTAAGTGTAATCCGTCCCGCAGATGCTAATGAAGTTCGAGAGGCCTGGATTCAGGCCATTCGTAATCATTCAGGCCCAACTTTACTTGCTCTTTCTCGGCAAGACCTGCCGACACTCGACCGCCGATTAGTGGGTCCTGCTGCTATGCTGCAAAAAGGGGCTTATGTACTCAGGGATTTTGGGCATAAAACGCCTGAACTTATTCTCATGGGATCCGGTTCGGAAGTTCATCTCATTCTCCAAGCTGCTGAGCAGCTTTCGGCAGAGGGCATATCTGTGAGGTCAGTATCATTCCCCAGTTTTGATTTATTTGAAAAACAGGACGCATCTTATAAAGAGGGTGTATTCCCTTCAAATATTCGCAAACGAATTGCTGTGGAAGCAGGGGTATCATTTGGTTGGGAGCGATACACAGGTTTAGACGGGCTTACAATTGGGGTAAACACATTTGGTTCTTCAGCCTCGGCTAAAGACTTGGTAAGGCAGTTTGGTCTGACTATTGAAAATATTGTGGCGGAAGCCAAAACTCTGCTTGCTCGAAAGTAATATTGGGAAAGGAATACCTTATGTCTGTAATTCCAAATGGAGTAATAAGAATTGAAGAGGGCATTGATTCGAATAAATTTGTTATAGCTACTTATCTCATGCAGGGTGAACCTCAGGAAGATGCACTTGCCAGGGCAGTTTCAATGGCTGTAGAGCAGACGGTGGGCAGAGGTATCTTTGATATGCCTGAAATGCTTTCCCTTCTCGAAGCGCGTGGAGCAAAAGTACTTTCTTACTTTGCAGTGCCGGATCACGAAAGCAGAGTAACCGAACGTGGAACCGACTGGACAAGATATATTGTACGCATTGCTTATCCTGTAGAGAATACTGCCTTCCAGATCCCTATGGTGCTTAATAATGTGATGAGTGATATCTGCTTGGGGGGCATGTTAAAATTAGTTGATCTGGTACTGCCCGCTTGTTTTGTGGATGCATTCAAAGGTCCTAAATTTGGAGCGGAAGGCATCCGCCGTATCACAGGCACCCTTGAAAATCGTCGTCCGCTTACCTGCACAATTCTTAAACCCTGTGTAGGCATGCAGGCAAAATCTGCGGCAGAAATCTTCTATCAGCATGCCTTAGGGGGAGCTGACTTTATCAAAGATGATGAAAACATGTCTTATTGGGGAGATATGACTATTGAAGACAGGGTAAAGGCTGTTATGGAGGCTGAGAGGAAAGCTTTTGAAAAAACAGGCGAGCATGTTACTTACCTCTGTAATGTTTCAGACAAACCCGATAGAATGATAGAAAATGCTTTGCGCGCAGTGGAAGCAGGCGCTTCGGGGCTTATGCTTACGCCGCTTACTACTGGTATTGGCGCTTTGCAGATGCTTGCAGAACACCCAGACTTAAATGTGCCTGTTTTTGCTCATCCAGGTGGTCTTGGTGCAACAAGTTGGTCTCCTGATTTTGGGATAAGCGAACATATCTATATTTCTAAACTCTTTCGCCTTGCAGGGGCTGACATGGTGGCAATTCCTGTTCCCTATGGGAAATTTACTCACAGACGCGATAAATTTATAAAAATGTTCAAGTTGAATGGGTCTCCAATGCGCCAGATAAAGACAATCTTTACACAGACAGGCGGTGGGGTAAATCCAATAAATGCCTATACTGCCATTCAGGATATTGGAAATGACGTCATGATGGTGGCAGGTGGGGCTATTCAGGAACATCCGATGGGAATGGTGGCTGGAATACGGGCTTTAAGGCAGTCCATTGAGGCGTATGCTGCTGGCGTTCCGCTTGAAGAAGCAGCCAAGCAGCATGAAGAATTACGAAGTGCATATCAAAAATGGTGCTCCACAAAGTAGTTAAGGAGTTTTGTGATGCAGAGGATGATGAAGGCGGCAATTTACGACGGCACCAACATAATAAAGCTTGAAGAAAGGCCAATCCCTAAAATAGGGCCTGATGAAGCTTTATTAAAAGTAAACGCGTGTGGCGTTTGTGGAACCGATCTTCGCATCCTTCAGTATGGGCACAACCGTATTCCCAAAGGTGAAACCCGGATTTTGGGGCACGAATTCTCAGGTGAGATTGTGTCTGTGGGCAGCAATGTGCGTTGGCCACGTCCGGGCATGAAAGTTGTAGTTGCCCCAAATATGGGTTGTGGCATTTGCCAGGAATGTGTAACAGGCCATACAAATCTTTGCAAAGATTACATCAGTTATGGGGTTGCATTGGATGGCGCATTTGCAGAATATATGCGGATTTTGCCGCAAAGCATTTGGCAGGGAAATATTTGTCATTTTGATGATAAGTTAAGTTTTGCGGAAGCAGCTTTCACTGAGCCTCTTTCATGTGCTTTGCATGGTTATGAGGCTTGCTTTCCTAAACTTTTGGATCATGTGTTGATTGTTGGAATGGGCCCTTTGGGTCTTGCCCATTTGCAAATTGCGCGTTTTATGGGCGCTAAAACCGTTATTATGAGCGACCACCATAATGAGCGCATACCCTTGGCACTTGAATTTGGTGCTGATATGGCTATAAATTCTTATGATACTAACCTTAAACAGGTTGTTTCTGATGTGACCCACGGTCATGGTGTTGACATTGCAATCGTTGCTGCTCCTTCACCGAGTGCGCAAAAAGAGGCTGTGGAAAACTTAGCTATGCATGGGCGCTTAAATTTCTTTGGCGGATTGCCCAAAGATAATTGTTTAACAACGATTGATGCTAATTTGCTTCATTACCGGGAGTTAATTCTTACTGGGACAACCGGCCAAACAATTGATGATTTTCGGAAGTCGCTTGAACTTATTCAGATTGGAAAGGTGCAGCCACAGCCCCTTATTACCAATCGTTTTTTGCTTGAAGATATAGTTGAGGCTATTGATTTTGCTCGTTCAAAAAAAGGGTTGAAAACCATGGTCTTTCCCCATGGCATGGAACGCTGAATGAACTCTTAGCAAAGGAGCCATGATGCCTATACGTATTTGTATGATTGGGGCAGGTCGTGTTGGCCAAATGCATAGCAATAATATTCTCCACTCTATCCCAGAGGTAGAACTTATTGCTTTGGTGGATCCTTCTGTGGAGGTCTTGAATTCCACCGCAGATGCCTTTGAAATTCAAAACCGTTTTTTGAGCTTATCTGCTGCATTGAATGCTGTAAGCTTTGATGCGGTCGTTATCACCTCGCCTACTTTTACACATAAAGATTTGACTCTTGAAGCATCTGCTGCGGGTAAACATGTGTTTTGTGAGAAACCGATGGCGCTTAGTCTAAAGGATTGCGATGCAATGATTGAGGCTGCAAATCGTGGAAGAATTTTTCTTCAAATCGGTTTTATGCGTCGCTTTGATCCGGAATTTGTAGCTGCTAAAACGCGAATTGATGCAGGAGAGATTGGTGAGCCAATGCTGGTTAAGTCTCTGACACATGGGCCAGGCTTGCCTCCGCCTTGGGCACGGAAGATGTCAACTTCGAACGGAATGATCGCTGAAGTTAATAGCCATTGCTGGGATGCGGTGCGTTGGATGATGAACAGTAATTTTCGCCGTGTTTATGCCGAAGTGGCTAATCTTAAAGGCACCGGCAAAGGAATTACCGATCCGGAGTTTTATGATAATGCAATCGTTACTATCAAGTTTGAAAATGATGGCTTAGGTTCCTTTTCAGGAATTTGTCCATGTGACTATGGTTATGACGCACGCATGGAAATTGTCGGAACTAAGGGCATTCTTCAAATTGGTGATTTGAAAGGCCAGTCTGTGCTTATATGCAACAATCGCGATCATGGCTTGGTTATTCCGGCTTATCGTTCTTGGCAACAGCGCCATGAACAGGCATATATTGCAGAGATGAAACACTTTCTTGAATGTATAAAACGAGGCTCTCAGCCATGTGTAGGTGGGGTAGATGGCCGTTGGGCAGTTGCTGGTGTGTTGGCTGCCACCATTTCTTTCCAGCAAACGCGTCCAGTAGAGCTGCAGGAGATTCTAAAGGAAAACGCCTGACAGGGAAATTTTTGCCGCACCAGCATTTGCTGTTTCATAATACTCTGAACGGCAGAGTGCATAGAAAATTCAATGAAATACAGAGGAGACTTCAGCCTTGTCAAGCCGTGCGCGTTAGGTAAAAAGGCGGTTAAAATGAAGGGGTGAACACGCACCACCAGATTATCCTCAGCCAGCTTAACCCGCCCGCGCAGCGGGTGAATGTGCTGGTGCGTTCGCGTGTTAACCTTCTCCTTTCTCAAACGCTGGACTACCCGCTTAGCATCCTCACGGCAGGCACAGGCTATGGCAAAACCACTTCGGTGCTTTCCTATCTTGAAACCAGCAAGGTTTCAGTTATCTGGTATACCCTTTCGCGTACCGACCGCGATGCTTCCCTTTTTCTTACCAAACTCTTTAACGCCTTCAACCAACGCGGGCGCAGCCTGGGCCAGAACGCCCTGCGCAGCCTGGAATCCGCTGGTTCCAGCCAAAGTGAAAGTTTGGTTGCCTTGGTGAACAGCCTCACCCTGCAATTAATGGAAGATACCTTACTTATTCTGGATGACTTCCACGCGGTCTCCACCTCCGCAGAAGTTTTGCGCCTGGTGGATTGGCTTGTGGAGCACCTGCCGCCAAGCTTGCATTTGCTTATTCTTTCCCGCACTCAGGTAGCCTTGCCTTCGCTTGAAAAGTGGCGGGCCACGGGCAACGTGCTGGAGCTGGATCGTGCTGCGCTTACCTTTACCCCGGCTGAAATTGCGGAACTCTTTGAAAACACATATAAAGTGAGTTTGCCCCAGGCTGCCCTTAGCGAAGTTTCTGCCCGTACCGAAGGCTGGGCCATTGCCCTGCAAATGGTCTGGCAAAGCCTGCGGGCCGGCCAAAAAACGGACCTTCACCAGTTGCTGATGCAAGGCTCGGCTTCGCAGGATAGTCTTTTTGCCTTCCTGGCGCGCGAAGTATTGAGCCAGCAGGAAGAAAAGGTGCAGCGTTTCTTGGTGCAAACCAGCCTGCTTTCTTACCTCGAAAATGAAATTTGTGACTTTTTGCTGGATAGCAATGACAGCCAGGAAATACTTGAAAGCCTGCATGCTCGCAGCCTCTTTCTTGAAGAGCTGCATCCGCATGTTTACCGTTACCATCCTATTTTCCGCTCTTTTTTGCAAAGTTTCCTCACTGAAGAAGAAGCTGTCAGGGCTACCCAATTGCGCATAGCAAGTTACTTTTGTGCGCACCAGCTCTGGGAGCAGGCCCTGGGCCACTTACTTGAAGCAGGCGACTACAAACAGGTGGAAAAAATCCTGGAAAGGGTAGGGGCCCAGATGGTTGCGCAGGGGCGCTATGAGACCCTCCAGTTTTGGATCCAGGCGATCCCCACACCTATTTTTGACCAATCCGCATACGAAAACTACCTGATTGCAGAAGTGCAGCGCTATCAGGAAAGATTTGAACCGTCGTTGGAATCCTACCGGCGTGCGCAGCGCCTTTATCAGAAAAAAGCCAACGCCTGGGGCACCAGTATGGCCCTGCGCGGCCAGGCGCAGGTTTATCTGGATACCATCCGTCCAGCTAATGCCACACCTCTGCTCAATAAGGCTGTGGAGCTTTTGGACCCCGGAGAAGCCAAAGCCGAAAGGTCCGAACTGCTCTTGCAGATGGCAGAAAACCAGTTGAATTTGGGCGAGCTTGAACAGGCAACGCTTAACCTGCAGCGTTCCCGGCAGGAAGGCCAGGCCGCTCAGGCTGATGTGGATTTTATTACCGCCCGTCTTTATCTACGCTCAGGCAGGCTTCAGGAAGGCATTCAGCTTTTGCAGGGAATGGCAGAGGGCGAGGATGGAGGCAAACGCCCTCAGCGTTTCCACCGCGAAGCTTCGGTAATGCAGGCACTCTTCTATACCTTTTTTGGGGATGGGCGCAAAGCAGCTTACTATGCCAGGCAAGGCCTTGCGGTAGCCGAGCAGCTGCACGCTTCTTTTGTGCGCAACGTAGGTCAGATGCGGCTCGGCCATGCCTTGCAGCTTTTGGGCCGCGGCCAGCGTGAAAGCAGAAAACTTGAAGAAATTCGCCAGCTTTATGAAGGCACCATTGCCAGTCTGGATATTGTCCGCATTCACGTAGAACCGATGTGGGGCCTGGCCCGTTTGTACGGGTACAACGGCCAGCTTGAAAAGGCACGCCAGGTTGCCCGCCAGGCGCAGGAAATTGCTGCTGCCGCCGGTGATGGCTGGATTGGCATGTTGGTGCGCCTTTCCTTAGGGGCTTCTTTGGCCTTGGAAGGTCAATATCCTGAAGCCAACCGCGAGCTTACCCTGGCTGAAAGCCGCGCCAGCCAACTGGGCGACAGTTTTTCACAAACCGCTGCCAAACTTTGGCTGGCTTATAGCACACATCAGCAAGCCTATGCCAGTTCAAGCCTCTTATATATGGAAGATGTATTGCAAATGGTGCAGCAGCATGGCTATGATTTTTTGCTTACCCAGCCCAGCCAGCTTGGCGCGAATGACCCGATCATTTTTGTGCCTCTGCTGCTGGAATGCATCCAGCAGAATCTTTACCCGGAACTGGCCCAGACTCTGCTTGAAAAATCTCTGGCCGGCCATGGCGATGCTTTGCCCTCCCTTGAATCTGAAAAAGAGAAGCACGCTGCCAAACCTGCCGCAAACCTCAAGACACAAGCTCTGCATGGGCTGAATTACCACCCGGGCTATCGCCTGCACATCAAAACCCTGGGTGCTTTCGAAGTCTTTCTGGGGTGGAAGCCTCTCGGTGAAGATACCTGGAAGCGCGGCAAGGCAAAAACCCTCTTGCAGATTCTGGCGGCTTCAGGGGATGAAGGCATGTCCAAAGAAAGGCTGGGCGTGCTGCTTTGGCCGGATGCCGACCAAAAAACGGCCAATAACCACTTTAAGGTGATTCTCAATGCGCTTAACCAGGCTCTGGAACCCGAGAGGCCCGGCAGTGAAAGCGCTGTTTTTATCCAGCGAGAAGGCCTTAACTACCGCCTTTGCCGTGAGCATGGCATTGTGATTGACCATCTGCAGTTCAGCCGTCTGGCCAAAAGCCGGTCTCTATCTGAAAAACGGCAGGCCTTTGAACTCTATCAGGGCAGGTTTTTGGAAGGTGAGTTGGCGCAGGAGCATTTTTTGATTGAAGAACAGCATTTCCATCTGCTTTTCCTTAACTGCGGCCAAAGCCTTTTAGATGAAGACCTTAGCCAAAAAGAATACGATCAAGTGATTGCTGATAGCAACCGCATGATTCAACTTGACCCCCTTTACGAGCCGGCCTATGCCGCCCAAATGCAGGCTTATGCTGCCATGGGAAAGCTGAGCATGGCCTGCGCGGTCTGCAAACAGGCCGAACGCAGCTTTACTCACCTCACCGGTCAGCAGCCGGAACGCCTTAATGCCTTGCTGGTGGCTTTAGACCAGCAGTATTCGGCTTTTCATCAAAATCACTTTGGCCTGGCTTAGGCTGTGCCCCAGGGCAATTGCATCACCATGGTGGGCAGTGAACCTGAATTGCTTCACGCGTCACCCTGAACGCAGTGAAGGGTCTGGCAGTCATCCGGCTAAAGCCAAAACAGAAAAGGCCAGATGCTTCCTTACGTCAGCATGACGAGGCGGTTGAGTGCTTCAATCCCTTTCATCGCTCTACTGCTCATTCCTGCTCGTCACCCTGAGTGCAACGAAGGGTCTGGCCTTTAACGGGTAAAACCGAACTTGCTTAATAGCCCTTATAGTCAAAAGCCAGATTTTTTGCTTCGCTCAAAATGAAGAGCGCTGAATAAAGCCTGCTTTGACGGTTTAGGAACATCCTGCTTCCTGCTCGTCACCTTGAACGCAGTGAAGGGTCTGGCAGTTGCTTGGCTAAAGCCAAAACAGAAAAGGCCAGATGCTTCGGAAAACACCTCAGCATGACGAGGGGGGAGGATGCGGAGTGAAGGGTCTGGAAGTTATCCGGGCTAAACTTCCAAAACATGAAAGGCCAGATGCTTCCCTTCGGTCAGCATGACGAGTAAATTAAGGTGTTATTAAACTTTTAAGCCAGTGTAAAAGCCAGATGCTTCGGAAAACACCTCAGCATGACGAGAGGAAGGGGTTAGGCAGTAAAAAAGGTCAGATGCTTCCCTTCGGTCAGCATGACGAGAGGAAGGGGTTAGGCAGTAAAAAAGGTCAGATGCTTCCCTTCGGTCAGCATGACGAGGGATGGGGGAGGGGGACTGCAAAAATGTATTGGTCGGTATGATGAAAATTGGAAGGCGTGAAAAAAAGTTGCAAGCAAGTGAGGGGGACCTTTCCGCATGCGGAAAGGGGTATACGGAAAGGGGGGGTAGGTGCGGAAAGGTCCCTGGTCAACGAGGAAAATGGGTAAAAAGCATACGTTTAACCGTGCAGAAAGATGCGAAAAAGGGGAGGTTTTGTGTAATTAATATGGCGCCTTGCGAAAAGGGTAACCGTCAACGAGGAAAATGGGTAAAAAGAATGCGTTTAACCGTGCGGAAAGATGAGAAAAGGTGAGAGATTTTCTGTAATTAATATGGCGCATTGCGGAAATGTCAGTACTCAACGAGAAAATGGGTAAAAAAGATGCCCGGCAGCGCAGAAAGCCGGCAAAAGCAAAAAGGCTTTCCGCCTTCGTCATGCACAGGAGTGGGAGTGCCATGCGGAGGGGAAAAACAGATGTTGATTTGCATTCAGAAAGCCCCCACAGAGGCTTAGTCATACAGGCTGTGCCCTCCCCAGGTTTTTCTAAACCCATTTTCATCCATTCCCAACACCTTTTTCATTTTGTAACCGTTTTGTAACCGATCTTGGTTATGATATTGTTAATCATTTCTTAAAGAAAGCCGCGCGCTGCGGTAAGTTAATAAAGGAGAAGCAAATGCGTTTACAGGATAGAGTGTGTATCATTACGGGTGGGGCGGCAGGCATTGGAAAGGCTACTGCTCTGAAGTTCGCGTCTGAAGGCGCCAAAGTTGTTATTTGCGATGTCAATGAAGAGGCAGGCAATGCCTTGGCTCATGAACTGGGAAACGAAGCAAGCTTCTGGAAGGTCAATGTGACCAACCGTCAGGAAGTGCAGGAATGGGTTGATGCGGTTGCTGCAAAGTATGGCCGTATTGATGTGCTTGTTAACAATGCCGGCATCACGCGCGACAGTCAGTTTGTCAAATATAAAGACGGCCAGCTGGTGGGCCAGATGGGTGAAGACGCTTTTGACGCGGTTATCGCGGTCAATCTTAAAGGTGTTTTCAATGTTTCCCAAGCCGTTACCCCGTATATGATTAAGCAGGGCGGCGGGGTCATCCTCAACGCTTCTTCTGTGGTTGGCCTCTATGGCAACTTCGGCCAGACCAACTATGCCGCCACCAAATTTGGCGTAATTGGCATGACCAAAACCTGGGCGCGTGAGTTGGGTAAATACCAAATCAGGGTGAATGCAGTTTGCCCGGGCTTTGTGCTCACCGACATGGTACTCAAAATGCCCGAAGCTGTTTTGCAGTCCATGGCCGCAAAGACCCCCTTGCAGCGCTTGGCAAAACCCGAAGATATTGCCAATGTTTACTGCTGGCTGGCATCAGATGAGGCTTCTTACGTTCATGGGGCAGCCATCAGTGTGGATGGCGGCATCGTTCTCGGTTCATAAGCAAAGGAGAAAGCATGGCTCGCTACGCAAGCATTATCGGCACCGGCCGTTACATTCCGGAACATGAAGTAACCAACCTCGCCCTGGCAGAGCGTCTGGGCAAAATTAACCCCAAGCTGCCTGATGTTGTGGGCAAGTTCGAAGCCAGTAGCGGCATCTTCACGCGTTTTTATGCACCGGATGACTGGGCTACCTCCGATCTGGCGGCTGAAGCTGCCAAGGCTGCCATCAAGGATGCCGGAATCACCCCGGAACAGGTAGACCTCATTATTTTAGGCACCGACAGCCCAGACTACATTACCCCGGCTACTTCTGTGGTGGTGCAGTACAAAATTGGCGCCAAAAATGCCGGCACTTACGATGTGGGTTGTGCCTGTGCTTCCTTTCCCACTGCGTTGGCACAGGGCGCGGGCCTCATTGCCGCCAATCCAAACCTGAAATATGTCTTGGTCATCGGCGCCTACATGATGCATAAACTGGCCGATTTAGACCATGATGTAACCAGCTTCTTCTATGGGGATGGCGCCGGTGCAGCCATTCTTGGTGTTTCAGATAAACCCGGTTATGTTTCCACCTCGATTAAAGCGGATGGCTCTTATCACAAGAACTGGGGCATTTACTCTGGTGGCACCTTTGAGCCCGCCAGTGTGGAAAGTGTAGAAGCCGGCCGCACCAAGGTGCGCCTGGTCACCCCCTTTCCGCCCACCGTCAATCTTGAAGGCTGGCCTGCCCGCGTGCGTGAATGTGCTGCCAATGGCAATTTTGCCCTCGATGAAATTGACATGGTCATCTTCACGCAGGTGAATGTGAACAGCATCAGGCAGGTGATGGAAACGCTTGGTCTGCCTATTGAAAAGGCCCATTGGATTATGGATAAATGGGGCTATACCGGTTCTGCCTGTCTGCCCATTGCCTTTGACGATGCGCTCAAAATCGGCAAAATTAAGTCCGGGGACAGGGTGGTCTTCTGTGGTTCAGGCGTAGGTTACAACCAGGCTGCCACCTGTTTCATCATGCCCTAAGGCTCAAGGAGATACCATGGCAGCAAGCGCAAACTACCAGGGCAAATTGTGTTCAATCCCAGAGGCCGTCAGCCTTGTGCATTCAGGACAAACCCTGGCAATTGCCATTGCCGGTTCTGAACCTGTGGGCCTGCTGCAAGAAATGGCAAACCAGGCAGAACGTCTTGAAAACGTGACCACCTGGACTTGCCTGCCTATGCGTGCTTATGATATTTTTATGCAGCCGCAAATGCAGGGCCGTTTCTTTAATGAAAACTGGTTTTATGGCGCTCCAGACCGCAAAGTGCATCCTGAAGGCCGTGTTTCTTACACGCCCAATAACCTGCACCGCGCATCCAAGGACAAGTTGCGCAGCCGTCACGGCAAATTGGATCTTTTTATGGGCACGGCCACCCCGCCAGATGCGGAAGGGAATGTTTCGCTTTCTCTGGGTTTGGTCATCGAACGCGAAATGATTGAAGCCGCAGACCGGGTTATTCTGGAGCTCAATGAAAACCTGCCTTGGACCGGCGGCGAAACCGTTATCAATCTTAAAGACGTAGATGCCGTAGTTGAAAACCATCTGCCCCTGGTTGAAATTCCAAACGAGGCTCCGCAGGAAATTGAAGAACAAATTGGCAGCCATATTGCCAGCCTTATTGAAGATGGGGCCACCATCCAGTTGGGCATTGGCGGCATCCCGAACGCCATTGCGGCCTTTTTGCATGATCGCAAGGATTTAGGGGTGCACACCGAACTGCTGGTGGATGGCATTATGGAGCTGGTGGAAGCGGGCGTTATTACCAATCGCCGCAAAACCCTCCATCCCGGCAAGCTTGTGGCCGCTTTTGCCTTGGGCACCCAAAAGCTCTACCGCTACATGCACCGCAATCCCAATCTGGCAATTATGCGCGGGTCTTACGTCAACAACCCCGCGGTCATCGCCCAAAATTACAAAATGGTCAGCGTAAACACCGCCATTCAAGTGGATATTCTAGGCCAGGTCTGTTCGCAGTCACTGGGGCCGCGGCAGTTCAGCGGCACCGGCGGCCAGTTGGATACCCATCGCGGCGCGCAAATGTCTGATGGAGGTCGGGGCATCATTGCTTTGCGCAGCACTGCCAAAAACGGTTCCATTTCCACCATCGTTCCCACGCTGGCACCGGGCTCCGGCGTCACTGTCCCCAGTCAGGATGTGGATACCATTGTTACTGAATACGGCATTGCCGAACTGCGCGGTCTTTCCGTCAAAAAACGCATGGAAGCTTTGGTTCGCATTGCCCATCCAGATTTCAGGGAACAAATTGTCCAAGAGGCACATCATTTGGGCATCGTTCCCTGAAACCTTGCTGAATAGGAGTTAACCATGCACGATAAAAGAATCATTGCCACTTGGGAACAAACCCCTGGCTCCCCTTACCCTGGCCTGCGCTTTACCTTTGAGGAAGGCGGAAAATTCCACGCGGAATACGAACCGATGAGCATTCATTCGGGCGGCACCTGGTCCATTGAGGATGACAAAATGGACATGGACCAGACCGAACATACCTTTGGCCTGGTTGGCAAATTTTTTGGCCGCTATGAAATTGACGGCAACCTTCTCAAGATGAATCTGGTATCCGGAGAAGATAAACCCCGCCCTGAAAACCTGGACGGGGCGGTGGTGTACATGCGTGTAGAGGAATAAGAAACGATGTCAAAACAACTTAAACGAAAAGTGGCTGTAGTAGGCGTGGGCATGAGCAAATTTGGGGTCTTCCCCGCTAAAAGCTCGCGCGATTTGCTTGTAGAAGCCTATGCCGAACTGCAGCAATCGCTGGAAAAAGGGTTTAATCCCCAGGATATCCAGGCTTTTTACATGGGCAACTTCAGTTCAGATGCCTTTGAAAAACAAGGTCACCTGGCCCCCATTGCAGCCAGTTGGCTTGGGCTTTCACCGGCGGCCAGCGTGCGCATTGAAGATGCCTGTGCCAGCGGAGGCGTTGCCCTGCGCGAAGCAATACTTTCCATCGCCTCCGGTGTGAATGATGTGGTGCTGGTGGGCGGCGTGGAGAAGATGACAGACCTTTCCACCGCGGAAGTGACCGATGCACTGGCTACAGCTGCAGATACCCTTTTTGAAATTCCGGCTGGTTTTACCTTCCCCGGTTTTTACGCGGCCATGGCAACAGCCTATATAAATGAATACCATGCAGACCCGCGCGCTTTGTTGAAGGTGGGCGTTAAGAACCACGAAAACGGTGCCCTCAATGAAAAAGCGCAGTTTAATCAAACCATTCAGCAGGTGATGGCTGGCAAAAAGAAAAAGGCTGCCGAAAAAGGCCTGCCCCTTCCTCAATGGGCGGATGAAATTGCCTTTCTGGAAGACCCCAAAGCAAACCCCATGATTGCCTGGCCGCTTCGGCTTTTCGATTGCTCCCCCGTTTCGGATGGCGGGGCGGTTTTGCTGCTGGTGGCGGAAGAACTAGCCGAGCGCTATACCACCCAGCCTCTGCTGGTTAAAGGCATCGGCCAGGCCAGCGATGGTTCTCTGGCAGAGCGGGCCTCTCTTTCACATGTGCCCGCGGCTGTAAAAGCAGCTCAAGAAGCCTATGCCATGGCAGGCATCAACGCGCAGGATATAGACCTTGCGGAAGTGCATGACTGCTTTACCATTGCTGAAATTATGGCCAGCGAAGACCTGGGCTTCTTCAAACGCGGCGAAGGCTGGAAGGCTGCTATGGAGGGCAAAACAGCCCGCGATGGTGAACACCCCATTAACACCAGCGGAGGGTTAAAGTCCAAAGGTCACCCTGTTGGTGCCAGCGGCGTAGCCCAGGTGGTTGAAATTTGGAAGCAGCTGCATGGCCTGGCAGGCCAGCGCCAGCTTGCAGGCCCTTTGAAGTATGGCCTTACCCACAACGTGGGCGGAACAGGCCAGACCTGTGTGGTGCATATCTTTGAAAAGAGGTTCTAAGGATGAGCGATTTCAAATTTGAAACCAAAAACTATCTTAATGATGTGGGTACTGGAACGCTCATGGCTTCCAAGTGCAAAGAATGCGGCAATGTATCTGCGCCTTACCGTCACATCTGCCCCAAATGTCATTCCCGGCAGGGTGAAAGTTTGCAGCTGAGCGGCCGCGCCAGGCTGCTTACCTACACGGTCATTTACATCGGCCCTACTGAGATGGTGAATGCCGGTTACGATGCCAAAACGCCCTACTGCTCCGGGATTGTAGAACTGGAAGAAGGCCCGCGCCTTTCCGCCCAGATTCTGGGCTTGGATCTCAGCAATCCGCAGGCCATCGCTATCGGTCAGCCCCTTGTATTTACCGCATTTGAGCGCGGCCCTGAAGGGGCTCGTAAAACAGCGCTTGCCTTTAAGCCCGCCTGAGGATGATATGCCAAAAATTGAAGTGAACGACATCCATATTTATTATGAGCTCCATGGCCCTGAAGCCGCGGATGTGCTGGTGCTTTCCAATGGTATTATGATGGGCACCGCCAGCTGGTTGTATCAGACGCCGGTGCTCAGCCAACACTTCCGCGTGCTGCTTTACGATTGCCGCGGCATGTGGCAGTCTGACCATCCGGCCGGCCCTTACAGCATGGAGCAGCACGCAGATGACCTGGCGGCCCTGCTGGATGCACTGGGCATTGAACGCGCGCATATTGCCGGCATTTCTTACGGTTCTGAAGTGAGCATGGTTTTTGCCCTCCAGTACCCACAGAAAACCAAAACACTGATGCTGATCGACGGTGTGAGTGAGGTAAGCCCTTATTTATATGACCAAACCTTACCCTGGTTGCTTTCTGCGGAACGCGGCGATGCTGAAATGCTGCTGCGTACCTCGGTTCCACTCAACTATTCCCAAGCCTATATCACCGCTAACCAGGTTCAATTGGATGCCGCAGTTTCACGCTTTGCGAAGCTGGATATGCCCGCCCTCGTGGAATTGATAAAAGCCTTCCAAAAACTCAATATCACCGCTCAGCTGCATCAGATTCAATGCCCTGTTCTAATTGTTTACGGCCAGGAAGACCTGATTAAAGGGCAAGACCCTGCCCTGGTGATGGCAAAAGAAATCAAACAGGCTGAATTGGTATGTGTTCCAGGCGCCGGGCATGCTCTTTGCCTTGAAAAACCCAACGAGCTCAATACCATCCTGCTTGGTTTTGCAGCCAAAAATAAAATGGTGAAGTAACAGCGCAAGAACTTCTTGCCTGCATTATCTATTTAAAATAGGAGATAAGCATGAAAAAGTCATTTACCCTCATCTTTGCCGTACTGCTTGTGGCATCCATGGTATTGAGCGCATGCGCTCAACCCACCCCTGCCCCTACAGCGGCGCCCGTAGAGCCTACCAAGGCTCCAGCCGTGGAACCTACGAAAGCCCCGGAACCAGAACCCACTAAAGCCCCCGCAGCGGAACCTACAAAGGCTCCTGAAGCTGCCGCTGAAGGCAAAGTGCTCAAAATCGGCCAGATTGGCATGATGTCCGGTGTCATGGCCCTCTATGGCCAACAGCAGCAGCGCGGCTTTCAAATGGGCCTCGAATATGTTTCCGGCGGACAGAAGGATGCCCAAGGCCGTTACATTATTGCCGGCCGCCCCATTGAAGTCATCGTAAAAGACGATGAAGGCAATCCTGAAAAAGCCGTGGCTCTTGCCAAAGAGCTGATTGAAAAAGACGGCGTGGAACTGCTCCAGGGCCCGGTTGCTTCCGGCTCTGCTGTTGCGCTTACCCAGGTTGCGCTTGCCAACAAGATGATCTTGATGGTGGACCCCGCTGCCAGCTCATTCACCACCGGCAAGTATTTCAACCCCTATGTCTTCCGTACTTCCCGTACCAATTTTGATGACACGCTGGTAATTGCGAAATACCTCGTTGAAAATGTAGGCAAGAAGTTCGCTCATATCTATGTGGATACCGCTTTTGGCCAGGCCTCTGCTTTGGCCCTTACCTACTCGGTGGTCAAATTTGGCGGCGAAGCCCCGATGGATATCCCCGCCCCTGCGGATACCACCGATTTCACCCCCTACATCCAGAAAGCCATGGACTCCGGTGCAGAAAATCTCTTCCTCACCTGGGCAGGTACCGGCTATGTGACCCTCTTCCAGCAATTGGCTGATCAGGGCGCGCTTGAAAAGATGAAAGTTGCCACCGGTTTTGGTGATAATGCCTCCTTTGCGGCCGTCTTTGGCAATGCTGTTGGTACGGTTGGTCTCAATGTTTACCATTACACCGCTGCCAAAAACGAAGTGAACGACTGGTTGGTTAAGACCTCCCTGGCTGAATATAAAGAATATCCCGACCTCTTCACCGCCGGCGGAATGGCTTCAGCCATCGCTTTGGGTGAAGCCCTGAAGAAGACCAATGGCGATACCAGCGGTGATGCCATGATCAAAGCCCTCGAAGGCCTCAAGTTTGAAGGCCCCAAGGGTACCTACTACATCCGACCCGAAGACCACGTCTGCGAGCAGCCTATGAATGTGCTCAAGCTGGTCTCTGTTGATCCTGGCAAGGATGAGAACGGCATTAACAACTATAAGTTCTTTGAGACCGTTTATGTCTCCAAGTACGATGAACTGGGTGTGCCCTGCACGCTGGAAGGCGAATTTGCCAGCCGCTGCGGCAGCCTGCCCACCATCGCTCCTGCTAAATAAGCTTGCTTCTGATAGGGAGGGAGAGGTTACTCTCCCTCCCCAAAGCAGAAATTTTATTCATCCCTTGCGGCAGACTGCACAAGGGAAACTTGACCTCATAAAGGAAGAAGCCCATGCCAGAAGAAATCATGATGGAAGCCCAGAACCTGGTGAAGAGCTTTGGCGGTCTGGTGGCTGTGGATGGCGTTAGCCTGCAAGTAAAAAAATATGCCATGCACGCCATCATTGGCCCCAATGGTGCCGGCAAGACCACTCTTTTTAACCTGCTAAGCGGTATGATGCCCCCAACCAGCGGCAAAATACTCTATGCGGGCAAAGATATCACGCATCTGGCCCCGCAAAAAAGGGCATCCTTGGGTATTGGGCGTTCGTTCCAGATTACCAATATTTTCCAGAATTTGACTGTGCTTGAGAACATTCGCCTCGGCGTGCAGGCCCTTGGCAAGCACAGTATGGAGCTTTTTAGGCCGGCTTCTGAATTTATGCAATATATTGAGAAAGCCCATGAAGTATTGAAAATTGTTGGCTTGGAGGGCCGTGAATTTGTGCTGGCCCGCAATCTGGCTCATGGCGAAAAACGCAAACTGGAATTGGGCATTATGCTGGCAGGGGAACCTGAGCTCTTGCTTTTTGACGAGCCTACCGCTGGCATGTCTTCAGAACAGGTGCCCGAGTTGATTGAAATCATCAACCGCGTAGTGCGTGAGCGCAGAAAGACGGCCATCCTGGTGGAGCACCGCATGGATATGGTGATGTCCATTTCGGATACCATCACGGTGATGAACCTGGGTAAAGTGCTTGCGGAAGGTACCCCGCGTGAAATCGCACAGAATAAACAGGTGCAGGCGGCCTACCTTGGTGATCTTTATGGAGATTTGGCATGAGCGGATACATTGAACTGCCTGACGCCCTGCTGAGCGTTAAGGCTATTGATACATTTATCGGACAGTTTCACATTCTTGAGGGCGTTTCTGTGGATGTGCCCAAAGGCGGTATTACCGTTCTCTTGGGCAGAAACGGTGCTGGCAAAACCACAACATTGCGCTCCATCATGGGGCTTACCCCGCCTCGCACCGGCAAGATTGTATTTGATGGGCTGGAAATTCAGGGCAAACGCTCGTATAACGTGGCGAATTTGGGCATTGGCTACGTACCCGAAAACCGCGCTATCTTCCGCGCCCTCTCCGTTCTTGAGAATCTGAAACTGGCTGAAAGAAAAAAGGGAGACTTTGAAAAACACAAGGATTTTATTTTCAACCTCTTTCCTGACCTTGAGCGCCTTGCCAAACTCCCTGGCGATCACCTTTCGGGCGGCCAGCAGCAAATGCTGGCCGTGGCCCGGGCCCTTGTGCCGGATAACAAGCTGCTGCTTATTGATGAGCCCAGCGAAGGCCTGGCGCCTATTCTCATCCAGCAAATGATGGAAGCCATCCGCAAATTGAAAGAAACCACTACCATTTTGCTGGTTGAACAGAACTTTATTATGGCACAGCAATTGGCTGAACGCTTCGTGATCATTGATGACGGGCGCAGCGTTCACAGCGGCCTGATGAGCGACCTGGTCAAAGATGAAATGCTCATTCAGCAGTATCTTGGTGCTGCGGTAAAAACCCCCCATGCAGGAGGCGGTCAATGAAAACAGGTATGACTCGAAAAATATTGCGCATAGGCACAGTTATTTTAATCCTTGTGCTGGTCTTCGGTGCACTTTACAGCTATATTGGAAAGCAAAACTTTATTCGTACCACTCTTTCAGGGCTTACGCTGGGGTCACTGCTCTTTATGGTTGCGGCTGGGCTTTCGCTTATTTTTGGCTTGATGGACGTGCTAAACTTTGCGCATGGCGCCATGTTTATGCTGGGGGCCTATATTGGCTGGCAAATGTATACCAACCCCACCTTTATTTTTGGTCTGGCCCCTATTCTGCTGGCATTTGGGGCGGGTGTTACCTTGCTGGGTGTCATTAAACCCTGGCTTATTTCCCTTAACCTTTCACTGGCCTGGCAAAAAAATCTGCCGCGCTTTCTCTACCTGCTGGCTCTGCTTGTGGGGCTTGCTGGGCTCTTGCACCTTGATATTCTGGGTATGGCAAAAACAGCCATGGTGGCCGCCACGGTCACAAATGCCGGCAACCCTTTGGCGGAAATCAGCCCGCAGGAACCGCTTGCCCAGTTCTGGTTCAGGCCCCTTATGCTCTTTCTCAGCGGCCTTTTCATTGCAGCGGCTTCGGCGAAGCCCGGCAATAAAACGGAGTTTGTTGCCAAAGAAGACCATGGCAAAGTGCTTTTGCTGCCTTTGCTGCTTTTTGGCCTCACGGTTATCTTTACCCTCATTCGCGAATCTGGCCCAGTGGCGGTGCTTTTGATGAACGGCAATCTGCGCTTTGTGCTTTCCATTGCCGCGGCCGTCCTTTTTGGGCTTATCTTTGGCCTCATTATTGAAATAGCCATGATCCGCCCCCTTTACGTGCGGCCCTTCTTTATTGTTCTGATGACGCTTGGCCTTAGTTTTGTCATCCGTGAGCTGGTTCAGCTGCTTTGGGATCCGCTGGCTTATCAAATGGTGCGCCCTCCGCTTTTTGCTGCTCCCGGAAAGGCGGCTTCGATTGCAGAATGGCTGCAAAAGGGCAGCTCTACCATTGATATTGCCGGCGTTACCTTCCCCACTTATCGTATTTTTGTGATTGCGCTGGGCATTGTCATGTTTATTGCCCTCATGATTATCATGACGAAAACGCGCCTTGGCATGATCATCCGCGCCGGCGTGCAAGACCCGCAAATGGTGGAAGCCTTGGGTATTAATGTCAAGCGTGTTTTTACCATTGTTTTTGCCATGGGCGTAGCCATGGCGGCTTTGGGTGGCATTGGTTCTGCCCCCATTTTGCCGGTTCAGCCGCTGATGGGTGACCAGTTCCAGATGCAGGGTTTTATCTCGGTGGTTATTGGCGGGATGGGCAGTTATGGCGGAGCCTTTGTGGGCGCCATGATCTTAGGTATGGCCAGAGCTGTGGGTGACTATCTGGCACTTAAGCTTTCCCTTTCGCCCGCCATTGCGGAAGCTTCAACGGTCATTATTATGATAATCGTACTCCTCTTAAAGCCGAACGGCCTCTTTGGGAAAAAGGACTGAAAATGAGCAAACAAAATTCGGATCTGCCCATCAAAAAACATCCGCTAATGGAGAAAGGCTTGCTCATCTTTGTGCTTGTTTTGCTGGCTTTTCCCTTCGTTTTTAGCCTTGTCAGCGGCACGGGTTTGAACGCCGGCCTGACGAAGTTCTGGCAAGGGCAGCTGATAGACTTCTTTATTATGGCAGTCTTTGCCATGAGTTACGACCTGCTGATCGGTTATGCAGGGGTTCTTTCCTTTGGGCATGCAGCTTCTTTTGGCGGCGGGGCTTATGCGGCTGGCTTGCTGCTCAAGTTTCTTTCTCCAAAGGTTTTGGCAAACCCGATCATGATCGGCTCTTTCAATTTCTCATGGATTCTCATGCTGCTGATTGTTTTGGTGGTGGTTTTGTTGGTTTCCATCCTCATCGGCCTGCTTTTCTCGGCTACTTCCATTCGCCTTAAGGGGGCCTATTTTGCCATGCTCACCCTGGCCCTGGCCGGGGCCATCAATATTCTTTCCAAAGCCACGGACTTCGTCAAATGGACGGGCGCCGATGAAGGCATGCACGCCCTGCCGGTTCCGCCCTGGATGGACCCCACCCAAAACCGCCTCACTTTTTACTTTATCGCCTTGGCGGTGCTTCTTGTCTCGTTTTATCTGATGCGCAGAATGGTGCTTTCCCCCGCGGGCAGCGTTGTGGTTGCCACCCGCGAAAACGAAGACCGCACTCGCATGATTGGTTATAATCCAATCCGCTACCGCACCTTGGCTTTTGTTTCCGCCTCTATTTTTGCCGGTTTTGCCGGCGCGCTTTATGCCATGTGGACCACCAGCGCTACGCCTTCCATGACCTCTGCCACCATGACGGTGAACGCCCTCATTATGACCATTCTGGGTGGCTTGGGCACATTGGTGGGACCTCTGATGGGTGCAGGCATCATGCAGATTGTCGGTCAGTTCTTCTATACTTGGTTTGGTGCACGCTGGCCGCTGGTATTCGGAGTGCTTTTTATCCTCATTGTCATGTTCCTTCCCTATGGCATTGTAGGTACCTGGCGCCTGCGCAAACAGAATCTGAAAGAAGGCTGGCAGCGCCTGCTTGGTCTTTTGAACCTGCGAAATAACAAAGGTTGATTTTACAGAAAACCCCCGCAAGCTGGTTGAAGCCCGGCTGCGGGGCTGAATCGGTTAAGCCTGGGGCAGGGAGGGCGCACTTCGCAACCAGCTTCACCCCTTGTCACCCTGAGTGCAGTGAAGGGTCTGTGAGTTTTGTTTGGCCAGAACGTTAAAACACAAAAGCCAGATGCTTCCTTACGTCAGCATGACGAGAGGGATTGGATGCTTCGGAAAGCTAATTTCAACCTTGTTCGTCACCCTGAGTGCAGTGAAGGGTCTGGCGGCCATCTTGGCTAAAGCTCCAAAACAGAAAAGGCGAGATGCTTCCTTACGTCAGCATGACGAGGGGGATTGGATGCTTCGGCACCGCCCTCCATCTCCCGTCACCCTGAACGACAGTGAAGGGTCTGGCCTATCAGGATGGATGCACGGCACACAAGATCTATCTGCAGACGGCACAAAGCAGCAGCTAATCCAAACTTTTCTCATGCAAAGCTTTTCTAAAAGCAAAATGGATCCTTTCTGGCCCAAATAGAAGGTACAATTCTTGCAGTTTGGTATACAGAGAGGCAACATGCGTATATTAATCATCGGAACGGGTTATGTAGGGCTTACCACAGGCGTTACCCTGGCTTATTTGGGGCATCAGGTCATCTGCATGGATCTCAATACCGAACGCATTGCCATGCTCAATGAGGGGCAGCCTCCTTTCTACGAACCGCACCTGCAAGATCTTTTGCCTCTGGTAAAAGACAGGCTTTCCTTTGTCAGCAGTTATGATGAAATTGATCTGGTTCACACCCAGGTTGCTTTCATTGCAGTGGGCACCCCGTCCAAGCCAGATGGCAGCGCCAACCTGGAATATCTCAGCCGCGCCGCGGTGGATATTGCCGCTAATCTGCAAGAGGGCGCTCATTTGGTTGTGGTCAATAAATCCACCGTGCCGATTGGTTCCGGCAATTGGGTTTCTACTCTCATTCGTGAACACTATGCAGAAACGCACCATCAAAAAGCGGATGGACTCTTTACGGTGGTTTCCATGCCCGAATTTCTTAAACAGGGCGAAGCCCTCAGGGATTCCTTCTATCCGGATCGTATTGTTCTGGGCTCGGATGATAATTCCGCCACGGAAACCTTGCTGCAGCTCTACCAGCCGCTCATTAAGCAGACCTTTCAGGCACCCCCCGGCTTGCCCAGGCCGCAAGGTCTTAAAGAAGTGCCTCTTCTCGCCTGCGATTTGGTGAGTGCTGAAATGATCAAATATGCGGCCAATGCCTTTTTGGCCCTCAAGATCTCTTATATTAATGAAATTGGCCGCCTGACGGCCAAGGTTGGAGGAAATATTCAGGCGGTTGCGGAAGGCATCGGTATGGATAAGCGCATTGGCCCGGCCTGGTTGGATGCCGGCATTGGCTGGGGTGGCTCCTGTTTCGGTAAGGATACAGCTGCTTTGGTTGCTACGGCGGCAGAGTACAGCCTGGATATGCCGATCATCAAAGCAGCTCGCGATGTGAATTATTCTCAACGCTCTGCGGTGGTTGAAACCATGCAGAATCATCTGAAGATTCTCAAAGGGCGGCGAGTGACCTTGCTTGGTTTCTCTTTCAAACCGGATACGGATGACCTGCGCGATGCCCCTTCGATTGATATTGCCAAGGGCCTGTTGCAAAGGGGGGCACAGGTGCGCGCTCATGACCCGATTGCCCTCAACAATGCCCGCAGGCAGATGAACTTGCCCGGTCTGGAATTTTGCGATAACCTCAACGATGCGCTGGAAGGTGCCGATGCGCTTGTGCTGGTAACCCAATGGCCGCAATACCGCCAAATTGATTGGCAGGCATTGCCTAAAAGCATTCTCATCCTGGATGGGCGCAATTTTCTTGACCATAAAGAGCTTGCTGCACTGGGTTTCAGAGTCTTGGGCATGGGTGGGTAAGGCACCGTTTTTTCAGCCCCCCATTGTTTTTAATCCCATAAGCCACAAAAATTTTTCAACCCCGGTTTATTTTGCTGAACAGCATGTTTTGCGCATAGCCACAACAAAACGTTTAGATCTTCCTCCCAACCCTTTAACCTAAACCCCTATCTGCCTACAACTTAAGATATATAAAGCTTGCATGGTGGGGCTGTTCTTGGCGGTGCTGGAGAAAATTATCGATGTGGGGCAAAGTGTTGCAAAAACTGGCAGAAATAAGAGCAAAAGCCTGCCTTTTTACAAAAGAACCCATAAAATGGGTCGAAAGTGGGCGAGTGATGGGGAAGCACCTTTCCCTCGCCCTGCTGAGGTCTTTTCCAAAGCATCTGACTTATGTGTTTTAACGTTCTGGCCAAACAAAACTCCCAGACCCTTCGTTGCACTCAGGGTGACGGGTGTTTGGGCTTGGCCGGTCATAGTCAGCTTCATTCAGCGCTCGTCATGTTGAGCGAAGCAAAAAATCTGGCTTTTGGTTATGAGGGCTAAGAAGCAGGTTCAGTTTTACCTGTTAA
>JAYFRD010000019.1:0-123708 GCA_034926255.1 Anaerolineaceae bacterium | reverse complement strand
GATAAGTCTACCGCCTGGGGACTACGGCCGCAAGGTTAAAACTCAAAGGAATTGACGGGTCCCCGCACAAGCAGCGGAGCGTGTGGTTTAATTCGTTGCTACACGAAGAACCTTACCTGGGTTTGACATAGCAGTGGTAGGGAAGCGAAAGCGGACCGACCCTTCGGGGAGCTGTTACAGGTGTTGCATGGCTGTCGTCAGCTCGTGTCGTGAGATGTTCGGTTAAGTCCGCTAACGAGCGCAACCCGCGTGATGTGTTACAAGTGTCACATCATACTGCCGGTATTAAGTCGGAGGAAGGTGCGGATGACGTCAAGTCAGCATGACCTTTATATCCAGGGCTACACACACGCTACAATGGTAGGTACAACAGGTTGCCAAGCCGCGAGGCGGAGCCAATCCTCCAAAGCCTACCTCAGTTCAGATTGCAGGCTGCAACTCGCCTGCATGAAGTTGGAGTTGCTAGTAACCGTAGGTCAGCTATACTGCGGTGAATACGTTCCCGGGGATTGTACACACCGCCCGTCAAGTCATGGGAGCTGGCAACACCTGAAGCTGGTATCCTAACCCGCAAGGGAGGGAGCTATCAAAGGTGGGGTCGGTGACTGGGACTAAGTCGTAACAAGGTAGGGGTACCGGAAGGTGCACCTGGATCACCTCCTTTCTATGGAGTATCCAAGTTACTGCTTTAGGGTAGTTACTTTACTTCAAAACAAAAAGCCATTTGAAATAGTGGTAATCGATCTGATACGGTTTACCAGATCGTCATTAGCAAGATTGCATCCCAAGCCTTTTCTTCTTATCACTTTTGAGTTGCTAAGGCTGACTCATGGGCTTTTAGCTCAGTTGGTTAGAGCGCGCCTCTGATAAGGGCGAGGTCTCAGGTCCGAGTCCTGAAAGGCCCACCTAATTTATTTGGGGATGTAGCTCAGCCGGGAGAGCGCCTCCTTTGCAAGGAGGAAGTCAGGGGTTCGAGTCCCCTCATCTCCACCAGGAGAACTGGGATTTAGCGCGGGATGGATGGATCTAAGTGAATTAGGTTCATGCATCGCCTGCTAAAGGCGAGTAAGAACGTTAAAAACTGAATAACATTTGTAGGCCGTATCGGTACGTGAAGTTTTGCGACGAATACGTACCATACGAAGTAAGAAATTAGTAAATTAATACAACCGAATGCTTATATATATAAAAAAGCATCGATTTCTCCGCATCACGTGGAGAAGCTACTAAGAGCTTACGGTGAATGCCTTGGCGTCAAATGCCGATGAAGGACGTGGGACACTGCGATAAGCCTCGGGAAGCTGTGAACAAGCGTTATATCCGGGGATGTCCGAATTGGGAAACCAACTGGTGCGAACCACCAGTATCCATCAGTGAATACATAGCGGATGGAAGGGAACCATGGGAACTGAAACATCTAAGTACCATGAGGAAAAGAGACCATTCCCCCAGTAGTGGCGAGCGAAAGGGGAAAAGCCTAAACCGGTCGATTTATCGATCGGGGTTGTAGGGTCCGGCGATTAGGAGTTACAAAGAGAGAGGTTAGTTGAATTGGTGTGGAAAAGCCAACCATAGGAAGTGACAGTCTTGTAGACGAAAACCTCGATCCTCCCGCTGGAAACCTGAGTACTACCGTGCACGCTAATACGGTAGGAAGCTAGGGAGTCCACTCTCTAAGGCTAAATACGTTTGACGACCGATAGTGAACAAGTACCGTGAGGGAAAGGTGAAAAGTACCCCTGTTAGGGGAGTGAAAAGAACCTGAAACCGTAAGCTTACAAACAGTCGAAGGGCTAATGGTGTGTTGGTGCTATGGTGAAAGCCTGTGCGCAGCACTATGCCTGACGGCGTGCCTCTTGGAGAATGAGTCTGCGAGTTAATTTTTGTGGCAAGGTTAAGGGAGTAACACCCGGAGCCAAAGCGAAAGCGAGTCTTAATAGGGCGTACAGTCGCAAGGATTAAACACGAAACCAGGTGAGCTAACCATGGACAGGTTGAAGCGAGTATAACAGCTCGTGGAGGACCGAACGTACTAATGCTGCAAAATTAGGCGATGATCTGTGGTTAGAGGTGATATGCCAAACGAACTTGGAGATAGCTTGTTCTCCCCGAAATAGCTTTAGGGCTAGCGTTATATGTTTAGTGTTGGAGGTAGAGCACTGACTGGACTAGAGGGCTTATTGCTTATCGAATCTATTCAAACTCCGAATGCCAGCACTCCAAGTATAGCAGTCGGACTCCGGGAGATGAGTTTCGGGGTCGAAAGGGAAACAGCCCAAATCAACAGCTAAGGCCCCCAAGTCTGTACTAAGTGGGAAACGATGTGAGGTTACTGAAACAATCAGGAGGTTAGCTTAGAAGCAGCTACCCTTTAAAAAGTGCGTAACAGCTTACTGATCGAGTGATCTTGCGCGGAAAATTTAACGGGGCTAAGTACAGCGCCGAAGCTTTGGGATTTTACCGAAAGGTAAGATCGGTAGGGGAGCGTTCTGCCAGCAGAGAAGGCTGACCGTAAGGACAGTTGGAGCGGGCAGAAGTGAGAATGCAGACATAAGTAGCGTAAAACACGTGAGAACCGTGTTCGCCGTATATCTAAGGTTTCCGACGCCAGGTCAATCCGCGTCGGGTTAGTCAGGACCTTAGCCGAGGCCGAAAGGCGTAGGTGATGGACACCCGGTCAACATTCCGGGACCACTTGAAATGAGTGATGGAGGGACACAACGAGGTAGACCAGCCTGCCATTGGTATGCAGGTGTATGCTGTGTCAGCCGTTGAGGAAGATAGGTAAATCCGTTTTCTGAGGTGAGACAGTGTAGCGTGGCCTTGAGCCTGAAGTGAGTTAAGCCTTGTTGTCGAGAAAAGCTTCTAAACGTTGAGTTTCGAGTGCCTGTACCGCAAACCGACTCTGGTAGATGGGTAGAAAATACCAAGGCGAACGGGAGAACTATCGTTAAGGAATTAGGCAAATTAGCCCCGTAACTTCGGGATAAGGGGTGTCTTTTAATGTAAGTGAAAATGAGCGTTGAAAGATCGCAGTGAAATGGTTCTAGGGACTGGTTAACAAAACCACAGGTTTCTGCAAAGCCGCAAGGCGATGTATAGGAGCTGACACCTGCCCAGTGCCGGAAGGTTAAAGGGAGAGGTTCGCGTAAGCAAAGCTTTGAACTGAAGCCCCGGTGAACGGCGGCCGTAACTATAACGGTCCTAAGGTAGCGAAATTCCTTGTCGGGTAAGTTCCGACCCGCACGAAAGGTGTAACAACTAGAACACTGTCTCGACGATAGACCCGGCGAAATTGAAATGGCTGTGAAGATGCGGCCTACCCGCAGTAGGACAAAAAGACCCCGTGGAGCTTTACTGCAACTTGGCATTGAGTTTGGATTTCGTTTGTGTAGCATAGGTGGGAGGCTATGAAGCTAGGGCGCAAGCCTTGGTGGAGCCATCGGTGAAATACCACCCTGATGAACTCTAGACCCTAACCGCGATCCATTATCTGGAAGCGGGACCGTGCCAGGTGGGCAGTTTGACTGGGGCGGTCGCCTCATAAAAAGTAACTGAGGCGCCCAAAGGTTCCCTCAGCCTGAATGGAAACCAGGCATAGAGTGTAAAGGCATAAGGGAGCTTGACTGTCAGGCCAACGCGCCGAACAGAGACGACAGTCGGGCTTAGTGATCCCACGGTTCCTTGTGGAAGGGCCGTGGCTCATCGGATAAAAGCTACCCCGGGGATAACAGGCTGGTGAAGTCCAAGAGTTCATATCGACGACTTCGCTCGGCACCTCGATGTCGGCTCGTCGCATCCTGGGGCTGGATAAGGTCCCAAGGGTCGGGCTGTTCGCCCGTTAAAGCGGCACGCGAGCTGGGTTCAGACCGTCGTGAGACAGGTCGGTCTCTATCCACTGTGGGCGTAAGAGATTTGAGAGGAGCTGCTCCTAGTACGAGAGGACCGGAGTGGACAGACCTCTGGTGTGCCTGCTGTCGTGCCAACGGCATAGCAGGGTAGCTACGTCTGGCAGAGATAACCGCTGAAAGCATCTAAGTGGGAAACTCGCCTCAAGATTAGATCTCTTTACCGTTAAGGTAGTAAGAACGCAGATAGACTATCTGCTTGATAGGCGGTGTGTGTAAGTGCAGTAATGCATTGAGCTAAACCGTACTAATGTTCGAGCGCTTCATACGTGATGTGGAGAACTCGGTGCTTTTTTCTCCATAATCATTCGGTATACAATAAACTACAAATGTTATTCAGAAGTGACAAATGAAATTTGTCTCTTGGTGATTTGTGCGGCGAGGGTACACACGGTAACATCTCGAACCCGGAAGTTAAGGTCGCCAGCGCTGATGGTACTTGGGGAGCAGTCCCCTGGGAGAGTAGGTCATTGCCAAGAGACTTTTCGTTTTAATTCACCCTATTTTACTTACTGCATTCATGTTATTCCATAAAAATATAGCAGTCTTACTCCTTGCAGTTTGAGTTTTGCCAAAATTTATAATTTAAGCTTCACCACCGGAAGGTGGTTTTTTTGTTAAAGATGGAAATCAAAGTGCCTGTTGTAATAATTTGGTAATGTCAAGAATCTTTAAAGTTCATAGAGGAACGCCTTAAAAGCTCTTAAATCAGTTAAAATTATAGAGATGCTCTTTAAGTTATTCTTTCTTAACTTTCCATGAATGCCAAAGATTCTCTTAAACAGGCATTCAGAGAACTGCTTGAGACGCGCCCGCTTAACCGGATCAGCGTGGTTGAAATCTGCGAGGCTGCCAATGTAAACCGCCAAACCTTTTACTATTATTTCAAAGATATTATTGATTTAGTTAAGGCTTCTTTATTTGAAGAAATAGCGGATGAGGTGGCCAGGGGGCGTGCATATAAGACCTGGAAACATGGCGCTTTGATTACGCTGCATTACCTTAAAGAACACTATCACGTTTTTCTGAACATTTATTATTCTTCCTATTTTGCGGAAGTCAACCGTTATTTTGCAGAACTGAACAATCAATTGATTGCCGGTGTGATGGATGAATGCATTCAGCGCCAAAATGTGAGCATTGCAGAGGGTGACTATCAATTTATGCAAAGCGTTTACCGCCTTATTTTCACGGGCGTGATGACCGAATGGCTGCAGGCCGGTATGCCGGATGACCCTGAAATTCTGCTGAAGCGGCTTGAAATAATGCTGGATGGCAGTATTCCGCGGGCACTGCGCGCATTTTCAAAAAACTCTATACATTCCTAAGTGTTTGTATAGTGCCATTTTTCACAAATTCTTACTATGATTATCCCCATTATCAACGTGAAAAGATGTGGCCATTTAACTGTGCCTGTTGCATAATTTTCAAGGCAGGGGCAGTTTGGCTATTTGCTTTTAGCAGGCTTTTGAGCTTGAAAGGAGAAAAATGACCAAACACATACCATACGCAGCAGAATACCATCCAGAGCGCCGCAGCCCGATACTGCTTGAATTTGCCAACCACATCAACAAGACCAAGATGGGCAAAAAAGGCGGCATTAGCTATGATGACCCCGAGTATTTTGTGATGGAACATATTGTTTCTGATGAAGCTGCTGCGGTAGGGATGGGCTTAACCAAGCATATTTATAGAACGGCTGAAGAGGTGGCGCAAATTCTGGGCAAGCCGCTGGATTATGTTCAGAAATATTTGGATGAATTGAGCGATGCCGGAGCAGCTTTTTTCCGTACCCTGGATGGAAAGCAAAAATACTGGCTGGAAGTTTGGGTTCCCGGTCATATGGAAGCTATTGCTAACCATCCAGTGAATGGCCTGAAATATCCTGAAATTGGGATTGCATTTGATGCTTACGGAAAGAAGAAGGGACCGCTCTCGGCGGCGGCACTGCCCATGGGGATGACGCCTATGCGGGTTATTCCCATTGAGTCTGCTATTAAAGCTGATTCTCGGCATGCCAGCTATGAAGAAGTTTCGCATTATCTGAATGAAAACACGATTTTCTCTGTTTCAAACTGCTCTTGCCGCACTGTGCGCGAATCGATGGGTGAAGGCTGCGGTCATATTAAGGAAGATATGTGCATTCAGATGGGGCATGGTGCAGAATATTACATTCGCACAGGACGTGCCAGGCAAATTACACGTGAAGAGGCTTTTGCCATTATCAAGAAAGCCGAAGAAAACGGGCTGATGCATGACATCCCCAATATGGATGGTTCCGGGAAAACACATGCTATTTGCAACTGCTGCGGCTGCGGCTGTTTGGCCATCCGCAATGCCAATATGTTCCAGAATCCGAATTTTTCGCGTTCAAACTACCAGGCCAAAGTTGACCCCTTAAAATGTGTGGCCTGCGGTGAATGTGTAGAAAACTGCCCCGTGAATGCTCTTAGGCTCGGCCAAAAGTTATGCAGCACAGTGGAACTGCCCAAAATGCCACTGCACCTGGATAACCCCACCAATACCAAATGGGGTGTTGAGCGCTGGAACCCGGAATACCGCACCAATCGCAAGGTGGTGATGGAAAGCGGGACCTCCCCCTGTAAGTCCAAATGCCCGGCGCACATCGGCGTGCAGGGTTATGTGAAAATGGCCGCCCAGGGGCGTTTCAGGGATGCGCTTGAGCTGATTAAGCTGGAAAACCCCTTCCCGGCGGTTTGCGGCCATGTTTGCCCGCGTTACTGCGAGCAGGCCTGTACCCGCGGCAAGCTGGATGAGGCAGTGGCGGTTGATGATATCAAACGCTTCATTGCCGAGCAGGACATGAAAAGCGAACATCGCTACGTGCCCAAAAAGAAGCATGACTTCAGTGATAAAAAGATTGCGATTATCGGCGCCGGGCCTGCCGGGCTTTCTTGCGCGTATTATTTGGCGATTGACAACTATGATGTGACCGTTTTTGAAAAAGAGAATCAACTTGGTGGCATGCTTACCTGGGGCATTCCCAACTTCCGCCTGGAGCGGGATGTAATTAACTCCGAAATTGATGTACTCAAAGAACTGGGCGTTAAATTCCAGACTGGTGTGGATGTGGGTAAGGATGTCAGCCTGGACGATTTGCGCAAGCAGGGCTATAAGGGCTTTTACCTAGCCATTGGGGCCCAGGCTGGCCGCAAACTGGGCATTGAAGGTGAAGATGCTGCGGACGTAAAAAGCGGTGTAGATTTTCTGCGCAGGGTCAACCAGAACGAAGAAAAAATGCTGCACGGTAAAACAATTGTGATTGGCGGCGGCAATGTGGCCATTGATGTTGCGCGTACGGCCGTGCGCGCCGGCGGAAAAGATGTAACCATGTTCTGCCTGGAACAGCGCGCAGAAATGCCGGCTTTGCCTGAGGAAATTCATGAGGCCATCAGTGAAGGGATTGGCATTGAAAATGGATGGGGCCCAAAGCGCATTGTGGTTGAAAACGACAAGGTGAAAGGCGTTGAATTCAAGCTTTGTACACGGGTATTCGATGAAGAGCATCGCTTTAGCCCACAGTTTGATGAAAGCCAGACCCGCTTTGTGGAAGCAGAGCATGTACTCACTTCAGTTGGCCAGGCTATTGATTGGGGAAACCTGCTGAAGGGGAGCAAAGTTGAACTGAACCGAAACCAAACGGTTAAGGCGGACCCCATTACGTTCCAGACTGCGGAAGAGGACATATTTGTGGGCGGGGATGCCCTGACTGGACCCAAGTTTGCCATTGACGCCATTGCACAGGGAAAGGAAGGGGCGATTTCTTTGCATCGCTTTGTACAGCATGGCCAAAGCCTTACTTTGGGGCGTCTGTTGCGCGATTACCGTCCGCTTGACCAGGAAAACTTGGACCTAGCGGGTTTTGATAGCTTGCCGCGCCAGAGAGTAGAGGAAGTTGAAGGTGAGAAATCGCGTGAGACCTTCAGGGATTTGCGCAAGAGTCTGACCTTAGAACAGATTGAAAAAGAAGCTGCACGCTGTTTAAGCTGCGGAGCTGTTCAGGTGGATACCTATCAATGCATTGGCTGCGGACAGTGCACTGTACGCTGCCATTTCGAAGCCATTAGTTTGGAACGGGTGACGGATATTGAGGGTGTGCATATTTCCAAGTTAAAGCCTATTGTTATCAAGAATATGCTGAAAAACAAAGCCAATATCATGGTGCACAGCATTAAAAAGACAATCAGCGGCGTGGAATAAATGCACGAATTAAGTATTGTGATGGAAGTGGTTCGCCAGGTGCAAGAAATTGCCGCGGCGAACCATGCTGCCAAGGTGGAAAAGATTGTGCTGCAAATCGGAGAGGGTGCCCCGGTGGTGCCGCGCTTTATTGAAGAGTGCTTTCCGGCTGCAGTGGATGGCACCAGTATGGAAGAAACCAAACTGGAATTGGAAGTGGTGCCAGCTTTAGGGCTCTGCAATGCCTGCGGCAAGACCTACCGTTTAACGGAACAAAATGGTCGCTGCACCTATTGCGGGGAGAGTGATTACGATTTTCTTTCCGGCCGCGATTTTGTGCTGAAAGAAATAGTGATTGAAGGAGAAGAGGAGTGATGCGATGGGCAAAGTAAAAGTGATTGAAATTCAGTGCGGTATTTACGAACGTAACAATCAGGTGGCCGCTGAGCTGCGCAGTGAGCTTAAAAATGAGGGCGTTTGCCTGATTAACCTGATGAGTTCACCCGGCTCCGGCAAAACCAGCACACTGCTTAAGACCCTGGCAGCGCTGAAGGATGAAATGAAAATAGGGGTAATGGAAGCAGATGTAGACTCGGATGTGGATGCTGAAGCTGTTTCTGAGCTGGGCGTGGATGTACTGCAACTGCACACCTGCGGGGCATGCCACACGGATGCCGAAATGGTTACCCAGTGTGTGAAGGAGCTGGGCGTTCAGGGTAAGGATCTGCTTTTCCTCGAAAATATCGGCAACCTCATTTGCACTGCCGGTTACGATTTGGGGCAGAACAAAAATGTGCTCATTCTCAGCGTGCCTGAAGGGCATGACAAGCCTTTGAAGTACCCGGGTATGTTTGAAGTGGTGGATTTAATTCTTGTGAACAAGATAGATGTGATGCCCTATTTCGATTTTGACCTGGAAAAGTTCCGCCAGTATGTGCGCAAACTGAACCCCAAGGCCAGCATTCTGCCTATTTCTGCCAAAACAGGCGAAGGAATGCAGCCCTGGTTTGAATGGCTGCGCAAAGAGGTGGCGCAGGCAAAAGGCTAAGTTTTTTGGTAATGCCAGCCGCTATGGGTTCTTTATAAGAGGCCGTGCCTCAGCCCAAACCTGAGAATAAGGGCGGCAATGAACAAAAAAATGGTGAGAGCCAGCAAAACTTTGTCTTTTCCGCTGAAACGAAGATCCTTCATCATGGTCATTTGGGAGGATGCCCCGTAACCCCGGTTAGTCATGGCAATAGCAAGATTGTTTGCCATTAGAATGGAATTGGTTATCAGCGGTACCATGATAGGCACAAAGGATTGTAGCTGGCCAAAGATGCCCTTTTGGTTGATGGTAGCCCCTCGCGATCTCTGAGCTTGATAGATTAAATCCTTTTTGTGGTTCATGGTCGGGATGAAGGTAATGGCCGTGGTGATAAGGATGGATAGTGAATAAGGGGCCTTTAACTGATTCATCAGCAGCAAAATATCATCAATAGGCGTGCTTGAGATGAAAATGTAGGTGATGGCAATCATCATCATAATACGCAGCAGAAAATTAATGCCAAGCATGAGGCTGCCAAAAGTAGCAGGCATTTTATTGCCCGGTAAGAGATGAAAAAGCACCTGCTCGCTGTATTTTTGCGGCAGGCCGTAGGGTTTAGTGAATAAAGTAAACACAAGAATGATGATAAATACAGGCAGCATAGGTTTCATCATTCCCCAAAAACCGCTTAATGGCAACTTGCCCCAGAGCATTACCGCAACCAGAACAGCCAAAAGGCCGAGATTGTAAAACGGGTTATTAAAGAAAAAAACCAGCACAACCATCACAATAAAAAACAAGACCTTTAAGCGAACATCCAACGAAATCATTTTGTCGGTTTTCATGCGCGGCCTCCGTTAAGGGATGTGATGATGGCTTGTGCTAATGCTTTTTCATCCAGATAGACAGGCAGACCAAGCGCCTTACAGAGTTTGATGGTTTGAGTGGTGGTAACACTGGCTTGCTGAAGCAGGTTTGTATCGGCAAGCACCTCCGCGGTTTTCCCCTGCAGAAGAAGTTTGCCTTTGTTCATCAAAATCACCTGGCTGGCATAACGGCTCACCACATCCATATCATGGGTAATCATGACAATGGTGGTGCCGTTTTCGTTCAGGGTTTTCATCATATCCATCATGACCTGAATGCCATTCCAGTCTTGCCCGGTTGTGGGTTCATCGACGACCAAAATTTCCGGTTTGAGCGCAAGAATGGAAGCAACGGCTAATTTTTGCCTTTCCCCTTTGCCCATTGAAAATGGATGGGCATCTTTGAAAGCTTCAAGGCCGGTAAAAGCGAGCACTTCCTTCACGCGGCTCTCAATTTCACTCTGGGATAATTTTGTGTTTTTAAGCCCAAAGAGAATTTCGTTGGTTACCGTAGTGGAAAAAATCTGATGGTCAGGGTTTTGAAAAACATAGCCGATGGAAGAGGCCATTTCTTCAGGTTTTTTACCAACGATGTTCTGCCCATTAATGAACACCTTGCCGGAAGAGGGCGTAAGAAGGCCGTTCAGTTGCTTGGCAAGCGTGGTTTTGCCGGCGCCATTTTGCCCGATGATGGCAACAAAGTCACCGCGTTGAATTTTCAGAGTCAGATGGTCAATTGCAGACCTTTCTGTGTTATAGCCGAAGCATAAGTCCTCAATGCTGATGACAGACTCATCATGATTTTCCGGGGCGGGCTCCGGGTTTGCAATGTCTTTGCCCATTAAGAGGGGCTGCAGCAGGGCATGCGCTTCCTCAACGGAAAGCGGGATTTGCTGCGGGCTGATAAGCCCGGCCTGCATGAAGTGCCAGCCCAATACGGCAACGGATAGGGGTTTAATGCCATTTTCTTCTAACAAGGGCAGGTTGCGGAAGAAATCAGCTGGGTTGCCAGACCAGCTTAGCTTGCCTTCACGCATCACAAGCAGCTCATCGGCCTTTTCGCAGATGTCTTCGCTGGAATGTTCAACCGTGAGGATGGTCAGGTCTGTGCTGCTACGCAAGTCATTAATGGTTGTATAAATCTCTTCACGCCCCAGGGGGTCAAGCTCCGAAGTGGGTTCATCCAAGAGCAGAATCTGGGGTTTGAGCGCCAGAATAGAGGCGATGGTAAGGCGCTGCTTCTCTCCGCCGGAAAGGGATGTGGCTTCCCTTTTCTGGTAGCCTTGAAGACGCACACGGGCAAGTGAATCTTCCACCCTTTGCAATATTTCTTGCCTGGGTACGCGGTAATTGCGCGGCCCGAACATTACGTCTTCTTCTACCGTGCGGCCAAGAATCTGGGTTTCGGCATCCTGCATCACCAGACCAACGTACTCGGTAATGGTTTGCACGCGGTAGGGCAGGATGGATTGACCTTCCAGCTTGATATCACCGCTTTGCGTGCCTTCCATCATTTTGGGAATGACGCCATTCAGGCTCATGAGCAAGGTTGATTTGCCTGCCCCTGTTTCCCCCATCACTACCGTAAAACTGCCTTTACTTACCGCACAGCTAAAATTCTGCAAGGAAGGTTTTGAGGCATTTGGATATTGATAAGAGAGGTCTGAAACCTGAATGGCATCCATCATATTCCTAATTACTTCAAAAGTGTGCTGTTCTTAAGGGCCAGATAGGCAACTGCTGCAATAACCAGATTGACTGCGGCTGCTGCCAGCAAAGGTACAATCATGGTTAGATAAAGTGCCTTTCCGCCGATGGGGATAAGCAAAAGGCCCAAGGCAAAGCTGTTCAGAAGCGCGCAAATAACCACGCCAGCCACCAGCCCGATGATGCCCTTGCGGCCCAAAAGGTAGAATACAAAGGCAACCAGGGCCATGCCTATAGCAATAGCGATGTGAATAGGAATGGTGAGCGGAAAGCCCACAACTGCCGCAGAAATAATATGGCCTACTGCAATAACAATACCGCCGATAATGGGGCCGAAAGCAACGGCTGCAAAGAAGCCTGGGGCAGAGTCGAGGCCAATGGAACCGATGGGGCTGGGAATTTTGATAAAGGCCCCAACCGCACTCAAGGCAATAAAGATAGCCATGACAGCAATTTGTTTTGTACTCCACTTGCCTTTTTTGTAATCACCTTGTTTATCTTCGAGTTTCATGTTTTTCTCCTTTTTATGATTGCTTTTTTATCCACTCGCCAAGCGTTGTTGCATCCGGCCCGCTGCGCGCACCCATACCAAGGCAAGTATAGGCCGCGCTTGCGTTTGCGGTGCGAAGCGCCTGAGCTAATGGTTGTTTCTGCTGCAGATAGGCAACCATGAACGCTCCAATGAAAGAGTCGCCTGCTCCGGTTGTATCCACGGGTTGAATATTAAATGCGGGGATGTGGATGCTCTGATTGTTCTCATCAATGGCCAGAACACCTTCTGAACCCTGCGTGATGACTGTAAGGCCTTTGCAATGCCTGCGCAGCTCAGGAAGAATAAACTGAGCCTGATCCGAACCAAATAAGTCGCGCAGGCCTTCGCGGCATGGGGCAAAAATATCAATGAAAGGCAGGGCCTCCAGTACATCGTCTCTGGTAATATTGAATGCCATAAAGGTTCCAAGCCCTGTTTGCATGTTGAATACGGTTGTTTTGCCCTGCTTCTTTGCGGCCTTTAACGCCGCAAGAGGGGCGGCTTTGGGATAGAAATCAGTAAAGAGAACGTCACACCAGCTGATGAGCTGTGCAGAGACCTCTTCAGGGCAGAGACTGCCAAAGGCATCCCCAAAGTTCAAAAGGATAAATTTCTGGCCTTTCTTATCCACAACGATGTTGGCGTGGAGGGAAGTGCCGCCTTCTTTAATGCGCATTCCCGAAACATCAATCTTTTCATTCCGCAGGCTGGAAAGGATATCCCGGCCAATAGGGTCATCCCCAAGTTTGGCAATGTAGGCGCATTCAGCACCCAGGCGGGCAGACTGAACAATAACATTGGTTCCGCTGCCACCAGGCAGGTAACTGACACGATTGATAACCCCGAAGCTGTCTGCGGCCGGAAGGGAGTCTACTTCCATCATCACATCCATTGCCACAGTACCCAAACCGAGTATTTTCATGCTGTCTCCTTTGTTAGCTTACCCGCAAGGTGATGGTATGACGATAGCGATCTGCCCTCAGGTAAATGATGCTGTATTCAACAGGTTTTTGTTTTTGGTCAAATGCAGTGCGCTCAATCATGAGCAGTGGATCTCCCTTGCGGATTGTGAGGGTGTTTGCCAAATGTCCATCCGCAATAATGGCGCTGTAAGTATCCTCAGTTACGGAGATTTTGACATTGAATTCTTTTTCGAGAATTTCATAGAGAGAGATATAGGCATTAAAGATATCTCTATTGCGATTGTGAAGCAGACTTGCCGGCAGGTAAGAGGTGTTGATGGAGATTGGGGTGCCATCTGCTGTGCGCAAGCGAGAAATCTTAATAAAATCTCCATGGTGTTCAAGCGATTTCTGCAGTTCGGCAGATCCTTTGCATATTTCGACGGAGAGCATTTTTGTGCCGGGCTTAACGCCCTGACTGCGCATAAGCTGGGTAAAACTTATCAACTCTTGGGGGCGTGTCATCAGGCGGCTGGGCATCACCTTGGTGCCTACACCTTTAACTACCATCAAATAGCCGCTGTTGATGAGTTCTGAAATAGCGCGGCGCACCGTGGTACGGCTCATTCTGTAGATTTCTTGCAGATCGCCTTCGCTGGGAATAAAAGAATCACTTTTGTAAAAACCCGTTTTGATTTTCTCTTGGATATCGCGGATGATTTGGATATAAAGCGGTTCGTTGAGCATAGATCCCTTAAGAGGTTACGACGTCACTACATGAATAAATATCCAGCATTTAGAGGAAACTGTCAATGGTCTGCCAAAAAAAGATATCACCCCCATAAGAGGTATTGTATTATTCAAAGACGGAATGCTGTTGGCTTTCATTAAAGGCAAATAATGAGTTGAAAACCATCCTTTTGTAGATTTTGATGATGGAAAGCAGACTAAAAAATCCAAAATATAAAACAGGTTCCTAATAAGCCTAAAAATTTAGTTTGTAGATTAGAATTAAATAAACACCCAACATTTTCCGGAGGAGCAAAATGGACTTTAAAGAAACCCGAACCTATCAGAACCTCATTAATTCATTTGCTGGGGAATCACAGGCCCGCACCCGATACACCTTTTACGCAAGCATTGCCAATAAAGAAGGTCTTTTGCATGTTGAAGCTATCTTTTTGGAAACTGCCGATAATGAACGCGCCCATGCCAAAGTGTTTTGGAACTATCTGATGCAGCATGTAGGCAACTTTACCGGTAAGGTAAGCGCGGACTATCCTTTTGAAGCGGGAACCACTGCTGAGAATCTGGCTTTTGCCGCCGCCGGCGAGCATGAAGAATATGCCATTCTGTACAGCGAGGCCCGTGATGTTGCCAGAGAAGAAGGCTTTGAGGATATTGCAAAGTCTTTTCAGGAGATTCTGGAAGTTGAAGAACACCATGAAGCGCGTTTTTTGGCCCTGCAAGAACTGGTTGCGGCCGGAAAATATTTCAAGCGTGATGAACCCAAGGTGTGGAAATGCCGCAACTGCGGTTACGTACATGAAGGGCCGGAAGCCCCTGATGTTTGCCCGGCATGCAAGCATCCTCAAAAGTATTTTGAAGTAACCAGCCTGGAGCAATAAGCCATTTTGATTTCTTGTTTATCTTTGAAAGAGACTTCCTATGGGAGTCTCTTTTTGGATAAATGGCAAGGTTGAGGATCATATTTGGGGGAGTGAACAAATGACAGAGAGGGTGGATCAGTGCATCGCAGCGTGAGTGAATTACCCTTGACCAAGATGAAGAATCAGTGTAGAAATAACGAAGATTATATGTTGCTGCTATATGGGGGAAAGGGAAACACCTCCGCATAGCCTTAATGGGTTCTAAGTTTGGGAGGGTTTATGTTCAAGAAACTTGGTGTTCTCGTTTTTCTGGCTATTTTTATTTGCTGGGGCTGGCTATGGGGAATAAAACCCGCAGAGGCTGCAACTGAAGGAAAAGCGCTTGCGCAGGGTGGTATTTTTAATGCCACAGTTGATATCAACTACGATGAAGGTACCTCGGGCTGGGGGGTTACGGCATTCAAAGATATTCAAACAGCGATCAATTCGGTTTCTGCAGGGGCAGAAATTAAAGTGCTTGAAGGTACTTATCATTTCACTACGCTTGTAATTGACAAGCCGCTTTACTTATTAGGGCTAGGAAATCCTAGCCCTATTTTGAAGGGCAAGATATTTTTAAAGGGCCAACCAGACCTGAATGGACTGATTCGCATCTCAAATTTCACTTTAACCGATACTGAACAACCGCTTACCATCGGTGATTCTGCAACTGCCAAGTTCGGAGAAATCGAATTGCTAAAACTCAATATCGGTACCTCTGGACAGGCGGTTACTACTGCCATACAGACCTACCAACATTCAGCTGATATTCAAATCAAGAGCATTTTGGTTAAAGAGAGTGAAATATACGCTGCCCACGGCACCCATTTGAGCGGGGATTTAGGTTCAGTGCAGGTGATGGCGAATGAGTTTCATCTTGCCGAGGCAGATGGACTTTATGATGCAATACGTATAAGCCAGGCAAAAACGGCCTTAAGTTCCGTAGCCCCGAGCGGGCAGCTTCAGGTGATGGAAAACAACCTTCATGCGCCAAGTAGCGATACTGCCAAAATTCGGTCAGCAATCCTTAACCAGGCTATTGGGGAGCTTGCAGGCAATCCTGGTGGAAAAACGCTTGTTATCAATCAAAATAAACTGAACGCAATTTCTGATCAAAGTCAGTTTATTCAAGATGATATTGCTTCTCCAAATCAGGTAGGCCCGGTAAAAAACGAAACCCTAGGCACTAATTACTTTACTATTCAGGCTGCCATTGATGCCGCCAGCGCAGGGCATAGTATCCTTGTTGGGGAAGGAACATATAAAGAAAATGTGGTGGTGGACAAGACACTGACCATTCGAGGTGCTGGACAAGATAAAGTGACGATTTATCCCGCACTGAATGGACCTAAAGTCTGTGAAGGCTCCAGCCTTTGCGCGGGCACATCGAATATCATCTTGGTTGAAGCGGATAACGTCAATATTTCCGGTTTGAAACTGGACGGGGACAATCCTGCATTAACGGACGGAGTTCTTATTAATGGAGTAGACGTTAATGCCAGAAATGGCATCATTACCAATCACCTAAAGGGGAATTATTCCGGACTGGAAGTTTTCCAGACAACCGTTCAAAATGTTTATCTGAGAGGCGTTTATGCCTCAACCGGTAGTTTTCACTTTCATCACAATACCGTTATTAATGTGGATGGTGATACTAATTCAATTGGGCTGATGGGTTTTTATGGGCCAGGGAAGTTTAACGATAACACCGTTAGACTGACGAACAATGCTATTGTCTCCAACTGGTCAAAAGGCACTGCGTTTTTGGATAATACGATCAGCCAGTCAGGGACGGGTATTCATAGCGATAACGGCGGCGATGGGGTGGCCGTCAGTGACTTGATTATGGGGAATACGATTTCTGACTGTAAAGAAGAAGGCACAGGTATCTTCACCTTTATGGCATACCAGCCGGTTACCGTCAAAAACAATGTTGTCACCGGCTGTCAAACAGCTTATGCTATCTGGGCTCAACGCAGCCCTGAACCTGCCATTTTTGAGGGCAATACTGCCGAAGCACCTGGTGAACCCAGCGGCAGCATCGGTTTTTATGCCACGACAAGTTCTGGCTATTGGGGCTATTACGATGTGAACTTCGAATTTCGTGAAAATTCACTCTATGGTTTTGAAAAGGCGGTTGCCATATCGGCAGACCCGGAACCTGCGGATGAAAACTCCTATCAAGCCAAAACATTGAAGGCAAAAATTTTCAATAACAGCCTGGAGGGAAATACCTCCGCAATTTCTGTGGGCCAGCAAGGCCAGTATGAGGTAAACGCTTCCGGTAACTGGTTTGGGGTGGATTCGGTAGAGGGGATTAAGCCGATTGTGGACTCGCGGGCCGATTTTAGCCCCTGGCTTCTAAGCGGAACAGATACAGAAGCGGAGAAAATTGGCTTCCAGGGCGATTTCAGCACTCTGCGTGTGGATGATGACAGCCCCCAATTGGGTGCAGAGGGGCGCATTCAGGAAGCGGTAAATCTTGTTTCGGGCTCAAAGGTATATCTGAACCCCGGAACATACCCGGAAAATGTAATGGTTAATAAGTACGTTCAAATGATTGGTGCAGGCAGCGCTGATGACCCTGCGCATAACAGCCTGGTGGTCAGCCCAAGCACTTTTGATGGAGCGCTGGGTATTTTTAACCTGGCTGCTTCGGGTAACTCCACGGAAGACCCCCTCCTTTTGCAAAACATGCGTTTGCTGCCAAAGGGGCAGGCAGGCATCAGTGTGGGGCGGTTTTCGGGGACAACGGGAACCAATGTGTCCTATCTTAAGCTTGAAAATCTGCAGGTGATCGGCAACAATAACACGCAGTCTACCGAACAGGAACGCGGCCTTTATGTGGATAAAACTTCTTCACTTGATTACGCTGAAGTTAAAGATTGCGCTTTCAACAATCTGGCCTATGGGTTTTATTTTCATAAACTGGTCAGCGCTGAAACCAGCACAGTTTCTGATTTAGCTGTTTCCCATACAAGTTTCAATCACAACGACCTGAAAGGCATCTATGCTGAAAAACTGAAGAATGCAACTTTCAGCGATATTATGGTGAACGGCAACGGCTACCGGGCTGAAGGTGTTCCTTCTTATTTTCTGCCCTGGTTATGCGGGGTGGATATCAACCTAAAAGCAGGGGCTTATCAAAATATCCAATTCATCCGTCCGCTGATTACCCATAACGGCTTAGGGGGTGCCAAAGAGGGGGTGGGCATTGCCATCAAGGCGCGTGATGACGGCACTACTTATGAAGCTTACCCTGCCAGCTTAACGGGAGTAAAAATTGAAGGCGGGCAGGTAACAGGAAATGAACGCGGCATTCGCCTGGGTGAACCCGGCATGAATAATGCGGGCCCCAGCAATGTTACCATCCAAGCCAACCGTATTTATGGCAACATAAAACAGTATGCGGGTTCTGATGGAAGCCTCTATGGCGGGGTGATCAACATGAGCAAGGCGGAAGTTGACGCAAAGCACAACTGGTTTGGCTGCAATGAGGGGCCGGGTTCAACAGGGAATGGCTGCGATGCCGCAGGCACTGCTTCTTCAGGCGCGCTGCTTAGCGATCCCTGGCTGGTCTTAAGTGCTGCAGCATCTCCGAATAAAATTGAACCAGGCCAGACGGCGGTGCTGATGGCTTCGGTGATTGTTAATTCTGCAGGGTCAACGCCTTTTACTGACCGTTTTATACCCGATGGCCCTCTTGTTCCATTTACAGCTAGTACCGGAACTTTGGCTGCTTCTACGGCAGAACTAAAAAATGGGTTTGTTGAAATCAGTTTTACTGCGGGTAACAGCGAGGATCACCCTCAGGTGTGTGCTTCACTGGATGCGGAAACAAGTTGCTCATCCCTTGAGGTGTTGGTAGGTGAGCTGGCCGCTGAAGACTTTAGCTATTGGGCGAATGAAAACCTTGGCCTGCGGGGCGTCTCGGCAGGGTTCCAGCTTTCTTACGCCACACTAAGCGGTGCAAGCGTAAAAGTGGAACTCTTTGCGGGAGAGCAATTACTGCAAACCAATAATCTGGTTGCGGGAAAGCTGGATGGCGTTGCGCAGTTCTCTACTCCCTTTGATATTTATGGGAATTTTGACTATGCAGCCGATGGTTATTGGACGAACCAGCGTGCAACTGATTTTGACCCTGAGCTTATCCCAACCAAGGTAGTTGCAAGGGTAACGCTGGCCAATGGCAAGGTGCTGACGGCAGAGAAAACACCGCTAAGCGGTGACCGCGCTCTGATTGTGGATACGCTGGATAAAGAAATACAATCCGCGATAAGTTATGTCTATGATGATTATCAATACCATGGCAAGTTTGCATTTGATCCAGAAAGCACTGCCTTCAACAGCACCTATACCGCCCCGCAGTTCGTCAAAAAAGCACTGGTTTATGACCTGGCCCGCTATCTAGGTGCACTTTACCGCCAGCAGGGCTCTACTGTTCGCACTCTGAACTATAAAGGCCAGCCCTATACCTGGAATGAAACGAATGGACTGCTTGGCAGCAATTGGATGAACGGCCAAGTGACGCTGATTTCTGTGATAGCCAATGATTATAAAGACCAAACAGAAAGCGGTTCGATTACGCTGACAGTAAAAGACAGATATCATCAGCGCGAACTTCACTTTAATTACCTTGTATTGAACACGTTAGACGCAGAAATTGCTTCTGCGCCAGAATATGTATATGCAGATGGCTACCAATACATTGGGGTTCGCAGTTTTGAGGATGCCACAAACACTTATGCGCTCATTTATAAGGATATTGAGTTTGAACCTGCTGCCATGAACGATTTAGCCCGTTATCTGGGGGCACTCTATCGCCAAGAGGGCTCTACCGTTAGCAGCATTGCTTACGGCGGAAAGCGTTATACATGGGATGATGCCCTGCCGCAAAAAGGCAGCCGCTGGGTTGACAGTGAAGGGGTAACACTTATCAGCAAGATTGTTGCGGATTTTCAGACGGGGGCTGTGAACATCCAATCGGGTTTGCTCTTAACCTTACATGACGGTCTGCACACAGAAAATCTTATCTTCCAATATACTATTCAAGATACGATTGCCCCAAAGATTCTGAGCCTCAAGGCTGTTGGCGCCGCAGGCTTTGAGGATAAGCTGGCAGATGGACTAAGCTTTACGGTTGACCAGGGCTACAAGGTACAGGAAATTATAGTAACCATGAGTGAGGCGGTGTTGGTTAAACCTGGTACGGTCGTGAGCATGGGCGGTGCGCATTACGGCGCAATTGCGGCAGAAGAAGCATTGCTTAGAATTACCCCGAAGGCGGGTAATGAAACCGCTGCTTTGCTGGGCACCTTTGAATTCAGCGTTCCAGAAAATTCCATTACAGACCACCGTGAAAACCCGCTTGAAAGCCTTAGGGTACAGCTTGTGGTTCAGAATGTGCTGCCTGTGGCCGGAGAGGACTCTTATGCAACGGATGAGGACAGCCTTTTAGAGGTTGCCAAGCCTGGCGTTTTGGAAAATGACCATGACTTTTCGGGATTGAAAGCCGTTCTTGCCAGCGAGCCAAGCCATGGTGTATTAAACCTGATGGAAAATGGTTCCTTTAGCTATGAGCCTGAAAAAGATTATTTTGGCACTGACAGCTTTGTTTACAAAGCCTACGATGGAAACGGTTACAGCGAAGAAACAATGGTTACGTTAGTTGTGAACCCGGTCAATGACGCTCCGGTGGCTGAGGATGCTGCTTTCAATCTGGTTCAGAATGGCAACTTGCGCGGGAAGGTACGTGCAAGTGATGTGGATGATGATGCTTCAAGCCTAGTCTTCCTGATCGAGCAGGAGCCCGAAAATGGTTATCTTTCATTGAATGCCAACGGCGCTTTCTTTTATGCCCCGGATACAGGTTATAAAGGTGAAGATGCCTTCAGCTTCAAGGTAAAAGACCCTGCAGGGGTTTTTTCCGTTGGGACGGTTGTATTGAATGTTGCAGGGCAAAACCGTGCTCCTGTACTGAAGGCCATAGCGCCGCAAGATGTTGAAGAACAGGCAACACTCAGATTGGTGTTGGAAGCCAGCGACCCGGATGGCGACAGCTTAGTCTATTCCATGTTTAATGCTCCGGGCGGGGCAGCTATTGATGAAGCATCTGCAAGCTTTACCTGGATGCCTGATGAAAACCAGGGCGGGCGCGAAACGAGCCTGCTCATCTGCGTAAGCGATGGGAAGCTAACCGCTTGCCAGACCATGCGTATCCGTATAATTGAAACCAATCAGGCGCCCGTATTCGGAACTGTAAGTGAGTTGCTGGCAGAAGTGGGTCAGTTGTTTGCGTTTACCGTTCCCGTCAGTGACCCTGACCTGCCTGCGCAGGCGATACATCTGAGTGTTGAAACGGGAATGCCGGAAGGCATGACCTTTAACGCTTATGCGGGCAAGTTTAATTGGACGCCCACCGAGTTGGATGCAGGCAGTTTGCACAGCGTGGAACTAAAGGCCTGTGATGAAGGAGGGGCATGTACCCTTAAGACACTGCAGATTCGGGTGAGCGATGCTCAGGCGCCGAACCCTGAACCGGGGCGTTATAAAATTTACCTGCCACTGGTTAACAGATAGACGAAGAGAAGTCATTAAGCTGGGCTGTAAGAAGCCCAGCTTTTTTATGTCTTAAGGTGTTTTGGAGTCTTCTTTTTGGCATACTAAAGGGAAAGAAGTATATTGACAGAATTTCAGCTGATAGCGTAAAATAATAGAGAGCGAGCGCTCACTCACCAAGGAGGGCGCAAAGAAAGGAGAGGATCAATGAAAGATCAAAGCGTATTGGCGGCGATTAACCTTCATGGAGTTCTGCGCAACATCGAAGACCTTTGTGAAATGGATGCCGAAGCCGCTGAGCTCATCAAAGGGCAAAAGCTGGCTATCAAGTTTTCGGTGCCGGGCATTGAAAAAATGATATTGGCTTTTAATGACGGCCACTGTAAAGCTACTGCGGGGGATGGGCCGAGCGACTTAAACCTCCGTTTTAAGAATGCAGATCACTTCAATAAAATGATTGACGGAAAAGCGAACCCCACCCCTACCAAGGGTTTTCTGAAGTTGGGTTTTCTGATGAAGGTTTTTCCGAAATTGGCAGAAAGGCTGACGGCCTATCTGAAGGCAGAGCCCAAGGCTTTAGAGGCTGATAAGACCTTTAGGGATAAAAGCACTATTCTGACGGCATATACCGCTTTTAATGCTATTTCAATGGTTGGCAACTACGACCCTATTGGCAGAGCCTGTGCCAAGCGCATTGAAGATGGCAGCATCAACATCAGTATTGACAATTCAGTGGGGGTGCATCTTGATATCCGCAATGGACAGATGCGCACAAGCAAAGGCCTGGCAAAAGATGCCAAAGCAATGATGCGCTTCAGCGATATTGATGTGGCAGATGGCATTTTGCGCGGCACGCTGGACAGCTATGCCTGCATTGGCAATGGCAAACTGGGTATTTCAGGGCGCATCCCCATGGTGGATAACCTCAACAAGATTCTTGGCATTGTTGCCACTTACCTGGGCTAAGGAGGAACAATGGAAACTTATCACTACCCCAAAAGTCAGGCGCTTTTTGAGCGCGCTTCCAAAGTGATCCCTGCTGGTATTTACGGGCACCTTGGCCCAAGCGAGGGCTGCTACATCCCGGTTTCGGCTTATCCTTTTTATGCTTCGCGCGCGGAAGGGCCCTATATCTGGGACCTGGACGGCAACTGTTTTACGGATTACATGTGCGCGTATGGGCCTATTGTACTGGGCTATAACCACCCCGAGGTGGATGCGGCGGCGCGTGCGCAGATGGAGTTGGGCAATTGCACGGTGCTGCCTTCGGAACGGATGGTGGAGCTGGCCGAACTGCTGGTGGATACGGTGGATTCGGCTGATTGGGCTTTCTTTGCTAAAAACGGAGGAGATGTAACCAATCTTGGCATTCTAACAGCCAGGGCAGCCACGGGGCGCAAGAAAATTGTCAAATTCAAAGGTGGCTATCACGGTGTGGCCCAATGGATGCAGGATCTGGGTTATGCCGGCATCATTGCGGAGGATGTTGCCAATGTTATTACCATTCCTTTCAACGACGCAGCGGCTTTTGAAAGGGTGATTGCCGAAAACCCCGACCAAATTGCCGGCCTCATTTCTACACCTTATCATCACCCTGCCATGGCGGATAACGCCTTGCCGGAAGAGGGCTTTTGGAAGCGCATCCGCGAGCTTTGCACCCGGCATGGCATTGTGCTCATCATTGACGATGTGCGCTGCGGCTTCCGTTTAGATACCCGCGGGTCAGACCATCATTACGGCTTCAAGGCAGATCTTATCTGTTTCTGCAAGGCGCTGGGCAATGGCTATAACATTTCTGCCCTGTGCGGCAATGCTGCCCTGAAAAGCGCGGCCAGTGCCGTATTCTATACGGGCAGCTACTGGCTTTCTTCCGTGCCCATGGCTGCAGCAATCAAAACGGTGACCATTCTGCGCCAGATCAACGGCGCTAAAATCATGACGGAAAGCGGCAAAAAACTGACGGAAGGTCTGGTAAAAGCGGCAACGGAACATGGCTTTCACCTTAAAGTAAGCGGTGAACCGGCCATGTGGTTTATGCGCCTTACAGATGATGAAGGCGGCTTTTTGCACCAGGAATGGATTGCGGAATGTGTACGGCGCGGAGCATTTTTTACCAGCCACCACAATCTGTTTATGAATACAGCCATGGATGACGGCGTGATTAAGCATACTTTGGATATTGCCGAAGATGCTTTTAAGACCGTCCTTAAAAACCACCCTGAAAGGAAATAGGAGCGCGCATGCCACTTGACTTAGCTACCCATATTGCGCTGGAGGAAAAAGCCAGCTTCCTGCGCCATGATATTGTAAACACCACTTATTCTGCCGGAAGCGGCCATCTTGGAGGCGCCCTGAGCGTGATTGATGTGGCGACCCTGCTTTACTACCATGTGATGCGTATTGACAGGAACAATCCGGGCTGGGAAGACCGCGACCGTTTTATTTTGTCCAAAGGGCACGCCGGTATCGGTTTTGTTTCCATCCTGGCTGACTTGGGCTTCATCCCCCATGATGAGCTGAAAAGCTTCAACCTCACCGGTTCGCGCCTGGGCATTCACCTGGACAGCACCAAGGTGCCGGGTGTGGATGCCTCAACCGGTTCCCTGGGCCATGGGCTTTCCATTGCCCTGGGCATTGCCCTGGCTGCCAAACAACTGAAAAAAGACTTTCGCACTTTTTGTGTACTGGGGGATGGCGAATGTGATGAAGGGGCTGTTTGGGAAGCTGCCATGGCCATCCCTAACTTTAAGGCCAGCAACTTAATCACCTTTGTGGACCGTAACCATTGCATGATTGATGGGAATACCGAAAATGTGATGAAGCTTGAACCTTTCCAGCAAAAATGGGAAGCCTTTGGCTTCTTTACAGAAACGGTTGATGGGCATGATTTTTCTGCGATGAACGATGCCATTGAACGTGCCCTGGCCCGCACTGAACAACCTACCTGTATAATTTTGAATACAATGAAAGGCAACGGGGTTGATTTTGCCTGCGGCGATTACCGCTGGCATTACGGTGCCATTAACGATGAGCTGCTTGAAAAAGCCCACCAAAGTCTTGACGCTTACCATGCCCAACGCATGGCAGCCATCCAAGGAGCATAAAAATGGGAATCACTTATACCAGCGTAGAAACTACAAAGCTTTCAACAGGCGAAATTTACTCCAAAACCTTGTGTGATATTGCCGCTAATGATCCGCGCATTGTTGTGCTGACGGCTGATTTAGCCAAATCTACCAAAATCGGCACCTTCATGAGCCAGTTCCCTGATCGTTTTTATAATGTAGGAATTGCAGAGCAGAACCAGTTTGGTATTGCCGCGGGCATGGCCAAGTGCGGGCTTATCCCTTTTACCTCTTCATTCGCCATCTTCAATGCTTGCAGAGCCTTAGACCAGGTGCACACGGATATTTGCTACCAGAACCTGAATGTGAAGATGATTGCTTCGCATGCAGGCACTTCTTTCGGACAGGCGGGCTCAACCCATCACTCCATTGCGGATGTATCCATTGTGCGTTCGCTGCCTAACCTCACCGTTATTGTGCCTGCCGATGGAATGGAAACCTCCTGCGCTGTGCAGGCTGCCGTGGAACATGATGGGCCTTTTTACATCCGCATTAACCGCGGTTTTGACCAGTCAGTGTACGAAAATAACGATTACGGTTTTGAAGTAGGCAAGGCTGTGCAGCTAATGGATGGTTCTGATGCCACCATTATTGCTTGCGGTTCGGCTGTTTTTCAGGCTGTTCAGGCTGCCCGTGAATTGCAGGCGGATGGTGTGAATGTGCGCGTTCTGGATATGCATACGATTAAACCCATCGACCGCGAAGCCATTAAATCTGCTGTGCACGATACACGCCGTATTATCACTGCTGAAGATCATACGATTGTGGGAGGTTTGGGCGGGGCGGTAGCCGAAGTGATTGCAGAACTGGGCATGGGCTGCGCCTTTAAAAGGCTGGGCATGCAGGATAAATTCTCACCCATCGGTTATCATGAAGACCTGATGAGCTACCATCAATTGGATGCTGTTGGCATGGCTGCGGCTGTACGCGACCTGCTTAAGATGGATTTTGAACAGGGCGATGACTGGGCAGACGAGGTCTAAGATGGATGAATCTGCCCGATATAGTGCCAAAATTTTTCTGAATGCCGTCATCCCGCTCTGGAAAGAGATTGTGCAGCGTTCGGACTTGGAACAGAAGTTCGCAGGGAAAAACGGCATCATCCAAATCAGCACCATGACCGATGAAGGAAAGTGGGCAACGCATTTTATTCTTGAGGAAGGCCGCATTACGACAAAATTAGGCGAGGCAGAAAGCAAGCCGGATCTTGAACTGGCCTTCAAGAATGTGGATGATTTTAACGGCTTCTTTAAAGGAACCAGCAAAAAACTGCCTAAAATCAACGGGCTGTTTAAGCTGGGGCTTTTAGTGCCTACCATGCAAGGTCTTCTCAAGATGGCTTCCACCTTGGGGGCCAAAACTGCGCCTGCGAAAAAAGAAGACCGCGAACTGCTTACCCGCATGATGCTTTATCTGCTTTCGGCTGGAATCAGCACCCTTAATAAGCAGGGGCACCCCATGGTTTCTGCATGGGCTAAGAAGAGCCCTGACCGCGTATATGCCTGGGCAGTCAACGGCTATGAAGACTTGGGGGCTTACATTCGGGTGAAGGCTGGCAACTCAAAAGCGGCCCGGGGTATCTATACCCGCTCAAAGCCCTTCTTTACCATGCGATTTGATGATGTTGAAAGTGCCCTGGGCATTTTGCAGCAAACTGCGGACCTGCTGGATCTGACTGCAAAAAAGAAGTTAATCATGGAAGGAGCTCCTGAATTTGGCGCAAAGATAGGCGATCTGATGATGCTGGTTGCTTCCTATACGCTTGCTTAGACGTTTTTAATGTAGAATCAAGCTAAATATGTTTAATGGTATTGAAAGCTCACCGGGTTTGCAAGAACCCGGTGAGGAAAACCCGCAAGAAAAAATCAGTCTGGGCTTTGGCACAGAAACCTTTGAGCGTATCTCAGATGAGAAGCGCGACCGCATTTTTACGACTGCCATTTCCGAATTTGCTGAACATGGCTATTCCGCTGCCAGTATAAACACCATTGCCCGTAAGGCTGGGGTGAGCATCGGTGGCATGTACAAGTATTTTGATTCGAAGGAAGACCTCTTTTTGGCCATGGTGGGCAAGGGCCTTGAGTTGCTCAACCGCATCATTCTTGAGTTGGGCTCGCTGGATGAACCGGTTTTTGAAGTAATCGACAGGCTTTTACACCTGACGGTGCGTTATGCGAAAAAGCACGCTGACCTCAGCAAACTTTATCTGCTGATGACCACAGAAGAACTGGCGCCGTTGGCTGACAGGCTTTCAGAAAAAATGGAAACCAGCTTCCACGATTTTTACCTGCAGTTACTTTCCGCTGCCAAAGAGCGCGGTGAGATAAAGGAAGGTGCGGATATAAATCTGGCCGCGTATATGATTGACAACCTGGTTATTATGCTGCAGCTTTCCTATAGCGTTACTTATTACCGCCGCCGCCTTGAGAAGTATCTGGGGCTTGAGGCCGCAGAGGATGATGAGGCTCTATGCCTGGGTCTTTTAGAACACATCCGTAACAGCCTGGCTGCTTAGAGTTCAACCCCTAACCCCTTCGTTTCATCAACTGATTGTTTCGGCAAATTGTCCTTTTGTGCCTGTCAGAGGAATGGGCATGAAAAAAGCAATTTGGTACAATAATATGGGATGGTTAACCCCCAAAAATACTGCAAAGAGGCTGCCATGTACATGATTTTTTTTGTTTTGGATGATCCTGACCTGTTGATGCCCGTTCTTGATGCCTGGGAAAAAGCAGGCATTCGCGGCGCAACCATCATTGAAAGCACGGGTTTGCAGCGCATCAAACACAAGTTTGTTCCAATGCGTTTTTCCGCCCCCTTTTATACCGACGAAGTAAGCCATCAAACGCTGATGGCCATGGTAAAGGATGAAAACCTCATCCAGGCTGCGCTTGAGGCATCTGAAAGCGTTGTGGGTGACCTTAACCAGGGTAGAACAGGGGTTTTTGCGGCCTGGCCGCTTAGTTTTACCAAGGGTTTAAATAAAGAGAAAAAGGAATAGTGCATGGTCTGGATTGAATTTTTAGCAAGCGCAGCTATTATCATCTTTGCTTCCATGCAGTTGGCCAAATACGGCGATGTGATTGCCCTGCGCACCAAACTGGGCGGTATGTTTGTAGGCACTCTGCTGCTGGCTGGAGCAACCTCCCTGCCCGAAGTGCTTACCACAGTTACCGCTTGTTTGCAGGGTGAGCCCAACCTGGCAGCCGGTAACCTTTTTGGCAGCAATGCAATGAACATGCTTATTCTGGCCATTATGGATATTATGCACAGCCGCAGGCGTATTACGCGCAGAAATGCGGAGCGCCATGCCCTTACCGGCAGCCTTTCGATTCTAATGATTGCACTGGCCGTCTTTTTTCTGGCTGCCCGATTGCCCTTTGCGATCAATCTGGGGTCATTCAAAATTGGTTTTGATTCCATGATGATGATTGCGGCTTATGTGTTTGCCATGAGTCTGATTCGCAAGCAAAGCAAAAAAATGAGCGTCAGTTACGATGACGAAGACTTGCCTGAAGGCACGCCGGCTCTTAAGCCTGCCGTTATCTGGTTCGTGGCTGCCATTATTACGCTGTTTTTTGCAACCCCCTGGATGGTTTCTACCAGCACCCGCATTGCTGCCATCAGCGGCTTGGGCACCACGTTTATTGGCGCAACGCTGGTAGCATTTGTTACCTCCCTGCCTGAAATGGTTTCAACCATTTCGGCGGCAAAAATCGGGGCTGATGATATGGCTATCGGTAACCTTTTCGGCTCCAATATGTTTAATATGATGTCCATTGGTATTGCCGATTTGTTTTTGGCAGGCAATCTTTTCTTTCATGCGGTAGATCCTTCCTTTGTTCTGGCTGGTATGGTTGGCTTATTGATGACCATTTTTGCTGTAGTTGGCACTCTGGGACGGTTGGAACGTAAGATCTGGTTTATTGAGGTGGATGCAATGCTCTTGATTCTGCTTTACCTTGGCGGAACATACCTGCTTTACGCACGCGGCATGTAAGTTTTCTGTCTGCTTGAACTCATTCACAAAGCCAGCCTTGTAATGCACTCTACAAGGCTGGCTTTGCTTTATCAGTTTGTATTTTTTAAGATGAGCTCATGAATAAAATGGCTCCCATCCAATAAACCTGCGATATACTCATTTCACTCCCGAACATAAGCCTTTACTTTGAGGAAGATTTGAAATGTCAGATGGTTGTTGTAGGAAAAACGAAGAGAATTACGCACAAATCCTGGTTAGTGAACTTATTCCCGCACTTGGCTGCACAGAACCTATTGCTGTTGCCCTGGCCGCCGCAAAGGCAGCCGAAACGTTGGGGGTTACCCCGGAGAGAGCTGAACTCTGCTGCAGCGGCAACATCATCAAGAACGTAAAAGGCGTTATTGTACCCAATTCCGGAGGCAAAACCGGCCTGGTCATTGCCGCGGCATTGGGTTTTGTGAGTAAGCATGCGGATAAGGGCCTGCAAGTTTTGGAGGGCCTGAGCCCCGATCAACTTGCGGAGGCTGAACGCATGGCAGCGCGCCACATCATTCGGGTTACGGTTGCTAAAGGGGAAGAAAACCTTTATATTCGGGTGTTGGCCAGTGCCGGCAATGATGAGGCTGAAGTTGTCTTAAATAAGGCGCATGACCACATTGCCTCAATCCGGAAGAATGGCCAGTGCCTGCGGCAGGCTTCAGACCTGCAGCACGGAGGTGCTGCGCTTCATAAAACCAGCCTGTGCATGAAAGGAATTCTGGACTATGCCAAAGGGGTTGATTTGGGGCAGTATCCTGCAGTAACGCGGGTGCTGGACCAGCAGATAGACTGGAACTCTGCGATATCCGAAGAAGGCCTGCAAGGCAGATGGGGGGCGGAAATTGGGCGCACCATTCTTGAATCGAGCAACCCTAACGATATCGCTGCCCGGGCAAAGGCCCACGCCGCTGCTGGTTCAGACGCGCGCATGAATGGCTGCAGCCTGCCGGTGGTAATCAATTCCGGTTCCGGAAATCAGGGGATGACAGTTTCATTGCCGGTGATTGAATATGCCAAAGACCTTGGCGCAAGCAAAGAAATGCTTTACCGGGCTTTGCTTGTTTCAAACCTCACTGCGATTTACCAGAAGCAATATATCGGCAAACTTTCCGCCTTTTGCGGAGCCGTCAGCGCTGCCGCAGGGGCGGGGGCGGGCATTGCCTTTCTGAAGGGCATGGATGAGCAGGCCATCGGCCAGATTGTGACCAATACCATCGGCACCATCGGCGGCATGGTTTGTGACGGTGCCAAGCGTTCCTGTGCGGCTAAGATTGCCATGGCGGTTGAAACGGCCTTAATGGGTGTAAAAATGGCTGAACGCGGCCAAACCTTTAAGGATGGTGAAGGAATTGTAGGTGAAGATGTGGATGATACCATCCGCAATGTGGGACGCATGGCAAAAGAAGGTATGCGTGAAACCGACCTTGAAATCCTGCATATTATGACGGAATAAACCCATAAAACCGCAACCGGGCATGAGAAAAGGGCTGCATTTTGGAAAGACAGAACTTGGCCATACGACAAAGTGACCCTATTGAAGCCTGGCTTCATGAACGCAAAGAAAAGATTCTGGGGGACCTGGCAGATTTGGTAAGCTGCAAGAGTGTTTCTGTACACGAGCAAGGCGAAAACCCCTTTGGCTCGGAATGCAGCGCTGCCCTGAAAAAAGCTTTGGAAATTTCGGCATTGCACCGTATGCAGACCACCAACTTAGAAAACTTTTGCGGCTTCGCTCAGGCTTTTGGGCAGCCAGGCGCAGAAGAAATAGGCCTTTTTACGCATTTGGATGTTGTGCCGGCAGCACGTGGCTGGCTGAACGACCCCTTTACCTTAACCATTAAAGATGGCTGGGCATTGGGCCGAGGCGTGTGTGACAATAAGGGCGGAGCGCTTGCTTCCATTTACGCTTTAGACTATCTGCGTACACACAGCACCTTGCAGAAAAACTGGCTGATCTTCTTTGGCTTAAATGAGGAAAAGGCCATGAAAGATATTCAGTACTTCCTTAAAAAAAGATCGGCACCGGCCCTTTCGCTTATTCCGGATACTGAATTTCCGGTGTGCTACGCGGAAAAAAGCCATGTCTGCATTGAGATACATCTTGACCTTAGCCAGACGAATTTGCTGCATTTTTCGGCGGGTAACGCGGTGAACATTGTGCCCCGCCATGCTGAAGCCGCCCTGCTGCCCAAAGAGAAAAGGCTTTGCGATGCACAGCCTGGGGATGAAAAATCTGCGCTCAAAGTGCGCGCGGAAGGCCGCAGCACGCATGCCTCATTGCCGGAAAAAGGCAAAAATGCGATTGTTGTGCTTTGCAGAAAGCTGCTGGCTCAGGATCTGTTGAATGAAGAGGGCCGCCGGCAAATGGAACTGGCTGCCAGCCTGGCTGGAGACATCCACGGAAAAAAGACCGGTATTGCGCATGACGGGGGTGAGTTTGGCCACACCACCCAGGTTTGCAGCATTGCAAGGCTGAATCATGGCAGGCTTGAACTGAAATTTGATATCCGTTTTCCTTGCCTGGTTGCGGGGGATGACATCATCAAGAGCCTGAAAAAGACCTATGCTGATTTAGGCTTGCCCTTGCGGGTGATAGAGGTAGATGAAGCCCTGCCGAAGAACTCAAAGCACCCGCTTATTAAAGAATTGACCCGCATTGCCAATGAAGAAATGGGTGCACAATTGGAGCCTTACACCATGGGCGGGCTTACCTATGCCCGTAAGCTGCCTAATGCCTACGGTTTTGGCCTGGAGAGAGTTGGTTCTCTTCCCGATTTTCTGGATGATGGCCATGGCGGCGTGCACCAACCCGATGAGTGCATCCATATTGATGAATACCTGCATGGCATTAAAATCCTGATTAGAGCGCTGCAGTGGATTGACGACTTTCCGAGCCCTGCTTAAGGGGAATGCAAAGGGCAAATACTGGGCAGATGCCTTCGGCGTTGCATCAAAAAGAGTACAATTTGAAGATTGAGCATTATGCATAAAGGAGAGTATGAAAAAAGAAATTGACCTCTGGATTGAAGAACGCAAGGATGAGATTCTGGCTGAACTTACAGAACTTGTCCGATTTAAGAGTGTTTCGGTATACAACCCTGAAAGCACTGACCCCTTTGGCCCCGAATGCACAGCTGTTCTTGAAAAAGCCCTGGTCTTGGCCAAAAAGCATGGCCTCTCCGGCAGGAACATGGAAAACATGTGTGGGTATGCCCGTTTGGATGTAAATAAAGATGCGAAGGAGTTTGGACTTTTTGCGCATCTGGATGTAGTGCCGGAGTTGGAAGGCTGGTTTGGCGAGCCTTACAAGGTGCTGGTGCGCGATGGTTGGGCTATTGGACGCGGCATCAGCGATAATAAGGGCGCAGCGGTTGCTTCCATGTTTGCCCTTGAATACCTGCGCAGTCATGCAACCCCCAGACATAACTGGCTTTTGTTCCTGGGTCTCAACGAAGAAAGCGGCATGCGAGACCTTAAGTATTTTCTGGAGCATCACTCTGCACCTGCCCTTTCTTTGGTGCCGGATGCCGGCTTCCCGGTTTGTTATGCCGAAAAAAGCCACCTGAACGCGCGCATTCGCATTGATATTTCCAAAACCAATATTCTTTCCCTTACTGCGGGCACCGTGGTGAACATTGTGCCGGGTGAGGCGGAAGCTTATATTGCCCTCAAAGATTGTTATGAGAAGGATCCGCAGAATATTGCCAGCCTTCCTTCTCGCAAAGTGAGCGCCAAAGGCCTCAGCTCCCACGCTTCCATGCCGGATAACGGCGTTAACGCTATTGGCAAGCTGGCTGATGAGCTTCTGGCGGGTGATTTGCTGAATGCCGAAGGCCGCAAGGTGATGGAGCTGGTTTCCAAGCTGGCAAATGATTACCATGGCGCTGTGGCCGGTGTAGACCGTGATGACCCTGAACTGGGCAATACCAGCCACTCTTGTGATATTGCTCGTGTGGAAGGTCGTGACCTTTTGCTTACCTTTGATATTCGCTTCCCTGCCACCACCAAAGCTGCGGAAATTCACGCGCAATTGAAGTCATTCTACGAAGCAAAAGGTATTGCGCTTGAGGTTCTGCGGATGGATGATGCCATCCCCAAAGACCCGCATGCCCGCCTGATTGACAAGCTGACCGAAATTGTGAACGAAGAAAAGGGCACGGAACTTCAGCCCTATACGATGGGCGGCGGCACGTATGCCCGCAAACTGCCCAACGCTTATGGTTTCGGGCTGGATAGTGACGCTGCCCGGCCGGAGTTTTTCCCGCAGGGGCATGGCAATGTGCACCAGCCGAATGAGGCCATCCATATTGATGAATATTGCCAGGGAATTAAGATTCTGATTAAGGCTATTCTTTGGCTGGATGCCCATGAGGATTAACAGAATCTCGCACGGGCCGGCTGGCTTTAAGCCCCTCATCCTTAAAGAAAAGGGCAAGGAATGTGAATTCCTTGCCCTTTTGAATGGGTATCTTTTTGCTGCATTTAAAAGCTTATGCAGCCTTTTTTGAAGCCTGCCTTATTTTGGAAACAAGGGTAACGACCAGCGCGCTGATAACTCCGATAAAGATGAAGAGGTATCCAATGGGTATCAGGCCAAAGGGCTCAGAGAGTGTGCCATCCTCAAGGACTTTGGAACCTATCAGGTTGAAAGCTGCAAAACAGGCGATGCCCACTGCCGCTGACAGAATGCTGAAGATGTATTTTTTCATTTTTGTACTCCTATTCTTTGTACTCTAAAATATCTCCGGGCTGGCAAGACAATGCCCGGCAGATTTTATCCAGGGTTTCAATTTTGATGGCTTTTGCTCTGGCATTTTTAAGGATGGAGATATTTGCCAGGGTAATGCCGACTTTTTCAGAAAGTTTGGTAACGCTCATTTTTCTCTTTGCCAACATAACATCAATGTTGATGATGATCATTTGCTTTCCTCTCTGCTTAGATGGTTAATTCGCTCTGTTCGTGCAGTACAGCGGCTTCATGCGCCAGATGCGAAAGCGCGGCGGTTGAAACCATGACCGCAAAGCCCATAAACACCGCGACCAGAGAGGCAAAGAAATAGACAATGCCAAGCCCCTTTAGCAGAAAAAACACCAGATTGCCCATGGCAAAGAAAAGTGTATCTCCCAGGGCCCAATAACTCATTTTCTTGAAGTGGCTTGCTGTCTTTTCAGTGAATGCCGTTTTGATTTTCATTTCTTCTGTCACCTTCCAGGCATAGAAGAGGACGGCAAAACAAGGGATGGCCGTAAGGCAAATAAAGATAAGCCAGGCAGGGTAATAAGCTGCAAAATAAGGCAGCGATTCTGCCATCATACGGCCTAAAGCAGGCAAAACAATGCTGTAAACCGCGCCGCCAAAAACGGCAAAGCCTAAAATAATTCCGCGCAGATAATTAATCAAATCCTTTTTTTGCATTTTTACTCCATCCAAACTACTTTTTATCAAAGCGCTTTCAGGCTTTTTTCATGCCATTTATTGCGCGTTAAGAGAGGATGATACACCTTTACTTTGTAAATGTCAACAAGAAATTATTGTATTACGATAATAATAGATTGCGATAAAGGAAATGAGGGTTGAAATGGCAGGGTTAAGTTCTATCCAGCATGCAGCGGCTTTTACATCAAAAGGGCTTCGCCTGCGGTTGAATCGGCAGGCGAAGCTCGGTCTTCTTGCGTATCAAAACTAAGCGAGGGCTTGCAGAATCTCTGCGGCGCTGTGGCCTTCAAGAGAGGCCAGCACCCATTCGGCCATACCAACGCGTTCTTTGGGGCCCAGGCCAACTGCCTTCATGCCTGCGGCATGGGCTGCTTCAACCCCAGCAGCAGCATCTTCAACCACCAGACACTCAGAAGAAGGCAAGTCGAAGCATTTGGCACCAAGCAGAAAGAGATCCGGGAAGGGCTTGGAACGTACCGGGGCATTGCCGTCTACTACTCCATCCACAAGGCTCCCAATTTGCAGGCGTTCAATAACCAGCGAGGTATTCTTACTGGAGGAAACGATGCCGCGTTTGAGGCCAATCCGGGCCAGTTCCTGCAGTATTTCTTTTGCTCCGGGCAGCAGATTGGCTGGGCTCATGCGATTCACCAAGTTCAGATAGTGGCTATTTTTGCGCTCCATATATTGCTGGGCCTGAGGCTCTGTTACTGCTTGCCCTTTAAGCAGCAGCTCCAGCGACTCCCGCCGGGAAACGCCCCGCAAGGCTTCGTTATCTTTACGGGTAAAGGGGAGGCCGAGTTCCCTGGCCAGTTGCTTCCAAGCCTGATAGTGGAATTCGGAAGTGTCCGTAAGCACGCCATCCAAGTCAAAAAGAAAGGCTTTGATCATTGCGCATCCTCTGCGCGGATATCCACGCTTTCTTCCTTGCCGCGCCAGAAAAATTTAAAAGCCAGGCGCCTCCAATTTTTTGGCAGGCGGGGCTGGATTTTCCAGGTATTTTCTTGCAGCATAAGGCCCGCAAAGCCAAACACTGCCGCTTGCCAAAGGCCGCCGGCTGAAGCCCCATGGATGCCATCGCCTGCATTTCCGCGCACATCCTTGAGGTCTGCACGCGCTGCGCGCATGAAATTTTCGTAAGCGTTGGGCATGTCTCCAAGGCGGGTTGCCATGATGGCCTGAATGGAGGGGCCTAATGAAGAACCGTATTCCAGGTCAGTGCGCGGGGTGTAGTAATCAAAATTTTTGCGCTGCACTTCAAGGCTAAAAAGCTCAGGGTGCAAAAACATCAGCATGAGCACGTCAGGCTGTTTGATGGTTTGCGTAGCCGCAGCCCCCTCAACCCCCAGAATTCCCTGAATCGATTCGGTGCGTCCGGCAAAATCTTTCATATCCAGGGTTTTCAGCTTAAAGTAACCCTCAAACTGTTCCACCAAACTGCTGTTTTTATCAAAAGGCAGATGGATTTTATCGGCACATTCAAGCCAGTGGGCTGCAGTCTGCTCATTCAGTTGCAGCTTTTCAAGGAGGGCGCTGGCAGCGTGGCTGCCATTAGCAAGCAGCCAGCGGTAAAGACAGGCTGCTTCGTGCAGCTGCCAACGTACCATATAATTCGTGTAGGCATTATTATCAATACGGTCATGGTTTTCATCCGGCCCGATGACATTGTTCAGTTCATAACGCGCAGCCTTCGGGTTCCATTCCAGCCGGCTTGCCCAAAATACAGCTGTTTGCAGCACCAGTTCGGCCCCTTTTTGCAGCATAAAGGCATCATCGCCGCTGGCCTTCCAGTATTGCAGACAGGCATAGGCAATATCGCCGGAGATGTGAATCTCAATATCCCCGCACCAGATGCGCACCAACTGGGCAGGGTCTTTATGATACGGCAGCCAGACAGGGGTGACTTCGCGCCCGGTGGCTGCACTTTCCCAAGGAAACTGTGCCCCTTTAAAACCGTTTTTTGCTGCCTTTTCCTGCGCACCGGGAAGGTTATGATAGCGATAAGAAAGCAAGTTTCTGGCAAGAGCCGGTTGGGTAAAAGTGAAAAAAGGCAGCATGAAAATTTCGGTATCCCAGAAAGCGTGGCCGCGGTAACCCTGTCCGCTGAGTGTTTTTGCGCCGATGTTAACGCGTTCCGAGTGGCGCGGGCCGGCGATGAGAAGGTGGTAAATGCTGAAGCGCATCGCTAATTGCGCTTCGTCATCTCCTTCAATCACTACGTCAGAATGCTGCCAGTCTTGGGCCCAGAGTTTGCGATGCGCTTCAAGCTCCGTTTGCCAATGAATGCTTTGCAATTCAACACTCCTGCCGGGGGCAGGTTCCTGGCTGAAGGGGGCGGCTGTAGTTTCAACAGCTTTCCAGACTGTCAGGGTTTGGCCTTTCTGCAAAGGTGCTTCAATCACTTGGGTAGGATGATTGAACACGTCCCAGGCAGTAAGCTGGGCTTGCGGAGTGCTGCAGCGCAGGTTCTGCCGCATCTGCAGGGTGATGCCTGAAGCCTTGGTGCGCAGCTTTAGACAGATTGTTTCGCCTTTCTCTTCCTGGCTCAACCAATCCCAATGCTTGAGGTTGAGGTTGCTGACATTGCCATCCAGCCCGGCCCGTACCTGGGCGCGGCCGCTGTAATTTTCCGGGGTAATTTCGACCTTTTGCGGGCAGAGGCGCTCGTTGGAACGGCTGATAAAACGTGCAAAAACCACTTTGCTGATTTTGCCTTTTGGGCTCTGCCAGCGCAGTTCACGGGTAAGCAGCCCATCCCGCAGGTCTAAGAAACGGCGGTAACTGAGCAGCTCTCCATTCTCCATCGAAAAACTTTCTCCATCCAGAACCAGAAAAAGTTCAGTCCAATCCGGCAGGTTTGCCAGTTCGGTAAAGGAAACTGGGACATCGTCAAAAACACCGTGGGCAAAAGTGCTTCGGTGCTCGCTGGAATAAAACTCTTCAAAACTGCCGCGGGTTCCCAAAAAACCATTGCCCTGGGTAAAGACGGTTTCATAATGGGCCATTCGTTCAGGTTCAAAGATGTTCTCTTCAACTATCCAATTCTTGTCTGACATAAAAAACTCCAAAAGATTACCCTTTGCGGGCGAAATCCAGTAATTCAGCGTAATCCATGGTTGCCAAGCCTATCACATGGTCGGCTGCTCCATAATAGAGATAAACCTCGTTGCCTACTCTGAGGTTGGCGCTGGCGAAAACAACATTGGGCACGTCGCCGCGCAATTCCCAAAGTTCTTGCGGTTCCATCAGAAAGGGTTTAGGGCGGTGTATGACCTTAGATGGGTCTTCAAGGTCAAGCAGGCAAGCTCCCAGCCGATAAACATGATCAGGGTCATAAGCATGATAAATCATTAGCCAGCCCTCTTCAGTTTCCAAGGGCACTCCGCCGCTGCCCACCCGGAAGGAATCCCAGTCGTTTTCTGCTCTTGGTGCAAAAACAGGCTTCATCTCTTGTTGAGGCCAATGCACCAGGTCATCTGAGTAGGCAATCCATACCTGAGGGGGGCGGCGATGCAGGGCAACGTACTTGCCGTTAATTCGCTTTGGGAAAAGCAGGTGGTCTTTATTATCTTCGCCACGCACAATCGGCCCTATTTTTTCCCAGGTGATCAGGTTTTGGCTTTTGGCGAGCATTGGCAGCACACCTCCGCCCAGATGGGTGGCCTGGCCCTGACCTTCAAAACGCATGCCATAGGCAGTATAGGCCATATAAAAACTGCCTTCAAGCTCGGTAACGCGCGGATCTTCAATGCCGCGAGCGTCTTCAGCACTCTCTGGAGCAAACACCGGCTTTGATAAGCGGTTCCAGTGCACGCCGTCATCGCTGACAGCATAACCGATGCGGCTTACCCAGTCTAAACCCTGGGCGCGGTAGTGCATATGAAAGAGCCCATTGGCATGAACCACGGAGGGATTGAAAACATTATAGCATTCCCAGTTTAAATGGGGATCTGGGAGCAGAACAGGGTTTGAGGAATGCCTGTTAAAGCGCATCTTCTTTCTCCTTCATGAGTGAAATTGCCTGAACATCAGAGGATGGGCTTAACCTATACTTCACTGCAAAGTTGGCCAGAAGAGAGCAAAAGACAGCCCCAAAAAAGAGACTTAACCCAAACATCAGGCTGGAAAGCAAAAGGCTAAAGCCGAGGGTAATGAACAACGTGAGCACAAAAAAAGGGTTTTTTGCCATTAAAACCAGGCTGTTTGCCCAGGCCTGCTTCAGGCTCTTTTCTTTCTGTTCATAAAGAAAGGGCAGGGCAAAAAACTGGATGAGCAGCCATAGCAATCCTAAGGCGAGGTAGGACCCCAGCAGTATTTTTTTACCGGGGAAGTCTTGTGCCCGGGAAGTGAGGGTATGGTCGCCCATTAAAATGGCCAAAATAAAGAGATTGCAGAACCCCCAGCGCCATCCTAATTTCCAGGAACCAATAAAATACCGCCAGTAATCCTGGTGGTCTACGGCTTCACCGGCAGCAATGGCATTGGCGTAAGCATTTAAAGCCAGGGTTGCCGGAGGCCCAGGGATAACCAGCAGATTTGAGAAAACCCAAAGCGAGTTGACTGCAAGCATCGTCCAAAGGTCCTGCCATATGGCTTTAACGGCCTGGGCGGCAAGTAACAAGGCTTTAGGGAGTGCACTCATAACTGCTTAGCCCTTAATGCCGGCGTAAGATACCCCTTCAATATAGTAACGGCTGAAAATAAAGAAGAGCACCAGTACCGGAATGGCATTAAACATTGCACCAACCAGGGTGTAGTTCCATTGGGCTTTGTATTGCTGCTGGAAGATGCTTAGCGCCACGTTCAGCACATATTTATCCGGTGAGTTAAGGTAGAGCAAGGGCTGCAAAAAGGCATTCCACATGGATTGGAACTGCAGAATCAAAACCGTTAAGATGGCCGGCCTGGCCAAGGGCAGAATTACGGTTCTGAAGGTCTGCATATGGGTGGCGCCATCGATCACGGCGGCCTCTTCCATATCTTTGGGAATAGACTTGAAGAACTGCGTGAGGGTGAAAATACTGCCTGCTCCGACCAGCCCAGGCAGAATGAGCGACCAATAGGTGTTGATAAGATGCAGTTTGGTCATAAGCACATAAGCTGGAATGAGGGTAACCGCACCCGGAATCATCATCGTGCCGAGCATGAAGTTAAAGACGGATTCGCGCCCGGGGAATTCCAAGCGGGCAAAGGCGTAAGCAGCCATTGAGCCAAAAATCACCTGACAGACCGCTACAGCTACCGCCAAAAAAGCAGTGTTCAGCAGCCAGCGGGGGAAGGTTCCACCCTGGCCGATATCCGTATTCCACACTTTCACCCAGTTTTCCCAATGCCAGACTTCCGGCAAAAACTTGGGCGGGAAGGCTGTAATTTCTATGTCGGTTTTAAAGGTTCCCAATGTGGCCAGCACAAAGGGGGCAATCATCACCAGGCCAATCAGCACAAGCAAGAAGTAACGCAGAAATTGGGAAGCGGCCTTCCTGCCCACTGCCTGGGTATGAGATGTTTTAGCATTGTTCAGAGATGTTGTTTGTGTAGTCATGTGGCCCTCCTTTAATACTTCTCAGTGCCTTTTTCAATGGCGCGGCGTTGGATGAAGGTGAAAATGAAGATAATCACCGCCAGAATGAAAGCCAGAGCTGAAGCATAGCCCATATGGATGGGGCCATTCACGCCCAGGGCCTCCTGGTAGATAAGAAAGACGGGAGTGAGTGAAGTCTTGAGCGGCCCGCCCTTGGTGGCAAGGTAAACCTGGTCAAAGACCTGCAATGTGCCGATTGTGCCTAAAACCACTACCAATGAGATGATGGGTTTAAGCATGGGCAGGGTAATTTTGCGGTGCATTTGCCGCGGCGTGGCCCCTTCAAGGCTGGCCGCTTCGTAGAGCGCGGGGTTCACGTCTTGCAGGGCGGCCAGGAACATAATCATAAAAGTGGGCACGGTGGTGAAAATATTCTGAACCATAATGGCCATCCAGGCGATGCTTGGACCGCGCAGATACCATTGGGTGGAAGGGATTTTACCTCCCAAGGCTTCCACAATCAGTTGAATGAGACCGCGCGGGTCACCCAGCCAGTTGATGGCTTGCCATTTTCCTCCAAAAAGCTTCCAGATGCCGTCAAAAAGGGCATTGATGTAACCGCCTTTCAGGTAGAGCCAGACAAAAATGAGGGTGATAACAACGGAAGAGGTGACGCTTGGCGCGTAAAAAACCGTGCGGAAAAATTGCTTGCCCTTCATGGGTTTGTTGAGCAGCACGGCCAATTGAATGGCCAAAAAAGTTTGAATGGGCACTACCAGCAAAGAGTACCACAGCACGTTGTAAAGCGCTTGCAGAAAATCGCGCTTAGTGGAATCGCTGAAGCCTTTAAAGGCCTCCGCATAATTGGCTAAACCCGCCCATGTGGGCCGGGTGAAAATGTCATAATGATGAAAAGAGATGTAAAAAGCGAATAAAACTACGCCAACGGTGAAGGTGAGGGTTACAAGCAGATAAGGGGCTAAGAATGCGTAACCAGTGAGCGTTTCGCGCCGTTGGCGGGCGTTGCCCCACACTTTATTAATTTGACGGGCAGCAATCAGCCCAATAGCAGCCGCAGCCAGGGCAATGGCCCCCAAAAAAGGCAGAGCTGTGGCCTTCACTTCCTGAAGATAGGCCGCAAAGGAATTCATTACTTTGGGACCACCCATGGTAGGAGCATTCAGGAAGGCGATGACCATCAGTACAATAAAGATGGCCAGAAAAGTAATAATGGAGGGCAGGGCATGACCCTGAGAACTTGGTTTACGAGCCTCTGTTTGCATTTCTGGGCCTCCTGTCTATCTTGAACGGATAAAGAAGGCCTGGGTACTTTGAAAAAAGTACCCAGGGTCTCAACGTGCTATTTTGTATTACTTCGTATCTAATGCAGTTTGTGCTTCTGTCTGGGCTTGTTCAAAAGCAGTGGCAACATCCTGGTCGCCAAGGAAAACGCGGTCCAGTGCCTGAGAAACAGCATCGTTTACCTTGCCGGTGTTGGGGCCCCAATAGGCCACGATGGTATCTGCCAGGAGGCCGCCTTTGGCGATGGCCTTGTCGTTGGCATCAACAATCAGGTCAGCCTGATCAGGGTGGGTACTGTAGGCAAAGCCGGTTTTGACGATTTCCGCCTGGTTGTCGCGCCCGGTGGCATAAATGACGAATGCAGCGGCGGCCTTGGGGAATTTTGTAGAAGCATTAACCCCGATACCATTGGTAAAGATAATATCGGACTGGTTTTTGGGCCCAGCGGGGATGGGCAGAGCTTTCCATTCAACATCCTTATAGGTTGTTTTCATGAAGTTAACCATCCAGCCACCTTCGGTCGTCATGCCTACCAGCTTTTTGCCGATTGCTTCGCCGCACCATCCAGCGCTTAGATCAGCGGGACGCACAAGGCTTTTTTCTTTGAACATATCCGCAACAAAACCGGCAGCCGCCAGTACTTCGGGGGAATTCAGCGTGGCGGTTTTGAGGTCTTTGCTTACAAAAGAGCCGCCATAGGAAGTAGCAAAGGGAGAGAATCGGGCCCAATCTGCGCCCATGCAGAAGCCGCCGTATTTACCGCCTTCAGCAATCTTTTTGGCTGCGGCGCGCAGGTCTTCCCAGGTCCACTTTTCGGTGGGTTCTTCAACACCAGCCTCTTTAAAGACTTCAGGCAGATATACCAGGCCAAGGGTGCCCCAGTCTTTGGGTAAGGCATAGGTTTTGCCGTTTTGAACAAAGATGGTCATCAAAGCAGGGATGAAATCATCCTTGCTCACTTTTGCCTGAGCCATAAAATCATCCAAAGCCAGAATCTGTTCGGTTGGGGCAAAGGCATTCATCAGTTGGTCATCTACATAGAAGACATCGGGGGCGGTACCTCCGGCCATTTGAGCCTTCAGCTTGGTCTGGAAGTCAGCCGGGATGGGTGTGTAGTTAACTGTAACACCCGGGCAGACAGCCTTGAAGCGTTCGATGGTATCTTTGTAGACCTTCTGTTCGGACTCGTCGCCCCATCCAGAGAAGGTGATGGTGGCATTGGGTTCCACTTCGATGGGGCAGGTTCCAGCAACTGCAGGCGCTTCCGGCGCTTTGGTAGGTTCAGCGGCGGGGGCTGAAGTGGGTTCAGCCGCAGGCACTTTGGTTGGTTCCGGCGCTTTGGTGGGGGCCGGTGTTGGTGTGGCGCAGGCCGAGAGGACCATGCTAAGTACCAGTACAAGGGAAACGATTGTCAGTGTTCTTTTCATTTTTCTCCTTCTATTTCACACTCCAGGCTTGTATTTTCTGGAATGCGTTAACCTGGTAAATTTGGCAGCCTACGTCTTTTATTTTTTAAGGTTGTGTTGATTCACGCACAACCAAATGCGGAGGAATTAACTCCTGCGCGGGGTCAGGCTGCTTATCTGTTTCAAGCCAGGTGATCAGGCGTTCCATAATGAGGCTGCCAATTTGATCAGCTGGCTGGCTAAGGCTGGTAAGGCTGGGTTTGGAAAGGCGAGCTGCAGGCACATCATCAAAGCCGACTACTCCCATATCTTTGCCGGGTTTTAGGCCTCTCTCCTGCAATTTGGCAAGAGCGCCAAACGCCATTTCGTCATTCATACACACCACGGCACTGGGCCTTTCGGCCGGCCTGAGGTTAAGCAGGGCTTCCATGGCAGCGTATCCGGTTTCATGATCGCCTTCACCGCGTTGGATCCAATTGTTTTGGGTGGGCAAACTGTGCTCTCGCAGGGCTCTAAAATAACCTTCCATGCGGTCGTTGCCTACGCGCGAATCTTCAGGCCAGGCAATAGCGCCAATATGCTGATGGCCCAGTTCAGCCAGGTGGTTCACCGCAAGTTCAAGGCCCAGGCCGCCATCCACATCGATAAAAGGGAAGTCTTGTGGTTTGGCAGAACGGCCAAAGGCATAAAAGGGTATCTCATGTTCAAGCAGATATTCAGCGCAGGGATCCTGATAGTTAACAGTTGAGAGGATAAAGGCATCTACGCGCTTGGAATTGATGAGATCGCGATAGTTCCCAAGCCGCTTTTCAGCGTCTTCGTGAAAGGGAAAGCAGAGAAAATAATAGCCATGTCTTTCTGCATTGCGGAACATGCCCTGCAGGAAGTTATCCAGAATGGGATTGTAGCGTCCTGGCTGCGAAGGCCGCCAGGAGTAGCCGATAGTGCGGGTTTTCTGCACACGAAGGGAGCGCGCAGTATAGTTGGGGTGATAGTTTAGTTCGTCTATGGCATCCCAGATTCTTTTTTCAGTTTCGGGAGAAACATTCGCGTTTTTATTCACCACTTTTGAAACGGTCTGAAAGCTAACTTTAGCCCGTTCAGCAACATCTTTGAGTGTTGTTTGTCTGGTCATTGTCCCTCAAAAAGAGTTAAGGCGAACGTTCGCCTTAATTAATACCTTCGAATCCCTAAAGAGTCAAGGTTTGATTTTCCTAAGTTAAAAGACGGCATCACACTGAAACATTACGCGTAAAAAGCACCACCTCCCCCGCATCCATTGAATTGAAATGATTATAAAAACTTTACTGTGTTTTGCAAATGAAGCTGCTTAAGGTTAAAAGAAAGGCTTTAGCATAAAAAGACGATATGCTCATTTCCTGCACAGGTTTTTTATACCATTTCTTTGTGTTTCCAGTTGTTCACCGCACACCTTTGAATGACGCAGCCGGGATTAGAAAAGTGAAGAGGGATATTTGAAAGGGCCTGTCCAAACGAAACATGTCAAAACGAAACATTTACATTTCTTATTCTTTAATATATAATCAATTTTTGCGTATTAACAATAATTCCGCCTGAAAGGAGGTGACACTTACAATGGCAACAGTTACGTTACGTGCAAATGAATCTCAGGACTCGCTTCTGAAGCGCTTTCGCAAGAAGGTCGTGAAGAGTGGTGTTCTCAGTACCGTGCGCCGCAAGCGTTGGTTCATCTCCAAGGGCGAGCAACGCCGCATGGATGAAAAGAAGGCAGCACGCCGCTCCTTCCGCAAGTCTTATGATATGTAAGTGAGGTCGCATGGCTAAAGAAGAAGAGAAAATCACCATGGACGGAACCATCATCGAGGCTCTGCCCGGTACGACCTTTCGAGTGAAACTTGATAACGGTCATGAAGTGCTGGGTTACCTCGCCGGAAGAATGCGCCGGGCTTATATCCGCGTGCTTCTGGGCGATGTCGTTCGGGTTGAAATGTCTCCGTATGATTTAAATCGCGGCCGCATCGTTTATCGGCAGCGCCGCAATAACCCTTCCGACTCAGCTGAATTCTAAGAACTTATAAACCCCGCGGAACTTCGCGGGGTTTTCCTTAATGGATGAGGGTTGCAGGGTAAGTTGAAATCCAGGAAAAGCCCGGCTTATTTGGGCTGTTTTATTCAGTGCGGATTACAATTTAAAGAATGAATTATCCTAACCATTCCGGCCAAATTCGCCGCCTTGACCCCAGGCGGGATCTTTCTCCAGTGGCTGATTTGGTGGAAGATGCCTTTGGGCTTAAGAATGACCCTGAAGGCTCCCTTGTGGTAAGCCAGATGCGAAACCTGGCCAGCTATTTAGCCACTTACCCCTTTGCCAGTAACTTCCTTAACGCTCCGCAAGGCTTTGTTTGGGAACAGGGCGGTGTAATTGCGGGAAACATCAGCTTGATCCCTTTTCAGCGCAGGCTTAAGCGTATTTTTCTGATTGCCAATGTGGCGGTTGCCCCAGAATATCGCGGCAGAGGCATTGCCAAAGCCCTCACCGAGCATGCTATGCGCTTCATCCGGCAGTGGGGCAGATCCGAAATCTGGCTGGAAGTGCGTTCCGATAACTTGCCCGCCATTCATATGTACCAGAATCTTAATTTTCATTTCTTTACCGCTATCACCCAGTGGGAAAAAACTGAAAAATTGGACCCCGGGCCAGCACTGCCTTCATTAGATTCTGCACAATTCCTCATGCGCAGGCGCAATTTGGAAGACTGGCCTCTTCAAAAAAGCTGGCTGGAGTGGGCCTATCCCTACGCAACGCGCTGGTATCAGAACGCTGATTTGGAAAGTTTTGCCCCTTGGGCCTGGCTGAACCCCTTCAGGTGGGGGCAGTTGAACCAATTGCAGCATTTCAGCCTTAAAGAGGGCCACCAACTGCGCGGCCTGCTTACCCATCAAATTTCTGAGGGCAAAACAGATAACCTTTGGCTTGCTTTGCCTAATGACCCCGATATGGGCCTTCTGGCCCGCGAACTGATGCGCCTGTTTCTGCAAGGTTTTTGGGAGGGCAAGCGCCTCTTTGCTGAATTTCCCAAAGATCTGGCGGCGGCAGCCTTTATACACAACGGTTTTAGGAAAATGCGCGACCTGGACTGGATGCGTTACTTTTAACCCTGCCCTTTGGCACTTATTTTGCACCCATAGCATAAAGCTATTACAGTGGAGGTTTTGATATGCAAAAAAAATCGTTTTCCTGGTTCATGAGATTTCTGATACCGGCTGGGTTTCTTTTGTTTTTAAATGCCTGCGGCCTGCAAAGTGCACGGTATCCTGCTCCACTTTCCCAACCCGCTAAGACAGCGGCCGCAACGACTGGCTATCAAATTGCCCCACTGATTTTGGCCGTACTCTTGCTTATAGCTGCAATTGCAGCTGCCTGGTATTTTTATACAAAGGGAGACCTTAAGAAGTGGATTGATGAAGGCTTGGCGATGATTCGTTCCAAACTTGACCAAAGCCGCTTCAAAAACCAGAAACGTCGCACCGAGGCAGAGCAGCTTGAACTGATGAAAGAACTGGGGCGTCAAGCCTGGCAAGCCCGGGTAAGTGACCCCAGCTATGCAGAAACCTATCAGGAATTGGAAGCATGCCAGGCAGACGAAGGGCCGATGGAAGACGTGGTGAAGGCCGTTCAGCTGGAACTGGCAAAGGCCAGAGATGCCCGTAATAGGCTGACGGGGGCTTTCAACCAAAAAGTGAATGATCTGCAGACCCAGCTGAATCAGATGAACGAGAGCGTGAACCGTTTGAAGTCGGAACAGCAGGCGGCTGCAGAGAGTCTGCAAAAAGCGGATGAACGCAAACGTTCGCTTGAGAATGAAGCGAGATCTTGCGAATCAAGCATTGCAAAACTGCAGGGTTCTGACCAGCCTGACCGTGATAGCCAAATTGCCAGCCTTAATAACAATATCGCCACCTTGGGCAAAACCATTTATGCCCTGGGCGACCAGATTGCCGGGCTGAACAGTCAAACCCTTAAACTGAGCAACGACCAAGGGCCCTATCTGACGCAGATTGATAACCTTAAGGCACAGATTAATCAGTATACCAACGAACATAAAGACGCCCTGCTGCCGCTTGACCAGCAGGTGAGCAACCTGGAAACCAACCTGAAAACCCGTCAGACAGAGCTGGCTGCAATCCGCGAGAAAATGGCGCCGATTATCGAAAGCCTTGGCCCAAAAGTGGAGGCTGCCCGCCCGGATTGCGCTGCGCTTCAGGACCTTTATCAGAAATTGGATGTCAAGAAGGAGCAATTAAGCTCTGCTACCCAGGGCTTTGAGTTGGCAAATTCACGGATTGCCTCAGGAGATAAAGAGGGCTTGCGCAATTTCTATCTTGCGCTTGGCGCTGCTTTGGTGCTTACAGCACTGATTGTTCTGCTTTTGGTAATAGCGTTCTAAACGCCTTATAAAATAAAAAAAGGTGCAGAAATCTCTGCACCTTTTTTAGATCTATTCTTTTTAAAGTTCTTCATCCACTACGACTTCAACCAGTTTAAGGAATTCCTTCCATTCTTCATTGAAGAAGTGCAAGGTAACATTGTTGAGTTCCAAATGATAAGTTGTTTCCCCATCGGGTTCTTCGGCTTTCCAAGCCATATAGTTTTCGGTCTCGGCGATTGTGGTTGTAATGGGTTCAGTGCTGCCTGTGCCTTTGTTTTTTTCGTTTGACATCGTATTCTCCTTCTTTAATCTGCATTGATTATGCCATCTTTTACATCTGATGTGCAAGCCAATTAGGCTTATTCAGAATAATCCGCGGTTTACTTATGGCTTATGTGCTTTATCCAGTTTTTCATGCTGTTAATGGTGTAGGCAATTCCCTTGGTAAGACTGTTGGTAAGCTTGTTGAAGCGCCTGAAAGACTTGGTTTTTGTCTTATCGATGTACTCCATTCCCTCCCAGGGGTCCTGATCCATCAGTTTTTGCATGACGTAATGGCCAATCAGTTTTACAGTTGCCAGTATTGGGGCATTCAGAATCAAACCCAGCAGCCCAAATACCTGAGCGCTGATTAACGCAGAAATCATAATAGCGGCAGGATGCACGGAAAGGGCGTTGCCCATCACACGGGGCTGAAAGCCATTGTCAATGAATTGGTCAATCAGAAGACCTATAGCCAAAACAAGCACCACAAAAACACCAGGCTGCAGACCAAATGGCGTTGGTTTAAGCATGGCGGCGGCTGTGCCGAAGGTAATCCAGGTCATCCAGGCACCCAAATAAGGTACCAACCTGCCCAGGCCAGCAACCAGCGCCAGGCTTAAAAAGTAGGGGAAACCCAAAATAGCTAAGACCACAGAGTAAACCGCCACCGTAAAGGCAATGACGGTAAACTGCCCACGGATGAATGCGTTCCAGATGCGGTTGATTTCCAGACTAAAGCGTTCCATATCGTAGGCATAGCCGGTGGCCAGCAGTGCGCTGCTTGGCTTCGCTTTTGGTCTGCCATCCCCAATCAGGAAAATCGAAAGGATGTAGACGATGAGCAGCCGGAAGAGGGTAGAACCCACAAAGCCCACGGTTTTGGTAACGGCTGATCCCGCAGAGCCCAGCATGGGTTGTAGCCTTGCCAGTAATTCTTTCGAAAAAGACTCGGTGTTGAAATCCGGAATTTCAAGCTTGAAAGGTCCAATAAGCAAGACTTTGCCAGCCCATTTGGAGGCTAATTCATTCAATACCCCCAGGTTATCCTTAATAATATTGAATATGTTCTGGCCCTGATTAATCAGGAATGTTCCACCGCCGGCAATTGCCCCGATGATCAGCAGCAAGAACAGCATATACACGATGGCAACTGAAAGGCCCCAGCTGAGCTTAAGGTTATTATTGATAAAACGGACAACCGGTTTCAGCAGGAAGGCAAACAAAAAGCCTACCAGCACCAGGCTGACGTATTCCTTAAATGTGAAAATGACCAGCAGAAAGCCAACAATCAGGATCAAGGCAATAATCAGCTTGAAACCCATCGGCCATTTGGGAGAAAGAGGTGCTTCGTTCTTTTCTCTTGGGCTTGCTTGTGGCGTTTTATTTTCTAAATCATTATCCGAAGGCATTCTCTTATTTTACTGTTATTATCAGGCTAATTCAATTATCCTGAAATTTTTATAGGCTTTGATAAATATCGTCTAAAATATGGGTAAGAGAAAGGAAGTTCCTATGAAGTATCGTCCCTTTGGAAAAACAAGTCTGCAAATTTCAGCGTTGGGGTTCGGGTGTATGCGCCTGCCGGTTATTAATGATGACAGCGCCCAGATCGACAGGGCAGAAGCCATCCGTATGCTGCGTTATGCAATTGACTGTGGCCTCAATTATGTGGATACTGCCTGGACTTACCATGCGGAAACCAGCGAAATTTTGGTGGGGGAAGCGCTCAAAGACGGCTACCGCCAAAAGGCCTATCTTGCTACCAAGCTGCCTTCGTGGGAGATTCATTCGCAGGATGATATGGAACGTTTTTTGACAGAGCAGCTCAAAAAACTGCAAACCGACCATATTGACTTCTATCTGCTGCATGCCTTAAACATTAACCATTGGGAGAACTATTTAAGGCTCAAGGTATTTGACTGGGCAGAGAAGAAACGCCAGGAAGGGCTTATCCGGCACCTTGGTTTTTCTTTTCATGACCGTTATCAGGCTTTTGAGACCATCTTGAACGGATACGATGCCTGGGATTTTTGCCAAATTCAGTATAACTATCTGGATGTGAATTATCAGGCAGGGGTTAAGGGCCTCAGGCTTGCTGCCCAAAAAGGTTTGGGCGTTATTGTCATGGAACCTTTGCTGGGCGGCAAGTTAGCTATTAACCCTCAGCCGCCAGCTGTTCAATCAGCCTTGGATGTCAGTAAGCGGGGTTGGGCGCCGGCAGAATGGGCCCTGCAATGGATTTGGGACCAGCCTGAAGTTTCGCTGCTGCTTTCGGGTATGAGCAATATGGAGCAGGTTGAGCAGAATATTGCAGCTGCCAGCCGCAGCGGTGCCAACACCTTTAATGCGGAAGATAAGGCTGTCATAGAAGCTGCCCAGCAGGCCTATAAGTGCCTCATGCCCATCCCTTGCACCCACTGTGAATACTGCCTGCCTTGCCCTCAAGGTGTTTCCATACCGGATATTTTTGAAATGTACAATACCGGCAAGGCCTACGATAAAATGGACCGGGCCGTCTTTACTTACAACCGTCACATCCTCCCTGAAAACAAGGCGAATCAATGTGTAGAATGCGGCCAGTGTGAGTCACTTTGCCCCCAGCATATTGAAATTATCGATTGGCTGAAAAAGGTGCATGCCGAACTTTACGAAGAAACAAAATGAGTTTTGAAGAACCGCAAGCCTCTGCGCAGCAATCTGGCGCAAGCGCTGAAAATGGAAACAGGAAACGCCATATCTTGGCGTTTCCATTGGCTTTGCTTGCGTTTATCGGCCTTATCCTTTGGATGGTGCTTACACCCCCAGGCTTCTGGATGAAGCTAAGGCTGGTAGGTTATGCCATCTGCCACCAGATACCCAGCCACTCCCTTTTGGATGGAGAGCACTTTTTTCCGCTTTGCGCGCGCTGCACGGGAATGTACCTGGGTTCTCTGCTGGGGTTGGCCTTTGCTTGGGTACAAGGCAAACGCGGGCAATTCCCCCCGCTCTGGGTTTGGTTTGTTTTCGGCCTTTTTTTTATGCTTTTTGCCCTTGACGGGCTTAACTCTGTTATGGGTGTTTTACCCGGCATCAAGCAGGTTTATCCTTCTCAGAACTGGCTGCGCCTGGCAACCGGGCTGGGAATGGGCCTGGTGATGGGCTCTATGCTGGCCGCAGCTTTCAACCAGACTATCTGGGCTGAACTAAGCCAAAAGAAACTTTTTAATAGACCATTTATTTTTGCGGCAATGCTGGGCAGTGCTGTGCTTACAGGCGCACTGCTTTACTTTGGCCCTTCGCTGGTCAAGCAAGCGCTGATGATTCTAAGTGTTATCGGCGTGCTTTCCATGCTTAGCCTTATTTACAGCATCCCCGCCGCCCTGCTTATTGACGGGCAGAACAAGATAAGAACGGTTAAAGAACTTGCATTGCCCTTGCTGCTCGGGTTTATGGTTATGAGCCTGCAAATTTCACTTTTCATTTATCTGCGCTTCCTGCTGACGGGCAGCCTGGGCCCATTAAACCTGTGATAATCTAAGGGTGCTTCCCTCGGATTTGCTATAATTTAAACCGTAATTGGCAAAAGGATAAAAAATGGGAAGCACAATACTCGGTATTTTAGGCGCATTTGGCCTTTCTTTTTCGGCGGGATTAAATGCCTATATTCCCCTTCTCATCGTTTCACTTCTGGCCAAGTTTACCAACCTCATTACGCTTTCCAAACCATGGGATGCATTAACCAGTTGGTGGACAATCGGTGTTCTGGCGGTGCTGGTGATTGTGGAAGCGTTTGCAGATAAAGCCCCTATTCTGCATCATGCCAATGATCTTATCCAGACCCTTATCCGCCCTACGGCAGGGGCCATCCTTTTTGCAGCCAGTGCAAAAACCATTACGGAAATCAGCCCGGTGCTTTCGGTGATTGCAGGCATTCTGGTGGCAGGTACGGTACATGCTGCCAAATCTGCCGCGATCAGGCCAGTTATTTCGGCGGCCAGTGCAGGAACTGCCAGCCCCGTTGCCAGCTTTATTGAAGATATTGCGGCCACCGCTATCTCGCTGCTGTCTGTTGTTTTGCCCATTCTCATGCTTTTTTTCCTGATACTCATCATTTGGTGGGTGGTTTGGATTATCAGAAAGCTCAAACACAAAAAGCCAAGGGCTGAAAGCCCTGCTTGAATACGCATTTTATATGCATAAGAGAAAAGGAAAATAATATGTCTTACCAAAATAATGTCATTATTCAAAAAACGACCTCAGTACTTGCAATACTCAGTACCATCAGCGGGGTGGCAAGTTTCTTTGTAGTTCCCTTTGTGGGCGCTATTGCGGCACTCATTACTGGTTATCTTGCCAAAAAAGAAATTAAGAACAGCAATGGCAGTATGGATGGCGAAGGCTTTGCAACAGCGGGTATTGTGATGGGCTGGATTAACCTGGGCATCTCGTTCATGGCTTGCCTGTTGATTTTCGCAATCATTATTCTCTTTGGATTGTTTACTTTCCGTGCCATACGCTAAAGGGCAGTGATTAGATCAGGCTTTGCTGATTTAACCTGAACCCGCGGCAAGATTGGAAATTGCTGAACGAATAAAACAAAGCCTGAAATTTTCCGGGCTTTGTTTTATTCATCATTTAGGCTGAAAATTGATTAAGCAGAAAAACCAGCGTTTGCCAAACTTGCCTGTATTCCGGCCAGGGCAGGTTAAGCCTTGCAAACTCATCCTGATCCAGCAGAAAAAACTTTTTTTCCGCACTTACTACCAGGTCAAGTGCCAAATCAGTCCAGATAATGGCATTCCGGGTGAATTTGGCAGGCCAGGAGAGGTTGCAGTACCAAAACTTGACCTTGCCTGTTTGCCCGCAATGCAGCTCAAGGATGTTGTAAGCACATTCCGAACTGTACCACTCTACAAAGGTATCCCCTGCGCGCAGCCAATACTCTCCAAAAAGGCAGTGGTCAAAATCTAACTTTGCCAGGATTAATCTTTCTGTAAGAGATGCACCAATCAAAGTTCCAAAGTAGCGGGTTTTAAGTTTTCCATCCCAAAGATGCTTTACCACCTCGACTTGCTGGGGCAGGCTGGCCAGCCCTTGGCCTTTCAAGCCGGCAAACATTGTACTTCCGCGGGCAGGAAACTGGCAAAAACCTTTGCTCCTGTTGGAAATGCTTGCAGGCTGTAAGCACGTAAAATCGTCTCATCTGCCATGCGGAGGAATACTTCAAAGAAGACCCCGCTGAATTTGCAGTCATGCACCCGGGCTTCAAACGCATTGGATGATCCAGCAGGGTTTTCGTTAAGGCTGATATTTTGCGGGCGGATAAGCAAAACAAGTTTATCTGTTTCGGGGCAGGCCTCTTGCAGGCTGATGGTACCAAAGGTTGACTGGGCTGTATTCCCTTGCTGTGCGAGGGATGCCACGGGAATGAGGTTGCCCAGGTCCAGAAAGTGGGCAACCCAGGCATTGGCAGGGTGCTGATAAAGTTGTTGCGGGCTGCCGGACTGCACAATTTTTCCATCGTGCAGGAGGATCATACGGTCTGCGATAGCAAAGGCTTCTTCACGGTCGTGGGTAACGTAAAGCGCGGGTATTGCGTGTTGATGCAATGTCTGGCGCAGTTCCTGAATGAGGCTGACGCGCAGGGTGTGATCCAGAGCGCCGAGTGGTTCATCCAAAAGCACCAAGAGGGGCTGCGGAGCCAGTGCACGAGCCAGGGCTACACGCTGCTGCTCTCCGCCAGAGAGTTCGGTTACCGAGCGGTGGGCAAAGGCTTCCATGCGTATGGCTTTTAGGGCACTGGCAACTCTTTCGGCAATTTCTTTTTTAGGTAGGTTTTGCATGCGCAAGCCAAAGGCAATATTCTGGGCAACATTGCGGTGAGGGAAAAGCGCGTAATCCTGAAACATCAGGCTGAAATGCCTCTGGTATGCCGGGGTATCCGTAATATCCATTCCATTCCAGAAAACCTGGCCGCTTTCCGGGTATTCAAGCCCGGCGATAATGCGTAAAAGGGTGCTTTTGCCGCTGCCGCTTGAACCCAAAAGGGCTACAATCTCATATTCTTTTACCTCAAAGGAAACCCCCGTGAGCAATGGTTGGTTTTCATAAGATTTGAAAATAGCGTGCAGTTCCAGCATTAGAAAAGCTCCTCACCGGGTAATTTTATGCGTTCTATCAAAAGGATGCCAAATGAACAGATAAGCATCAGCAAGGTGGCCATTGCCATCGCCTGGCCGTAATTTAAACCTCCGGGTTCTGAGATATATCGATAGATAGCCACAGGCAGGGTGGAATTTGCGTGGTTGCTAAGAAAACTGGTTGCCCCAAATTCCCCGAGAGAAATTGTAAAAGAGAAAATGGCCGCTATTAAAAGAGGGCGCAGCATCAGGGGCAAATCTACTTCAAACCATGTGCGGTTCGGCCCTGCCCCCAAAGAAAGCGCAGAATCACGCAGACCAAGAGGAATGTTGCGCAAGGCAGGTAAGAGGCTGCGCACAACAAGCGGCAAAGCCACTAAAGAGTGGGCAATCGGGAAAATCCAGGGAAATGAGGGTTGGATAAAGATACCCTTATTATAGGTAAGCACAAAACCCAGACCCAAGGTAACTGCGCTTGCGCCGAGTGGCAAGGTAAAAAAAGGTAGGATGATACGGTTGATGAATGAATTTTTCATTAAAGCGTATCCAGCCAGCAATCCCAAGGAGACTGAGAGCAAGACGGTTGTGAGGGAAAACTTGAGGGAGTTAAGAACGGCTGTAAAAGGAGAAATATAAAAAATGGAGCCGCTGCGGTTTTGAAAAAGTTCTTGGTAGAAACGCAGGGTAAACCCAGGTTGAAATGCTCCCCTTTGACCGCGTATGGGCTCAAGCGAAACAACAGAACGTAGGGCAAGACTAAGCAAAGGCGCTGCAATCAAGATAACCAAAAACGTTACGGTTGCAGCAACAAAAAGTTTTTCGCCCAAGGTTCTGGGTTTTTTCAGGGCACTGCGCTCTGACTGCAAAGCATTTTTGCCGATGCGGGAAGTGCTCCAACGCTCGTAGAGCCCGGAAATCAATAAGGTGCAGGTCAGCTGTATTGCCGAAAGCAAGCCAGCCAAGGGCAAATTAAAGTAATAAAGGGTTTGCTGGTAGATAGCCACTTCGAGGCTGGGCTGGGTTGGGTTGCCAAGCATTAAAATAACGCCAAAACTACTGAAGTCAAATAGAAAAACAAGCAGGGTAGCGCTGGCAAAAGATGGCTTGAGCATGGGGAGGGTAACTTCAAAAAATCGTCTGATGGGGTTGGCACCAAGCGAACTGGCTGCTTGGTCTAAACGTGGGTTAAGCCTTAGCCAGGCAGAGCCGACAACGCGAATGAAGATGGTGATGTTGTAAAAAACATGTGCCAGAATAACAGCCGTCAGGGTCCCCTGCCATTGCAAAGGGCCGTGGTCTATGCCAAAAATATGGGAGATGGCAAGGTTTATCCAGCCTCGTGGGCCGATGAGCGCTGTAAAAGCGGCCGCTACTACAACGGTAGGCAAAATGAAAGGAATAAAGCTGAGGATGTGCAGCAGTCTGCGGCCGCGAAATTGAAAATGCGAAAAAAGATAAGCAGCAGGCATGCCAAAAAGCATGGTAAAAAAGGTTGAAAGGCTGGCTTGCTTAATGGTGAAAAGCAGGGGTTGAATGATTTTTTGCGCATCCCAATCTGCTGAACCGCTGCGCAATTCGTTTGAAAAAATGAGCGAGAAAATGGTATAGAGGGGCTTGTAGAAAAAGGCCATTAAAAACGCCAGCGGAATCAACCAAAGCAAGATAGCCTTAAGATTCTGGTTGCGCTGGCGTTCTAAGGGTTTCATTTTACTTGCTCATTAACTTCATCCAGGCATCAATGTAATTCGTGCGGTTTTTGGCAATAATTTCCGGCGCCAGACTTGAAGGCGCTGCCGGTACCTGGCTGGCCTTTGTAAATTCAGCGGGCAGTTTTGCTCCGGCAACAACCGGGTAAACAAACATCTGCATTGGCATATCTTCCTGAAAGGGCAGGCTGAGCATAAAGTCGATGAATTTCTCGGCTGCAGCACGGTTTTTTGTGCCTTTGAGGATTCCCGCAAATTCAATTTGGCGCCAGCAGGAGCCGTTTTCAGTAATGGAGGCGGTAGGCGCTTCATCCACTTTGGGGTCGGCATAAATGTATTCGGCTGCCGGGCTGGAAGCGTAAGAAACTACCATAGGCTGAGCACCCTTACCGGAAGAAGCAGAAAAATTTGTGTAATAGGCTGTTTCCCAGTCGTTTACCACTACCAGCCCATTTTCTTTCATGGCAGACCACCATGTCATGGCGTTTTCCGAACCCATTTTAGCAATGGTTGCCAGCAGGAAGGACAGGCCGGGTGAGGAAGTTGCAGGATTCTCAACTACAAGCATATTTTTATAAATCGGGTCAACCAGTTGTTCCAGAGCAGCGGGCACCGGCAGGTTGTGTTCCTTAAAATACGCTTTGTCATAATTGATACATACATCCCCGTAGTCAATAGGAAGTGCCTCATTTTGTGGATCTAATATGAAGCTTGAATCAATGTCTTTAAGGGCCGGTGCAGCATAGGATTCAAAAATCTTGTTTTCCAATGCCTGCGAAAGGAAAGTGTTATCCACGCCATAAAAAACGTCTGCAGGTGGTGTGCCTGCCTTTGAACTGAGAATGAGGGTGTTGAGCGCTTTACCAACATCGCCGCCTTTGATAAAGCTTACTTTAATCTGGTTGTTTTGCTCAAACGTCTCAATCACTTCCTTGCTGACAGCAAAAGAATCATGAGTCATCACGGTAAGCGTTAAAGGCCCTGCTTGGGTGGGTGCCGGTTCTGCTGTGGGGGAGGTCACGGGGGTAACGGCCTGACAGGCCGCCAGAATAATAAGCAGGGCAAAGATACATAAAGCAAAATATTTTTTCATTTTTAGGTCCTTTCGATCAGGTTATTGCGGTGGTGAATGAAAAGTAAAGACCCTGTTTCAATCGAAACAGACGCAATTTCTCCAGCTGCAAGATTGCTGATGCCCCGGGTTTGGTGGCTGTACAGGTTTTCGCTATTGAGAGAGTAAACCAGCCCCTCTGTTTTTACCCCGGTGACATCTCCCTGCCAGGGAATCAGGGAAATGGTGTCACCAGGGTTAGTATGGGTTGCCCAAACGGGCCGATGGCTGCTTATCAACAAAACTTCAGTGCGGCCATCCTCAAACCGCAGAAGTATTTCTTTATTGGAGGGTTCGCTAAGAAGGGCCAGGTTGCCAAGGCTGTGGTCGATGCGGCCGCCCAAGGCAAATGCGATCATTATTTCTCGGCATCCTCTTTTTATCCCTTCTTTTAGAGCAAGTTCCAAATCAGTCTGGTCTTTTTCAGAAGGAAACTTGATTATTTCAACACCGCGGCTAGTGCACTTTTTGAGGTCTTTCGGGTCAACTGAATCCAAGTCTCCTACTAAAAGGTCAGGCAGAAGACCTCTTGCAAAAAGGTGATGCAACCCGCCGTCTACCGCAATCAGGTAATCCTCCTGATGAATATTGAGGCTGCCCTTCCCGGGGTCCTCTCCATTTGTAAATAAAATTGCCCGACTTTTCATCATAAAAAACACCCTTCGTTGCGAAGGGTGTTGGTTTTTGGAGACCACAACATCCCTCCGCCAGCATTATCTGGATCAGGTTGATCGGGTCGGAGGTTTTATACCTCCCTCTCAGCCGCAATAGGCTCCCCGTGTGCGCAAGATTTTACCACAAAGCACATCACGATGGATGCGTTTTTTTCTGGAAGTTCATTAGTGGGTTTTTCCGCCAACCGCTTTGATATCCACAGGGGTGTCAATAATGGTTTGCACGGCAACCTCCAGAGCGTGGGTAATGTCATTCAGAGACATGGCAGGCGCATTAGGCCTGTTTACCACTTGCTCAGGGATGAAAGGTACATGAATGAAGCCGCCTTTCATATGGGGGTAAGTTTTATGAATGTGGTAGAGAACCCCATACATGATGTGATTGCATACAAAAGTGCCTGCACTGTTTGATACGGAAGCAGGCAAACCAACTTCGCGGATGTTTTGTACCATGGCTTTGATGGGAAGCAAAGAGAAGTATGCGGGCGCACCATCTTTAAAAATGGGCTGATCAATAGGTTGATTGCCTTCATTGTCAGTAATGCGCGCATCATCCACATTGATGGCTACCCTCTCAGGCGTAATATCAAAACGCCCTCCGGCCTGGCCAATACACAGAACCACGTCCGGATTTTCTTTTTTCATGGCTGCGGCAACCTTTTTGATGGATTTTCCAAAGACAGTGGGAATCTCCAGTTTGATCACCTCTGCCTTGAAGAGATCTGCGTTCACTTTCTTTACAGCTTCCAATGCGGGGTTTATTTTGTCGCCCCCAAAGGGGTCAAATGCCGTAATCAAGATTTTCATTTTAGCATCCTCCTTTTAATAATCAATAATATTCAAAGCTTTTTATATCTAACGAATTCTCATTATAAAACAGATAAAACGGCTTTCAATCTGAAATTTTTTCTTTAATTAATGATCAAAAGCACCTCGCTTGTCTTGTTGATTTTAGAGTTTTTCCGTTATACTCAATCGCATCATTCTCAGTCCCATTGTTTTTTGGGAGTGCCGGTCAGAAATTACAAATCTGCAATCACAGTGATGCAAGGGCAAAATGGACCTTTTTTGTAATTATTATATGACCATATCGGATTACCCCAGCAAAGCTGAAAGCGTATTTGCCGTTGAGTTAGCTGGGTTTTTGGGGTTTCATTCTCTCTATCTGGACTTTCCGCTGGTGAGAGAACAGACCCCCTCCGATCTGAAAGCCTTTACCTTTCTGATTACTCAGGGAACAAAGGCGTGCTTAGAGCCGTTTGAGGATGGGCTCAGAATCAGTCTTACGGATTTGCGCTCTGCCCGGCGCATCCTCAAAAAACTGATGAAAAACTTCAAGGCATTTGTACCCCATCAAACGCAAGGTTTGACTGAAGAAAATATTGATTTTGCTTCAGACCATGCCGCTATCTCCAGTCAAATGCCCCAAACTTGTTTGGGGGTGGATACTTTTCTGCTGCAAGGCCACGCTGTACAAGATCTGGACGGTGACTACCTGCCGGATGCGGTGCTTGGCAGCATCAGCATCCCTGAAGGGGCAGATAAGGATTGCGTTTCTGCTGCATGCAACCTTGCGGCAGTCATTGGGGCTCAGACAACCTTGTATCGCTACCCCCTTCTGGGTAAAAGTTGCGAATACAAGATTCGCTTTAGAAGAAGTGGCAGCGTACCGAAGGCAGAGCTGAAGGCTAAAACACTGACCTTCTCGGGCAAAGGTTTGAACGCTTTTACGGTCTGCTACTTGCAGAAAACCCTGCCAGATTACTTCATTCGCAAAGATGGAGGGCTAGCCGCACCGCTTGAACTGACCCTAAGCCAGTGGCTGGAGCAGTTCAAAAGCTCGCTGGAAATGAAAACGAGTGAAGGTCAGTTTGCCTATCTTGAAGCTTTTAAGCATGCCTTTGGGACGGATTATCAATGCCTCTTTAACCCCGAGGCGAAAATCTGGAATGCGCAAAAAGGCCTTTGCCCGCCTGAAAAACTTCTATCCTATAAAGATGAAAAACTGGTTTGGCAAAAACACTTTGACCTTCCTTGGGAAACAGACACACTAAGCGCTTTGCTGCGGCAAAAACTCTATCCCTTCCTGAAGCAGGGCGACCGTGTTAGCCTTTTTGGCAGCCTTTCAGAGGACCAGTCAGTAAGGCGCAGCCTTGAGAATGAGATTAAACAAACCTGCCTTGATGCAGGCGCACAGGCTGAGGTGGTTCTTATTTCTGCATATAAGCAGGGCTATAGCTGGATAGATGAATGCGTTATCCCGCAACTGTTGAAATACCCGCAGGCAAAGAAGATAAAAATTGCCTTCAAACCCTTTCTTAAATCCGGCCAAAAAAATTGGCTGGATGAAAACGGAGCGGTGCCTGCCATTTCATCAGAACGCAAGGATAACCCCGACCTTTGGTTTGACCTGCCTTTGCGCTTTTTGCAGGAACTCTATCCAATTGATGACACCATTGCTGAAAAAACAGGCATTGCCCGTTCAAACATTACCTTTAGCACGTATGAAGGGGAAGCAGACATCAGTTATCTTGTAAGCGCTGAAGATGAAAAAGGGAATCTGCTTTTTGAACACTCGATGAAAGCCCATACTTCAGAGCGGCCATACCTTGGTGCTTATCCGGAAATCGGAAAGGTGCACCCGGCAACCGGCCATATTTTGGTTAAAGTAAATAGCAGCAAAAAAATTGACGAGGATTTTCTGACGGATTTAGAGCAGGTTTGGAATGCCTATCAGGATGAAGTTTTGCCTGCCCTGCGCAAATTTATTCTTGAGAAAACCAAAGGAAACCCCAAAGCCAGCGATCAGCCGCTCTTCTCAAGCCTGGTTTTTGAAGTAACCCTTTCCGAACCTGATTTTGACTTGCCCAGCCGCAAAGATAGAATCTCTTCTTTAGATGCTTTGCATGAGGATCTTTACTTTGTCAGTTTGGATTTCTGCCGCAGCTTGGGCTTGCGCATTACCGGCCAAAAGCTGGACAGCCCCGGTTTGGTGCTTCCTGTCGTTCGCAAAGGCCAGGCCAAGCCATTTTTCAAAGCCTCCCTTTATGACCGTTTGGCAGACCGCCCTCAAATTGCATCTGCAAAAGGCAGCCTGCAACCCCTGACGGCAAAAGAAAATGTTGAGGTGCGGGCAGTCAGCTTGCAGGGGCAGGAAGATGCACTATGCCTTAGCCTGGAAGTAAATGGGCCGAAAGAGTTGCAGCCGGTACTGGACGCATTTGGTGCCATGCTTGGCAAGGGTCTTCTTGCGCAGTCCCCGGCAGGGCTGGGCTTAAGGCAGGTGAATCTGAAACTCAATGGTAGAAGCTGCCAACCCTGGCTGCTGCCAGAGGATGAGGCTAAGCCAGTCATGAAGCCGCTTTCTATTGAGGAAGTTGACCTTAAAGAAAGGCAGGTGATCGGCTATCAGGAATATGTAGAGATTATTGACCAGTTGGCGCGTATACCCCGCCTGCGGGTTTATCCTGTGGCCTTTAGCTATCAAGGCCGTACCATCCACGCCATTGAGCTTTTGCCGCAGTTGCCGGGATGGCGGCCCCGCACACGCTGGATTACCGAAAAACCTTCTCTTTACATCAACGCGCGCCATCATGCCAATGAAGTTTCGGGTACCAACGCCAACTTTATGATCATCCGCGAACTATTGCTAAACCCGCGCTATAAAGACCTGCCCCAAAAGCTTAACCTGGTTTTTGTTCCTTTTGAAAATGCGGATGGAGCGGCCATTCATTACATGTTGCAAAAAGATAACCCGCGCTGGAAACTGCACGCGGCCCGTTTTAATGCCTTGGGCCTGGAGCTTGCATACGCCTATTTTGATGACGAAACGATTCACAGCGAATGCATGGCTTTCACCCGCACCTGGAGGAAGTGGCTGCCAGATGTGATTGTAGATGACCACGGTGTGCCCAGCCACGAGTGGGATCAGCAATTTTCCGGTTATACCTCACCCTGGTTTAAAGGGTTTTGGATGCCCCGGGCCTTGCTTTATTCTTATTTTTTCCATGTGCAGGGTGAACCCTATCAGGCTAATCTTTCCTTGAACAAAGCCATGGAGCATGTGGTAGCTGAGTCACTTAAAACGGATGCTGAAATTTCAGAGCTGAATAAAGAGTGGCGCGAACGCTTTGAAAAATATGCCCATTCATGGATGCCGGGCCTCTTCCCTGCCAATTACTATCAGGATATGATTAGTTATTGGATTCCTTCCGCATATAACCCGCAGCACCGCTATGCCGCAGTGCGTTACCCTTGGGTAACCGGTGTTAGCTTTGTTTCTGAAGTCTCCGATGAAACAGCCCAGGGTGACTATCTGGAACTATGTGCACGTGCGCATCTGGTGCATGACTTGGCCATTATTGACTGGCTGAGCAAGGCCCAGATGGTTTTTGATGATAAGCAGGAGTGGCAAGGTAATACAGCTTCTCTTAGCCGAAAAAGAAAACGGCCCGTATTATTTGTTCATTCTCCGCATTGAGGCATTTGGGAAAGGAGGCAGCATCGCATTCGTTCAAAGTTTTGGCAAGCTCGTTTTGTCATTTATTAAAAAATAATGGAGGTACAAGTGCTTATTAAGTTATTAGGTGTATTGATCGTAATCATCGGCTTTGCATTCAAGCTCGATTCGATCCTTATCATTGTTCTGGCAATGATTGTCACAGCATTGACGGGAGGGCTGGGCATTAATGGCATGTTGGAGGTTCTTGGACAGAGCTTTGTAGCCAACCGCGCAATGGGTATTTTCATTGTTACCCTGCTGGTGGTGGGTACGCTGGAACGGAACGGGCTGCGTGAATCTGCTGCCCGCCTCATTGGCAAGGTCAAATCTGCTACCGCTGGCAAAGTCATTTCAAGCTATGCAGTGATGCGCGTGATTTTTGCCGCCTTTAACGTCAGTTTCGGCGGTGTTGCCGGCTTCATTCGCCCGGTTATTATGCCGATGGCGCATGGCGCAATCAAGGCCAAAGGTCTTGAACCAGACCCGGAACATTATGAAGCCATCAAAGGCTTTGCAGCCGGGGCAGAAAATGTCAGCTGGTTTTTTGGACAGGTGCTTTTTGTGGGCGGCAGCGGTGCCCTTTTAGTGCAGTCTACCCTTAAGAACCTCGGTTATGAAGTGAACCTGGTAGATCTTGCCAAGGTGGAAATTCCTGTGGCAATTTTTGCTGTGCTTGTTTATGTTATCTACACCCTCATTAATGATAAGAGGATGATGCAGAAATATTATGGCGGCGAACATATTTTGGCTGGGGCACATGCCCAAACCATTAAAGGTAATATACCGCATTCCACGCTTGCTCAAAGTGAACCCATTGCCACCACTGACCCGATTCTCAACCCGGATGCAACCAGGGGCGAAAACGTAACTGTCGACCCGGATAATCCGAATACGGAGGCATAAGATGATTAATTTCTTCTTTACTGATCCTAAAATTACATTGGCAGCCAAGCTGCTTGAAATTCTCTTTTTCCTGATGGGCTTTATTTGCTTTTATACAGGCCTCAAAAACCTGACGGATAAAGAAAATAAGGCCAATATTGGTACGGGTATCTTCTGGATTGCCTTGGCAATTGTTCTTGCGTTTGGACGTTGGATTCCGAACTGGATCAACGGCATTCTTGTGCTGGTCATGACCCTGCCCGCCATTCTGCGGCAGGTTAAGCCAGGTAAATCAAAACCGGTAGACCCAGCCTATAGCGAAGCCTGGTCAAAGAAGCTGAATATGGCTATCTTCATTCCTTCGCTTTCCATTGGCATCTTTGCGCTTATTTTCGCCATCTTCACGAAGCTTGGGGCTTTGGTTGGCGTAGGGGTAGGTGTTATTGTTGCCATCATCATCCTGATGGTGATGAACCGCGATAATAAATTGCCTACCTTTTTCAATGATGCTCGGCGTATGCTGGATACTGTTGGCCCACTGAGCATGTTGCCAATGCTGCTGGCTTCTTTAGGAGCAATCTTTACCAAAGCTGGTGTTGGCGATGTTATTGCCCAATATGTCGGGATGATCATACCCAAAGGTAATATCAACCTGGGTATTATTGTCTTTGCCATTGCCATGCCACTGTTTACCATTATCATGGGCAATGCCTTTGCGGCTATCACGGTTATTACAGTTGGCATTGGCGCCCCCTTTGTGCTGGCCTTGGGCGCTAACCCCACGGTGATTGGTATGCTTGCCCTCACCTGCGGTTATTGCGGTACCCTGTGCACCCCCATGGCGGCTAACTTCAATATTGTTCCGGTTGCCCTTCTGGATATGAAAGATCGCTTTGGCGTGATTAAGCGCCAGTGGATTCCTGCCATCTTTATTTTGGTCTTCCAGATTGTATACATGCTTCTCTTTAAGTAAGTTTTGTTTTTACCTGGGGCCCAAATTGAGGGCCCCAGGCCTTTTGAAAATAAATACTGAATGCAATGAATAAAAAAATCCTGGAAGGAGCCCAGATTATTGTTGAGTCATGGCTAAAACTGCGCTGTGGCGAAAAAGTGCTTATTCTTTTTGATCGCAAGTATCAGGAAGAGGCTAACGCACTGGCCTTTTATGCTGAAAAGGCAGGCACCCAGATAACTTTGCAGCCATTGGATGAAATAGTCAGCGATCCGGTGAGAAAAGAAGGCTTTGGCAGCCTTTTCAGGCAATACGATGTGGCTGTTGGCGCTTCGGACTACTCTTTAATTACGACGGCACACGTGATAACTGCGGCCAGAACAGGAACACGTTTTCTCTCACTGCCGCTGGTTACCTTGAACGGCCGCTCCATGCTTACTTATGATTTTATTCGCATGGACCCCTATGAAGCCAAAGCCATGGCAGAAGCCCTTCTACCGCTTTTTGAAGCTAACGAAACCATTCACGTTACTACTTCTTCTGGCACAGATATGCGCTTTAGGTACCGCAGCCGCAAAACCTCAGCTCTCTATGGACTGGCAGATAAGCCCGGCAAAATTGCTTCAGCCAGTTTTGAAATTTATGTGGCAATTGAGGAAGACCATACGGAGGGAACCCTCATTTTAGACGGCTCTTTGGGGAAGATTGGGTTGGTGCATGAACCTCTCAAAATTGTCTATGAAGGCGGGCGCATTAAAGAAATAGAGGATAATAAAGAAGGCAAACGCTTGCAAAGCTACATTGAAAACTTCAGTGATCACCGTATCTGCGTCACTGCTGAATTCGGCCTTGGCCTTAACAAGCTTTCCAGAATGGAAGGCCATTGCTATATTGAAGATGAGTCTACTTATGGTACTTTCCATATTGGCCATGGACGCAACCTTTCCTTGGGCGGAAAGCAGGATGCCAGCGGGCACTTTGATTTGGTTGTGCGCCGGCCCAATATTTGGGTGGGAGATTTGGAAATCATGCGCGAAGGTGAATTATTGGAATGCCAGGAGAGTAGGTGATAATGCAACAAAAAAATCTGGAACTTGGAAAGGAACTGGGCCTGGAACTAATTGAAATTGCCAAGGCAGAACATTACGCGGGCATTTCCCGCAAAGCCAGCCAGGCCGATCATTTCAGCGTTGCGCAGGAACTTACCTATGCCTTTGTGGAAGCCCAAGGCAAGATCTGCCATCGCAGCAGCCCGCAGGTTTCCATCACCATGACAGGCACAAAGAATTTGGAAGGAAAGTTTGATTATTTTATTGGCGAAAAGGTGCAATATTCCTCTCAGGATGCCTCGCTGAATGTTTTTACACTTCAGCCCGGCCTCTATGCGCAATTGCGTCTTAAGAAAAATCCATCCTGGCTTTTGGGATTTCGGCTGGCGCGGGTCAGAAAAACCTTCTACACACAATTTCTGCCGAACTCTCCTTATGAAAAAGCGGAAAGCTTTGATGAAGTGGAATACTATGGCTACGACAGCCGGCTGAAACCTAAACGTGCTCAGACCATGACCTTGCTGATACCGCTCAAGGCAAAGCCTAAGCCTTTAGATGGCTAAAGTGCAGCCTTTTTACTCGTCTGAAGACGCACGATAATCATTAATTCTGATAAACTACTGACAGTGAACAAAGAAGAAAAAGTAAAAGCAATCCTGATCAGCGATTCCAACATTGTGCTGGAGGGGCTTAAAGTTGTCTTGTCAAAATATCCCAATATGGGGCTTTGCTACCTTTGCACTTCCCTTTCTGAGGCTGAATGGACTTTACGCAATAATCCTATAGATTTGGCGTTTTTCTGTTGGAAAGCAGAAAAACTTGAACTAATAGAAATCTTGCGCAGCCTGCGCAGGTTAGCCCCGAGCCTATCTATTCTCTGCCTTTTGGATTCCGCTAACCAGGAGATGGTGATGGATTGTTTACAGGCCGGTGCTAAAGGGGTTCAGCTTTTGCGCTGTGAACCTCATGAACTTTTTGCTTCCCTCAAAAACTTATTAAGCAACGAAGGTTATCTGCATCCCTCTATGGTCAGTTTGGTGCTTCAGCAGCTTAATGCTCCCTACACCAAACCGGCGGATGACCTTTTGAATGGTCTAAGCAAACGCGAAATGCAGGTTCTGAAATGTCTGGTGGTTGGCAGAAGCAATGATGAAATTGCCAAAGAGTTGGTAATAAGCCTGCCAACGGTGCATACCCATGTTGCACATATTCTGAGCAAACTCCAGGTTACCAGCCGCACGCAGGCAGTCATTTACGCCCTTCAACACGGCGAAAGTTTTTAGGCTGCCTTCTTTCGCTCTGCTCCTTTCCTTCTGTCTTTATGGAAATTCCGCATTTGTTGCACAAGGATCCCGGCTGAACAAGCTTGCTCATCTTTAATGATGAGAGAAAAATCATCATGGCCTTGAAGTTATTCATGTTTTTTCTCGATGAAATAATGGCAGTAAACCGCTATACTTTGTGAAAATACACACAAAGGATCTGCCATGAAAGATAATACCGTTCGCTATTGGATGAGCTCTCCCGTTGTTACCGGTTCACCGGATATGCCAATTGCTGAAGCGCGCAAACTGATCAGCGCCAATAAAATCCGGGCTTTACCCGTTCTCAGTGCCGAAAAACTGGTTGGCATTGTCACCCGGCGTGGTCTTTTACGTCTGGATTATTCCTTTCTTACCCCGCAGGAAGGGGAGCATGCCCCCTCTGCAGCACCTGAAACCGAAGTGCTGGGCGACATTATGAGCCAAAACCCAATCACGCTTACAATAGAACAAACCATGCCCGAAGCGGCCCGCATCATGCTGGAAAACAAAATTACAGCTTTACCCGTTTTGCAGAATGAAAAACTGGTGGGCATTATTACCAATTCGGATATTTTTCGCTTTATTATCGAAAAAAGCGCAGAGATTCATGACCACCGCAAGGTAAAGGATGTGATGACGGAAGACGTGTGGACGATTGACCCGGCTTCATCTTTGCTTGAGGCTAACCGTATTATGGGCCCAAACCGCATTCGTGCTTTGCCCGTAGTGCATGCCAATCAGATGGTGGGTATTGTAACGCGCACAGATTTGATGTCCAGTGAACCTTCCAGGCTGTTTTCAAAAAACCAGCAGGAACTTTCGCTGAAGATTTTGGCTACCCCTATTGAAAAAGTGATGTCTAACCCTGTTATTACCATCAAGCCTGAAGCTCCCATCAAAGATGCTGCCCACCTGATGCTTGAGAACAAGATTCATGCCCTGCCGGTTTTGGACCCTAAAGGCAAACTGATCGGCATCATCACGGAATCGGACCTCTTTTTGGCAACTATGCAGCGTTACGCATAAATAATTTACCCATTAAAGCACAAGACGCACCGCTCAAAAGTGGTGCGTCTTTCTTTAAAACAGCCTTTAATCAGCGAGGGGCTTGTCTGTTTGCCTGGCCTCCATTCAAACGCAAAGGCCGGATGTTTCCCTTCGTTCAGCATGACGAGAGGTTGAGGGTGTTTTTGATAAACTTGTGCACTATAAAAGTTAAACGTTTCGAGAGTTTTAGGCAGCCCCGCTCGTCACCCTGAACGGAGTGAAGGGTCTGGCATTTATCTTGGCTAAAGCCCCAAAAGAGAAAAGGCCAGATGCTTCCCTTCGGTCAGCATGACGAGAAAAGGGAGGAGGTTATGAAGCCTTTAGGCCAGGGAAAAGGCAAGATACTTCCTTATGTCAGCATGACGAGGGGGCATGGTGCTTGGGTAAAGCAACCCCATCCTCACGCGTCATGGCAAGATTAGTGTGGGATAATGCAGAAAAGTTAAATGCCAGCCCAAAAAATTTCGCGCTATTTTGGCCGCATTTTAAAGAGAAATAACGGTGGCACAAAGCGGGTTATTGTGGTAAATTGAATACTTCAAGCAAAACAAGAAAATTGAAATTCAACTATTGACTCTCGACAAGCTTTGGCATATACTAACCATTTGCGCTTTGCTCATAAATTCACGCGCCGGCATGAATGTGCCTGTGCGTTTTATTCATTGTTCAGGAGAAGTGAATGACTGATTTGATGCCTCCAAAGACTTACGCCCGCATTCCCGTTGGGCTCAAACTCCCTGACCTTATTCAGGTTCAACTAGACTCCTTCAAACGCCTGAAGGCTTCCGGCCTCGGCGAACTCTTCAACGAGATTTCTCCCATCGAATCCTACCAGAACGAACTGCGGCTTCACTTCCCCAGTGAAAACCCATTGTCTAAGGAATTTGGCCTTAAGTATTGGTTTGAAGAGCCTAAAAACACCATTGAAGAATGCCTGGAACGAGACCTTACCTATGCCTGCTCGCTCTATGTTTCTGTGCTTTTGGAAGGAACAGACCTGGCTGAAAAAGTAAAACAGGATATTTTCCTTGGGGATTTCCCCGAGATGACCGAAAAAGGTACCTTCATTATTAATGGTACCGAGCGCGTAGTTGTTTCTCAGCTTATTCGCTCTCCCGGTGTCTACTTTGAAGCGGAATCCGATCGGGCTACCGGTCGTATGATGGCGAATGCCAAGCTCATCCCAGACCGTGGTGCCTGGATGGAGTTTGAAACCCGTAAGAATGACTTTATCATCCTTAAATTCAACCGTAAACGCACCGTGCCCATCACCATCTTCCTGCGTGCTTTGGCAGGTGTGGATGATGGTATGCCGGATAACCCTCTTAAACTTGGCACCAACGAAGAGATTATGAAGCTCTTTGCGGATGTGGATAACAATCCCGAACATCCTTACATTGAATCTTCCTTCCAGCAGGAACCCAACCTCAGCGAAAACCCCAGCTACACTGTAGCTCAGGCCGCCATGATTGAGTTCTTCAAGCGCCTGCGCCCCGGCGAACCGCCCACCTTGGATAATGCCAAGGCCAACATCATGGAGCAGCTCTTTGACCCGCGCCATTATGACCTGGAACTGGTGGGCCGCTACAAACTCAACCAGAAACTTGACCTGAGCGATTTAGTGCCAAGCAACCACCGCATGGTTACCAAATGGGATATCATCCGCCTTATCCGCCATATGATTGAAATCAACAACGGTATGGCACGCCCCGATGATATTGACCACCTCGGCAACCGCCGCATTAAGACAGTGGGTGAGCTCATCCAGAACAAACTGCGCGTAGGCTTGCGCCGTATGGAACGCGTGATTAAAGAACGTATGTCCATCCGCGAATCCGGTGCCCCGGCATCCCCGATTGCCCTGGTGAACATTCGCCCCCTGGTGGCTTCCTTGCGCGAGTTCTTTGGCTCCAGCCAGCTTTCTCAGTTTATGGAAGAAACCAATCCGCTTTCTGAACTGCGCCACAAACGTACGGTTTCTGCCCTGGGCCCCGGCGGCTTGCGCCGTGAACGTGCCGGCTTTGACGTGCGCGACGTTCACACCAGCCATTACGGCCGCATTTGCCCCATTGAAACCCCTGAAGGCCCAAACATCGGCCTTATCGGCCGTTTGGCCGCCTACGCTCGTGTGAATGAGCTTGGTTTCATCGAGACCCCTTACCGTAAGGTCTACCGCAGCATGAAGAGTGATGACCCCAATTTGGTCAATCACCTTCTGCGCCAGGATGTTTTGGACCCCAAAACAAAGCAAGTGCTTTTTGAAGCCGAAACCAGGGTAACCCCTGAGATGCAGAAAAAGATTGCCAAACTGCCTGCGCAGAACATTGACATTCGCCCTTACGTTAGCGATGAGTATGTTTATCTTTCTGCGGATGCGGAAGATAAGTACAAAATTGCCCAGGCGAACGCCCCCATGAACGAGTATCGCGAGTTTCTCAAGCGCAATACCTGTCGCTGGCATGGTGAGTTCCTCATCACCGACTATGAGGAAATTGACTATATGGATGTTGCCCCCAATCAGGTAGTGGGCATTTCTGCCGCCCTCATCCCCTTCCTTGAGCATGACGATGCCAACCGCGCTCTGATGGGCTCGAACATGCAGACCCAGGCTGTGCCCCTGCTGCGCCCCGAAGCCCCCATTGTTTCTACGGGCATGGAAGGCGCCGCTGTAGCAGATTCCGGCCAGGTGGTGATTGCTGAAGAAGATGGTGAAGTGCTCTCCGTTACCGGTGATGCCTTAGTGGTTAAACAGAACAGCGGCGACCTGCGCTATTACAAAATGCGCAAATATCAGCGTTCCAACCAAAGCACCTGTATTGACCAGCGCCCCGCAGTGAGCAAGGGCCAGATTGTGCATAAGGGGGATGTAATTGTAGATTCGTCTTCCACCGATGACGGCAAGCTTGCCCTCGGCCAGAACGTGCTGGTGGCCTTTGTGGCCTGGGAAGGCTTTAACTTTGAAGATGCGGTAATTATTTCGGAACGTCTGGTTCAGGAAGATCGCTATACCAGCATCCACATTGAAAAATATGAAGTGGAAGCACGCGATACCAAACTGGGCCCTGAAGAGATTACCCGTGAAATACCCAATGTGGGCGATGACACCATCCGCGACCTTGACGAAAGCGGCATCATCCGCATCGGTGCGGAAGTTGGCCCCAATGATATTCTGGTGGGTAAGATTACCCCCAAGGGTGAAAAAGAACTGACCCCCGAAGAGCGCCTTTTGCGCGCCATCTTTGGTGAAAAGTCCCGCGATGTCAAAGATACCTCTTTGCGCATGCCCCACGGCGAGCGCGGTATTGTGGTGGATGTAAAAGTCTTCACCCGCGAAGAAAACGCCGACCTTTCTGCCGGTGTGGATAAGATGGTGCGCGTTTCCGTGGCCCAGCGCCGCAAGGTAACCGCCGGCGATAAGATGGCCGGCCGCCATGGCAACAAGGGTGTTGTTTCCCGTGTGCTGCCGGTTGAGGATATGCCCTTCCTTGAAGATGGCCGCCAGGTGGATATCATCCTGAATCCTCTGGGCATCCCCGGGCGTATGAACATCGGCCAGGTGCTTGAAACCCATCTGGGTTGGGCAGCCCACAGCTTGGGCTTCCGTGCCATTACCCCTGTTTTTGACGGCGCATCCGAAGAGGAAATTGAAGCTGAATTGGCCCGCTCTTGGATTATGGAAGAAGCCTGGCGCGTTATTGGTGAAGAAGCCTGGCAATGGCTGAGCAATATTGAACATTCCGCGGAAGACATCAAAGACGATGATGAAGTTCGCCTGCTCTTCCTTGAACAGAAATTGGCCGGTAAAGACTACGACCTTTATGCCCTGAAAGAGAACCAGATTCTTGCCCGCCGTGCGGCCATGAATGAATGGCTGCTGGATAAGGGTTTTGACCCCAAAACCATTACGGCCTTCCCTGAGGATAATATCTCGCTGGCTGACCGTGATGCGCAGGATCTGCGCGCGCTTTACGCCTGCTATACCCTCTGGGCTAAAAAGCTGGATATGGTTTTTGAAACGGATGAAATGCTTAAGGCCCGCCAGGCTGCAGCTGCCAACGGCGAAGTATGGCAAACACATATGAGCTTCATCGAAATGGATAAAATGGGCAAGAAAATCATGCTTGCCACCGGCCAGCCTGATCCTACCATTGGCAAGCAACTGCTGCGCGACGGCCAAACGGGCGACCACTTTGACCAGGCTGTCACCGTAGGTTACATGACCTTCCTTAAGCTGCACCATCTGGTTGAAGATAAAGTGCATGCCCGTTCTACTGGCCCATACAGCTTGGTTACCCAGCAGCCTCTCGGCGGCAAGGCCCAGTTTGGCGGCCAACGCTTCGGTGAAATGGAAGTGTGGGCGCTTGAAGCTTACGGCGCTGCCCATACCCTGCAGGAAATGCTCACTGTAAAATCGGATGATGTGGTTGGCCGTACCGCCACCTACGAAGCGATTGTGAAGGGCGAACCCATTGATGAGCCCGGCATTCCCGCTGCGTTCCGCGTGCTGGTGAAGGAACTTCAGTCCCTTAGCCTGGCCATGGAAGCCATTATGGAAGACGGCGATGTGCTCAAATTCGGCAAAGATGATGAGCGCAACAACGTGCCCCGCATTCCTACTTCATTAACGGGTGTAGGTTCCAATGTAATGGATAAAATGAACTTTAGTGGGCTTGGTGCCGGCCTAGGTTCTGGCTTTGGCTCTGCGCCGGGAGCTGCCCTTTCCATTTCAGACCTTTCTTCCATGACGGCTCTGCCTGATGATGACGAAGATTACAACGACTCTGCGGATGCGGATAATTAAAGCGCTTTGCTGATTTGAACAAACAAAAAGGCCCGTAAGGGCCTTTTTGTTAAGTATAAGGCAAAAGCCTGTCCTGAACATGGGGGATAAGAACGCACACGATATTTGGCCGCTTGTAATTTAGTGTTTTTCAGGCTAAGGCTAAATACTTTGCAACGCCTTGGTTCTTAAATTTGCTTTTGGTGTTTGCTCATTTTGTGACGGAAAGGGCTTAAAGCGCAATCATTAAGTAAGATGAACGCTCTCTCAAAACTTTTCTCCCTCCATAAGGTTAAGGAAGCTGACCCAGACTGGGAACTGGTTTACGAAACCAAACTGCCTTTAATTTTCAATTACTTTCTATACCACACTGCTGACCCAAGCACCGCCGAAGACCTTAGTTCCATCTGTTTTGAAAGAGCCTGGAAGGCCAGAAAGCGCTACATTCCGGAGAGGGCAAGCATGAGCACATGGCTTTTTGGAATTGCGCGAAACGTGCTGCACGAACACTTGCGCAGCCCTCAGCGCCGCTGTGAAACTGCCATGAATGAAGCCGCAGAACAGCAGGCGGGCCCGCACAACCCTGAATTGGAAGCCCAAGCGGCCGAAGACCTGGCCCGCCTGCGCGCAGCCGTTCTCAGCTTGCCGGAACGGGAGCGCGAACTGGTTTCGCTAAAATACGGCGCAGGGCTGCGTAACAAAGAAATTGCGCCAGTAATGGGCCTGACGGAATCGAATGTTGGCACTCTACTGCAGAGGGTGCTGCAGAAACTCAGTATTTTAAAGGAGGATCATCATGAATGAAAAACAGCTTTTTTCATTAAGGCTTAGCCCAAAAAATGAATTTAAACAAAACCTCAAGGCAAAACTTTTGACAATGGAGAGCGCTGAAACGCAAAAGGGAATCAGCCCGCTTAGGCTGCGTTGGACAGCCGCCAGCCTGGCTGTGTTGGTTGTAGCAGCCTTCAGCATGTTTGCTGTGCCTCAGGCAAGGGCTTCTGTGCTCAAGTTTGCAGCCCAGATTGGCGGGGTAAAATTTGAATCTACCCTGCGATATCCCGGTTCAGAGCCGCTAAGCGTGATAAAACCAGAAGTAATGCCGCTTGCGCAAGCCCTCAAAAAACTTGAGATGCAGCTTAACTTGCCTGCAGAACTTGCACAAGGTTATACCCTGAATGAGCAGGCAGTGAAAGTTTATGCTGGCAGAGGGGCAGAAGGGATGCCAGATGAGATAATCATCGACATTCGAAACCCCAACCAAAAGTTTGTTTATGAACTTTCTGTAAGGCCGGATGCCCAAAGCCATACTTTTGTGATCGGCCCCGGCTCTACCAAGCAGGTAAGACTGAAGGGCGGCATTGGCGCAGCCCTCACCCAGGGCGCTTGGGAAAGCAGCAGCAAACAGTGGAACCCAGATATTAAGGCTTATCAGCTCAATTGGGAACAGGAAGGCTTGCTCTTCACCCTGATCGGCCCCAGCCAGGAAAGCCTTATCCTTCTGGCAAACAGCCTTGTTCCATAAGCTTGACAAAGGGGCCGGAAATATTTCCGGCCCCTTTTAGTTTGCATGCCAGGGCGAACGCCCGCATGATGGTGCGCAGCGCAGCAGAACCGCAGATTAGGGTAAGAGATAAAAAACCACCCGCATAGCGGGTGGTTTTTAACTTCAGGCAAAAAATCTACTTCACCGGGGTGGGGGTAGGTGCAGAAGTGAGCCCGCACTGCTTAAGCTCGGCGTTCACTTCCAGGGTAAGGCGGTCTTTGCCGGCCGCGTGCGCATCGGCCACGGTTCCGAAGTAGATATTATCATCCACAGAGCTTTCACGCTGCAAGGCAGAAGCCTCGGCGCAGAGGTGGTAAACCTTGCCGCCCGTCTTCCAGTACACCTTATCTACGCCCGTGTATTGCATCAGGTTTGCAACCTCTTCGGGTGAAGCAGGTGCCGCGGGGGTAACCTGCATGGTTGCTTTAAGCTGTTCCACATAGGCCGTTTGCTCAGCCGGGGGCATAACGGTGAGGGTTTGCTTGATGCTGGCAACCTGGGTGGCGTTATATTCCGCCACGGCGGTTTGGGTGGTTTGCACCATGGTGTAGGTGTTTTGCTCTACCGAGGGTGGGGTAAAGTTCATGCCAAGCAGGCTGGCTATCACTACCAGGGCAATGCCAACCCCGCCCGCCAATGTTTTTTGTTTGCCATCCATATTTTTATTGAGGAAGATCAAAACAATCAGGGGCAGGAAGGCAATCATGGACATGATGGCGCCCAGTTGGTTCTGGATGAAGAAGCGCACGCCATCCTTGCTGGAGGCCGGGTTCAGCTCATTTGCTTTGCGCCAGAGCCTTGAACCGGCAATGGCAAGCAAGGCAATTAATACCAGGGCGCCGATGAGCAAAACCATGTTGATCGGGTTTTGCTTGAGGGTGTAAAAGATGGTGAAGAGTTCCCCGGCGATGGCCAGCAGCCAGGCTATCCAGGCAAAGATGCGCAGAGGGCGCTCTTGTTTGAGGGCTTCTTCGCTGGGCTTCCAGACGTCCTGCCCGTTGGATACGGGGTCCCACTTCTTTTGATTGTCTTTGGTGGCTGCCACCACGTTTTTGTTGGTGGTTCGCGGTTTCTTCTCAGTTGCCATTTTCTTGCTTCCTCCAGATAATTACATGTTTTCAATAAATTTTCAATAAAGGGGTGGATTATGCGTTTGATTTCCACAATATCCAATTTTAACCATGCTTTGCGCAAATGGGGGAGGTTTGTATAGTTCCGGTTTTATGCTTTGGATGAGAGCCAAGCGCAGCAACCTGCCTTCCAGTTTATCCGCTTGAAGCTGTTTGACTGCGTGGTTTAGCGTTTTTCAAACTGCATCAACGTTAAAACAGCTGTGCGCTGCATGCTTCGTGAGTGGCAAATGAATGCTCTTGCAGGAACTTTGTGCAAAGCGCCAAATAACATGTTGTGGCTGTTTTTCAGAACAAGATCATTAACATACATCCCAATCGCCAATCACTGGGGGCAATTTGAATCTGGATTGATTCGTTTCGCTCCAGGCTTTTGATGTTTCGTTAGCATGTTTCATCAAGATTTTTTGCATAAAAGCGGATGGCTTCATCATAATCTTTAATGCTTTGGTCTGATGTGGTTTCTGCAAGTAAAGAGAGTAAGATTTCGGTTGATTCTTTATATTCTCTCAAGTTATACAAAGCGATGGCATAGAAAGTTAGCAGGCCATGATGCCTTGGGAAGGCATTTAGCCCTGCAGACAATATTTCTTTCGATTTCTCATATTCCCCAATCGTCCGATAACTGCTGCCTAAGCCTACAAAGGCTCTCAGCAAATCATCGCCATCTAAGCCCAAAGCAATGGCTTTCTTATAATACTCGATGGCATTCTTTTCTTGGCCTAAGATATCAAGACTGCATGCAAACTGATAGTTTAGTTCTGCACTTTCTGGATTTTGATCAACCAGTTGTTTAAGCAGCTCACTGGATTCATTGTATTTTTTGTCTTTCCTGAGCTGAATTGCTTTTTTTATGTTTTGCGACATCGCTTTTGTATTTGCGACCTCTCTTTATACACTATGTATTCAAACATAACGAACCGTTTGAGAGGTGTGTAATTTTGTAGGGTATTAAAACACAAAGTCCATGCTTCCCAAGTGGAGGTGACGTCACCTTTTGGATAACCTACATTCCATCGTAGTTACCAAGGCCAACAACAGAAATCTTGAGGAATTCCACTGTGGCGGCATTGGTAAAAGAAACAGGGCTTACCGCACCATCATACGGGCAGTCTTTGAGGCAAGCTTGTAGATTTTGTCTAAAGCTGGGCCATATTTCTTAGCCAGTTCAATGTTATTAGCCATTATTTATCTTTTTCTGCTGGTATCCCAGCACCCTTCATAAACGCTCGCAAGTTTCTCTCTTCCTGCGTCTCATTTTTGGAAGGGTTATGCTTTGTGCCCTCAACTGTTTTAGTCTTGGGCTCAGTGTATTTTTTGTTTTCAGCAAGGAACGCGGTCAGATTCTTATCAAACTCGCCTTCCATCTTACCAACCTTCCAGATAACAAATTCTGCATCCTCAGTATGGACGCCGGCTTTGATGACGCTATTCTCGCGGCGGAGGGCTTCACTGTCCGCCTGGAGTTTCGCATACTGAGCCTCGCGTTCAGCTGCTTTCTCAGCTTCGGTCTGTTGGGATTTTTTCCACTCGCGGTAAGCTTTAATTTCCTCATCACTCGGCACCTTAGCCTTCCATTCGGCGTATCGCTTGTCGATGAGTTTGTCTACTTCCGTTTGTGTCAGTTTGACTTCCTGCGCTTTTTCAGCAGGGTCTTTTGTTTCCACCTTATTAGGTGTCGTTTCCTGATTTTGCTCAGTATTGGTTGGTGCTTCGTCAGCCATGTTTCCCTTTCCGTTTACAGCCTGTCGGCTTTGTTTGTTTTGCGGGAATTTCGGAATCAAAAAACGCCGGAGGTGCAAACCCAATTTCTCAGGTCTACAACCCCGGCGCTAATGCTGCTCGTGAGTTAGGCGGCAAATTCCCGCTTATTTAGTTATTAATTAGATTATAGCACACTTTTTGTTTGAGGATACTCTTTTTCTTCCTTATCGCTATAAGACTCTTCAAGTTCCTTCATAAAAGCATTAAATGCTTCAACTATTTCTTTTGGAGCCCCAGGAAGCAGATGCCAATTATTTGGCTCCAAAACAAAATACGAACTATCCATAAAACTTGGACGTTTCATTGTTGTCATGGCAATGCCTTCATAACCTCTTCCAAAATTATACCAAATTTAACAGCCACTCGTCGTGGATTTTTGGACCCAATCAACTCAGAAAAACATTCTGCAAAAAACTCTCTTTCATTAATTGTTGCATATTCTGAAACAGCAGTTTTTATTTCTTGAAAGCTAATTCCAGCAGCATTTAGCACATCACGTTGAAATTGGGCGATATTTATCCCATTGTAACTTAGCATTCCATGCATAGCATGTCCTAATTCGTGCGTAACGACATTGTGATAATCCGTTCCTAAAGGTGACCATCCGATATTAACCATATCAGCATAAGTCTGTTTCAAATTTGGCAAATCATCGAACATAATGGGGTTCAAACCAATATGCTGCGTCAACCGATTACACTCTGCAATTGCACCCGAATTACTTGTTTTATAGCTAATTCCTCCTTTATCTGGTTGAGATAAAAAACTCTTGAGCTTGGGATATGTTTTAAAAACTTTTTCGATACCATTTCCTACAAACACTGCCGTCTTTTTACTCATTCCAGTAACAAAGAGCTTAGATTTGTCTATGCCGATATTCTTTACAAAATATTCAGTAGCTGCCTTTCCTGACGTTAAGCTATCTACCGTAACATTAACAGCCCTAAAACCACTCATACTCATCCTTTCAGACTTGTATGGTAAGCCGAACTTCTGACAAACATCCACGTACTTGCTTTTCAGTTGATTAAGCTTCGTTTGTTCAACTCGTCGCCCTAAATCATCACCTGATTCCTTGGCAAGTAATGCCCTATCCTTCGTTTGCCGCATGGCTGTTTCAAGTTTCCGCTGTAATTGCGTTGCTTCATACTGAGTGTATTCTTTGCCGTCAAACTCCTGTCTGCGAGTTGACATCTCTTCAAGTCGATTGAGTTCTTTCTCGGTATGAGCAGGGCGTGAAATCCCAAGAAGGATCGGAAAAGCAATATGCCGGCAGTTATATTCGCCAATCGGGCGTTCCAGCTCGCCTTGCAGCTTTTCAAATTGCCGCTTACTGAATTGCCTACCCTGATAGGGTAAATGATCAGGCGCGCATCCACCGTGCGCAGACAGTTCCACTCCATCCGCGCCAATATCACGGCTTACACGATCAAAATTGGTCTGCCAAATATCACGGACACGTTTGAGAGGTGTGTAATTTTGTAGGGTATTAAAACTTTCCGATAAAGTTTGATGAAAACGGGCAAGGTCAAAGATTTTTAGGTTACCATGTTACAATTGACATCAATCCAGAAACCGTTAAATCTAAGAGAAATAAATATGCAAAATGAAGATAAACCACTGTTATCTGAAAAGCAAGTTGAGTATATAAATAAGCTCGGCTTGCCATTTGTGGTAACTAATGACCTTTCTTTATTATCAGATGATGAATTTGACCAAATGGATAATGCTGTTGCAGACTACCTTATGGGCGGTTTCGGCGCTGATGGTGAGCCGGAAGACGAAGAACGTGTTTTCATCGGCGAAGATATCATGGATTTTATTGGAAAGAATTTTTGATTTATGCTACATTCTAAGAAATAACTAAATAGGGAATTCAGAGTTTACCGCCTGAGACATGTCGTTTGAGATAGTGGCCTAGTTCGTGAGGTGTGTAATTTTGTAGGGTATTAAAACAACAAGCATATTGCTATACTTGATTGGCTGGTTTGAGAGGCGTGTAATCTTATAGGTTTTATTAAAATTTTATTGCTTTTTTCTCCGCAAAAATTATCGGTCTTATTTCGTAGCATATTGGGCTTGAAAACTGGGTAAAAGCTTGATTTAGCTATTGACTCTTTTTCTCTTACAGTGATAGAATAAGCCTTCGCCTACAGACAGGGTATTTAATGCTGTGCCTGACGGCCCAACGAGAAATAAACGCTGCCCGCCAGAGGGCAGGTTCAATAATGAAACATTTGCTTTATTTGCACGGAGGAAGATAAGTGCCAACCATTAATCAATTAGTTCGCAAAGGCCGCCAGACCAAGAGCCAAAAGTCGAAGGCTCCTGCGCTTCAGTTCACGATGAACGCCGAAGCTCGCCGCCGTACCAAACAGCCCAAGGGCGCCCCGCAGAAACGCGGTGTTTGCACCATCGTCCGCACCATGACCCCCAAGAAACCGAATTCCGCGCTGCGCAAGATTGCTCGTGTTCGTCTTTCCAACGGCATGGAAGTTACCGCCTACATCCCTGGCGAAGGTCATCAGCTGCAGGAGCACAGCGTTGTGCTCATCCGCGGCGGCCGTGTGCGTGACCTGCCCGGTGTGCGTTATCACATCGTGCGCGGCACCTTAGATACCACCGGCGTTTCTGACCGCAAGCAGGCCCGTTCTAAATACGGCGCCAAACGCGGCGAAGAAGCCTCCACCGGCAAGAAGAAGTAGACGAGCCAAGTAAGGAAGAATATGTCACGAAGAATCAAACCCGAAAAAAGAGAAGTTCTGCCTGATGTGAAATACAACAACGTTCACGTTCAGATGATCATCAACCGCATTATGCTTGATGGCAAGAAAAGCACCATTACCTCCTCCGTATATGATGCCTTTGACAGAATTCAGCAAAAGACCGGCAAAGAAGGCGTTGAAGTCTTTGAAGCCGCTTTGAAGAACGTAAGCCCGATGATGGAAGTGCGCCCACGTCGTGTAGGCGGCGCCACCTATCAGGTGCCTATGGAAGTTGCCCCAGAACGCCGCCTTACCCTGGCGATGCGCTGGCTTATTAGCGCTTCCCGTGCGCGTTCCGGAAAATCTTATTCCGAGAAGCTTGCTGGTGAATTGATGGACGCCGCTGAAAATCAGGGCGCCGCCATCCGCAAGAAGGAAGAAGTGCATAAGATGGCTGAAGCCAACCGTGCTTTCTCCCACTTCCGGATTTAATGTTCGGACCGCACCTTAACAAGTTAGAAGACAAAAATGACTGAATTTCCGCTCGAACGTTACCGTAATATTGGCATCATTGCACACATTGATGCCGGCAAAACGACTACCACCGAGCGGATTTTGTTTTATACGGGCAAAACCTATCGCCTCGGTAATGTGGATGAAGGTACCACCGTGACAGACTGGATGCCGCAGGAACGTGAACGCGGCATCACGATTGTTTCTGCCGCGGTGACCGCCGAGTGGAAAGACCACCGCATCAATCTGATTGACACCCCCGGGCATATTGACTTTACCGCCGAAGTGCAGCGTTCTTTGCGCGTGCTGGATGGCGGCGTAGTGGTGTTTGACTCGGTTCAGGGGGTAGAACCCCAATCTGAAACGGTTTGGCGCCAGGCGGATAAGTACGAGGTGCCGCGCATTTGCTTTGCCAACAAGATGGACCGCATGGGCGCTTCTTATGAACGCACCATTGAATCCATCAAAGAGCGTTTGGGCGCTAACCCGCTGGCCATGCAAATCCCCATCGGTGCTGAATCTTCCTTCCATGGCATGATTAATCTGCTGGAAGAGAATGTGGTTCTGTTTGACGACGAAATCGGCAAGGAGCCGGTTATCAGCCCCATCCCGGCAGAATACCAGGCAGAAGCCGCCCAAAAGCGCGCTGAACTGGTGGAGCGCATTGCCGAGCTGGATGACGAGGCGCTTGAAAAGTATCTTGATGGCGAAACACTCAGCCTGGATGAACTAAAGAAGGCCTTGCGAAAGGGCGTGCTTGCCAACCAGATTACGCCAGTTTTCTGCGGAACCAGCCTGCGCAACAAGGGCGTGCAGTTGGTTTTGGACGGGGTGGTAGATTACCTGCCCAGCCCGCTGGATATCCCGGCGGTAAAGGCGCACCGCCTTTCAGACGGCTCTGAAGTGATGCGCCACGCAGATGACACGGAACCCCTTTCTGCATTGGTCTTTAAGATTGTCACAGACCCCTATATGGGGCGCTTGGCTTACATTCGCGTTTATTCCGGCAAGATCAAGCAGGGCGGGCAAGTGCTCAATTCTTCCAAGGATAAAAAAGAACGCGTTGGCCGCTTGCTGCGCATGTATGCCGACCGCCGCGAAGATATTGAAGAGCTTGGCGCAGGCGATATCGGCGCCATTCTTGGCCTCAAATTCAGCTTTACGGGCGATACGCTTTCGGATACCTCTGCGCCGATTGTGCTGGAAAGCATTCACTTCCCAGACCCGGTTATTTCGATTGCCATTGAGCCCAAAACCAAGGCAGACCAGGAGAAGATGTCTGAATCGCTGGCCAAGCTGGCAGAAGAGGACCCCACTTTCAAAATCCGCCAGGATGAAAACACCGGGCAGACGGTTATTTCTGGCATGGGCGAGCTGCATCTGGATGTTCTTGTAGACCGGCTTTTGCGCGAGTTTAAAGTGCAGGCTAACGTGGGTATGCCGCGGGTTGCCTACCGCGAAGCTATCAGCAAGGCGGTAAGTGGGCTGCGATACAAATACACCAAACAGTCCGGCGGCCACGGCCAGTACGGCGATGTGATTATCAATCTGGAACCGCTTGAGCCCGGCGCGGGCATTGTTTTTGAAGACCAGGTGCGCGGCGGCGATATTCCCAAGGAATATATTCCCGCAGTTGAAAAAGGCATCCGCGAAGCAGCCGAATCCGGCCCGCTGGCGGGTTACCCGATGACGGATTTCAAAGTGGTGCTTACCGGCGGTTCATTCCACGAGGTGGACTCGAGCGAAATGGCTTTCCGGATGGCGGCTATCTTTGCGCTGAGGGAAGCGGCTGAAAAGGCTGCCCCGGTTATTTTGGAACCGGTAATGCACGTTGAAGTAACCGTTCCGCAGGAGTACACCGGCGATGTGATTGGCCAGGTGAACGCTCGCCAGGGTAACGTGCTGGGCATGGAGGACCGCTTTGGGAATGCCAAGGCTATTCAGGCAGAAGTGCCGCTGGCGCAAATGTTCGGCTACGCTACCGAGCTGCGTTCGGCAACTCAGGGGCGGGGTGTGTTCACCATGGAATTCAAGCATTATGCCCAGGTGAACGAATCGACCCGCAAAAAGATTTTAGGGATTAATTAATAATTTGGGGCTTTGGCCTCGATGAAAAAAAGGATATAAGGAAAAATGGCAAAACAAAAAATTCGCATCCGCTTGAAAGCTTACGACCACCGCATTCTTGACCAAAGCGCCAAACGCATTGTTGAGACCGCAGAACGCTCCGGCGCCAAAGTGCTTGGCCCTATTCCCCTGCCCACCCGTATTGAAAAATACACAATCCGCCGCTCCACCTTCATTGACAAGGACTCTCAGGAGCATTTTGAGATCCGCACCCATAACCGCCTGATTGATGTGATGGAACCTGATTCCAAAACCATTGACATGCTGATGCGCCTCAACCTGCCCGCCGGCGTGGATATTGAGATTAAAATCTAATCTGCTCAACCGTTGCCTTTGCTTTTTGCAAGGGGAACCTCTAAAAACTGAAGTTTTTTAGAAAACCGTTTGCGGTTTATTCTTTGCCATCCCTCAAAAAAATAAGCGGAATTCCATTCCGCTTTTTTAATTTCTGCCCACCCCGTTCCATTGCCCATGAGCCTATTTGCTGCAAAGCTTTAATCTTGCTGGGGCTTGTCTTTCTTTGTCAAGAAAAATGGCCTTGACAATAAATATCCAACCCAGGCGCCGAAGGTGTTGGTGAGAATATCGGTCACATCAAATACGCGGGAATAGGTTGTAACGCGTACCGAAAGCAATAACTGGCTGGTTTCGATGATGAGCGTTGCCAACAGCGCGTAAAGGAGGATAGGCAGCTTGCCTTTTTGGGTGGTGAAGGGCAGCAAAAAGCCAAAAGGCAGAAAGGCCAGAATGTTGAGGATATCAATCTGGTTCAGGCGCGGGCTCATACTGCCGTAACGGCCCATATCAAAGGGGAAGAGGTTGGTTTTAACCGGAATGAAGATGGATTCCGGCAGGGGCTGTTTAAAGGCTGACAATGGGAATGGCAATATGGTGAGGCTGATGAGGGCGGCCAGATAAAACCCAAAGAGGTTGGCCGCCAGCAAGAAGCGCAGGGGTTTGCGCGCGGCAATCCAGATGAGGTTGAGGACGAATAAAACGCCTGCGGTAAGCAGGGCTAAGTTTTTAGGTTGAATAACTAAATTTTCCATGTGGGCATTTTACCCGCATTTTTAAAAGGCGTAATTTGGCAGGTTTTTGGGGTATGCATATTAATGGGCTTGTCCATGAAAGGGGGCATACCCTTCAGGAGTATTTTGGGCAAAGGTTAAGGGGGTTGAAAACGAAATGATTATGAAGCTTAACGCGCTGAAAAACTGATGCATTAATAGATAAGGCGGAAGTTCTTTTCTTTGGCCAGGTTTTGCCAGGTTTCATGCGGCTTCTTTTCAGTTACCAGTGCTGAAAAACTTTCCATTGGTGCAATGGGGCAGAGGGACATGTCATCAAATTTGGTGCTGTCTGCCACCAAGAAAGCTTCGTTGGAGTTTTTAACGGCAATAGCGCGCACCTGTGCCAGCAGCTCATTTGAATCCATTGCCCCATGAACAGAGGAAAGCGTTCTGCAGGAGATAAAACATTTCTGGGTGTAATAGCGACCCACTTCAGAAACGGTAGCAGGGCCGGAAAAACACAGGTTTCTAAGGTCCAGATTGCCGCCAATAGTAACCGTTTTAATATTGGGCTGGGCTACCAGAAAGTTTGTAATGACCAGCGAGTTGGTAACGACGGTCAGGTTAACATCCAAAAAAGTTTTGGCAATTTCCAGGGCGGTGGTAGAAGAGTCTAAAAAAACGACGTCATTTTCCTTAATAAAACCCCTGCAAATCTGGGCGATGTGCTGTTTGGCTTCGACCATCTTGGTTTCGCGGTAGTGAATATCCACATCGTATGAGCGGATGTAAGCCCCACCGTGAGCGCGAGAAAGCTCGCCGCGATCATCAAGGTATTTAAGATCACGCCGGATTGTTTCGCCCGTCACTTCCAAGAGAGAGGCTAATTCATTGACGGTGATAAACTTTTTTTCTTTCACGATTTCTGAGATTTTTTGGCGGCGATCAACGGATAGCATCTAAGTCCTTTTAGACCACATTGTGTACAGGATAGTTGGTAGTTTACCTGATATTCTCACACGAAATCTTTTCAGAATCAAGACAATTTTTGAAAAACCTAAGGAAATGTGGAAATATCAACATAAAAAGCTTGGATTATGTGTATAAAGCCAAAAAAGCTATTGACTAATGAAATAATTCACATTAAACTTTATTTACACAACTGCTTTGCAGTAACTCACCCAAATCCAAACAGAGGAGAGATATGAAACGTTTTCTTTCAATGCTTTTAGTTGTGACCCTTGCTGTTGGCATTCTTGCAGCATGCGCCTCGCAACCAACCCCCGCAGTGGCCCCTCAGCCAACCGCCGCTCCCGCTGCAGAACCCACAAAGGCCCCTGCCGGCAATACTGAAGCAGCCCCTGCCGGTGAAAAACCCTTCAATGAGCGCGGCTATAAGATTGCCTATTTATTGCAGGGTGCCTCAACCGACATCTTTAAGATGGCCTTTGATGCCGCTGTGGCAGAAGGCAAGAAACTTGGCATTACCGTGGATATCTTTACGGCCAATGGCGATGACGTCAAATTCCAGGATCTCATTAATCAGTGCATCAATCAGAAGTATGACGGCCTTTTTATCTCCCATGGCAAAAATGACTATTCATACAAGTTGGTTAAGACTGCGGTAGATGCCGGTATAAAAGTGGTAACTTTTGATACCGTGGTTAAAGATGAAGCTGGCAATGGTATTCCCGGCGTGACCACCATGTTCCAGGATGATCAGGGCATGGCCCGCATGACCTTGGAGTACATTACCCAGGTGCTCTTCCCGGATAAGAAACCTGTGCGCTTGCTTAAGCTATGGCGCGGCCCTGGTATTCCTCCGTTTGACCGCAGACAGGAAGTCTACAAAGAATTTGAAGATGCCGGCAAGATTCAGACCCTTGAGCTGCTTGGACCTTCCAACCCCAAAGATTCAGAAGGTTCGATGAACCAGGTTGTGGCCTCCGTTCTGCCCAAGTACCCTGCCGGGTCGGTGGATGCCATCTGGAGCGCTTACGATGCCTATGCCCGCGGCGCTTACAAGGCTCTTTATGAAGCTAACCGCACGGATATTCCGCTGGTCACCATTGATATTTCCAATCAGGATATCAACTATATGCTTGAACCGACCAAAGTCTGGAAGGCTTGTGTGGCTGTGCACTTCGAGAACGTAGGTATTCAGGGCGTGCGTTTACTGGCTATGAAACTGCACGGCGATACCACCCCCGATACTTACAATCTGAAACCCAGCATGGTGAAGGCGGAGGACCTTAAAGAAGGCGCTAATGTGACCAACCTGACCACGATTGTGCCCGGTTATGGCATCTTTGATGACCACTGGGAAACATGGATGCAGGATTTGCAGAAGAAATAATTTCTAAAGTTGATAAAGGGAGAGTTCACGGAAGTGACTCTCCCTTTAATTTATGGAAGGAAGGCTGATGGAAACACACCGAATTGAGCTGTCACATATTTCCATTTCTTTTCCTGGTGTTAAGGCACTGAAGGATTGCGATTTCCAGATTGAAAGCGGTGAAATCAGGGCCGTGGTGGGGGCAAATGGCGCCGGAAAATCCACCCTGATGAAAGTGCTTTCCGGCGCTTACAACCATTATGAGGGCGAAATTTTCATTGACGGCCAGCCCGTCAGAATCGGCTCGCCTTTGGATGCCAAAGAGCATGGCATAGAAATGGTGTACCAGGAAGTTGATACGGCACTTTTCCCTTCATTGTCTGTGGCTGAAAACATCATGTTTAACTCCATGGTCACTGGAATGAAAAACCGCTCCCTGATTGATTGGTCAAAAATGCGCCGATCAGCCCAGAAAGTGATCAGAGAACTGGGTTTGGGCATATCCGAGGATACGCTGGTTTCTAAACTTAGCCTTGCGCAGAAGCAAATGGTGCTGATTGCCAGGGCTGTTCAGGAGGAATGCCGTTTTCTCATCCTGGATGAACCGACTGCCCCGCTAAGCCAGAATGAGGTGGAGCAGCTTTTCAGGTTGGTGCGTCAATTAGCAAATGAAAAAAAGGTGGGTATTATTTTTATCTCTCACCGCTTGCCGGAACTTTTTGAAATCTGCAAGAGCATCACGGTGATGCGCAACGGAGAGATGGTTATTGAAAAAGAAGAAATAGGCCAGAACACAAGCATTAAATACATTGTGAATCACATGCTTGGCAAAACATTTGAAGAAGTTTTTCCTGCTCGCGAAACAAAAAAGGGCCAGATTCTTTTTGAATTAAAAGAAATTTGCGACTGCGAAGGCAAAGTAGATAAAGTGGATATTCGGGTAAGGGAAGGGGAGATTGTAGGCATTAGCGGATTGGTTGGCGCCGGAAAAACCGAACTTTCCAAACTGATGTTCGGTGCCAACAAATGCGGCAGCGGAAAAATATTCATCCGTGGGGAGGAAGCGAAGATCAGCGATACAACCAAAGCCACTGCCAGCAAGATTGCGCTCATCCCTGAAGAACGCCGCAAAGAAGCGATTATCGTCTCGCAGGATTTGGTTTCAAACCTTTCCATCGCCAGCATTGACAAATTCCTTAAGTTCTTCTCGTTTGTGGATAAATCTGCAGAGTACAAAAACGCAGAAAAATACATCAGCCTGATGGGCATTAAGACACCTTCTCCGTCTCAAAAGGTAATGTACCTTTCAGGGGGCAACCAACAGAAAGTGGCCATTGGCAAATGGCTCTCGGCTGAGGCAGATATTTACATTATGGATGAGCCGACCAAGGGTATTGATGTGGGCGCCAAACGGGAAATTTTTGATTTGATTTATTCCCTTGCCGCAAGGGGCAAGGCAATTATTTATCTTTCCTCTGAGATTAACGAAATTCTGGCTATTACCGACCGGGTTTATGTGATGTATGCCGGAAAAGTGCAGAAAGAATTAGTGACCGCAGAAACAACCGAGCAGGAAATTCTCTACTATTCGACTGGAGGCAAGTAAAATGGAAGGCAATAAAGAAGCATTAAAACCCAAAGAGGCATTTGACTTCAGCCGATTTCTTTCAAACTGGGGGTCTGTATTGGCCCTGATTATCATTTTCCTGTTCTTTTCCATTAAGATGCCCAAGACTTTTCTGAGCCCGGGCAACATCGTTACCATCCTGCGTTCCATATCCGTCACTACCACCATTGCCATCGGCCTGACCATCACACTGGCGGTGGGCGGCTTTGACCTATCCTCCGGTTCGCTGGCCTCATGGGCTGGCGTGCTGATTATCAGCTTTTTTACCTGGCATAGCATGAGCATGTGGCTGTCTATCCCGCTGACAATTCTTGTTGCCATTCTCACCAATCTTTTGGCCATGCTGCTGATTATCCGCTTTAAGGTGCCAGATTTACTGGCAACGCTGGCAATGATGTTTATGCTGGATGGCCTTTCGCTTACCTATTCTGGCGGCGGCGCACTTAGCCAGGGTATGCCTCGCGCTGATGGCAGCCCAACCTTTGGGAAGATACCGGCCATTTTCAAAGAGATGGGCCAGGCACCTACCATTATTATTATCATGGTGGTGGTTGTGGTTTTGGCGCACATCTTTCTTACTTACACCAAATACGGGCGCTTCATTTATGCGACGGGTGAAAACAAAGAAGCAGCCAGGCTTTCGGGTATTCCTGTCAAGCGTTATCGCTTGATTGCCGGCATTCTGGCCACCTGTTTCATTACTTTAGGCGGTATATTGGTTGCATCCAGAAACATGTCAGCGCAGATTCAGGGTGCGGCCGGTTTTTCGATGCCGGCCATTTCAGCGGTGTTTATCGGCAGGTCTATTGCCGGCGCAGAAAAGCCCAACGCGATTGGAACTTTTATCGGGGCGGCGCTTGTGGGCATTCTGGAAAATGGGCTTATTATGATGTCAGTGCCTTATTATTCGCTGGATATGGTGAAAGGCATTGTACTGGCAGTCGCTTTGGCTTCTGCCTACTCATCCATGAAGAGGTAAAAAGAAATGTTTGAAAACCACTTTCGGATGCAAGAATCAGATGTCATTCAGTACCTTTTGGAAAAAACAGACTTTTTCTCAGGGGATGACAAGCTAAGCTGCAAGGAAATTGGCGATGGCAATCTCAACTATGTCTTTCGCGTAGTCAGCGAAGAGACGGATAAATCCATTATTGTTAAACAGGCTGACCGCTCTTCACGCAGTTCCAAACGGGAATTAAGCTTGGACCGAAACCGCATTGAAGCTGAACTTTTAATCTATGAAGGTCAGCTTGCCCCGGGTCTGGTGCCGACCGTCTACCTTTATGACCCAGTTATGGCGAGTGTGGTCATGGAAGATCTTTCTCACTTGCGGATTATGCGTTATGCCTTGATGAAAGAGGAGCGCTTTCCAAGGTTTGCAGAGCAAATAAGCGATTTTATGGCCAAAACGCTGGCCAATACAAGCGATTTTGTGATGCCAAGCGCAGAAAAGAAGGCCCTGACCGGCAAAAACATTAACCCGGATATGTGCGGTATCAGTGAACGCCTGGTTTACACCGAACCCTATTTCAAGGCTTTGGGGCCCGGCGATGTTGCGGAAGTCAATCTCAGCTATGTAAATGATGATTTGCAGCAGGATGAGGCCTTAAAGGCTGCGGTTGCGGAACTGAAGATGGATTTTATGACGAAGGCCCAGGCACTCATTCACGGCGATTTGCACACCGGCTCTATCTTTATTGGGCAGGACGAAATGAAAGTGATTGACCCGGAGTTTGCTTTTGCGGGCCCGATTGGCTATGACGTGGGCAATGTACTGGCGAACCTCAGTTTTGCATGGGTGCGTTCGGCTGTCATGAAAGCGGATGGGTCTGAAAAGAAAGAGCAGTTCCAGGCCTGGGCAGAAAAGGCTGTTGCCAATTCGCTGGATTTGTTTGTGGATAAGTTTAAGAAGATCATCGAGAGTGAAAAAACAGCGCCTTCCTTCAGAGTTCAGGCATTTCAAGCGCAATATATGCGGGAACTTGTTTGTGACTCTGTGGGTGTTGCGGGTTTGGAGATTAACAGGCGGGTGATTGGCATAGCCAAAGTTGCAGACGTAAAGACCATTGAAAATGAAGCTGAACGAGCGCTGGCAGAGCGCATTCTGATGGAGATTGCAAGGCATTTTATCCAGCAGCGCGCTTCATATCGCTTTGGGTCTGAGATTGCGGCAACCATCAAAGAGATGATAAAAACGATTAAAGTTTAAGCAAGGATGATAATGGATATTTTTGAAGCGAAAGAGAAAGTTCTTTTCTGGTCCAAGAAAGCCTATTCCCAAAACCTGTTTGCAGGAACAAGCGGCAACCTGAGTATTTACATTCCGGAGCAAGATGCGGTGGTGATTACGCCCACCAGCGTACGTTATGAAACGATGACCCTTGAAGATATTGTGGTTACCAATCTGGCGGGGGAGGTTCTGGAGGGCAAACATAAACCTTCTTCTGAAAACCGCTTGCATCGGGCTATTTTTGCGGCCGGCCTGGCCAAGAGTGTGGTGCATACGCACTCACCTTATGCCACTTCTTTTGCGGTTAACAACAGTCCTATACCGCTCATTCTGATTGAGATGATTCCTTTCCTGGGCGGCGAAGTACCCTGCGTGCCGGTGGAAATGCCCGGGACGGACCAGTTGGCCGAGAGCATTGTGAAGGGTATCAGCGGTAAAAATGCCTGCCTGATGGGCAACCACGGCGTGGTGGCAATTGCCGATGATATTGAAAAGGCGTATCTGCGGGCGGAATATGTGGAAGACGCCGCGAAAATTTGCAAATTAGCCATGATCGGTGGGGAAACGTTTAAGGTACCGGAAGCAATGGAAAAAGAAATGAAATTACGAATGGAGCAAAGAAAGAAACATGCCTAATCCGTTTTTTAGTCCTCATATTGCCCTTTTTGGCCAAAACGCGCGCAGCCTTCTGGTCAATTTCTTGATTGAAAAACAATACAACAAAGCGCTGGTGATTACAGATGCCAACCTTTTTAAACTTGGAATCACGGAGAAGCTGCTGGAAGTTTTGCAGCAGAGCAACCTTGCCTATGCCGTGTTTACGGATGTGGAACCTAACCCTACGGTTAAAAATGTGCATGACGCTTTCGATGTTTTCCAAAAGGAAGGCTGTGACCTGGTAATTACCGTGGGCGGAGGTTCCCCGCAGGACTGCGGCAAGGCTGTGGCTGTTCTGGCTAAAAACCCCGGTGACATACTGACTTATGTGCGTGACAAGAAAAAGACAAGCTCTGCAGTGGATGTAATTGCTGTTTCAACCACCTCGGGCACTGGCAGTGAATGCACCTATTCTTATGTGATTACTGATACGGAAACCCACAGCAAATACGGGTGCAGGGATATTCATATTCAACCGATGATTGCCATCAACGATTCGGATTTGTTAGTGGGACTGCCCAAGTCCATTACTGCTGGGACCGGCATGGATGCGCTGACTCATGCGGTAGAAACGCTAATTGGAAGGCAAATTTTTCCGCTTACACGTGAACTGGCTTTTTCAGCCTGCCGTCTGATTTTTGAGTATCTGCCCAAGGCGGTAGAAAATGGTGCGGATGTTAGTGCCAGAGACAATATGGCGGCAGCCCAGTATTTGGCTGGCCTGGCTTTTGGCAATTGCGGGGTAGGGCTGGTGCACTCGATGTCTCATCAGTTGAGCGCGGTGTTTGGCTTGCCGCACGGTCTTGCCAATGCTATTCTGCTGCCGAAAGTCATTGATTTTGAAAAGCAGAATTGCCTGCCTCAGTTGGGTGAATTGGCGCGAGTGCTCTGGGCGGATGAAGCCAAGGTGCTTTCGGATGAAGAGGGTGCTGCGCTTGTGGTTAGAAAGCTGAACCAGCTTTCTGAAGAGGTTGGCACCAGCGTTGCACTTTCCAAGCTGGGAGTGAGCGCGGAATCGCTGGAAATGCTGGCGGAAAAAACCTTGCTGGATGGCAGCTTTGGCAACTCGGCCAGGTTAGCCAGCAAGGATGAAATCATTGCGATTTATCAGCAGGTACTGTAAAGGATAAAATGAACAGACAAGATGCCGGTTTAGCTTTTCTGCTGCAATATGAGAACATTGCTTGGTTTGACGGCAATGCCGTCAGAATATTGGACAGGCGCGTTTACCCCTGGAAGGAAGACTATGTTATTTGCGAAACGCCGGAGGCGATTGCACAGGCCATTCGGGATATGGTGACCCAAAGCGGCGGCCCTTATTTTGCGGCTGCAATGGGCATGGTTTTGGCTGTGCACCTGGCCCAGCAGAAGAAATTGAACCTGGAAGCATATGTCAGTGAGGCGGCTTATACGCTTTCTCATGCCCGTCCGACGACCGTGGCCAAAATGGAAGCGGTTGTGAATGGCAGCCTTAAGGCCATCCGCGAAGCTTTAGCCAACCAAAAAGACCCTCTGCAAGCGGCTTTTGATTTTGCCCTGGCAAACATCAATAACCGTTATGCCAATACGCACAAGATTGCCGAGCATCTGGTGCCGCTTTTCCCGGATAAGGGTGTGGTGATGACTCAATGCTTCGCCGAAACCATTTTGGGCATGATGAGCATTGAAATTCAGAAGCTTGGCAAGCAAATCAGCTTTATTTGCCCGGAAACGCGCCCATACCTGCAGGGAGCCAGGTTAACCGCCAGCGTGCTGAGCGATATGGGGCATGAGGTACACGTTGTTACGGATAACATGCCCGGTTACATTCTGAAACGCAACAAGGTTGATGTGTTTACTTCTGCTGCCGACGTGATTTGCATGGACGGGCATGTAGTCAATAAAGTGGGTACCTTCCAGATTGCTTTGGCAGCCAATTTCTGGGGTATTCCTTACTTTGTTACCGGCACACCTAACAGCAGCCATCCCACTGTGGATACGGTGGAAATTGAAGAGCGCGACCACGAGCAGGTAACCAATATCTTCGGAACCCGGGTGGTGAAAGAAAAGGTGCTGGCTTACTATCCGGCTTTTGATATTACTCCGCCCCAGCTTTGTTCAGGGGTGGCGACACCTAAGGGCATTTACTCGCCCTATGATTTGAAGAGATATTTTGCATGAGTGCAGGCCAAACCGCTAAGCCAAAAACCTGGCTGATACTGGTTTTTGGCTTTTTACTGATGTTATTCGCCGGGCTGATTTATAGCTGGTCCATCTTTATTACGCCTATTGAAGCAGAGTTGGGCTTCCTGAGAAAAGAAACCGCTTTTGTTTTTACCATTTCTCTCAGTGTTTCTATATTTGGGCAGATTACGGCAGGTATTCTCAAAAAGAAGACAAACGCGCTGGTTGTATTCAGCGTACCTGCCCTGCTTTTTCTGACGGGCTTTTTCTTTGCATCACGAATTCAGTCCATTATGGGTTTGTACGTCAGTTATGGGGTTATGGTTGGTTTTGGCATCGGCATGATTTATAACGCGGTGCTGGCATATGCCCTGGATCATTTTCAGGAGCATCTTGGGGTGGCCACCGGGCTGCTACTGATGGCTTTTGGCATGGGCGGGATGATTTTGGGAACCCTGGCTGCCAAATTGATGGAATATTTTTCCTGGCGTTTGGTTTTTAGCGCTCTGGGATTATTCTTTTCTGCTCTTTCACTCGCGGCAGCCTTCCTTTTTAAAGGCAGCAGCCTGCACACGGAAAGGAAGGGTCAAGTTGGGCCTGAAGAGGTGGGCCCGTTGGAAATGGTGAGAAGCCTCCCTTATATTCTGCTTTTTGCATGGTTTGTCTTAACCACATCCGGCGATCTGATTGTGATCGGCCATTCAGCCTTGCTTGCCAAAGACTTGGGAACCCCGCAACAAACGGCAGCGCTGATTGCCGGAATCATTTCCGTTTCCAATGGGGTTTCCAGAATATTTTTGGGCAAGGTTTATGAAATAATCAAAGCGCGCAAGATGCGTGCTCTGTTAACCCTGCTTTCACTGGGTTCAGCTGTTTGCTGCCTGATTGGTTACACGAGCAGGCAACTCAGTTTGCTGGCCATTGGTTTTGTGCTGGCCGGCGTGATGAATGGCGGTTCGGCGGTGCTGGCCGGTACCTATCTTAAGACCCGTTACGGCTCACTTAATTTTGGGGTGAACCTGGGCATTACCAATATGCAAATCATTCTGGCATCATTTTTAGGCAATGGCATTGCCGGCCAGATTCGCACCAGTACAGGCAGTTACCAGATGGCACTGGTACTGATGCTGGGTTTCAGCCTGGCAGCTTTGGCCATTGTGCTGATAACAACCCCTTTGGGAAGCCGCGCAGCCTTTTTGAACCCCGAGCCTAAAAGGTGAAGTTGCAAGACCGGGGTTTTGGCAGTTAGCCCCTAAGTATTGTAGGGGTTGCACTGTGCAGAAAAGCAAAGGTGCTTTGCGGCGTTTATCATGAGAAGAGGGTATTTAAGGTTAAGCGGTCAAGGCCGGACCCTTCACTCTGTTCAGTGTGACAAGTGGGGGGTGCTGGATTGCCGAAGCATTTGGCCTGTGGTGTTGACTGAGAAACTGCCAGACCCTTGCCTGCGTTCAGGATGAAGAGCGGGGGTGGAAATATATGCGATTGGCTCTATAAAATCATTCAAATTGTTCAAGAAATTGCTCAAAAACCCTTGCAAAGCCAAAAGCGCTGTGGTATATTTCAGGTTCGCCCTCTGTGAGGGCTCGTTTTATGTGTGTTTGACAATCTAAGAGTGAACCCGCGTGGGCAGAAAGCTACACAGGGAACGTTGACTGGATTGTGCGGAGATGATGCAGCTTGCCCAATGCTGACAGTCTCGCAATAGTAATCAAGAAAACAGGAGAATAGTATGTTTAAAGGGCTTATTGGAAGAAAGATCGGGATGACCCAGATCTTCGACAGCAACGGCGCCGCAGTTCCGGTGACACTGCTCGAAGCTGGGCCATGTTTTGTTTCCCAGGTCAAGACGAACCAGGCTGACGGTTATACCGCAGTGCAGTTGGCTTTTGGCGAGGTGAAACCGAACCGCATTTCCCAGGCAGAACTTGGCCATCTTAAGGCCAACAACCTCCCCCCCGTTCGCGTTCTGCGCGAATTTCGCACTAAAAAAGTTGACGAACTGAAAGCCGGTGATGAGCTGAAAGCAAACCTCTTCGCTGCTGATGAATACGTTGACGTTGTGGGCAGCACCAAGGGTAAAGGTCATGCCGGTGTAATGAAGCGGCATGGTTTTCATGGCGCTCAGCGCACACACGGTCAGTCTGACCGCCAACGCCATCCTGGTTCTTCCTCCTCCACCACGACCCCTGGCCGTGTTTACAAAGGCAAGAAAATGGCTGGTCGAATGGGCAATGCTCGGGTAACCTCTTCCCACATGCGTATTGCGATGGTAGATGCCGAACGCAATCTGATTGCGGTTCACGGTCCCGTTCCGGGCCCCAAGGGTGGCACAGTGGTCATCAAAGAGGCTCGCAAGCAGTAATGCTTGCCTGAATGGAGAATAGCATGAAAATAGATGTCTTTAACTTAAAAGGTGAAAAAGCAGAAACCGTTGATTTGCCGGAAGAAATTTTTGGCGCCAAGGTCAATGTGGATCTGATGCATCAGGCTTATCAACGCCAAATGGCCAACGCCCGCTTGGGCACGCATAGCACCAAGCGCCGTGCTGAAGTGGCCGGCGGCGGTATGAAGCCCTGGAAGCAAAAAGGAACCGGCCATGCCCGTCAGGGCTCCCGCATTTCAGCCCAATGGGTTGGCGGCGGCCGCATCTTTACCCCGAAACCCCGCGATTATACGCTGGATATGCCCAAGAAAATGCGCCATGCCGCTTTGCGTTCCGCTTTGACCGTCAAGGCCAATGAGCAGCAGCTCGTTTTCGTCAAGGATCTGAATCTCGGCAACGCCAAGACCGCAGAATTTGCCAAAGCCATCAAAACTTTGGCTGGTGAAGGCCGCACCCTCATTCTGGTTGCTGACAAAGGCGAAGCCAATGCCAATGCCATCAAGAGTGGCCGCAACCTGGATGTGACCCAGATGCTGATGGCGAGCTATCTAAACATCCGCGATCTGATGCGCTCTGAAAAAGTTATTATCCCGCTTGACTCGCTCAATGTGATCAAGACCATTTTGGGATAGGAAGGTAAAGCAGAATGAACACTTCTATTTTTGAAATCCTGCGCCGTCCTGTTGTTACTGAAAAGTCCAACTACCAAGCCAGCAAACTGCACCAATATGTGTTTGAAGTGGTTTCCAGCGCCACACGTGAAAACGTGAAAACCGCGGTAGAAACTGCTTTCGATGTCAATGTTGTGCGTGTCAATATTGTCAACCTCCCTGCCAAGGCCGGCCGCAGCAGCAAGACCCGCCGCCTGGTCGTTCGCAAACCGGGCTTTAAGAAAGCCATTGTGACGCTCAAAGAGGGACAAACTATTCCGATCTTTGAAGGAGTTGGATAATGGCCGTCAAAGTCTATAAACCCAAAACCAATGCCCAGCGCCATCGCACGGGCTATACTTTTGAGGAAATTACCAAGGATCGCCCTGAACGCAGCCTGATTACGCCCAAGCGCAAATTCGCTGGGCGCAATGCGATGGGCCGCGTTACTGTTCGCCATCGCGGCGGCGGTGCCAAACGTCAGATCCGTATTGTTGATTTCCGCCGCGAAAAAGTTGGCATTCCTGCCAAAGTTTCTGCGATCGAATATGATCCCAATCGCACGGCCCGTTTGGCCCTGCTTGTTTACGCAGATGGTGAGAAGCGTTATATTATTGCCCCTATCGGCGTAAAAGTGGGGGATATGCTGGTTTCCGGCCCCACTGCGGAAATTCGCCCCGGCAATACTTTGCCGCTTGCGAACATCCCTGTTGGCACCATGATACACGCGATTGAAATGCAGCCTGGCAAGGGCGCCCAGATCAGCCGATCGGCTGGTTCTTCCGCGCAATTGCTGGCCAAGGAAGGTAAATATGCCCACGTGCGTATGCCTTCCGGTGAAGTTCGCCTGGTTCTGCAAGAATGCAGCGCCTCTATTGGCCAGGTTGGCAATGTGGACCATTCCAATGTTAAGCTGGGCAAGGCTGGCCGCGCCCGCCATATGGGCCTGCGCCCGGAAGTTCGCGGTAGTGCGATGAGCCCCCGCGACCATCCCCATGGCGGCGGTGAAGGCCGATCCTCCATTGGCATGCCCGGCCCGAAGACGCCGTCTGGCAAGCCTGCCCTGGGTTACAAGACCCGCCGTAATAAGCGTTCGAACAGCATGATCATTCGCCATCGCTCCAAGGCCAAGCGCTAAGAGAAAGAGAAGGACGTAAGAAATGTCGCGATCATTGAAAAAAGGGCCATTTATTGACCCGAAACTTTTGAAGAGAATTGAAGAAATGAACGCCAAGGGCGAGAAGAAAGTTCTTCGCACCTGGAGCCGTGCCAGCACTATCTTCCCCCAGATGGTTGGCCATACTGTTGCTGTTCATGATGGGCGCCGCCATGTTCCGATCTATGTGACCGAAAATATGGTTGGCCACCGCCTTGGCGAATTTGCCCCCACTCGCTGGTTTCGCGGACACGTTTCCGAGAAAGCGTCAAAGTGAGGTAACGCATGGCACATGAAATTACTGCAAAATTAAGCAACTGCGGCACAAGCGCTCAGAAAGCCCGCTTGGTTGTTGATCTCGTCCGTGGCAAGAAGGTTGTGGACGCGCTTAACATCCTGGGCCTGACCCCCAACGGTGTTGCAGCCCCTTTGCGCAAGCTAATCGCCTCTGCCATGGCAAATGCTGAAGAAAACTTTGGTGTTGGCCGGGACGAGCTGGTAGTTTACAAAATCTACGCGGATGAAGGCCCAACCCGCAAGTGGCGCACTTTTGGCGCCCGCGGCCGCTTCAAACCTCAGCTGAGGAGAAGCTCTGAAATCACCGTTATTTTGCGCGAGATCGAGTAGAGAGGCAAGGAGTAAATATGGGTCGTAAAGTACATCCGATTGGTTTTCGTCTTGGCATCAACAAACCGTGGCTTGGCCGCTGGTATGCTGAGGGCAAAGATTACACCGAACAACTGCACCAGGATTTAAAGATCCGCGAATTGGTGCTCAAAGAAGCAGAACGTGCCGGTGTTTCAGCGGTGGAAGTTGAACGCTACCCCGGTAAAGTAAAGGTCTCTCTGCACACTGCCAAGCCAGGTATTCTGATTGGCCGTAAAGGGGAGAGCGTAAAGGTTCTGCGAACTGAACTTGAAGCTTTAACAGGCAAGAAAATTGACTTGGAAGTAAAAGAAATCAAGAACCCTGATACGGATGCTTATCTGGTTGCTCAGAATATTGCCGGGCAGCTTGAACGTCGTATCAGCTATCGCCGCGCGATGAAACGCGCCATTCAACAGGCTTTGCGCCAGGGCGCAGGCGGGATTAAGGTTTCTGTTTCCGGCCGTTTGGCTGGTGCAGAAATGGCCCGCCGGGTTACCTTGCGTGATGGGCGTGTTCCGCTGCAGACTTTGCGCGCAGATATTGATTTTGCCAAGACAGCCGCATCTACCCAATATGGTCAGATCGGAATCAAGGTATGGGTCTACCGTGGCATCGTGATGAACACTCAACCGGAAGAAAAGGTTGAGGCCACTGAAGGCGTCTATATCAGCGAGTAGAAATTGAGTGAGGTATAGATTATGTTGATGCCAAAAAGAGTAAAGTATCGCAAGCAGCAGCGCGGCCGCATGAAGGGTAAGGCCCTTCGCGGTGCAAATGTTGCTTTCGGCGAATACGGCCTCAAAGCTCTGGAATGCGGCTATCTAAGCCAGCGCCAGATTGAAGCCGCCCGCCGCGCTATCGTGCATGAGATGAAACGTCGTGGTAAGGTATGGACCCGCATTTTCCCGGACAAGCCCTACACGCACCGCGCTGCTGAAACCCGTATGGGTAAAGGAAAGGGTGCAGTGGACCATTGGGTTGCTGTAATCCGCCCCGGCCGTATTTTGTTTGAGGTTGGCGGAGCAGAAAATAATGAAGCCCTGGCTGCCCTTACCCGTGCCCGCTACAAGCTTGGCCTGAAGACCAAGATTGTTCTAAAAGAAGGTGTAGGTGAAGGCTAATGAACGCAAAAGAAGTACGCGCACTTTCTGTTGAAGACTTGAAGAAGAAATTGATGGACTCAAGACAGGAACTGATGAACCTCAGATTCCAGGTGGTTACCGGTCAGTTAACGGATACCAGCCGATTCAAAGTCACCCGCCGTCAGATTGCGCTTTTTGAAACTGTTTTGAGCGAGCGCGCTCACGCGGAAAAGGAAGGTAAGAAATGAACAACAGACGTCGATTAGTTGGCACCGTCAAAGGCAATAAAATGCAGAAGACCGTAACCGTAGAGGTCTCACACAGCTATCAGCACCCTCTTTATCACAAGATTGTGCACGGCAGCAAAACCTTTAAAGCCCATGATGAAATCGGTTGCAACGTTGGCGATCAGGTCAGCATTGTTGAATCTGCCCCCATTTCTGCGACAAAGCGCTGGGTAGTAGAGAAAGTGCTCAAGTCTGAATTCCGCCAAGCCGGCGAGCTTGAAGCAATCTCTGGAGGGGAAGCGAAATGATTCAGAATGAGACCCGATTAACAGTTGCCGACAACACCGGCGCGCGCACCGTATTGGTCTTCCATATTGATGGAGGTACCCGCCGCCACTATGCTTATGTTGGCGATATTGTCACCTGCACGGTTAAGACCGCTGCCCCACAGGCATCTGTGAAGAAGAGCGAAATCGTGAAGGGTGTTATTGTGCGCACAAGCCACCCTTATCGCCGCCCGGATGGTTCCACCATTCGCTTCGACGATAACGCAGTTGTTATTTTGGACAGCGATGGGGTGAACCCTCGTGGAACCCGTATTTTTGGGCCGGTTGCCCGCGAACTCCGTGAAAAAGGGTTCATGAAAATCGTATCTTTGGCTCCAGAAGTTCTGTAGAGCGAATGTCAGGAGAGTAAGATGAGTATTAAGATTAAAAAAGGTGACCGTGTCAGAGTTATGCGCGGATCTGCGGCAGATAAGGATAAGATTGGTGAGGTCATTCGGGTCTTTACCAAGACTAACCGTGTCTCCGTTCAGGGCGTAAACCTGGCTAAAAGGCACCAGAAACAACGTCAGGAAGATGGCAAGAATCTGCCCTCCGGCATCGTAGAGTTTGAAGCCCCCATTGACATTTCCAATGTCATGCTGGTGGATGCCAAAGGCGAAAAGATTGCCAAAGAGCGCAGTGCCAAACGGTCTGCCAAGCTTGCCCAGGAAGCAAAGGCCAGCAAAAGTGCTGCCGCAGCCAAGAAAGCTACTGCTCCCCTCGCTGAGAAGGCACCCGTTAAAGCTGCAACCAAGCCTGCTGAAAAGACCGCGGCGAAGCCTGCGGCCAAGCCCGCTGCTAAACCGGCTGCCAAGAAGACAGCCGATAAGCCTGCAGCCAAGAAGAGCACTGCTGCCAAACCTGCCAGTAAAAAAGTTGAAACCAAGACTTCCGCTGCCAAACCGGCCGCCAAGCAATCAGCCGCAAAACCTGCGGCCAAGAAGTCTGATAAATAGGGCGAGTGAGCAGAGATGAATAGACTACAAGAACAATACAAAAAAGAAATTGCTCCCGCTCTTTTTAAGGAGCTTGGGCTTAAGAACGTCATGCAGACCCCGAAAATCACCAAGATTGTTGTGAATATCGGTGTTGGCGAAGCTTTGGATAACCCCAAAGCGATTGAAGCCGCTGTGAATGACCTCACCATTATTACGGGCCAAAAACCCGTTGTAATCGCTGCCCGCAAAGCTATTTCAAACTTTAAGTTGCGCGAAGGCCGCCAGATTGGTGTAAAAGTTACCCTGCGAGGGGATAAAATGTGGGCTTTCTTTGACCGCCTGGTCAATGTTGCTCTGCCCCGTGTGCGTGACTTCCGCGGTATTTCCGCGGATGCTTTTGACGGCCGCGGTAATTACACCCTCGGTTTAACCGAGCAGTTGATCTTCCCTGAAATTCAATATGACAAGATCGATAAAGTACGTGGCATGGAAGTGAGCATTGTTACCACCGCCGAGAACGATGATGAGGCGCGTGCCCTGCTCTCGAAGTTCCGCATGCCTTTCAGAAAGGAAAGCAATGGCTAAAAAGTGTATGGCATACCGCGAAATGCGGAGGAAATATCCTAATCGTGTTGTCAACCGCTGCAAGATTTGCGGTCGTCCGCGTGGTTACATGCGCAAATTTGGCCTTTGCCGAATTTGTTTCCGTGAATTGGCACTTCAGGGCAAAATCCCTGGGGTAACAAAATCATCTTGGTAATTCGACCTGGAGGAATAATATGACATTAACAGATCCTATTGCCGATATGTTAACCCGCATCCGCAACGTTGCCCTGGCTGGCAACAATGTTGCTACCATGCCCGACTCTAAACTCAAAGAAGAAATTGCCCGTATTCTTACCGAAGAAGGCTATCTGGAGAGTTATGAAGTTGCGGATGGAAAAGCCGAAGGCAGCAAGGTGCTGCGTGTAACCCTGAAATACATCGGGGAACGCCGCCACCGCCGCCCAATCATCACAGATTTGCAGCGCGTAAGCAGCCCTGGCTGCCGTGTTTACACCTCCTGCGATGAGATTCCCCTGGTACTTTCTGGTATCGGCATTTCCATTTTATCCACCCCCAAGGGGATTATGACCGGCCACAAAGCCCGCAAAATTGGCGTTGGTGGTGAGGTCCTCTGCAAGGTCTGGTAGGAGGTAAGGATGTCACGTATTGGTAAACTGCCGATTACCCTGCCCAAGGGTGTGGAAGTAAAAATTGACGGGAACAAAGTAACCGTTAAGGGCCCCAATGGGGAACTTTTTGGTGAGTTTAACCCGGCAATTACCATCAAAATGGAAGATGGTAAAGTTGTTGTGGAGCGTCCAGATGACAGCGCGCCCATGCGCGCTATTCATGGCACAACCCGTGCCCTATTGAACAATATGATTCAAGGCTGCGGCCAGGGTTTTGAACGAATCATGGAAATCAACGGTGTGGGTTACCGTGCTGAAATGAACGGAAAAGACCTGGTTTTGAATGTAGGTTATTCACACCCAGTGGTTTTCCCGGCTCCGGATGGCATCAGCTACGAAGTCGACATGAAACTGCGCCAGATTAAGGTAAAAGGCCGCGATCGTCAGCAGGTAGGGCAAATTGCTGCCAATATGCGTGAAGTGCGCGTGCCCGATCACTACAAGGGCTACGGTATCCGCTATTTTGGCGAAGTTGTCAAACTGAAGGCTGGTAAGGCCGGAAAGACCGGTAAGTAGAGGTAATTATGGCTAAAAGATCAAGGAATCAAGCCCGTCAGCGCCGGCACAATCGTGTTCGCAAGACTGTATACGGTACCCCGGAACGGCCACGCCTGAATGTATTCAGGAGCATCACGGACATTTATGCCCAAATCATTGACGATGAAAAGGGAATTACCCTTTGTTCAGCATCTTCCATTGATGGCGGCTTGAGAGATGGCGTGAGCAAAAAGAACAAATTGGACCAGGCAGCCATGGTTGGCGAAGAGCTGGCCAAACGCGCCCTTGCCAAAGACATTAAGTCTGTGGTGATGGACCGAGGCGGCTACTTCTATACCGGCCGTGTTAAAGCATTGGCTGAAGGCGCTCGCAAGGGCGGCCTGGATTTCTAAACCGAGGATACTATGGAAGATTTTACAACTGTTGAAAGTCCCTATGATGAGCGTGTTATTGACATCGCCCGCGTTGCCAAAGTAGTCAAGGGTGGTCGGCGTTTCTCTTTCAGAGTAACTCTGGTTGTCGGTGATAACAATGGAAACGTTGGCATGGGTGTTGGAAAAGCCTTAGCTGTTCCGGATGCCATGCGTAAAGCAACGGACCAGGCCCACAAGAATATGCGTAAGGTTAACCTGATGGGCACCACGATTGCCCACGAAGTGACTGGTTCTTGCGGCGGCGCCAAAATTATGCTGAAACCTGCCTCTGAAGGTACGGGCGTTATTGCTGCGGGTGGTGTGCGCGCTGTTTGCGAAGCTGCCGGCATCAAAGACATCCTTACCAAGTCGCTCGGTTCCAGCAATATGCTGAATATCGTTACCGCCACATTCGATGCCCTGACCGGCCTTAAAACTCCGCAGCAGGTCGCCATCGAACGCGGTAAGAGCGTAGAAGAGGTAACCCCCTTCTGGGCAAGGAGTAAAAATGGCTAAAGCGAAAAAACTCGCAATAACCCAGATTAAAAGCGGTATTGGATACCCCGTCCGCACCAAGCAGACCCTTAAAGCGCTCGGTATCAGGCGCATGCATGACACCGTGGTGCTTGAGGATAGCGAAGCTGTCCGTGGCATGATTGACAAGGTTTGCTTTCTTGTTGAAGTTAAGCCCGCAGCGGAGGAGAATAAGTAATGCAACTACATGACCTCAAACCCAATGAGGGTTCAAAAAAGAACCGCAAGCGCATTGGCCGGGGTATTGGCTCAGGGGTCGGTAAGACCTCTGGACGCGGTACTAAAGGCCAGAATGCCCGCCATGGCGGCGTACGCCAGTACCATCAGGGCGGCAACCTGCCATTCTTCCGCAAGCTGCCATTCATGCGCGGTGAAGGCTTCTCTCCGCTTTCACGTACCCGCTATAATGAAATCAACCTGGACCTGCTCAAGGATTTTAAAGCAGGCAGCGAGGTGACTCCTGAAAAATTGGCTGAAGCCGGTTTGGTAAAGGACAGCAAGAAGCCCATCAAGATTTTGGGACGCGGCGAAATTAGCGCTGCCCTCAACATCAAGGCTCACAAGGTAACCGACGGTGCTCGCGAAAAGATCGAGAGAGCCGGCGGCAGCGTTGAAACCATCGCTGACTAAGCATCCGACAAGGAGTCAATCCATGAAACGATCGTCCTGGCGCTTTCTTTGGAAGTCAGAAGACATCCGCAACAAGCTGATTATTACGCTGCTGTTGCTGGCTGTCTATCGCCTGGCCGCGAATATTCCGGTTCCCGGAGTAAACCGCGCCCTGGCTGCCCAACTGACCCAACAGACCGGAGCAGCCGGCAACCTGATTGGTTTGCTGGACTTGCTTTCCGGTGGTGCGGTCTCGCACTTCTCGATTCTGGCGATGGGCGTCTACCCTTACATTACGGCCCAAATTATCCTCCAGCTGCTCCAGCCGGTTATCCCATCTCTCGAAAGAATGATGAAGGATGACCCGCGCGAAGGGCAGAAATGGATGGAAAAATGGACCATCATTCTCACCATTCCGATGGCTTTGCTTTCGGCTATCGGGCAGATCAACATTTTTAACAGCCAACTGGGCGGTTCTATTTTGACCCATTGGGGCTTCTCTGGCACCAGCCTGCTGCCCACCCTCACTGCGATTTCGGCGATGGTGGCCGGCACGATGTTCGGCATTTGGATTGGCCAGCTTATTTCTGAATTTGGTCTGCGCAATCAAGGCTTGTCACTGATTATTTTCTCTGGCATTGTTTCGCGCCTGCCCGCAAGTTTTATCCAGATGGTGAGTGCAAAAGAACCTTGGTGGGTTTTCCTGATTGTAGTGGTTCTTTTGGTTTTGATTGTTTTTGCCATTGTCTACGTGACCGCTGGGCGCCGTAATGTGCCCGTAATGTTCCCCGGGCGCCGCATTGGCAACCGCATGTCTATGCCTGTGCGCAGTAATCTGCCCCTGATGGTGAATATGGCAGGCATGATCCCGATCATTTTTGCGCAGTCATTCCTGACTTTCCCTGTCATTCTTTCTTCGTTCTTCCTGAACAGCAAGAGCCAGGGAGTGCAAAATGTGGCCCACTGGTTCCAGACTGCTTTTGGAGCCGGTACCTGGTGGTACCCGCTTATGCTCTTTATGCTGGTGGTGCTTTTTGCTTACTTCTATACCGATGTGCTTTTTGCGCAGCAGAATTACGGTGACAACCTGAAGAAGCAAGGTGCCCAGATACCCGGTGTTGTGCGCGGTAAGCCCACGCAGGATTATCTGACCCGTGTGCAGCGCCGTATTACCATGCCAGGTGCATTCTTCTTAGGTTTGCTGACGGTGATGCCCTTTATTTTAGGCGCCATCCTCCCTGTGAAGCAATCCAGCCTTTCACTGCTGCAGGCTTCCGGTCTGCTGATTGTGGCAGGCACAGTGCGCGAAGTAGTCAACCTGATTGAAACCGAATTGCGCATGCATGGTTATGACGACCATCTGATTGCATAAGGAAAGCGGAATGAACAAAAAAGCGGATTACATTGTAATGCTTGGCCCTCCCGGGGCCGGCAAAGGCACCCAAGCGAAAGTGCTGGCCGAAAAAATGGGCCTTGTGCATGTTTCCAGCGGGGACCTCTTCCGCGAGAACCTTTCCAATGAAACTGAACTTGGCAAACTCGCCCAAACTTATATGAGCAAGGGCGAGCTTGTGCCGGATGATGTGACCATCGCCATGGTTAAAGACCGTTTGGTGCGTCCCGATTGTGAAAAAGGGGCTGTACTGGATGGTTTTCCACGTACGCCTGCTCAGGCTGAAGCCCTTAATACCATGCTTAAAACGCTTGGCGGTGAGGTAAATGCGGTGCCTTTCATTAACGTTGCCGATGAAGTTCTGGTTGAACGCTTAAGCGGGCGCTGGATGAGCAAGAGCGGCCGTGTTTACCACGCAATTACCAACCCACCCAAGGTAAAATGGATTGATGACCTGGATGGCAGTGAACTTTATCAGCGTGAAGATGACAAGCCGGAAACCGTGCGTAATCGAATTCAGGTTTATTACAAACAAACTTCTCCTTTGATTGATTACTACAAGAAGGAAGGGAAGTTGGTTGAAATTGACGGCACTCAGCATATTGATAAGGTAACTGAGGACCTGATGAAAGCCGTAGGAAAGTGTTTAGCTTAGATAGAGCCATTAACATCAAGAGCCCGGCTGAACTGGCCATTATGCGCGAGGCCGGGAGAATTAATGCGCAGACTCTGGAAGCTGTAAAAGCAGCGGTAGCACCAGGTGTAACGACAGGCGAACTTAATGAAGTGGCCGAATCGTTCCAGCGCAAGTTAGGCGTTTACTCGCCCTTTAAAAATTTTGAAGGCCCTTACCCTTACCCGGCCAGCATTTGCACCAGCATTAATGAAGAACTGGTGCACGGCATTCCGGGTAAGCGCAAGCTAAAGGAAGGTGACATTCTTTCCGTAGATTGCGGCACGGTTTATCAAGGCTTTGTTGGCGACTCTGCTTTCACGATTGGGGTAGGCGAAATAAGCCCGCTTGCCCAGAACCTGATTGCGGTTACCCGAAAGGCCTTGGAAATTGCTATTGAGCTGATGGTTCCCGGGAATCACAGCGGCGATATCGGCGCGGCAGTGGAAGGGCTGGCAGAAAGCCAAGGCTTTTTTTGCACCCACGTCTACACCGGCCACGGCGTTGGACGCAGGATGCATGAAGAACCGCAGGTGCCCAATTATGGCACCAAGGGCAGCGGCGTGCTGCTGCGGGAAGGTATGACCATTGCCATTGAGCCCATGCTTTTGGTGGGAACCCGCCATACGCGGGTTTTACAGGATGAGTGGACAGTGATTTCGAAGGACAAGTCATTGACTGCTCATCAGGAACACACCATCGCGGTAACGAAAAACGGCCCGATGGTACTGACAGAGTTATAAAGGTCTTGCAAATAGACTGATGAGACGATATAATTAGAACTTTGCGGAATAAGAAGGAGTACGACTGATGAAAGTATCAGCATCAATTAAAAAACGCTGCGCTAAATGCAAGATCGTCAAACGTGACGGTCGTTTGTATGTTATTTGCACCAACCCACGCCACAAACAACGTCAAGGATAAGGAATAATTATGGCTCGTATTGAAGGTGTTGATTTACCCCGGAACAAGCGCATCCAAATTGGTTTGCGGTATATCTATGGCATTGGCCCCAAAGCTGCGGATGATATTCTTGCAGCCACAGGCGTAAACCCAGACTTGCGCGTTAAAGACATGCCGGAAGACGAAGTTTCCAAACTTCGCGACTATATTGCTCAGAACATGACTGTAGAAGGCGACCTGCGCCGCGCAGTCCAGATGAACATTAAGCGCCTGGTTGAAATTGGCTGCTACCGTGGCAACCGCCACAAGCGCAATCTGCCCAGCCGTGGCCAGCGCACGCGCACCAATGCCCGTTCGAGCAAAGGCCCCAAGAAGACCGTTGCCGGTCGTGGGCGCCGTAAGGGTGCAACCAAGAAATAAGACTTAACTGGTTCCTGAGTTTTGGGTTTGGGGCTCCTCCTTTAATCCCCATGCGGCCCCCAAGGCAAGGAATGCCAGAGATGTGAAATTTAGTGAGGAAAAAATATGGCTAAAGTAGCACGAACTGCACGGCGCGGTACCAGTGGAAAAAAGGTAAAGCGTCAGATTTCGACCGGACAGGTGCATGTTTTTGCATCCTTTAATAACACCATCGTTACCGTAACGGACCTGCAGGGTAATACCATCTGCTGGGGTTCCACTGGCTCCGCTGGTTTTAAAGGCTCCCGCAAGAGCACCCCGTTCGCTGCCCGAATGGCAACCGAACAGACCATCAAAGCTGCCCAGGGAATGGGCGTTCAGGAAGTGGAGCTGTTTGTAAAAGGCCCCGGCCCCGGCCGCGAAGCCGCCATCCGCGCAGTCCAGGCTCTGGGGATCAAAGTACGCATGATCTCGGATCTGACACCCGTACCTCATAATGGATGCCGTCCGCCCAAGAAGCGCCGCATGTAGTAAAGAAAAGGAATTTGAATTATGGCTAGAAATATTGAAGCAGTATGCCGGATGTGCCGCCGCGAAGGTGAGAAGCTCTTCCTTAAGGGAGCACGCTGTTTTTCGCCTAAATGTGCATTTGAGAAGCGCGGCTTTCCGCCAGGAATGCACGGCAAGACAAGCTCTGCCCGCAGCGACCGGGTTTCTGACTATGGCAAGCAATTGCGCGCCAAACAGAAGGCCCGCCGTGAATATGGCGTTTACGAACGTCAGTTCCGCCGCTATTACTCTGAGGCCCTGCGTTTGCGCGGCCTAACGGGTATGAACTTATTGCAACAGCTCGAAACCCGCCTTGATAACGTGGTGTACCGCCTGGGTTTTGCCAGCAGCCGAGCACAGGCTCGCCAGCTTGTAAACCATGGCCATTTCACCGTCAATGGCAACCGGGCTGATATTCCCTCTTATGTTATCCATCCCGATGATGTTGTTACCGTTTCTGAAACTTCCAGAGATTCTGTGTATTTTAAGAATCTTAAAGAAGAGGCCGAAGGCCGCACGGTTCCCACCTGGTTAGCACGCGATGTGAATAACCTGAGCGGACGTGTGCTGCGCTTGCCGGAACGGTCCGAGATCGACGGAAATCTGAGCGAGCAACTGATCGTTGAATACTATTCACGATAGTATGACGAGCACAGTCTTTTCAAAGATAGACTGAAAGGAGTCAACCGTGACAGCACTTAATGAAATGGTAATGCCGAAAGTTGAACGGGTAGCAGAATCCCGTGATTATGGCAAGTTCACGATCAGCCCTCTCGAAAAAGGTTATGGCATGACCTTGGGCAATGCGCTGCGCCGTATTTTGCTTTCATCCCTGGATGGCGCCGCTATTACTGCGGTGCGCATTACGGATGTACAGCATGAGTTCAGCACCATCCCCGGCGTCCGCGAGGATGTTATTCAGGTGATGCTGCAGCTTAAGCAGATCCGTTTGAAACTGCATAATGTTGAAACTGCCCAAATTCACTTGGATGTGAAAGGTGAAGGCACCATTACGGCAGCAGACCTTGTATGCCCTCCGGAAGTGGAGATCATCAACCCCGAGCTCTATCTCTTCAGCATGAATGAGAAAGATGCCCATGTGGAAATGGACCTGACGGTTGAATCTGGCCGAGGCTACCTGCCCGCCGGTGAGCGCGCTGAGCGTTTGCCGATTGGTGTGCTGCCTGTGGATGCGATTTATACGCCAATCCGCCGCATTAACTGGGGTGTTTCCAGCGCTCGTGTTGGGCACAGCACCGATTTTGACCGCCTGAGCCTTGAAATCTGGACTGATGGAACCCTTGCCCCTGAACAGGCTCTGATCAATTCATCCCAGATTCTGATGCAGCAGTTGAGCTATATCAGCGGCACCAATGCCGAATCACTGGTAAAACCGACCCCCATGCCGGAACCGGAAATGAGCGGCATCAGCTCTGAAGCCCGTGAGACCCCCATCGAGGGTCTTGACCTCACCGTCCGCGTTTTCAACTCGTTGAAGCGTACCGGTGTAACCACTGTGGGCGATGTATTGGAACTGCTGGATAAAGGCGAAAATGCAATGCTCTCCATCCGCAACTTTGGGGATAAGAGCCTGACTGAACTACGTGCCAAGATGATCGAAAAGGGATTCTTGGAAGAGAAAGAAGTGGAGTAATTTATGCGACACCAGGTCTATGGTTACAAGCTTGGTCGCAGCATGGGTCATCGTACCTCCATGCGCAAAACCATGATCAAGCAATTATTTGAACACGAACGCATTACAACCACCCTGGCCAAGGCCAAGTCCATTCAGGGCGAAGCCGAAAAAATGATTACCCTTGCCCGCAACAGCAGCAAGGGTGATGCAGCCGAAAAAGTTAATGCTCGCCGCCTGATTGCGGCGGAGCTTGGCAACGCCAGCCCAGAAATCGTCAAGAAACTCTTTGATGATATCGCTCCTCGCTTTGCCAACCGTCCCGGTGGTTATACACGCATCCTCAAGCTTGGCCCAAGATTAGGCGACAATGCTGAAATGGTCATTCTTGAATTGGTTGCTGAGTAATTTTTAGTAAAAAGCCTTTAGCCCGAAAGCAAAGGCATGGCACGTTACAAACTTATCCTCGCTTATGATGGAACCGCTTATAACGGTTACCAGCGCCAGGCGATAAAACACAGTGTGCAGCATGAGCTTGAAATGGCACTGCGTAAAATCGGGTGGCAGGGCAAAACCCTGACCGCTTCAGGCAGAACAGACAGTGGGGTGCATGCGCAAGGCCAGGTATTGCATTTTGACTTGGACTGGAAGCACAGCACTGAAACGCTTCTGACTGCCCTGAACGCTTTTTTGCCTGATGATATCGGCGCGCTGCAGGCGGAGGAGACCGATGCAAGTTTTCACGCGCGTTACAGCGCCAAGAGCCGCACATATTGCTATCAGCTGTATGTGCAGAAGCATCGCAACCCGCTTGTAGATCGCTTTGCCTGGCGAGTAACCACCCAGCCTGACTTAGCTTTAATGGCCCTTGAGGCAAAGGACTTGTTGGGCGAACACGATTTCATCGCTTTTGGCAGGGCACTCAATGGCAACGGCACTACCATCCGCCGAATTTATAAGGCGGAATGGGCCCAAACCAGTTTTGGGATGGCATTCACCATTACAGGGAATGCATTTCTGAACCACATGGTGCGCCGCATTGTTTGGGCTTTGGTTCAGGTGGGTTCAGGGTTTTTGCCCAGAGGCACGGTGAACAGAGGCTTTGAAACAGGTTATGCCGGCACAGTAGCACTGGCACCTGCCAGAGGGCTGACCCTGATGAAGGTGGATTACAGCGAGGAAAATGAATGTTAATGCGCTCATGCAAAGGCAAGGGCGAAGAATAACGGAGAAACAAAGTGGAAAAAACATACGTACCTAAAGGACAATTGGCTGGTGAATGGTACCTTGTGAACGCTGAGGGGGAAACCTTGGGGCGTCTCGCAAGCAAGATTGCGGCTTTGCTGCTGGGTAAGCAGCACCCAAACTTTACCCCCGGCGTGGATATGAATGACCATGTGGTAGTGATTAATGCTTCCAAGGTCAGCTTCCACCCCAGCCGTTTGGAAACCAAAATGTATTACCGGCATTCCGGCTATCCCGGCGGTTTGAAATCCATGAATCTGAAAACGATGCTGGAAAAAAATCCTGAGAGACTGATCGAATTGACCGTCAAAGGAATGCTGCCCAAAAACCGCATGACAAAACGCTATATGGACAACCTGAAGGTGTATGCCGGTGCTGAGCACCTGCACGCCGCGCAGGCCCCCAAGCAGTACGAAGTAGAGAAGTAGAGGAAACATGGCAGAATATAAAGAAGCAATTGGCCGCCGTAAAGAATCTTCCGCCCGTGTGCGTCTGAGCGCAGGCAGCGGTTTATTTACCGTGAATGAAAAACCGATCGCTGAGTACTTCACGCGTTTTGGCGATGAAGCCGCAATCCGCGGAGCCCTTGAAGTTGCTGGGCAGAACCCATCCAGCTGGGATGTGTCGGTGATGGTTGAAGGCGGTGGTGTTTCCGGCCAGCGCGACGCTGTGATGCTTGGGCTTGCCCGTGCTCTGGTTGCCACAGATGAAGGCAGCCGACCAGGCTTGCGTCAAAAAGGCATGCTTACCCGCGATGCGCGCGTGAAGGAACGTAAGAAACCCGGCCTCAAACGCGCCCGCAAGGCCCCAACCTATACCAAACGTTAAATCTACCTGGCGTTTCATGGCTTCGGCTATGTGAAACCCACGGCTTGAGATACAATAAAAAGGCTGTCCATTTTGCTTTGGGCAGCCTTTAGTTTTAGAAAGCGCTTATGCAGTCAAACAACACCTCATCAAAGGGTATTACAATTCTCGGCCTTGGCCCGGCCGGTGCGGGCAGCCTTACGCTTGAAGCTTGGCAGCATCTAAATGCCATCTCTGAGCTTTACCTGCGCACCAGTTTTTTGCCGGTTGCGGCTGAACTGCCGCAAAACCTTAGACTTCATTCTTTTGATTATCTCTGGGAAGAAGATGAAGCTGAACACCCTGTTGAAGTGCTTGTCTCGCGCCTGATTGATCTGGCTAAAACTGCTCAGGGCGTTAGCTATGCGGTTCCCGGCAGCCCCATGCTGGCTGAAGAAACAAGCCGTATGCTTATTGAACGGGCAAAGGCAGAAGCTTTACCCGTAAGGATAATAGACGGCATGAGTTTTATAGAGCCTGTTTGCCGGGTGTTGGGGATAGACCTTTCCCCCGCGCTTGTTCTGGCAGACGCGCTGGCTCTGGGCAGTTTGCTCGTGCCTTCTTTTTCTCCCGCGCAGGCCGCACTGATTACGCAAATTACCAACCGCCAACTGGCATCAGAAGTGAAGCTGACTTTGATGGCAAACTATCCGGATGAGTTTCCGGTGCGTTTTGTACATGCAGCGGGGACGGATTCGCAAGAAATTGAAGAAATTCCGCTGTGGCAAATAGATCATTCCCCCTTTATCAGTGCGCTCTCTACGCTTTATTTGCCCCCCAGAGAGCCCGGAACTTCTTTTGAAGATTTTCAGGAAGTGATTGCCCGCTTGCGGGCACCGGATGGCTGCCCTTGGGATAGAGAACAAACACATTTAAGCTTGCGCCAAAATTTACTGGAAGAAGCTTATGAAGTGCTGGAAGCGCTTGACAAGGAAGATATGGAACAGCTCCAGGAAGAACTGGGGGACCTTTTGCTGCAAATTGTGCTGCATACTCAAATTGCCAACGAGAATGAGGACTTTAAAATGAGCGATGTGCTTGCGGGAATCAGCCAAAAGCTCATTCGCCGCCACCCGCATGTTTTTGCTGAGGTTGTGGCGGAAAATGCGGAGCAAGTGGTGAATAACTGGGAGCAAATCAAGGCAGAGGAACGCAAAAACAAGGCTAAAGAGGCTCCCAAAGGAATGCTGGATGGCATTCCCCATGCGTTGCCTGCCCTCATTCAAGCGAATCAGATTCAAATACGTGCTCGACGGGTTGGCTTTGACTGGCAAAGCTTTGAACCCGTAATAGAAAAAGTGCGTGAAGAGCTGCAGGAACTGCTGGAGGCCAAAACCCCGGAAGAGAAAGAAGCCGAAGCAGGCGACCTGCTTTTTGCCTGCGTCAACGTGATCCGCTGGCTAAAGATTGACCCAGAAATGGCCCTGCGGGAAACGAATGCCCGCTTCCGCAAGCGCTTCAGTTATATTGAAGCTAAGGCGGCTGAACAGGGAAAGAGCCTGCAAGAACTAGGTTTTGAAGCCATGGATGCTTTGTGGAATGAAGCCAAGGAGGTTTTTGCGAAGGATGAGGAGGCATGACAAAGCAGCCTGAGCAGCTCCCAGACTCAGTGTTGAAAAGGGCAGATACTAAAAGCCAAGACGGTTCAGAAGAAGGAGCTGCCAATTTTTCTGAAGCCGGAGGCCAGATTGCCCGCGCTGCTGCACTGGTGGTTGCAGCCTTCATTATCAGCAATATCTTCGGCCTGGGCCAGCAATTGGCGATGAGCCGCTATTTTGGCACCGGACAGGAATTGGATTCGTACAATGCTGCCAACCGCCTGACGGAACTGCTCTTTAATCTGGTGGCAGGCGGTGCGTTGGGCTCGGCCTTCATTCCTATGTTTACAGGCATGCTGACACGCAAAGACCTGCGCGGGGCCTGGAAGTTGGCCAGCGGTGTTATCAACGTGGTGAGTGTTGCCCTTGTTGCTGTGGCTGTCCTCAGCTGGATTTTTGCACCATGGGTGGTTCAGCATATTATTTATCTGCTGGCCCCAGGCACACCCCTAGGCCAACTGGACCTAACGGTGCGCTTGCTGCGAATAATGCTGCCCACTGTGGTTATTTTTGGGGTTTCGGGCCTGGTGATGGGCATTCTTAATGCTCACCAGCAATTTCTCATTCCGGCGCTTGCGCCTTCTCTGTATTCGATAGGCATCATCAGCGGGGCCGTACTTTGGCATAAAAGCTTGGGTGTTGCCGGCTTGGCTTACGGAACGCTGCTGGGTGCGAGCCTGCACCTGCTTATTCAACTGCCTTCTTTATTTAAACTGAAAACCCGCAGCTACTCGCTCAGCGAAGGCCTGAACAACCCCACTGTTATGAAGGTGGTAAGCCTTATGCTGCCGCGCCTGGTTGGGGCGGGTGTGGTGCAGTTGAACTTTGTGGTCAACACCATGATTGCCCTGGGGCTTGAGCCTGGTTCCACGGCCGCTCTCAGTTTTGCTTTCATCCTTTTTATGATGCCGCAGCGGATGATTGCCCAGTCAGCCGGGATTGCCTCGCTGCCCACCCTTTCTGCCCAGGCGGAACTGAAGCAGTTTGACTCCATGCGCTCCACGCTGGCCGGCATTTTGCGCGGCATTCTTTTGCTGGCCATACCATCAACCTTTGGGATGATCCTCATCCGCTATCCCTTGGTGAGGGTGCTGCTGGAAAGAGGCGAATTTAACGCCCGTTCCACCGAGATGGTGGCTTGGGGCCTTCTTTGGTATTGTGCCGGTTTGGTAGGGCATTGCCTGGTGGAAGTGCTTAGCCGCGCTTTCTATGCTCTGCATGATACAAAAACACCGGTTGGGGTAGGCATTGGAGCGATGGCCCTTAATATTGTCCTTTCCTTCACTTTTTCGCAGTGGTTTCATGCCCTGGGCTGGTATGCTCTGGGTGGACTGGCCCTTGCAAACTCGTTGGCCACCGTGATTGAAAGCCTGGTTTTGCTGACAATTCTGCGCAAGCGCTTAGGGGGGCTGATGGGCAGATGGATTTTGGATAGTGCTTGGAAAGCGGTATTGGGTACAGCCGCAATGAGCGCGGCTATTCTTGCATTCAGCAGGCTTTTGGTGCGGAACCCCAGATGGAATCTGTTCCTGGGTGTGCTTGTTGGGGTGCTGGTTTACGGCCTTGCGATGAGCCTGTTAAAACTGCCCGAACTGCAGCAAGTTCTTGGCGGTATTAAGCGCCGTCTGAAGCGCTCAGCCTGAAAACCTTCCAAACCAAGGACAACTCCGCTTTTTTACTGTTTTATTCCGAATTTACAGCTAATTTAATAGGTTGATTAATAATTATTAACATTTAATGGCCAAATTGAACTTGCCTAAAACAGAACTTGTGGTATTCTAAAGAAATATCATATCTCTTACATGAGATTTTTTATCTGCACCCTAAAAATAAAAGAAGGAGTGGCTATGCATCATTCTCCAATGTTGGAACATTCTCTTGAAGAATACCAAAACAGGCTGAAGAAATTAACAAGTCAACTTAGAACTCAAGGTCTGGATGCAATCTTGTTAACTTCCGAACCAAACATGCGCTACTTTACGGGTATGCGCTCAATTGTGTGGGACAGCCGTGCCTCAAACCCGGGCGCCTGCCTTTTCAACGCAGAAGGTGATTGTATTTTGATCAGCGCCGCTTCAAACCTCAAGACGGTTGCGCACACTTCTTGGGTGGGTTTGGACCAGATGCAGGGCTTTTACCGAAGTTCAGCGGCGGGTGAACCTTCTTCTTATGCGGATGGAATCCTCCTGGCTTTTAAAAAACTAAAACTTAAACACGGTAAAGTCGGCTTGGAAAATGGCTTTGCGATGCGCATGCACATGGCATACAGTGATATTCAAAAGCTGCTGGCTGGTCTGACAGATTTTGAAATTGCGGATGGAACGCAAGCCCTTTGGAACTGCCGCAAAATCAAGAGCCAGACAGAAATTGAACTGCTGCGTAAGGCAAGCCAAATAAACGAAAAAGCTATCCGCAAGGCTTATGAAGAGGTTGTTCGCGGCCAAACCACGGAGTTTGATCTTTATTGCAATATTGCCGCAGAAACTTTTAAAAATGGCTGTGAAAAAATCCTGCAGCTGGGCATCCGCAATGGACCAGGGCGCTATGACTTTTATAACTGCCCGCCCTCTGAAAATGTGGTGATTGGCAGGCAGGACGGCGAAATTTGCATGGTAGACGGCGGACCATCTTACCAGGGTTATTATTCGGATATCATCCGTCAGGCCTGCACAGGCAAGATGAACGCGCATCAGCAAAAGCTTTTTGATACGGCTGTAGGCGCTCTTTACGAGGGTTTAAAGCACGTTGCTCCCGGCAAAAAAATTGTTGATGCCGCAAAGGCTATTGATGATTATTATGACCGTTCCGGCCTTAGCCAATACTTGCGCGGCAGAGGAGGGTATGGCCACGGCATCGGTTTGGATGTACACGAATATCCCATGATGACTACTGCTGAAAATAGCGTATTTGAAGCCGGTATGGTGATGGCCATTGAGCCTGAACTATGCGACCCGGAAGCCGGTGTATTTGGCATTGAGCAGAACTTTGTGGTTACTGAAAACGGCTATGAAATTCTGAGTGATGGTCCCGATGGAATGTATTTCATTCCTTAAGCAATGGCAAGCCTGCACTATTGTGTGCAGTAAATAAAAACAATATGAAAAGAAAGAGAAGAGAAATATGAAAAAATGGATGATTTTCTGTATTGCCTTTGTGCTGCTGTTTTCTGCAGCATGCACAGCCGCTCCAAGCCCGGCAGCGGAAGCAACCAAGCCAGCCGAAAAACCCGCGGAACCGACTGTGGCAGCTCCGGCCGAGCCCACGAAAGCCGCGGAGACAGCCCCTGCTGCCACCCCGGCTGAACCAGCCAAAACGTATAAAGATACCATCATTATGGGCACCAGCAGTGACCAAAACAGCATGGATCCGGCGGTGAACAGCTCTAACAATGTTGTTCTCCCCAATGTTTACTCCACCCTGATTGGCATTAATAATGAAAGCAAAATGGTACCCGGCCTTGCTACTGAATGGTCCGTTGCCGAAGATAAGGTAACCTGGACTTTCAAGCTGCGCCAAGGCGTTAAATTCCAAAGCGGGAAGGACTTTACAGCGGATGACTGTGTGGCCACCTTTACCCGCCTGGCCGATGCTTCACTGGGCTTGCGCCAGTCTTCCAACTATGTTTGGGTGAAGGAAGTTTCTGCCCCTGACCCTCAGACCTGTGTTATTGTTGCCAAGGAGCCTTATGGACCGGTTGAGGCAACTTTAGCACACAAGTCGGCCAGCATTGTCAACTCTGAATATGTCAAAAAATTTGGTGCAGACTTTGCCAAAACTCCCGAGTCGATTGACGGTACCGGCGCATACAAGGTTACTGAAATCAAACCCGGCGAAGGCATAAAGTTTGAAGCTTTTGATGGATTCTGGGGTGGCAAACCTGTAACCAAATACTTTAATATCCTCATCATACCAGATCAGGCAGCCCGCTCTGTTGCCATTGAAACCGGCCAGGTAGACTTCATTACCGGCTTAGCCCCGGATGATGTAAAACGTCTGAAAGAAAACGAAAGTGATGGCGTGAATGTTGTGATGACCGAAAGCAACGGCATTCACCTCTTCCAGTTCAACGTTAAGTCAACTAATGCTCCTATGAGCAATCCTAAAGTGCGCCAGGCTATCAGTTATGCCGTGAACCGTGCAGAAATCTGTGAAGCCCTCTATTCCCCTCTGGGCGAGAAGCCAGCCCGCAGTTTGCTTTCACCCAGTGTCATAGGCTATAAGGATATGGGTGAGATCGAACAGGATTATGATAAAGCCAAACAATTGCTTACTGAAGCCGGATATCCGGATGGCTTTAAGATGAAGATTATGACCACCGCCCTTTACAATAAGGGTGTTGAAATGGCCCAGATCATTGCGGAACAGCTGAAGGGCGTAAAGATTGATGCCACCATTGAAGTGGTGGAGCGTGCGGTTTTCCTTGAATCACTCAATGGCATTACCCCGGAAGAATACAACCAGAAATATGGCTGGGATATGTTCATCATGGGAGCCGGAGGAGATTTGGATGCACACCAGTCCACTTACCGCGTTTTCCACACGGAAGCAGACGGCTTGAACAAGAATAATTATGGCTTCTACTCTAATGCGGACGTGGACAAACTGCTTGAGGATGCTTCTAAGAGCGTTGTTCCCGAAGATAGGCTGAAGATGTACAGCGATGCCATGCAGATTCTTATTTATGATGACCCTATTGGCATCACCATGAACCAGCGCAACAATGTTTATGCCCTTTCGGACAAAGTTGAGGACTTTTTCCTCAACGCGGGCAATACCATCGACTGGGCCAAACTCAAAGTTGCCTCTGGCAAATAGATCCACCTGAACCTGTGACTGGCAGCAGCAAGACGAGCACTGCTGCCAGTCAAAGCCAGTATTTCTTTGACTGAGATGAAAGATCATGCTTAAGTACGCCTTTAAAAGATTATTGCAAACCATCCCAATGCTGGTCATTCTGTCGATGATTATTTTTGGCATGGTTCGTCTCATTCCGGGCGACCCGGTCAAGATTATGATAGGCACAGATGTAGCTTCGGACAGCTATCAGGCTGAACGCGAAAAACTGGGCCTTAATGATCCCCTTCCTGTGCAATATCTAAAATGGATCAGACGTCTTTTTCAGGGCGATATGGGTCCATCCATTTTTACAAAAAAACCTGTTTTGGCTGAAATAGCAGAGCGGTATAAACCAACAGCTATTTTAGCTCTGGGGGGCACCATTTTATCTTCGGTGATTGGTATTGTTTTCGGCATTTTGGCGGCAATCCGCCACAACAAGTTAACAGACCACACCTTAATGGTGGCTTCGCTTGTTTTTGTTTCTACGCCTTCCTTCTTTTCAGCACTCATCCTCATGCTTATTTTTACTCTTAATTTAAGGCTGCTGCCCAGCATTGGCATGATGGAATGGCGTGGGGCAATTCTGCCTATCGTAACCCTTGGCTTTACTGCAGTGGGCTCACTGACCCGCACTACGCGCTCTTCCATGCTGGATGTCATTAATCAAGACTATATTCGCACCGCACGTTCTTACGGTGTGCCGGAAGGTCAAATTGTATTCAGCGATGCCTTCCGCAACGCCCTCATCCCGGTGCTTACTTCTATAGGTTTGCGTTTTGGAGGGCTGCTTTCAGGCGCTACGCTTGTTGAGACTGTTTTTGCCATCCCCGGCCTTGGGCGTTTTTTGGTGGATGGTGTTGGCAACCGCGATTACCCTGTCGTTCAGGGTTGTGTGCTGGTAATGGCCGTTTCATTTGTGCTTGTGAACCTGGTTGTGGACCTGATGTACGCGGTGATTGACCCGCGCATCAAATATAGTTAAGGAACTGCCATGCGATTCCGAGATATCTGGAAAAGATTTAAACGCAGAAAAACATCGCTTGTAGCTTTGTTTTTTCTGCTGGCAGTTTTTGTAATGGCTGTCGTTGGCCCCTATTTTACAAAATATGAGCCAACCAAAATGTACCTGAAAGAAAAATACGCGCCTATCTCGCTGGCACACCCTTTAGGCACCGACCAGTTGGGGCGTGATACGATGACACGGCTTATCTACGGCGCCAGAGTTTCGCTTTCTATCGCTTTTATTGGTGTGCTTTCCGGATGCTTTATAGGCCTCATCCTCGGTTTGCTGGCCGGTTACTTTGGAGGATGGGTGGACGCCTTCATTTCGCGTATTGTGGAGATTTTGCTGGCATTCCCGGGCATGCTGCTGGCTATTGCCATCATTGCCATTCTGGGCAATGGGATCAGAAATACAACGATTGCGGTAGGGATATTTTGTATCCCTTCCATGGCCAGAATTGTGCGCGGCATTGTTATTTCGCTTAAAAATGCTGAATATATTGAAGCTTGTAAAGTAATGGGCGCCAGTGATTTTCGCATTATCTTTGACCATATTCTGCCGAATGCCATTTCTTTGGTGATTGTTACGGTAACGCTGGACCTTGGCACTTCCATTCTGACGGCTTCCGCGCTGTCTTTTTTGGGCTTGGGTGTTATGCCCCCGAACCCGGAATGGGGTGCCATGCTGAATGTTGCCAAAGAAGTGATGCGTTCTTATCCACTCGGGGTTTTGGCGCCGGGTTTGGCCATTACTTTGGTAGTGATGTCTTTCAGCCTGGTGGGAGATGGCCTGCGGGACTCGCTGGACCCACGGCTTGGCCACAAGAGGAGTGCGAAACATGAGTAAACTCCTTGAAGTAAAAGGGCTTAAAACCGGCTTTTACCTTGAAAAGGGCATGCTGCCTGCTGTAGACGGGCTGGATTTTTCTCTGGATGCGGGAGAAACCTTGGCTATTGTTGGCGAATCCGGCTGCGGAAAAACGGTTACCGCCCTTTCCATATTGCAGTTAATCCCAAAGAATGTTGGCAAAATAATGCAAGGCTCTATTATGCACGCAGGCAAAGACCTTGCAAAGCAAACTGAAAAAGAAATGCGCTCCATCCGCGGCAATGAGATCTCCATGATCTTTCAGGAGCCAATGACCTCTTTGAACCCAGTGTTTACCATTGGCAAGCAGGTTTCCAGGCCCCTGATGATTCACCAAGGGATGAGCCGCCAAGAGGCTGAGGCTAAGGCCGTTGAAATGCTGGATTTGGTAGGCATTCCTGAACCGGACAGGGTAATTCAGGAGTATCCGCATCAGCTTTCCGGCGGAATGCGCCAAAGGGTGATGATTGCCATTGCCCTGGCTTGCAAGCCGCAGATTTTGATAGCGGACGAACCCACTACCGCTTTGGATGTGACCATTCAGGCGCAAATCCTTAAGCTGCTGGCGGAACTCAAAGAAAAGACAGGGACGGCTATTGTTTTGATTACGCATGATATGGGCGTAGTTGCGCAGATTGCGGACAATGTGCTGGTAATGTATGCCGGCGAAGCGGTGGAATACCAAGCGGTAAAAAGGCTTTTTGCAAAGCCTCACCACCCCTATACCTCTGGCCTGCTGCAGTCCATTCCTTCTCTGGTTGAGGATAAAGAAGCGCTTTTCAACATTCCAGGTAATGTTCCTTCCCCGGCTGAAATGCTGCACGGCTGTAAATTTGCGCCCAGATGCCAATATGCTGACGCAAACTGCCGCCAACATCATCCGGATTTAAGGATAATGAAAGATGGAGCAAAGGTGCGCTGCCATTACCCATTGGGAGTTGAAGCGAATGAAGAGCGATAAATTGCTTGAAGTTAAAAATCTTAAAGTCTATTACCCTGTTAAACGTAAAGATGGGTTTGGCCAGGTTTTGGTTAAGGCCGTAGATGACATCAGTTTTAGCCTGCAGGATGGAGAAACTTTTGGTTTGGTAGGCGAATCCGGCTGCGGAAAGACCACCACCGGCAAAACCATTGTGCGCCTTTTGAACCCTACGGAAGGGCAGATCTTTTTTCGGGGTGACTTGATTTCCGGCAAGATAGCCCCTGCAAGAAGGCATCAGCTGACTCGTGAAATTCAGTTTATTTTTCAGGATCCCTTTTCTTCGCTTGACCCGCGCTTTACGGTTGGGCGTGTGATTGAAGAGCCCCTTAAAATTCAAAAGCAAGGCAACGCCAAAGAGCGCAAAGAGCGCGTGCTGCAGCTGATGCATGATGTAGGCCTTCGGCCAGACCAGTACGATAACTTCCCACATGAATTTTCAGGTGGACAGAGGCAGCGCGTAGGCATAGCCAGGGCTTTGGCACTCAACCCAAAGCTTTTAGTTTGCGATGAGCCGGTTTCTGCCCTGGATGTATCCATTCAGGCCCAGATATTAAACCTGATGCGTGAATTGCAGAAGAAATATCAGCTTTCTTATATTTTTATCTCGCACAATCTTAGTGTTGTCAAACATATCAGTGACCGGATTGCGGTGATGTATCTGGGCAAAATCATGGAATCGGCCAGCAAAGAACAGCTTTTTGCGAAGCCTTTGCACCCTTATTCCAAGGCGCTGCTGGAGGCTATTCCAGTGCCGGACCCGGAATGGAAGGGGAAGCTTGAAGCCATTCAGGGCGACATCCCCAGCCCGGTTAACCCGCCTGAAGGCTGCCGCTTTAATACCCGCTGCCCGTTTGTGTTTGAGCGCTGTTATAAGGAAGAACCAAAGCTGCACTTCCCAGAAGAAGGCCATTGCGCTGCTTGCCATCTGCTGGATAAGAATAAACCTTAGTCATCAACACTCGCGCAAAAAGAAAGGATTTTTCATATGGCCCTTGATATCCGTTTGGAAGCTCAAAAGTATTATGATCAGGCGATGGCTGCCGCCAAAGAAGCGAAAATGGAGGAATCCATCTGCCTTTTCAGTAAAGCATTAAACTTTTACCCTTTTGAAGGTATCTATTATCGTTACCGCGGCCACCGTCATTTGAACCTTCGCCAGTTTGATGAAGGAGCCGCAGACCTTGAATTAGCCAGCCGCCTGATCCCTGAAAACTGGGATGTATGGTACCACCTTGGGCTAGCCCATTATTTGCGTGGTGAGTTTGAAAAAGCAGCAGTGGCTTACCAACGCTGCCTGGAGCTGACTGAAACAAAAGACGCTATGATTGCCATTGTGGACTGGTATTGGATGACCCTTACGCGTTTAGGCCAGAGCGAAAAAGCAGAAAAGCTGCTTGAAAAAGTGAGCCCGCAGGACGACCCCGGCGAAAACATTGCTTATTTTGAGCGAGTGCTTTTATATAAAGGCCTGCATTCTCTTGATGAAAGTATGGCCTTCTTTAAGAATGAGGCAGAAGAAGCCATCAACCGTATTACCTGTGGTTATGGCCTGGGCAATTACCTGCGCCTCAAGGGCGACGCGGAGGGTGCTAAAGCTGTTTGGAAAGAGCTGCTGGCTTTGGCCGGTGAAACCCGTTCAAAGTACGCTTTTGCCTGCCTGGCGGCCGAAAGCGAGCTTGAAAGGGCATAATACCTGTTTTTTTCTTATGGAGCATAAAACAGAATGGCCTGGCAGAGTTCAGTTTATAAGTTCTGCCGGGTCATTACTGTGAAAGTGCAGAGGTTTGTTGTATGTGTAATGTGCTGCTTTAGCAGGGGAGGGCAGCGTCTTTTTATTTGATTTCAAGCCAAAGGGCTTGATCGCCAATTTTAGCATTTTCTATCGAATGATAAAATCTGAGCGCTTCCTCATTATGAGCAATGATGGCAATCAGCTGCTCGATGCCTTTTAGATGAAGTTCTCGTATGTACTGCCGCAAAAGCGCCTGAGCAACGCCTTGATGTCGGTAGGTTTTGCGCACACAAATCCAATCCAGGTAAGCCTTCTTCTTGCCATCAAAGTGAGAACAAAGTAAGCTTCCATCTAAACGGCCGACAACGACACCTTCATCATAGGCTAAAAAAGAAAAAGAATCGGCGAAAGCAGGATCTTTAAAGCTTGCAAGAACAGCTTTTTGGTACTCGGTGCCAATTTTCCAATTCCAAAAGTCTTCTTCAGTTCGCAAAACCTGCTCAAATGCAATCAAATCTGGAAAGTTGACTTCGTTCAGCCTGACAATTTGCAATGTTTTCATAAGACAATAAACGTAAACGCCTGAACTAACTTGCGCTATTTACTAATATACATTCATTAGGCCACAAACGCTGAGGGCAATCAAAATCCCGAAAATAGCACCTGCGGCTGCTTCTGCAGGGGAGTGGCCGATCACTTCGGCAAGCGTTTTCATTTCTTCCTGATCCCACTTTTCCATTTTCTTGAGCTGTTCAAAAATGAGGTTGATACGCACCGCATGAAAACCGGATTGGCGCCGCACCCCAGCCGCGTCATAAATGACGATGCCGGTAAGGCAGAGCGCAAGTACAAAAAGCGGCGAACCCCAGCCCTGTGTAAGGCCTATGCTGGTTGTTACAGAGGTCATGACCGCAGAGTGCGAAGAAGGCATGTGGCCGGGGTCAAACATCAGGCTCCAATCCCAGTTGCGGGTGCGGAAGGCTTCAAAGGGCACTTTTAAAACCTGTGCCAATATCCATGCAGCTAAAAGTGAAAGCGCTACCGGGCTGGTAAAAAAGTCACGCATTGATCTCTCCAAGCGCATTATCCTGGTTTGATTTATCCGGGTTTAGCATTTGCACCCGCAATTGAGCACTCTCAAGAAATTTCCCGCAATCCGTGGCCAGCTTTTGGCCCTGTTCGTAAAGTTTGAGGGCTTCCTCGAGGGGGAGTTCTGAGGTCTCTAATTTTGCGATAATTACTTGGAGCTCCTGAAAAGCCTTTTCAAAGTTTAAGGGTTCATTTTTTTCTGGCATGCAAATCTCCCGGCTGAATGGATTGTATCTGGGCAGTCAGGCTGCCGTTCTTTAATTGGATGATGGCCTCTTGCCCCGGATGGCTCTGATGGATACTGCTGATAATCTGCCCGCTGTTTAGATCGCTGAGGATGGCATAACCCCGGCTTAGAACAGCCTGCGGGTTAAGGGCTTCCAGTTGGCTTTGGGCTTGTTCAAGTTTTTGCTTTGCCTTCTGGATGGAACTGCGCGAGGCGCGTTCAAGCCAAGCCCTTAAATCATCCAGCTGTTGCAGGGCGTTGGCAATGCGATAGCCCGGGGCAAAGCGCTTGAGTTCCGTTTTGGCAAGCTGCAGAGCCTGAAAGGAATTCTGCAGCTTGAGGCTTAGCTGAACCCGCATTTGTTCGCTGAGCCCGGTAAGCGTCAGCAGCAGATCAGCACGAGTCATGGCGCTGGCTCGTTCTGCAGCAGCGGTGGGGGTGGGGGCGCGCAGGTCAGCAACAAAATCAAGGATAGTGAAATCTGTCTCGTGGCCTACCCCGCTGATGACCGGGCAGCGGCTGCGGTAAACCGCACGTGCCAAGGCTTCGTCATTGAAGGCCCATAGGTCTTCCATGGAACCTCCACCCCTGGCGATGATAATTAAATCCAAATCCGCTATTTTATTTAACGATTCGAGCGCAAGCAGCAGTTCTTTTGGCGCTTCAATACCCTGAACCGTACTGGGAGCAATGCTTACCTTGAGGTCGGGCCGCCTGCGGCCAAGCGTGTTCAGAATGTCCTGTAGCGCGGCCCCGCTTGCAGAACTGACCACGCCGATGTGTTTTGGATAGGCAGGGATAGGCCGTTTATGGGCTTCGTCAAAGAGCCCTTCGCCTTCCAGTTTGTTTTTGAGGCGCATAAATTCTGCAAAGAGCGCACCGACACCCGCTGGCCGCATTTCGCTGACGTAGAATTGCAACTGACCCCCGGCCGGATAAATGTTCATGCTGCCATGGGCTTCAACCATTTGCCCGTCTTGGGGCTGGAAGCGCAGTTGAAAGGCAGAGGTCTTCCACATTACACAGCGCATTTGGGCTTCTGTATCTTTCAGGCTGAAATAGAGGTGGCCGGATTTTGGAGCTGAAAAGTTAGAAATCTCGCCGCGCACCCATAAATCCTGCAGTACCGGGTCGCTCTCAAGTGCTTCACGCAGGTATTGGTTGAGAGCGCTGATGCCAAGAATGGTAGCTGAGGGCATTTCAAAGGGTAACATCTTGGGTCAAGGATATTCCAAATAAAAAGGCTTGTCAATCAAAAGGCAGGAAAATTACATCTAAATAGTGGGTAGTGAACCTGCATCAAATAACTCTTCAACCTGAACACAGTGAAGGGTCTGTTTGTTTGCTTGCCCAGACTATAAAACACAAATGCCAGATGCTTCATTTCATTCAGCATGACGAGGGGGTTGGGTGCTTAAAGCCCTTGCATCGCTCCAATTGCTCATTCCCGCTCGTCACCCTGAACGGTGTGAAGGGTCTGGCAGTTGTCTTGGCTAAACCCAAAACAAAAAAGGTCAGATGCTTCGGAAAACACCTCAGCATGACGAGGGGGTTGGGTGCTTAAAGCCCTTGCATCGCTCCAATTGCTCATTCCCGCTCGTCACCCTGAACGGTGTGAAGGGTCTGGCAGTCGTCTTGGCTAAACCCAAAACAAAAAAGGCCAGATGCTTCGGAAAACACCTCAGCATGACGAGGGATGGGGGAGGGGAAATGTAAAAATGTTTTGGTCGGCATGACGAAAAGTGGAAGGTGTGTAAAGCAGGCTGCAAACAAGTGAGAGGTACCTTTCCGCATGCGGAAAGGGGTATACGGAAAGAGGGGGTACGTGCGGAAAGGTCAGTAGTCAACGAGGAAAATATTTAAAAAGAATACCCTTACGCGTGCAGAAAGATGCGAAAAGGGAGAGGTTTTGTTGTAGTTAACAAGGCACATTGCGGAAAGGTCAGTAGCCAACGAGGAAAATGTTTAAAAGAATACGTTTATCTGTGCGGAAAGATGAGAAAGGTGAGAGGGTTTTGTGTAGTTAATGACGTGTACAACTAAGCTGTACAACTAAGCCTCATGACTAACGGTATCTAAGTAAGTTTGGATCGAAAGGAAGGGGGTACGGCCTTGATTACGGTAGCCTCTATGGGGTCTCTCTGTGTTGTAATGTAAGAGCCAGTCATCCAAATCAGTCTGCAATGCCTCAACCCTTTCATAAAACTTTTCTCTGAACTTGACACGAAAGAATTCATCCAAAACCGTGCGATTGAAACGTTCAATG
>JAYFRD010000048.1:0-28551 GCA_034926255.1 Anaerolineaceae bacterium | reverse complement strand
CTCTAAGCGGGCAAAAAAGACTCAAAAATCAATGGGTTTGGTCATCTATGAAGTTTCTCTGATCGCCAACAAGAAGCGAATTGAGGCCGTTTCTGACTCTCTGGAAGAATCCCTGAAAGCACACAATCTCATACTGAGCAGAGAAGAGATAGAAGAAATGATTGCAATTGCTTACAAAAGCTAATACAATTCCGGATTAATTTATGACAAATTTTGAATTACATCAGAACTGTAAAATAGACTTGGAAAAAGACTTCTATGCTTACATTGATGAATCTGGAGATGAGGGGTTTGATTTGGGAAAAGCAGGAGTGACTTACTGGTTTAATGTATCAGCAATAGTGGCAACTCCAAGCGAGTTCTCAAGAATGAATTTCGTCCTACAAAAATATCATTCTGAGAGAAAAATCAACAAGCCTATTTATAAACTTAGCTCTAAGGAGCTTGACCATAATCGTAAAAAAGATTTATTTCAGATTATAGGAAGTTTTAGATTTATTACGATCCATTCGCTTTTTTATAAGCCTAGAATAGATTTAAACGACAGACTAGTTCGTTATCCGTCAATGTATTTTGTTGGGGTCAAGAATGTGATCGAAAGATTAAGTTGGCTCACTAAGCAATATGGGAAGCAAAAGTGTCATATAGTAGTGTCTGGACGAAACAATATCAAAGAATCTTTACTAAGGGAATACCTTTTCAAATACTCGATTATTGGCCAAAGTAACCTAACATATCAAGAAAAAATAGGTAAAGTGACTACTGGGAATATTTCACAGCATACAGAATTGTTATATGCAGACTATGCAGCTTATAGTATGAGAATATATTTCGAAGAATCTGGTATGCCTCCCTCACCCGATCAGTCCTATTTCAGGTGGTTTCAGAAAAACAAACTATATTCATCGCAGCATTCTAAGTTCAAAGGGGTATGGACGAACGGTTTGAAACTAACACCTAATGATAAAAACATTAAATATATAAGCGATATCTTAGATGAAGGGTCCCATAGTTAGACTTCTAACCACTGCTGGTTCTGAGAACCTGCCTTCCATAACCTAAGTCTATCGCCATGAATATAATAGCACATTATAGGCATAATTCAAATAAGTTGTTCAAGTTGCTGGTAAAAGCCGGCTTAAGTCACGGAAAAAAGTTGAGTCAATGTGATAGTTTTAGAGCAGTGGACTATTGTTAACAGGTATCAAAAAAATGCTGATTTCAACGAGTAAATCTTATGTAAAAAGTGATAATTTGGCGTCGGGGACTCATAAGCCATTGGTTCTGGGTTCAAATCCCAGCCTCGCCATTTTTTTATTTAAAGATCAGACTTAATCCCCCATTTTATCTGAAAGCACTCTCAGGCATACAAACAAAACCAGCACGATAAAAAGCAGCAATACTGTAACAGGCAGGGCCGCGCCTAACCCAAAGCCTTGAAAGCGCTCAAAAAGCAGAACAGAAACTGTTTTTGGGTGATAGGCCAGGATGGAAATGGCCCCGAACTCGCTGATGCCGCGGGCCCACATCATGAGTGCGGCGCTCAAAACGCCTTTCCAGGCAATGGGCAAGGCTATTTTGCAAAATACCTGCAAGGGTGAGGCGCCATCTACTCTGGCAACCCTTTCAAGCTCTGGGTCAACCGCTGCAAAGGCTTCCCTGGCTCCGTTAGCCAGCAAAGGGAGGCTGACAAACGTCATAGCCAGTACCACCCCCGGGAGGGTATCCGCAAAGAAGAAGCCCAGTCTTGCAAATAAAGAACCCAGCCAACCCTGCCTGCCAAAGGTAATTAAAAGGGCAATTCCGGCTGCTGTATGCGGGACAATAAGAGGCAGGTCTATTAAGCCGGAAATGAGTGATTTGCCTCGGAATTTTTTGCGTGCCAGTATGTAGGCTGTTGGCAGCCCAATAAGTAAGCCTATAAAGGTGGCCATTGCTGCGGCTAAAAAAGTGCGCCCAATGGAAGCGGCTACTTCCTGGTCACTAACGGTTTTCAAAAGTTCGGTAAGCGAGCTCGAAAGTAAAGTAAAGATGAGAGGGAGGATGATGAAAAGAATCAGAAGGCTGGCTGAAAGCACAAACGAGATTGGCAGCTCTCTTTGCTTCATTCTTTGGGAAGGCTTTCTTGCAGAATTTTTGGTAACTTTTCCAGGTGATCTCCTCGGGGGGGAGTGAGCAAAGGGTGGTGCTGTTCTGCCATGATGGCTTGCCCTTCATGACTATAAAGAAAACGGACAAAACGCGAGGCTTGCTGCATGTGCGGCGCATTATTGGGGATGGTGAGTCCATAGCGAATGGTTTCACCTTTAAACTCTGGCTTTACTTTCGCAAAACGTTGAAAATCCAAGACAACCGAAACTTTACCATAAGCGGGGTCCATCTCTGGGCTGCCCAGGTTAAGGCTATCCGGAAGGGGGAGCATTTTAAAGTTGTGCTGTTTGATAACGCTTTCATACTCAAAAGCATAGTCAATTTCCCCAGCTTCCAGAAGAGCATTCAGGGCGATGGACCCGCCGCGCAACACCAGATGGCTGTCCGGGCGGGTTTCTAAAATTTCAGGGATGTGAATCTGCTGGGAAGAGTCTGATTCAGTAAGGGTGATGGGCTGCTTAAACTGCCCATCCACAAAATTGAAAAAGAGGTCCGGTTTTTTATATTGATTTTGAGCAAGCGCAAAAATCATCAGTTGGCGGTAGCCCACAGCATCAAAACGCGGGTCTGAAAGGCCAACTTTTACATCCGGCTGGGAAAGGATTTTCCACCAATTTTCCTGGTTGATTTCCCCGGCATATTTGCTTTTCTCCGTATAAGCAATGGCAAGCTTATTGGTGGCCATCGCGAGATACCAAGAGGCATAGCCTTCGGGTGCCGCGGCATCCGGTGGATACATCAGCATAGGAATAAGGGATTGATCTGCTGTAGCCACCAGGTCAATTTCTTCGTGAATGTCAACAACGTGGCGAATCACCTGAATTGAGCCATGAAACTCTAACTGTACTTCAATATCCGGATTTTTGGCTTCAAACGCTTTGGAAAGCTCAGTAAAGGGTTGAATAAGACTTCCGGCAGCAAAAACAAGCAATTTGGTTTTGGGCTTTGGAGCGCAGCCAGCCATGAAAAGAACAAGACTGAGCAAAATCAAGAAGAGTTTATGCGGCTTCATGCTTATCTGTTTTAGAAAGGGGACGGAAAACTTCCGCCCCCTTCTCCATTTTTATTTAATTTCTATTTTGGCTACATTTTTTGCCCAGGCATTGCCCTGAAAGCCTGGCATATAGAGCATGAGCCCTTTTTCATTCCAACCTAAGAGGCAGTTTGGACATGCCAGCACGTCCTTAAGCGGGATTTCAGAAACATAACCATCGGTTGCTGTTACCACTAATTTGCTGGCCTCTGCTTTTGCTTTAAGCATATTCAGAAAATCAGCCAATTTAATGCCGGTGACTTCAATGCTTCCCATCTTGGGATGTTCCACTTTTGCCACGATGGGCTTGAGGTCTAAAAGTGCTTTGGCGTCAAAGGTTTTGGCTGCTTCAATCAACCCGCTTATTTCAAGTTTAAGCTCAGCAGGTGGCTTGAGGATTTCCCCCAGCGTGGGCATAACTGCAGCTGCAGTTTCTTTTGCTGTTATTACGGCGGTAGCTGCTTGCTGGCTTGTGTTGCTGCCGGGCAGGTGGATAACAAGTTTGGCAATCGCGCCGACCATTTCTTTGCCGGTCAGGCCCTCCCCAACCAGTTTAAGGGGAAAGTCTGCCTCGGATAAAACGTTGCCGTTTACTTGATTGGCAACGATGATCTTTTCGTTGCGGCTAAGCTTTGCGGAATCCAAAGTGACTGTGTAACCATCCTTGCCAATGATATCCACGCTGTAACCGGTTTTGGCAAGGTCTTCCCTAAAGGCATTATCGCCATGTTTGTTTTCATCATCAATGCGGCCAAGAAGCATATAAAGGGGAATGCCTTTCCAGGTTTGTGCTTTGTCATCTTTCCAGGTGCCGCCGTGGCAATTTGCCGCGGATCCGGATTCAAAAGTTCCGCGGTCCATATCCTCTTCGCGTGCGCCAGCCAAATGCAAAGACCAATCAGCCACTGCCGGTTTAAGGATTACTTTTACCACCCATTTTACGGCCCAATGACCGTCTACAACCTGCAAGGGCGAGTCGCTGACCATTGCAAGGCGCAGAGCCCCTTCACTTTTGGCATCCATCGGCTGACCTTCGCGTTCGTAGGCGATGATGGTCTTAATGGGGGAAAGTGCTTTGATTTCAGTTCCGGAAGATACATCATAGGTGGTGAATTGACCTTTTTGCAGCTGTTCTGCAGAAAAGGTCATTGAATAACCATCCTGCGCCTGGATTTCAATGCTAAGCCCCTCTTTCAGTCCACCCAATTTTTCTGCAAGGGCAACAACTTCTACGCCCTTGTATTTGACAGGTGCGGTGATTTTGCCGGTGCTGGAAATGATGCCGCCAAGCCCTTCAACGGCTGGGAGAGCTTTCAGGTCAGCCATGCTTAACTTGATGGACTGGGGACCGTTTAGCAGCTCAAGCACTTCACCTTCTGTGGAGGCTTCAGCAGGCAGGTTAGTGGGCTTGGCTATTGTCGTGGGAGTGGCCTGGGTGCAGGCTGCCGAACTCAGTAAAAGTGCAAAAATAAGAAGGAAGAGAATTAATTTTCGTTTCATCATCCGCTCCTTGTTTGGATAGAATGCTTCTATTATAAAATGAACTAGTCTAAAAAAGAGTAAAACGAACCTTTCTCTCAGGGCGATTGCATCCTTTTAACCATTTTCTTCGTTGGCGGGTACCCTTTCCGCACGAAAACCTTTCTGCTGGTGTCACTTTTCGCATGCGAAAAGGTTCCTCACAGTTGCTTGCAGCTTTTTTTCACGGCTTATACTTTTCGTCATGCCAAGGCAAAAGTGCCGAAGCATCTGGCCTTTGTGTTTTTAGCCTTGGCAAGCAAACGAACAGACCCTTCAATGCGTTCAGGGCGACGCGTTATTTGATGCAGGTTCACTGCCCAACATGGTGATGCAATTGGCCTGAGCTTTTTCTTTTCTTTATGAATAAAAGCATGAAGAAAGGATAGTCTCTCAAAAGACTTTGTTTATTGTTAAACCTTGACTTTTAAGTGCACGACTGAACCCCAAAAACTCTTCGTCATTTTGCCATATCCCAAATGTTATAATTGAAGATATCGTTGGAGGTGTTTTGCCAGATTCCGGCAATATTGCAAGTAAGGCTTTATAGATAAAAGAATACACGGTGATTTTTTACTTCGTGCCGGAAATGGATTTTATAAAGGTGTCAGAAACGACCTTGTTTTTACTGGAGTACTATACGCGATTTGAATAATAATCGCGTAGACTTGATTTTATGACCGCTGTCATCCGTTTTCTTGCGCAGCTTGAAATACCTATTTACATTATTCTGGGTATAGTTGCCGTCGTCTATTTGCGGCGTTTGATGCTCTCGCTGGATGAACGCCGACTGGCTGTGTTTGGGCTTGAAAAAGATGCCGCCCAGGCCAAAATTAGCCTGGCCACTACCATCCTTATTCTGATTGGCTTACTGACAATGGCAGAATTTGTAATAGCTACCTTTCTTGCCGAAAAGCTTAATAGCCAAGTGGCCTTTTCTACGCCCACGGTTGTTGTAACAAAAACAGCCACTCCTACGGCAACGCCTGGCGAAGCCCCTGATGATGCTACTGAAACACCAACCCCTTATCCCCAGGCTAATATTGAAGGGGTAGAGAGTAATTGCGTGCAGGGTGTTTTGGAAATTACACAACCCAAACACCAAGACTCGGTGAAAGGGGTGGTAGAAATTAAGGGCTCGGTGAACACCCCCGCCTTTGGTTCGTATAAATATGAGTACTCGTTGGCGGGTCGGCCAAACTGGCAGACGATTGCGGCAGGCAGTGAGGCGGGCGTTAATAAAAGCCTGGGTTTCTGGTATACCAATTCGCTTGATCCTGCCAGTTATATGCTGCGTCTGATTGCTTTGGACAACCAGGGCAACGAACAATCATCCTGCGTTATTATCGTAAAAGTGGAAAGTTTGAATTAGCATGACAAAGATGAAAATTACCAAGGGGCGCGAAGAAGATTGGCCGGCTCTCAAAGCCATTGACGCTTCTTCCCTCACCGATTACAGCTATAAAATGGAGATCAACCGCGGCAGCGGTATCTATGGTTTTACACTCACACGCTTTCGCTTGCCGCGTTCTTTGCCTCTCATTTATCCTAAAAACGGCGAAGAACTTGCCAGGTCATTCACGGAATGCGCGGCGGTGTTGGTTGGCAATATTCAAAATGAGCCCATTGCGTATGCCTGTCTTGAAGAAGGGCTTTACCCGGATACAGCCCAGGTGACTGACTTGGTCGTAATGAATGGGGCCAGGCAAAATGGAATTGGCACCATCCTTTTGGTTGCCGCGGAAAAATGGGCAGCGCAACGCAAACGGAATCGCCTTTTTATGGCCATTCCGCTGCGCAATGACCCCATGATTTCGCTGGCGAAGAAGTTGGGTTATAGTTTTTGCGGCTTTATGAGCACCTGTTTTAAGACGGGTGAAGATGCTATCTTTTACGAGAAGAGGCTCGGTTAATCGTTCGTTATGCTGCCTGCCGTCATCTATATCAGTGATGTACTACAAACAATCTATCAGATTGTTACTGCCGGCGTTGCCATTACCGCCATTGCGCTGCTGATGTATGCCAGTAATTTTAATTTCAGGGATCGCATTGTACTAACCTTCAGCCTGATTCTTGTTTGTGTGACCCTGAGTTATTCCGGTGATACTTTGGCTTCGGTTGCCAATGATCGGGCTACCATTCAGTTTTTTTTGCAATTGAAATGGACTGGGCTTTTGCTGTTGCCTGCTGCTTACCTGCATTTTTCGGGTGAACTGCTTACCCTCACGGGACGGCCAAGCCGTGGCCGCAGGCGCATTGTTCAGGTGCTGACTTATATCATTTCTGTTATCGGAGCGGTTTTGGTATGGCTTGGGTTTGTTGTTGGCAAACTTGCCCCGGATAAACGGCCTATGGATTATCTGATGCGTAACGATATTACATTGGCTTTTGGTGTTTATTACCTGTTAGTGATGGCAATGGCTTCTTATAATCTGGTGCGGGCTTATCTGCGCGCCCGAACGGATACCACGCGGCGACGATTACTTTATCTGCTGGCAGGGGCTGCGGCACCCGCCCTTAGCTGTATTATTTTTATGTTTCACGGCAATGAGATTTTTGCGCGAAATCCGGATATATTTTGGCTTGTTTCCATTTTAGGGGCTGCACTTACGGGACTCTTTATTATTTTGATGGCGTATGGGGTCTCTTTCTTTGGAGTTACCTGGACAGACCGCATTATCCGCAACCGTCTTTTCCGTTGGCTTTTGCGCGGGCCTTTTGTTGCCGCCGTGACGCTGGGGCTCACCACGGCAGTGCGCCGCATAGGCCTGAGCATGGGCAATCCTTATATTGCTTTTGTTCCGATGGTGATGGTGAGTACCATCATTGGGCTGGAATTCCTTATTAATGTTTTTTCACCCAAAATTGAAAAAAAGCTCTTTCGGGACAATGAACAGGAAGACTTGGATATCATCCAAAACCTTAATGAACGCATGCTCACCCGTACTGACCTTAATCAGTTCCTTGAAACCATTACCGCTTCTGTGTGTGACCGCCTGCAAGTAGCCAATTGCGCTATTGCCATTCTTGAAAACGGTAAATCCAAACATTTTGTACTCACCGGCCAAAGAAAGAAGCGCACCGGTCTGAGGGTTGCCCCAGAGGTTATTGACCAGGTAAAAGAGTTCATGAACAATTCAGAAGGATTTATTGAAATTGAGGGAAATGGCTATTTGCCGTTGGTTGCTCAGGATGTTTCGGATAAGGAACAAATGGTTGGGGTGCTTGCAGTGCCCGGCAGCAACCTGAATCAGTTGGATGAAGACCAGATGGAAGCTATCAGCCAGTTAGCGGAACGTGCAGCGCTTGCCATCAGGGACAGGCAGCTTCAGCAGCAAATTTTACATTCGGTAACTTCACTGCAGCAGGAAGTGGACATCATCCAGAACATGCGTGCCAGCGCAAGTTACGAAGAGCCAGGTTTAGGAAGAGATGCAGCATCTGCAGACCCAGCGCAAATAAATTGGGTGCGCGATGCCTTGACGCATTATTGGGGCGGCCCCAAGCTAACGAATAACCCTTTGCTTGAATTGAATATTGTGCGGGCCGCCGGCACTGAACTGGAAGGCAACCGTACCAATGGCCTAAGGTCGATACTAAAAGAAGCGATTGAGCGCACCAAGCCGCAGGGTGAGCGCAAATTTACCGGAGACTGGCTTCTTTATAACCTGCTTGATATGAAATATGTACAAGGCAAAAAAGTGCGGGAAGTAGCGAATAAGTTAGCCATCTCTGAAGCTGATCTTTACCGCAAGCAACGTGTTGCGATTGATTCAGTTGCCGGGATTATTTCAGAAATGGAAGAGGCTTGCCTGAAAGAAAAGGCGAGCCCAGATTCAAAACCCAATAAAAAATAGTTGCAAGGCTTTTTTGTCAGACTGGCATGGAATCTGCAAGTAGAAGTTTGAATATTGCCTCATTCTGACGGAGAAATTTATGATTCAAAGCGAAATTCGCAATGCACGAACGCGCAGCAAAACAGGGGAAGAAATGCAAGATTTCAGGCCAATTCCGCCTGATCAGCTTCAAAAAGAAAACACAGGAATTGCCAGGCGCGTCAGCAGGTTAATTTGGGATATTTTTGGGCTCATGCTGATTGTTTCTGGTCTGGTTGCCCTATTTGGCGTTTTCGGGATAAGCAAAGGCACAAGTTTGAATTCGCTGGTGCATTTTATGGGCAGATTTTTCGGGATTGGACGCTTTGTGCTGCCCATGGCTGTGATGGCTACCGGCTGGCTTATTCTGGTTTGGCGAAAAGACCCGGGCACGCAGATGCATGTGGGTAAAGTGGTGATGATTGAAATGGGTGTTTTGCTCTTTTTGGGGGCAGCTTCGGTTTTCTATGGAGACACCATTGAAATGGTTGAAAGTGCCCAAAGTGCAGGCGGTATTGTTGGGTGGGGAATTGGGCAGCCCCTCAACAGCCTGATTGGCTGGGTGGCTGCGGGTCTTTTGCTTACCCTTTTTACGCTTTTGCTTTTTTTGGCCGGGTTTAATGGTTTCAGGGCAATTGAAGGGTGGGCAATGCACCAAATAGGCGAACCCATTACGGTTGAAATACCTGAAGATTTTAAAGCGCCTATTCCATCATCGCTTTTGGTTGAGAATTATTCAAACCCAGGCCTTAAAAACAAAATGCCTGAAGATGGAGTGCATAAAAACGGGTCAGAGACCGTTATCAAAATTCGTAAGGCAGAAGGGCAAATGGATTTGCCGCTTAAATACAAACTGGGCGGCAAACTTAACCGACTGGAGGACCCTAAACAGAAAAATCAGCCTTCACCCAAACGCTCCAATGAACTGCCCCCTCTCAGTTTGCTTGAGGAAGAAAAGATAACGGTTGCTAACCAAGCTACCATCAATATGACGGCAGGGCAAATTGAAAAAACCCTGGCCGATTTCGGCATTCCGGCCAAAGTGGTTGGTTATCGTGTAGGGCCTGCAGTTACCCAATTTGCGGTTGAACCCGGCTTTATTGAAAAAGGTAGTGCAGATGAAAAGCAGAAGGTGCGTATTTCGCAAATCTCCGGCCTGAACAAGGATTTGGCGCTGGCGCTTAAAGCTGAGCGCCTGCGCATTGAAGCGCCGGTGCCCGGTGAGTCTTACGTTGGCATTGAGGTACCCAATGCCACACACGAGACAGTACACTTACGCGGAGTGCTGGAATCTGCGGCCTTTACTCGTTTGGGTACTCCTTTAGCGGTTCCTTTGGGAAGGGATGTCAGCGGCCAAGCCTTAGTTTCTGACCTTTCCAGCATGCCCCATTTGTTGATTGCTGGCACTACCAATTCCGGAAAGTCTATCTGCATTGCTGCCCTTACCACAAGTTTGATTATGAACAATCAGCCGGAAGACTTAAAGCTGGTGATGATTGACCCGAAAATGGTGGAGCTGAACCGCTTTAATGGTTTGCCGCATTTGTTTGGACAAGTAGAAACCAATATTGAGCGTATTCAATTCGTGTTGCGCTGGGCTACGGGCGAGATGGACTACCGCTACAAACTTTTGGAAGCCCAGCATGCGCGCAATCTGGACACCTATAACTCCAGAATGGAACGCTCTGGCGGGAACAAACTGCCACGCATCGTGATTGTAGTGGATGAACTGGCAGACCTGATGATGACGGCTCCGGAAACAACTGAAAATGCACTGGTGCGTCTGGCTCAAAAAGCCCGTGCGGTGGGCATGCATTTGATTGTGGCCACGCAAAGACCGAGCACTGATGTGGTTACTGGCGTGATTAAGGCGAACTTTCCAACCCGTATTGCTTTTACTGTGGCCTCAATGGTTGATTCGCGGGTTATTTTGGATGTTCCTGGTGCAGAAACACTGCTTGGAAAAGGTGATATGCTTTTCCTTCATCCTGAAATCGGTGTGCCTCAACGGGCTCAGGGTGTGATGGTTTCTGATGAAGAATTGAGCAGGGTGATGAACTGGTGGAAGGAACACAACACCAGTGTTAATCAGATGCTACCCTTGGAAGTGGAACAACACCACTCTGCAAAAACCCCTGCACCCAAGGAAGATGTAAAATTAGCCCAAAAGCCCGCGGAATGGGTGGAAGATGTTCAGCCTGTCTATCAGGAAGAGCTGAACCCTGAACCGCAGTACAATCCTGAAACAGCGCCCGCAGAAGAAGCCCCTTGGGAATCTGAAGTGCGGGAAGGCGAAGAAGATGGTGATGAAGGCCTCATTCGTCAGGCTACAGAACTTGTGCGCAGGGAAAAGCGCGCCAGCGCTTCTTACTTGCAAAGGCAACTGCGCATCGGTTATCCTAAAGCTGCCTGGCTGGTGGATCAGCTTGAAGCACGTGGTGTGCTTGGCCCTGCCCAAAGCGGAGGCAAAGAGCGCGAAATTTTGCCAGTTCAGGAGGACCCTCTTACAGAGGCATAAGGCATGAGAGAAGAACAAATCAGTGTAGAACAGTTTATGCGTAAAACATTTAAGAATCCCTTGGATCGCATAAGCCTATGGCTGTATCAAAAAGGCATTTGCGCAAACCAGGTCACGATGACAGGTCTGGCAGGTACGAGTGTGGCGGCCATACTCATTTCGCAAGCATATTTATGGCAGGCAGGCTTGCTGCTAATTTTCATTGCTCCGCTGGATGCAGTGGATGGCTCACTGGCCAGGCTTTCCGGACAGAGCAGCCGATTTGGTGCTTTTCTGGATTCATTTACTGACCGTTATGAAGAACTGCTGATTTTGGCTGGCCTCGCCTATTATTTTGCGCAAAGCAAGAGCACGCTGGGTATTCTTCTCAGTTTCTTTGCTGCCATAGGATCTGTAATGGTGTCTTATGCCCGGGCCAGAGCAGAGGCCCTTGGGTTTGAATGCAAGATTGGCCTTTTGACCCGTATTGAAAGAACTGTCATCATGATAATTGGACTTTTACTGGGTCTGCCCATTTTTGCAGTTGGTATAATTTCAGTTCTGGCAAACTTTACTGCATGGCAACGCTTTTTCCATGTGAGGGAAGAAGCCAATAAACAAGATAGTCAAAGAGGTTAACTATGCCCCAAGGTTTTCAAATAGGTCCCTTTATGATCCGCTTTTATGCGCTTTTTATTATTGCTGGCGCGCTGCTGGGCGCATGGCTGGCGGCTAAGCTAGCTGAAAAAGACGGACAGAATGGTGAATCGGTTTGGGATATGCTGCCCTGGCTGCTTATTGCAGGAATTATCGGTGCGCGTCTCTGGCATGTTTTTACGCCCTCCGCTTCCAATGCCGCCATGGGCATTACCACTGAAAATTACCTTAAACACCCTTTGCAGATTCTCGAAATCTGGAAAGGCGGTTTGGGGATCCCCGGTGGGGTAGTGGGCGGGGTCATTGCGGCTATGATTTATTGCACCATCAAAAAAATGCACTTTGGCCAGTGGGCAGATTTTTTTGCCCCGGGTTTGCTTGTTGCACAGGCCATAGGCCGTTGGGGTAACTTTTTCAATCAGGAACTATATGGCGGGCCATCTGACCTGCCTTGGGCCATCAAAATTGCACCGGAATACCGTTTGCCTGGCTTCAGCCAGATAGAACGCTACCATCCTCTCTTTCTTTACGAATTTGTACTCAATCTGATTGCTGCCGGCATCTTGGTTCTGCTTAGTGCAGCCAACCGCAAAAAGAAATTTCTTTTTAAGGGTGATATCTTTCTGCTCTATCTGGTGCTCTATCCTACTATTCGATTTTTCCTTGAATTCTTGCGCCTTGACCCTTCGCCAGTGAATGGGTACAACATCAACCAAACCACGATGGGAGTTGTGGCAGTCCTGGCCATTCTGGCTTTGATTATTCGGCATCTCATCAAAAAACCTATGGATCCCTCTTTGGAAACAGAAGGGGTGGATGTTTCTGATATTCCTTTTGTGGAAAGTGAAAACCTGGATGATAATGCGTTTTATGAACTGAATGAAGAGGCATTAGAAGCTGCTTCCGCAGAGGAATTACAATCTGAAGTGGAAGAAATTGATTTGCTTGACGAAGAATAAAGGACAATTATTTTTACAAAGACCCCGCCAGCCGGGGTTTTTTGATGCCAATTGGATGGTAAAATCAGGTGAAAATCTTTAAGGAGCGTATCATGAATCTGGAACAACAAGTCGAATTTTTAATGCAGGGAGCCGACTATGGCGACGACGAAGTCTACCAGACCATGCGAAGAGAGCTTACTGAACGTTTGGCTGAATCGGCTAAAACAGGCAAACCCCTCAAGGTTTACTGCGGTTATGACCCAAACTCATCTGACCTTCACCTTGGTCATACTATTTCCATGCGTAAGCTGAAGGCCTTTCAAGATCTGGGCCATGACGTTACTTTTTTGATTGGCACTTTTACCGCGCGTATTGGCGACCCGGATAAAGATAAGGCCCGTGCTGTGCAGTCCAATGAGGCCGTTAGAACTAATGCCGAAACATATGCAAAGCAGGCCTTCAGAGTGCTTGACCCAGCAAAAACAACTATTGTTTACAATGCCGATTGGCTTGCCGATGTTACTTTTGAAGAAATCTTTAAAGTTGCTTCCAACTTTACCGTGCAGCAGTTTTTGGCGAGGGATAACTTCCATAAGCGGATTAATGACGGTACGCCCATTTACCTGCATGAATTTTTCTATGCCCTTATGCAGGGCTTTGATGCGCACCATCTGGATTGTGATGTGCAATTAGGCGGCACCGACCAGCTTTTTAATTTGATGGCTGCCCGCAAACTGATGCAATCTTACGGACAAAAGCCCAATATCGCTATGACCTTCCCGCTTTTGCCGGGTACGGATGGCGAACTTAAGATGAGTAAGTCTTTGGGAAATTACATTCCCATCAACACCACAGCCTCGGATATGTACGGCAAGGTAATGAGCATTCCTGATAAAGTAATGCCACTTTATGCCTCACTGACCGCCGATTGGATGCCGGATGAATTAAAAGCGTTCAAAAAAGGGCTTGAAGACGGCAGTATTCATCCCCGGGATGCAAAAATGCGCCTGGCAAAACGTATTACGGAACTCTTTTATGGAGAAGTTGAAGCTCAGGAAGCACAAAATCAGTTTGTGGAAACTTTCCAAAAGAAGAACCAACCGGATGAGATGCCGGAATACAAGGCAGCGGCTGAGGAAACCGTCTCCGATATTATGTTGGCCAATCAATTGGCCAAGAGCAAGGGCGAAATTAAGAGGCTTCTTCAGCAAAATGGCATCAAGTTAAACGGCCAAACTTTGCAGACTGAAACACAAGTGCCTGCCGCAGGCGATGTGCTGCAAGTGGGCAAGCGCCACTTTATCAAAATTCTGAAATAAGTGCAAGAAAGAAAACCGAAGAAGCCCTTTAAGGGCTTCTTCGCTTGCAGAGCGGTTTAAGGTGTGGGGCTCAGAATGGCACGGGCAATGTTTTTTGCAAGATCGGGATTGCTGCTTTCCAGCAATATTGCTAATGCCAAGGGCGAACCCGTCCACCCCTTGGTGTTGCCGCCAATCAGCCAGGTATAGATTTTTCCGTCCTCATTGCTGTGGCCCATCTGATACCAATAATTGCTTTCCGGCTCAGAAAGCCTTTTTTGGGTCTGTTCTGCCAAGTCATCGGGAATGACCATGTGGCTTGAGATGGCATTTTCAAATGTTTTCCAGTGGCCATCATCATCAAGATAGCTGTTTACAAGCCTTGGGTCTGAAAAGTAGCCGTCATTGGTGATGGTAGAAGCCACCAGTGCCATCTGCAAAGGGCTGACCCTAAATGCAGCCAGATCATCATAGGCAAGTTTTGCAAGGTCTTCAGGGAATTTGCTTGGCGGGGCTACTTCCAGGGCAATATCCGGGACAGAGTCGAGCGCAAAACGCTTCATTAATTCTGCTGTTTCTTTCAAGTAAGCGCCTGCAGGTTTGTATTTCGGGTCCAGTTCACATCCATAACGCTGTTGGTCAAGTGTCTTTGCCTGGCCTTGCATGGCCAAAAGGCATTCAGCGTCAACAAAGCGTGAAGAATCAGTAGCAATGCCTTCCAAAACCGGCATCTGCTCATCCTGCAAAAGGTAAAAGAGGTGAGAGAGCGTGCCAAGCATATATTTGCTTTGGGTGGTGCGATTTACCAGCGGTGCTTCGCTGGAGGCCATCAAGCTTTCCCATCTTTCATTGAGGGTGTTGGAATCAAAACCTGGGTGTGAAGAAAGCGTATAAATTTCGCCGGATTTGGCGTTCATCAGCACCACCGCTCCCGTTTGTTGCCCCAAAAGCTGATCAGTTTTGTTTTGGAGAGAGAGATTGATATTTATTTTGATATCTAGACCTGCCGGAGGCTGATTGTAAAGAAGATTGGTGCGCCAGATTTTATCAAAATCACTGCGGACAAGCCCGCGCAGGTAAGGATACATGCTTTTTTGGATGCCTGTTTGGCCGTAGAGGCCGTTGGCGTACCCTAATGTGTGGCTTAAAGCCGGAACATGATTGACCAGCTGAAAGTCGCCTGGGCTGCCATAAACGCCTGCCAAAGTTGCCCCGGTTTGCGATAGCACAGTTCCACGGGGACTGAGCTGATCCCAAACTGCCCAGCGGGGATTTTCATTTCTGGCAAGCAGGCTTTCCCTTTCCAGCACTGCCAATTGAACCTGCCTTAAGATAAGGCCGGCGAAAAGCAGTATGAAGAGCGAACCAATCAGTATGTAAGGCTTGCGGGTTAAGTCAGCTAATGTATCCGGGCGGTTTTCGGTGCTGATGCGCAGCAGAATGGCAACGGCGGCCATATTGGTAACGAGTGAAGAACCACCGTAAGACACAAATGGTAACGTGACCCCGGTAAGAGGGATGAGCCCAAGATTGCCGCTGACAATAATCAAGGTTTGCAACGCCAGATAACTTGATAAGCCGAATGCAAGGTATCTTCCAAAACTGGTTTTAGAACGTATGCCAACCACAATGCCACGGATGATCAAAAGCAAGAGCAGCATAAGAAATGGTACGCTGCCAAGCAAGCCAAATTCCTCTGCTATAACGGTGTAAATAAAGTCTGAAACGGCCACAGGTACAAGGTAGGGACTTCCCAAACCTGGCCCCGCCCCTGAAATGCTCCCGGCAGCAATCGCAATTCTACTTTGGATAAGCTGATAAGAGGCATTTTTGGTATCCAGCCAGGGGTGCAGCCAAACATCCAAGCGGCTGCGCACAATAGGCAGGGTAAAGTAACCGATTATTCCGGCCAGTAAAATCACCAGCGGAAAAATCCACAAAAAGCGGCGTTTTTGTGTGGTTACCGTAAGCATCAGCATATACAAAAAGGCAATGAGCACGGCGGTGCCCAGGTCTCGCTGCCAGATAAGAAGCATCCCAGCGATGAGGGTAAGCAGAACTGTTGGCAAAATGGATGCGACCAATGTGGAATTTGGCTTTAGCTGGTCGGCAAAAAAAGCGGAAAGGTAAATAATCAGCAGTAATTTAAGTGGCTCGGAAGGCTGCAGATATACATTGAGAAAGCGCAGCCAAAGCCTTGGGCCTGTTTCACTTGGGTTTACTCCCACAAAAAAAGTGAGGGCCAAAAGCAAAAGACCAATGACCAGCCAGATGTATTTATATCTTTTGAGGGTGCTGATGAAATTTTTTGCTTTGAGAATGAATATGGCAAGCAGGCTGGCAACACTGAACCAGAGCGTTTGCATAAAGCCTAAATTAGGCGAAAGCCTCCAAACGCTGAGCAAACCCCAACCGCTCAGCAAAGCAACCAGTGGGAAAATGAGAGGATCGCGGTTGGGCAGGCTGCGCTGCAAGGCACGCTGAACCAGCAAAACCCAAAACAGCCAGGCCAAAAAAGGTATGAAAAAAATGACTTTAATACTAAAGTCCGGTAAATGCAGCCGAATAGCAGAAGAGATGCTGAGAACAGCAGTGTAAAAAAGAACAAATAAAACAGCCCAAAGAATTAGTTTGGGTTTGCGGATACTGCTCTTATTTACACTTGCAACGCTCACTTTAGATACTTATTAACAAGAAGGCCAAGTTTTTCTTTGGTGGCGGGGTTGATTCGCTGCGGATTGGTAATAATTGCGTTTTCAATCCCATGCTGGCAAGCACAATCTTTATCAGAATGCTTTCCGAGAATTTCCGCTAATCTCAAAAGGGTCTTTTGGGCGGTTGCGGTATTTGCCATCAAGGTTTTGATTACCATTTCTACGGTCACCGCTTCTTCGCTCACGTGCCAGCAGTCGTAATCAGTCACATGGGCCATCGTGGCATAGCAGATTTCAGCTTCTCTGGCTAAAAAGACTTCAGGCGAACAGGTCATGCCAATCAGTGACATATCCCACGAACGGAAGGTGTTTGATTCTGCCCTGGTTGAAAAGCGCGGGCCTTCAATAGTAATGTATGCTCCGCCCTTGTGGAACTGAGCGCCTTCCTGCTGCAGAGCCTCTGCCAGCGAATGGCTCAGATCAGCGCAGAAGGGGTCTCCTACGGCTACGTGGACTACAAGGCCGTCTTCAAAAAAACTGCGCGGGCGTTTGTGCGTATAGTCGAAAACCTGGTCGGGAATAACAATATCCCCGGGTTTGTAATCTTCCCGCAGGGAACCGCAGGCACTGACGCTGATAATGCGTTTAATGCCCAATTCTTTGAAAGCCCAGATATTGGCGCGGTAGTTGACTTCGGAAGGGGAAATGAAGTGCCCTATGCCATGACGGGCCAGAAAAGCCAGCTTATGCCCGTTGACAATCCCAGTCACAATGGGGGAGGAAGGGCTGCCAAAAGGTGTGCTGATTTCAACAATACGCTTATCCGTTAATTGTGGGAAGTCATAAAGGCCTGAGCCTCCGATGATGCCAAAAGTGTATTCGTCTGACATAATTTCTCCTTAACTGGGTTTAATAGATATCATGATGGGTACCTCACCGCAGGTGATGACATCCCCATCTTTGATGACCATAGGTTCTTCAATGCGAAGATCCTCAATATAAGAGCCGTTGGTGGAATTAAGGTCTTCAATCCACCACTGGTTTTGGTGAAAGCTGAGCATAGCGTGCCTGGCAGACATGGTGCTGTTGGGCACGCTCAGGTCGCATTCCTGGTCGCGACCAATGGTTACCTCATTGCTGGTAAAGGATTGCTCTAAGGGGTGCCCTGAGCGGTCATAAGAAAGCGTGAGAAGAGGGATAACCAGGTTGCCAGCCTGTGAAACATTGGTATGCAGACTCTTCCAGATGAGCTGAAATGCAAGAAAAGTAAAGATTGCCAAGCTAAGCATCATCAATACACGCAGCACCAGGCCGATGATTGGCGTCATACTTCTTTTCCCCCCATTTGACTGAGTACTCTGGTTCCGGTTCCTGCTTTGCTTTGTTCCTGATTATAAATCAGCATGGTTTTGCCAATCTGGATGACGTCTCCCGGCTTTAATTTGGCGCTGCTTACCCGTTTCTTGTTGATCAGGGTGCCGCCTGTGGAGCTGAGGTCAAAAAGCAGGTAAGAGCCTTTTTCAGCGCGCAGTTGCAGGTGCTTACGGGAAACTTGAGGGTCGTGGATGACAACATCATTGCTGGAATGACGCCCAATGCTGACAATAGCAGTTTCAAGCATCAAAGGTGCCTTGCCGCTGATAATCAGGCAGGCTTGTCTTGGAATAATGGAAAGCAGGTCCTCTGCAGATTGAGAGTGAATGAGGGTAGCGGTGGTTACCTGGTCTTCGTTTGTTTTGGCTGCATTTACTTTTATTTCATCTATTCCCAGATGCTCATCCGCAAGCACTTGGATGCGCAATGGTTTGCTAAAGCGTAAACCCTCGCTGCCTGAACTTTCTTCGATCTGTTTACTGACCGCATCCAATGTATCCTGTATTTCATTCCAGGCTTCTACTTTCTCTTGGGATACTCTTAATTGAATTAAATCCGGCAGCAAACCGGTTTCAGCCTTGGCAGTAAGAATTTCCTTTTCGATAATTTCAGTTAATTGTGAAGAAAGGGATTTTGAAAGCCCGGGGAAGAAGAAGCTATCCACAGACCCTTCAAGAATCCGCATTAGCCTTAACTCAAGTGAATCAAGAAATTTACTCATGGTACAGCGCAAATTATACCAAGTCTCTCAAAGCAGCTTAATGGTAGGGTTTAGAAAGCGTAAATGGGGTTGCTGAATATCCAGGCGCGATGTTTGCCCAAATAGTCTTGATAGACTTCAACTCGATAAATGCCGGGTTCAGTAGTGATGTGTGTAAGCACTTCCCGGTCTCTTGATTCCTTAATCAGTTTGCCGTCCTTGAGGAGGCGGATATGACCTCGAACGGGCAACCTGGCCTGGAAAGTGAGGCCGTTGGCAGAATCAACCTTATCACCCATTATAAAGGTGCCGTCTTTAGTGTTTACTGTAAAACGGAAGCCCCTGGCCGAGTGTATTTGATCATAAGCCAAAAAAGAGTGGCCGTTTCCGACAGCTTCGTAAATCATACGACGGTCTTGGTTTATCTCTCCACTCAGCTTGGAACTTACCACCAAATGATTGCTAAAACTTTTAAAGTGATAGTCATAAGGATATACATGTGCTTTTAATGGCCCCACCGCGACAGGTATATTATGCGCATCGTTCCCTGCAATGGCTACGACAGGCTGCTTGTGGGTTAGAAGCAACTCGTCCCAAAGCTTCAGGGTGCGTTCCAATGGGCCTTCTGCCATAGAGCGCGGGAATAGAATATTGCGAAGGATAAGCGGCATACTTTGAGAGCGTGTTTTAAATTCGCTTAGCTGATTCCATAACTCAATGCCGGTAAAGGCTTTAACACTCCAGTCGCGCCAGCCGAATTCCCCTTCACCGGAGGCAGGGAGAGAGTCTTCAAAGGGGTGGGCGATAAAACACAGACCGCCTGCGGATTTAGCCTGATTAATCAAGGTCTGGGGGTTCTGCGCAAAGCGGGCCAACTCGCGATTATGCCCAAAGACCAGTAAATGGCTGCCTGCGCCCTTGAGGGTTGTATCGTGAACTTCTTCACCGATCAGCATCAGCACTTTTCTGCGCCCTTTTTGCAGGTAAGTTTCAGCTTCCTGAACGAGTACATTGTGGTCAGTAATAATAATGGCGTCAATCCCTGCTTTCATGGCCGCAGCCAGCAGATCCTGATGACTGCCATTGCCATCAGAGTAATTTGTATGCATGTGAATAGCAAGCAGAAGTTCTTCCATAAGTGAGAATTATACCAAGCAAGATTGTCAAGTTTTCATTGCGCAGGATAAGTGATAGCTGACAGGTTCCATTTTTAGCCTATGTGAGGAGTTTAGATGAGGAAGTATTTAAATACAGGTATAATAAACCTTATAAACTATTTTCGTATTGGGAGTATTCTTTGGCTGACAAGACTCAACTTTTTACCGAAGCCATGGCGCTTTACTCTGAAGCTGGCTTAAAGTTCACAATGGATGAGTTAGCAACGCGTTTATGCATTAGCAAAAAGACGCTTTATGAAATGGTTCGCTCCAAAGAAGATTTGATTATTCAGGTAATTCAATTTTATTTTGAAAAGGTAGCAGCCCTTCAAGATGCCATTCATGCGGACGAATCGCTTTCCTCTCTTCAAAAACTGAGGAAACTACTTTGCGCTACTCCTGATTTTGCCATTCGTAGGCACCATCTTCATGAAATGAAAATGAATTACCCCCTGGCTTTCAAAGAGCTTGATGACAAATTGCGCATTGGATGGGAACGCACATTTGAGGTGATGGAGCAGGCAAAAAAAGAAAACGCTATCTGTAAAATTGACAACTATCTCTTCAGTAAAGTTTATGCTGCGGCCATTGAAGAGATAATCATGGGTAACGATGCCCAACCTTATTACAACTTCAGCCAAAGGCAAGAAGAAATTGTAGACATTTTGATCTTTGGGATTGTAAATAAATAATTTTGTTCTCAAATAAACAGAGATGCATGATGACAAGAATGGATAAAGAAGCAAAAACTCCCCATCGCAGAAAATGCTCAGCAAGGTGCCGTTTTGTTTTCAAAATAGGTCTTTTGGTCCTTTTTCTGGCAGCGCTTATCGCGGCAGTTATCCTTTTTGTGCCGTTTGGTACATATGATTTTTCTGCCGCTCCGGGCACTGCCATGTCTGCGGAGGGTATTTTTCAATACAATCTTCCCTTAGATCCCAAAAGCCCCTGGGCGAAGTTCCGCGCGAATGAACTGCAAAATGGAAGGGTGCCGGTTAAACCCACTGTTTCAGGGCTTACCCCTTGGTCTTTCCAAACAGGCAAGGGGATTTTTTCTTCACCGGTTGTGGATGGCGAGGGAAACATTTTTATAGGTTCTGCTGATACCTATTTTTACAGTCTGAACTCGCAAGGCAAACTGCGCTGGTCTCTTAAAACTGGCGAAATTATTGATTCTTCGGCGCTTTTGGATGATGCGGGTTTTGTTTATTTTGGCTCAGGTGATGCCTACGTTTACAAGGTTGAACGCGATACAGGCAAAGTTGTTTGGAAGTCTGCTGCCCATACAGTTGAAGAGGTTCAAAAAGAGTTTGGAATCAAAACATATAATGTTAACTGGTTTGAAGGCAATGTGGGTATTTTGCCGGATGGCACTCTGCTGGCTCCAAATGATAACTATTTGGTTTATTCTCTTGACCGTCAAAACGGTGAAAAGAGAACCATTTTTAAGGCGAATGAAATGGTTTGGTCACTTCCTTCCGTTAATATCAAAACCGGCAGGCTTTTCTTTGCCAGTTGCTCTCAAATTTTGCAAAATGTTTTCAGTTACAGTTTAGAGGGAGTGCGCCAGTGGCTTACCGGAAGCTTTGGTACAGTTGCCGCAACAACCATGCTTACCAATAATTCTGAAAAAGGGGCTGTGATTGTAGGCGGCTTTGATGGATATGTGCGCGCTTTTGCGCAGGATAGCGGCAAGCTTTTATGGAAATTTGGCACCAAAGACCATATTTACGCTAGCCCTGCCCAGCTTTCTAACGGCACCATCATTCAGCCCAGCACCGATGGAACCCTGTATGCCATTAACCCTCAAACCGGCAAAGCTATTTGGGAATTTGACACCCTTGAACCGATTCGCTCATCTCCTGCGGTTGATGGCGAGGACAATATTTACTTTGGAAATGGGGAAGGCAAACTTTATTGCATCAAGGCGAATGGAACTCTGCGGTGGAGCTATCAGCTGATTACAGACCTCCGAAACGACCTCAACGGTTCGCCTGCCCTGGGCAAAGATGGTGTTGTGATTGCAGGTGAAAGCGGAGAAGTATTTTTTGTGCCCTATGATTACCCTCTTTCTGAAAAAGGCAAGCAAGACCCGCGCAGTTTCTGGGCAGATGAAGCCATGCCTGCTGATGGTGCACATCTTATTTACACCACTTCTTTTGGCGCGCTTTTGCTTGAACCCAAAGAAACCATCAATGCCAATGAGCCCATTACCCTTTCACTGCTCGTTCGAGAAAACGGCAATAATCTGCTTACGGCTTTAGAGCGCAACTCTGTAAAGGTTTCTATTGAAGGAAACGAGCAATTCAGGGTTGAAGTAGGGGCAACCAACAAATTCATCAACATTGTCCCGTTTGATACATGGAAGCCTGATGATGAGGGCAAGATTACGCTTAGGGTGAGCGCTGTTTATAAAACGGGTTTGCAGCGTTTTGGCCTCAAATTCTTTGGGGGAAGAAATGCCGGCACCATTGATCAAACGTTTAGATTTAGCATTAATAAACCTTCAGCCTTTCCTTCTCCTTTCTTAAACGCTGTGGAAGATGGGCAGCAAAGCCGAGTGGAGTTTTCGCGGCTCTCTGTGCCAACGCCTTCCATGCTGCCTTCTTATAACCAGATTGGTTTTGATTCTCTGCATTACATTGGTGGGGCGGTGGCTAAAAATCAAAAAGGAGAAGCCATCCTATGGGTTATCGAGGGCCGTTTGGATGAAAATGGCGAAACCAGCATAGACCCTGAGGCTATTACCCGGTATCCGCTTTTGGTTCACTATGAGAATGGGCTTGTTACACTTATCAATGATAAAGGTTTCAAAATCAAGTTTATTGGTTCATGGGATATGCCTTTTGCTTCTTATCGCATCAGCAGTGCAGTTGACTCGAATGGCAAGCTGGATGGCCAGGCCACGGTGGTGGCAGTAGCGAACTGTGATGAAATTGAGTTTTACGGGATTGGACTTAAATTAGTAGGCATGAGCGATTTTAAGACCGGGCAAATGTTTGTACGTGGAGGAACCAAACTCTCTGCCTGGCAGAATGCCAGCATGCCTTCAGGGGTGGGTAAAGTGAGCGTGGCGCAGGATGCTGCAAAAATAACAGCCAAGTTTTCGGGTTCTGCTCTTAAGGCGAATGAGCATGTTTACAGCATTATGGCGGTGGATGAAAAAGGCGACCCCCTGCCTTTTTACTATACCAAAAATACTGCCGTTATAGCCAACGAGGATGGAAGCATTCAGGCGGTTAGCCTGGTTCTGGACAAGAATGAGAATGCCTCTTTAATTAAAAGCGTTTATGTTCTTGTGGATACCTATCCTGTGTTTGTGCATTAGCCTTTGTAAGCCGCTAAAGAATTGTTTTTTTGAGTGTCAACGAGGGGGGCTTCAAGCCCTTTCATCGCTCCAACTGCTCATTCCCTCTCGTCACCCTGAAAGCAGTGAAGGGTCTGGCAGTCATCCTGGCTAAAGCCAAAACAAAAAAGGCCAGATGCTTCGGAAAACACCTCAGCATGACGAGGGGGGGTGTTTTTTTGAGTTGTTTTTTTGTTTTTTGAGTTTGACGAAAAATCGGTAGCAGGTATAATAAGTCTGTTAATTTTGGAGGACGTGTGAGCGCAACTTTAAATATCGCAATTATTATTGTATCCATTACCCTGATTGCAGTTATCATGCTGCAATCCAAAGGGGTAAGTTTAGGTGGCCTGACCGGTGGCGGCCCTGTTGAGGGTATCTACACCCAACGCCGTGGTGTGGAAAAAATTCTTTTCTACATCGCCATTGGCCTGAGTGTTCTTTTCTTATTACTTGCTATGCTGAGTGTGTTGATCACAAAATAGTGATTCGCAAAAAACCAAGCAATAAATCAGCAAGTTGAATATGGAGGAAATAAGACAGCCCACCTGATTTGGGTTGTCTTTTTTAATCGCTATGAGAAAATTTCGCTGGCAATTTCTGCTCGTTTTTACCACACTGCTGGTGGTAGGTCTTTTGATATTTTTCCAGCAGACCAGCCCTCTTAAGAAAGTTGTGAATACTCCCAGCCCAGTTACCGGGGGCGTGTACACGGAGGGATTGGTTGGGAAGTTCAACCGCCTTAATCCCATGCTTGCTTTCCATAATCAGGCGGATAAGGATATCAATCATCTCATCTTCAGCAGCCTGATTAAGTTTGATTCTACGGGGCGCCCGGTGGCAGATCTGGCAGAATCCTGGTCTGTTTCTGAGGATGCAACGCGCTACAACATCAAACTGAAGCCGAACGTGCTTTGGCATAATGGGGTTCCTTTTACCGCTCAGGATGTGGTTTTTACGGCTTCCCTGCTGCAAAGCCGCAGCCCGCTTCTGCCCAAAGATTTACAGGAATTTTGGCCTCTGGTGCAGGTAAATGCCATTAATGATTTTGAAGTTGCGTTTTTACTGCCAGAGCCTTATGCACCTTTTATTGACTATTTGAGCTTTCAGATTCTGCCGGCCAATCAATTGGGCAACCTTAGCCTTGAACAGATTGTGGATCATCCCTTTAATCTTGCACCCATCGGGACTGGCCCCTATGTGTTTGACAAGCTGAAGGTGAATGAGGGCCTGATTTCTGAGGTGCATCTGAAACCTTTTGACCGTTACTTTGATGGCAGGGCTTTCATCGAAGAGATTATTTTTAAATATTTTGCCTCAGATCAAGCAGCTTTGGCAGCTTACATTGGCGGGGAGGTTGATGGTATCAGTTCTGTCAGTGCTCAAACCCTGCCCGGTGTGCTGGCTCAAGGCGGGTTGAACCTATACTCTGCCCAGCAGCCGCGCCTGACCATGGTATTTCTGAATCTACTTAATGAAAACAAGCCTTTTCTGAAAGATGAAAATATCCGAAAGGCTTTGATGGCAGCCATCAATCGGCAAGGAATTGTTGACCAGGTGCTCAAGGGGCAGGCAGTTTTGGCACAGGGGCCGATTATGTCCAATAATTGGGCTTATTATCCCGGTCAGGAGGCCTGGAAATATGACCCGGATAAGGCAAAACAAATTATCAATTCGCTCGAAATCCGCAAGGATGAAATCGGATACATGGTTACGAAAGACGGGGCACAAGTTTCCATGGTTTTGCTGACGGAGGATGAAGAAGCGCATCGTGCTATGGCTGAAATTGTTAAGCAGAACTGGGGAGCTCAGGGCATCGCTGTAGAAGTGCAATCACTGCCCTTGCCCTTGCTGATGGAACAACTTAAAGCGCATACTTATGATGCCGCGCTGGTGGATATTAACCTTTCTGGCACTCCCGACCCGGACCCATACCCCTTTTGGGGCCAGGCAATGATCCAAAACGGGCAAAATTATGCCGGCTGGGATGACCGCACCGCCAGTGATTACCTTGAACAAGCCAGAATTACAACGGATATGAGCCTGCGCGCCAAGCTCTACCGTAACTTCCAAATTTACTTTCAGGAAAAACTGCCTGCATTGCCGCTTTTTTACCCAATCTACAATTATGCGGTTCGGGAAACAATTAAGGACGTTAGTTTTGGCCCCATGAATGACCCGAGTGATCGTTTTACCAATATTTCACGCTGGTATATCCTGAGTGCCAAGAATCAGGATGGAAGCACCCCGAGCGGAGAGTGATGAGATGCCCAAAAAAATAGGTTATTCATCTTTGGCAGACGGCGCTGAGCTTTCGAAAAGCGATTTTCATTTTGATGTGCTTGGATCGATTGACGAATGCTCTGCGGCCATTGCCCTGGCCAAAAGCCTGCATCAAGAAGCGGGTACAAGAGCCCTGCTTACTGAAATACAGAAAGACCTTTCTTTCATTATGGGTGCTGTGGCTGGCATGCAAGGAGGAGAAGCCTATTTTCAAGAGCGACTGACCTGGATTGAGGGGCAGATCATAGGGCTTAAGGGTGTGGTTGTACTGCCCAAGGCTTTTATTTTGCCCGGGGAAAACAGCCTTGAAGCCAGCCTGGATTTGGCACGCACCTTTGCCCGACGTGCCGAGCGCGCGCTGGCAAAATACGCTGAAGCCGCGGCGGGTTTTGACCAAAATGCGCTGCAGTATCTTAACCGGGTTTCGACCGTGCTTTATCTCCATGAATTAAAATCCCGAAACGAAGGGGCTTAGCAAGGTTTTTGACGGGCACCCTTATCAACGTTATTGCGGTGTTGGTGGGCGGTTTTATCGGCCTGTTTTTTGGCGCAAAAATCCCTGAAAAGTTCAGACAAACGCTTATCCATGCGCTGGGGCTTTTTACCCTGTGTTACGGCATTTTTATTTTTACCAAAACCCAAAATGTTCTTATTCCTCTTGGAAGCATGGTGATTGGCACCATTTTAGGCGAGTGGTGGCAGCTTGAAGAGGGGATGGAAGGCATAGGCGAAAAACTGCGCGCTCGTTTTGCAGGCGGGCGAAGGGAGGGTGCAGGCCCCGAAGCCGATGCAAAAGAGCAGCGCCGCTTTGTGGATGGCTTTGTTTCTGCTTCATTGCTCTTTTGCATCGGCCCCATGACCATTCTGGGTTCCATTCAGGATGGCCTGACGGGCAATTATGAGATGCTGGCGGTTAAATCTCTGCTGGATTGCATTGCTGCCATTGCGTTTGCAGCAACTTTGGGTTCAGGCGTGCTTTTTTCTTCGGTATTTGTTTTGGTTTTTCAGGGAGGCATTAGCATGGCTGCCAAGCTGGCTGGAACGGGCTTCAGCGAGGCAGCCATCAGCGAGATGAGCTCCGTAGGCGGTGTTGTGCTGGCCGGGATTGCCATCAGCAGCTTGCTGGCTCTCAGGAAAATCAGAACAGGCTCTTTTTTGCCGGCCTTGCTGGTTGCGGTTATTGCTGTCTATCTTTTGAATGCTCTGGGTATTTCCTACTGATTGTTGTTCTTTGCAATTGAGAATAATGGAATAAGGCTGTATAGAAGCGTGCAGGAGCGTTTTAAATTTTTTACGTTTTGCGTAGCGATGCAAGCCACTCTTTGTTGATTTAAGGAGCTTTCAGACAAACATAAAAGGCAATATCCTTCGCAAAAGATGACGGGATGACGAGGGTGGGGTGAGGGAAGGAAAAATAAAAAAAGTAAAAATAGCCATACCCTTCACTGCGTTCAGGGTGAGGGGTGGGGTCATCGTTAAGTGTGTTTATGGGGACCTTTCCGCATGCGGAAAGGGGTATACGGAAAGGGGGGTACCGTGCGGAAAGGTCAGCAGTCAACGAGGAAATGAGTGTGGTGAAGCGCTAATCAGGGTATAAAAAACATAAGATTCATATGTTTTGCTGTACTAAACGGGCAGCACACCCGAAGTGCAGAAAACTGACAAAGGCCAGATGCTTCCCTGCGGTCAGCATGACGAGAAGTGAGTGAGGCAGGAAAGTAAAATGGCCAGATGCTTCCCTACGGTCAGCATAGCTAGGAATGATGGTGATACGGAGGAAGGGGAAGATGGCAGTGGTGGCAGAAAAGTGAAAGGACAAGATGCTTCCCTACGGTCAGCATGACGAGAAATGGGTGTTTCAGAAGTGTGCCAGGGCATGAAAAAAAATTGAAAATTAAGGGTTTGGATAATTAAAAAAAGATGATTTGCCCAGCATGATGAGGAGTGAGTAAGGCGCGGAGAATGAAAAGGCAAGATCCTTCGCAAAGAATGCCCAGGATGAAGAGCGTGGATTTTTAAAAAAAGATGGTTTGCGATATGCAAACCATCTTCCGGAGAGCAGTTTAAGCCAGTTCTACTTGCCCAGTGACTGCAATTGGGCATCGACGGTTTTTTCCAGGTCATCCAGACCGACTTTTTGGCCATTTGCAAAGAAATAGGGGGTGCCATCCAATCCCTTATCAATGGCAGCCTGCCGGTCTTCGGCTACCTTTGGCAGATATTTATCAGATTTGATGCAATCAGAAAAGGCCTGCAGATCCAGCCCTGCTGTTTTGGCATAGTTAATCAGATTGCCATCTTCAAAAGCGCCGCTATAACCGTTATATTTGAAAAGAAGTGATTTCATCGGCCAGAATTTGTTTTGATCTGCCGCACAATAGGAGGCTTCAACTGCGCCTTCAGTCCTATCATTCGTAAAGGGAAAAATACGGAAAGTGAACTGCACTTTGCCGGTGTCCACATATTTTTTAACAAAATTTTCTTCAAGGGTATCCGCAAAGAATTTGCAGTGACTGCAATTAAAATTTGAGTATTCTTCTACCTTGACGGGGGCATCCTCTTTGCCTACCGTAAAACCATTGACATTGGCGTAAAAGACAGGTTTATTGGCTTTCAGAAAGAGAAGATTGATGGCCAGGATGATGAGGGCTACTGAAAGAAGCAGACCCCCAACGATGAAAAGGGCACGGCGTTTCTTTGTTTTTTCCTTTTCACGAACATCGGAACGCAATGATTTTACACTTGTCATATTTACCTCGCTTAGAATGGGCAAATTTTGCCATACTCAGACTCCAAAGTAAAGACTGCGGGTATAAGGCCAGGGCACGGACACAAAAAAACAGCGCCGATTGTTTTTGTATTTAAAGGGTTTTGGCCGATGGGTTTTAACTTGGCATGATGGTATGCATGAATACCGGGACTCGGTTTTCCAATATTTGGTAACCAAGTGACTTATAAAGCTTTTGAGAAGGCAAGTTGCTTTGCTGCGTATTCACCGTGAACTGCGTGAAACCACGCTGCAGCAAGTTTTCTGTTTGATTCGCCAAGAGGGCTTTAGCAAAACCAA
>JAYFRD010000001.1:0-31946 GCA_034926255.1 Anaerolineaceae bacterium | reverse complement strand
AGGGGGACTGCAAGAAGGTATTGGTGAGCATGGGGAAAAGTGTAAGGCGTGTAAAGCGGGTTGCAAGCAAGTGAGAGGGAGCTTTCCGCATGCGGAAAGGGGTATACGGAAAGGGGGGGTACGTGCGGAAAGGTCCCTAGTCAACGAGGAAAATGGGTAAAAAGCATACGTTTAGCCGTGCAGAAAGATGAGAAAAGGGAGGGGTTTTGTGTAGTTAAGATGGCGACTTTTCGCAGTGCGCCATGCGACGAAGAAAATGGGTAAAAAGATGCAATCGCCTTGAGCAGCAAACCCAAAGCTGCAATCCCAAAGCCTGGGGCAAATGGCAAAATCGTTTATACTAAATAGGTTATGGACAGGATCAGAAACTTTTGTATTATTGCCCATGTAGACCACGGCAAATCAACCCTTGCAGACCGTATGCTGCACCTTACAAACACCATTTCGGATCGGGACACCACCGAGCAGGTGCTTGACAGTATGGACCTTGAAAGGGAGCGTGGCGTAACCATTAAAGCTTCCGCGGTGCGCATGGTTTATGAAGCACAGGACGGACAGTCTTATGAGTTTAATCTCATTGATACGCCCGGTCATGTGGATTTCAGTTACGAAGTAAGCCGTGCTCTTTACGCCTGTGAGGGGGCTATTTTGGTTGTTGATGCCACGCAGGGCATTGAGGCGCAGACCTTGGCAAACCTTTACCTTGCCCTGGATGCCAATCTGGTGATTATTCCAGTTCTTAATAAAATAGATCTGCAGTCTGCCTTGGTTGAAGAGGTTACCAAAGACCTTGTTAACTTATTGGGTATCAGCAAGGACGAAATTATTCCTATCAGCGCTAAAACAGGCCTAAACATTGATAAAGTTCTGGAAGCCATTGCTCAGAAAATACCTGCGCCCTCCCGCGATGTGGATGCGCCCCTGCGGGCACTTATTTTTGATTCGCATTATGACTCTTATAAGGGCGTCATCTCCTATGTGCGCATTTTTGATGGGGCGCTCACCGGCAGCGATAAACTACAGATGATGGCTACGGGCGTTAAACTGCAGCCTGTAGAAGTGGGCATTTTTTCCCCCACCATGCAGCCGGTCGATAAATTGGAAGCAGGAGACGTCGGTTACATTGCCACCGGCCTTAAAACTGTTTCTGAATCCCGTGTGGGCGATACCGTCACAATTGCAGTCAAGCCTGCCTCTCAGGCATTGCCGGGCTATCAGAAAGTGAAGCCCATGGTCTTTGCGGGGGTCTACCCAACCGAAGGCGAAGATTACCCCAATCTGAAAGATGCTCTTGAAAAACTGCAGCTGAACGATGCTTCACTGGTGTTTGAACCGGAATCTTCTGAGGCGCTTAACTTCGGTTTTCGTTGCGGTTTTCTGGGCCTCTTTCACATGGATATCATTCAGGAACGCCTTGAACGGGAGTACAACCTGGATGTGCTTTTTACCGCACCTTCGGTGGCCTACCGCGTTAATAAAATTGACGGTACGGTGGATATTGTTGCCTCGCCGGCAGATCTTCCTGATGAAGGGCTTATTTCTGATATTGAAGAACCCTGGATGTCATTGGAAATTTTTGCGCCAACGGATTACTACGGGGTTATTATGGAGCTGGTAAAAAAACGCCGCGGCATCTTTGTAAGCCAGGAATACCCAGCGGTCAACCGCGTGCAGCTGAATTATGAGATACCGCTTTCTGAAATCATTATTGATTTCTTTGATGATTTGAAATCAGGCAGCCGCGGTTATGCCTCCATGGATTATCAATTTTTGGAATACCGTCCGGGCAATCTGGTAAAGCTTGAAATTCTGGTGAACGAAGAACCCGTTGATGCATTAACGGCAATTGTGCATAAAGATGATGCCTACCACAAAGGGCAGGCCCTTGTTTCCAAACTGAAGGAAATTATCCCGTCCCAGCTATTTGTCATTCCTGTTCAGGCAGCTTCACAAGGGCGCATTATTTCGCGCGCGAATGTTAAAGCGTTGCGCAAAGATGTGCTGGCCAAATGCTACGGCGGGGATATTACGCGTAAGAAGAAATTGCTTGAAAAACAGAAACGCGGTAAAAAGCGCATGAAGATGGTCGGCAGTGTGGAACTTCCGCAAGAAGCTTTTATGGCGATATTGCGCCTGGATAAATAAATGCGTACCGAAAAAAAAGATTCCAAACTTCATCTGCTATTAAAATGGATAGTTCCGCTGGCCATCAGCGGGCTTTCCATTTACCTCATTGCAAGGCAAATTGACCCTGGCCAACTTATTAAGGCCATGCGCTCGGTTCCGCTCTTGGCTTTATTGGCTTCTTTTATCTTTAACATCCTGGGCATGTTTTTACGGGCGCTGGCTTGGAACAAAATATTGGGCAAGAACTTTGATTACAAAACTTCTTTCTTTGCCATGAATGCCGGTTATTTGCTCAATAACATTCTGCCCTTTCGTCTTGGTGAATTTGGCAGGGCGGCCCTTTTAACGGGAGAAGGAAAAAATAAAGGGCGTTTTCTGCAGCTATTTGCTTCCATCATTACGGAAAGAACGCTGGATATTTTTATTGCTTCTGTATTGTTTCTCATTACCTTGCCCCTTGTGGTTAGCCAAAATTCATTTAAGATGCTTGCCTATCTTATGCTCTTTTTTACCACAGCCATTTTGGCGGCGGGAGCTTTAGGCGCCAAATATCAGGAAAGACTCAAGAATTGGATTCTTGCCAGAAAAATATCCTCCCTGGATAAGCGCGCAAAAATAGCGGATAAACTGATTGGCTTTTTGGAAGGTTTTAAAATTTTTCTCAACCCGGGCAAAGCTTTTATTGCTTTTTCCCTGCTTTTCTTAAGCTGGATGATGGCTATGGTGCAGCTTTGGTTCATTCAGCATGTTCTTGTGCCCCAAGGCCCATTCTGGTGGACCTTTTTTGTGACCAGCGCTGGCGCTTTTGTGAACGCCTTGCCTTCTGCACCGGCCGGTTTAGGCGTTTTTGAGGCAGGGGTAGTAACGGCTTATAAAATGGTGGGCATTGAACAATCTGTTTCACTGGCGCTTGCATTAATTTTGCACCTTACCACCTTTGTTTTTACAAGCCTGCTTGGTTTGGTTGGGCTTTCCATCCTCGGTGAGAATCTTCAATCGCTCTTTCGTAAGGCCAAGCGCAGAAATGAAATGGAAGAAGTTTAATCATGAAAGTTTTAATTTCTTCCACTTATTTTGAACCTTATAGTTCCGGGCTTTCACAATATGCCTTGCGCCTTGGGCGCGGTCTGCTTGCTTTGGGGCATGAGGTAACCGTTTTAACTTCGCAATATCGCAAAGATCTTCGCTTGGAAGCGGAGGCAGAGGGCATTCATATTGTCAGAGTGCCGGTAAGTTTCCATCTTTCAAAAGGGGTGGTGATGCTGGGCTTGGAAAAACTGGCCAGGCAGTGGATAAAATGGGCCGATGTGGTCAACCTGCATTTGCCGCAATTTGAATCCGCTTTCTTGGCCGGGCTTACCAAAACGCTCAAAAAAAGGCTTGTGGTTACCTACCATTGCGATCTCGAAAAAAATGGCAGCTTCCTTGCTCAGGCACCCTACTTGGGCGCCAGGCTGATGAATCGTATTGCCTTGGAAAAGGCGGATGCCATTGCCCAGTCCAGCCGCGATTATGCCGAAAGTTCGCCGGCGCTTCAAGATTATATGAATAAAGTGAGCATTATTGTCCCGCCTATTGATTGTCGCCAGGCACTTAGGAAAGAAATTAAAGCTTTAAGAGAAACATTTGCCTTGGATGAAAATCATCAATATATTGGTCTTTCCGGACGTGTGGCCACAGAAAAAGGCTACGAAACGCTTAGTGAGGCTTTGCCGCTTATCAGCCAGGATTTTCCAAGGGCCATGGTGCTGCACGCCGGTTCATGGAAAGGTGTAGTGGGGGAAGAACCTTATCAGCAGAAGATTGACCAGCTTATTATGCCGCAGGAAAAGCAATGGAAAAAACTTGGCTTTTTATCGGATGAATCCTTTAGAGCTTTTTTTGCGCTCTGCGATGTTTTAGTCGTCTCGAGCACCAACCGAACCGAAGCTTTTGGCATGGTTCAGATTGAATCTTTTGCGCAGGGAACAGCGGTAGTTGCCTCTGATTCTCCGGGCATTCGCGTTCCCGTTACCCAAACGGGGGCGGGCGCTTTATTCACGCCCGCTGATGCTGTTTCGCTTGCAGAGGCGGTAAAGAACGTACTTAAAAAAGGCAAATCAGCCTTTAAAATTGACCCTGACTACTTGCAGGGCTTCAGTGAAAAAGCAGTTGCCATCAAATATCTGGAGATTTTTAAGAAATAATGACGAAGAAAACATTAAGTTCAGCAGACTTGGATCAAATTTGCAAGAATCAGCTTTTTAGCTTGCCTTACTTTCGCGCCATGTTCAGGTCCTGTGAACAAAAATTTTATGAAGAACAGGATATTCCCGAGCCTGTGCTGGATATTGGGGCAGGTGATGGCCATTTTTGTCAGGCTTTGCTTAACCCTAAAGAAATGTTTGGCTTGGACCCATGGTGGGAGCCTCTGCAGGAGGCAAATGGCAGAAAAGTATACGGCCTGCTGACCCAGGCCATGGGAGATTCCATCCCCGCGCCTGCTGATTGCTTTCCTTCCGCTATTTCCAACTCTGTTCTAGAGCATATTCCTGGCGTGCAAACCGTACTGAATGACGTCTACCGTTGCCTTCAGCCGGGCGGAAAATTCTATTTTGCTGTACCAAACCATCGCTTTCGCACAGAACTGTGGGGCATGAAAGTGTTGAAAAGCATTGGTTTGCAAGCCCTCGCGCAGCCTTATTCAACGTTTTTCAATAAGATTTCACGGCATGTAAATCTTGACACGCCGGAAACTTGGAAAGGCCGCCTGGCCGAAGCTGGTTTTTCCAAGGTGGAATCATGGAATTACTTTCCGGTTTGGGCCTTGCAAATGCTTGAAAGAGGGCACTTATTCTGCATCATGACCCTTTTCTATAAAAAAGTTTTTGGCAAGTGGATCCTCTTCCCATTAAAAGCGAACCCTTTTATCCCCTTTAAAAAAGTCCGCAATCTGGTTGCTGATCCGCTTTGTGAGGATGGAACCGCTACTTTCTATATTGCAACAAAATAAGATTTAAAATTTGTCTATGGACGATCATTTAACTTCTTCAAAACATGCAATGAAAAAGGATTTTGAGCAGATAATCATTCTGTTGTTGCTGATAGGAATTGTGATTGTTGGCTATCTTTTCAGAAGCTATAACCTGCAATGGGATATGGGTACTCACTTACACCCTGATGAACGCTTTCTCTCCCAGGTGGAAAATGACACGCAGCCGGTTAAGAGCCTTTCAGAATACTTTGATACTGCTCAGTCCACGCTGAATCCGCACAACCGCGGTCACGGTTTTTTTGTTTACGGAACCCTGCCTGTCTTTATTATCCGTTACCTTGGGGAACTTACCCAACAAACCGGCTATGACCCCATTACCATGCTGGGCAGGGAGCTTTCGGTCTTTACAGAGCTTGTTTCCATCATTCTTATTTTTCTGATTGGCCGAAAGCTGGTTAATGACTGGCTTGGCTTAGGGGCTGCTGCTTTTTACGCATTAAGTGTTTTGCCTATTCAGCAGGCTCACTTTATGACGGTGGATACCTTCACGAACACCTTTGGGCTTCTCACTGTTTATGCGGGTGTGCTGATTTTGATGCAGAAAAGGGATGGGCAAGGTTTAGGACCCTCCCGGTCAGAGCCCTGGCTTTATGTCTTTTTTGGCCTGGCACTGGGCATGGCTGCGGCTTCAAAAGCGAACGCAATAACCCTTGCCCTTCTTTTGCCCTTGATTGTTTATGTTCGCTACCAGACCGCGCTCATTCATGGGCAGCAAGCGCAGCCTTTCTTGAAGTCATTGGGCCTGATGGTTTTGGCGGGCTTGGTCAGTTTTCTTACTTTTAGAATTTTTCAGCCTTACGCCTTTGCAGGGCCCAGTTTTTTTAACTTTTCGCTCAACCCCAAGTGGTTGGCAAACATGAAGGAAATTTCGGCTGCTTCCAAGGGGCTTTCTGATTCTCCGCCTGCTTTGCAGTGGGCTCGTCGTTCGGCTTTGTTTGCTCCCTATAATTTGGCCGTATGGGGCATGGGCATCCCCTTCGCGTTGATGGCCATTGCCGGCTTTGTCGGTCAGGTCTATAGTGGCATTCGAAATAAGGATTATCGCTTTTTACCCATTCTTTCCTGGATGCTTTTTTACTTCCTTTGGCAGTCCTTGTCATGGACGCCTTCCATGCGCTATCTTTTGCTTATTTACCCCTTGCTGGCCCTTTCTGCAGCCTGGGCCTGCATGAAGCTATGGTGTATCCGCAAGCCTGCTTTCATTGGCAGGCTGCAGCTGAAGCCAAAGCACTGGGTCAAGGTGGGCCGTTTGCTTGTGCTGGCTGCAATAGCGGCAACAGCTGTTTGGGCCTTTGCCTTTACCCGTATTTACAGCCGGGATTTCAGCCGGGTTACAACCAGCAATTGGATTTACGAGAATCTGCCCGGTGCCCTGACTTTAAATATTCAAACAGACAGCGGCCCTCAAAAACTACCGCTTGGATTCCCTGCCAAGCCCAAGATAACAGGCAGCGCACCTTTTTATCTCATTTATTCAGCCAACGAAACTGAGAATCTCGGGCAGTTAAAAATTCCCTCGGTTCTTGATGAAAACAATAAAAACAATAATTCGCTTTACAGCCTTGAAGTTTTTGATTTATCAGATGGCAGAAGGCCTCTTGGCTCTCCTCAAAAGAGCCAGATAGGCGCTGATACCAAAGAGAACCCCAATGGCTTAAATTTTAATCTTGGCACATATTCCCTTCAAAAAGGCCATAACTACCTTTTTGAAGTGCGGGCTCTTTCTGGGCAGTCTTCAACTTATTATTGGGGAGAAGCTGTTCTTTCTTTCATTCGTTCTGATGGTTCACTGCATAAGCTCAGTTTGCCTCAAATTACCAGTTTTGTATCAAAAGAAACCCCCCAATCCTATACGGTTTATGTGCCTGTAAAGGGCATGGTAAACCAATTGCAGATTCCTTACATTCTTGATTTTGCTCAGGCCAACGGAACCAAAACTTTAGCGTTTTCCCTTTCGCTTAGAAATGCCCCCGAAAATGTTTCAACCGGGCAGATTCAAAGTGATTTCCTTTCTCTTGGCACAGGCAAGGGCACAGCTTTTCAGGTAAGCCTGGATAAACCGCTTCAAATATCAAGCCCACAGGAATTGCTTGTTCAGGTTTCGCTGAAAGAGGGGGAGGGCGCTTTAGGCATTACGGCCCCGGTCAGTCTTTTTGAAACAAGCTGGGATGATGCCTTGCCCGTTGGGCTTCCGGGTTATGTCGCTTACGGAGACCCGAATTACAATAGGTATGGTGCTTATCAGGTGAAGAACCTGGAAATGTACTGGAATGAAAACCAGGAGAAGCGCGACCGGATTATTGACTTGCTGAACAATGCCGATCAGATCATGATGAGTTCAAATCGGGTTTGGGGAACGACTGTGCGAGTGCCGGAGCGCTATCCGCTGGCCACTTTATTCTATAAAGAGTTGATGGGCTGTCCCGCAGGGGCGGATATTGTTCGCTGCTATAACGATGCCAAGTTAGGCTCTTATAAAGGCAGGCTGGGCTTTGACTTGGTTGATGTGGGCACTTCCTATCCAACGCTGGGCAATGTGCACTTAAATGATCAGTATGCCGAAGAAGCATTTTCTGTCTATGACCACCCCAAGACGCTTATATTCCGCAAGAACGCCCAGTTCAACCTTGATGAGGTGAAGGCCCTTTTTGCAGAAGTTGACCTTAGCAAGGTTGTCAATATTACAGCCAAACAGGCTGACACCTATAAAGCAAACGATACTTTGCAAAGTCAACTGCAATTGACTCCAGCACAAATAAAAACACAGACTGAAGGCGGCACCTGGAGCGAGCTTTTTGATCGGCAGAGCCCGCTTAACCAATCTCCTTTTCTGGGCGCAGCTGCGCTTTATGCCTTCATTACCCTTTTTGGATGGATGGTTTTCCCGTTTGTGCGTTTGGCGCTGGGCGGCCTGAAGGATAAAGGTTTTGCTTTTACAAAGATAAGCGGGCTGCTTATGCTGGCCTACATCGTTTTTATTGGGGGAAATTACGGCATTCAAAGCACACGGGCAACCATATTGGCTGTTTTCCTGCTTATTGTGCTGCTCAACTTAATAATTGCTTTTCTTACCCGTAAAGGTCTTGCTGATGACCTAAAGACCTTGTGGAAGCAATTTTTAGTGATGGAAATAGTCGCTCTTTTAGCCTTTGCCTTCTTCCTTTGGGTCCGCTACCAAAACCCTGACCTCTGGCACCCTTGGAAGGGCGGCGAAAAACCCATGGATTTTTCATTCTGGAACGCGGTCATTAAAAGCAGTATTTTCCCTGCTTATAACCCATGGTTTGCCGGGGATTTTATCAATTACTACTATTACGGCTTTGTCATTTTGGCTATGCCGGTCAAACTGCTGGGGGTCATCCCGGCTATTGCCTATAATATCATCCTCCCCATTTGGTATTCACTGGTTTTTATGGGGGCTTTCAGCCTGGGCTGGAACCTTCTGAAGGCTGTTTTGAAGCAAAATGTTTCCGGTAGGGTTTTTGGGCAGCCCTTCTTTGCCGGCTTATGGTCTGCGCTGCTGCTTGCATTTTTGGGGAACTTGGGGGCTGTGAGGCTTTTCAAAGAGACTCTTGAAAAAATGGGTTCCGGTGGTGCCGATGTAAATATGGCTGCTGGTTTCCAGAAGCTGGCGTATTTCTTTGCCGGTCTGTTTAAATACTTCCAAAAGGTGCCGATGCCGCTTTACCCCGGGGATTGGTATTGGATCCCCAGCCGCATGATCCCGGGCGAGCCCATTACTGAGTTCCCTATGTTCACCTTTCTCTATGCAGACTTGCACGCCCATCTGATGGTGATGCCGGTGGCTATTTTGGCGGTTGCCTGGGTTTTGTCCTATTTGGGTTACCGTATGAAGTTTGGTACTTACCTGAAATCCAAACTTGGGCACCTGGCCGCTGTCTTCGCGCTTGGCGGGCTTGCCCTGGGTTCACTTAAACCAACCAACACCTGGGATTTTTATACATATCCTTTGTTGGCGCTTTGCGTTGTACTTTACACGGGTCTTAAATATGCCCCGCAGGCAGAAACCTGGCGGGCCAAGCTAAAGGCCTGGTGGCCGGCTTTTGCTTCTGCTGCAGGCTTGTTTGCGTTAAGCGTCTTAATGTACAAACCCTTTAATACGCTGTTTCACCCGGGTTATAACAAAATAGCGCTTTGGGAGGGGGCGCGCACTCCCTTGCGTTCTTATACGGGGCATTGGGGCGTTTTTCTCTTTATCATTGCGGCTTACCTTCTTTGGGAACTGTATCGCTGGCTGCGCAGCACCCGCATTTCTGCGCTGGAACGCTTTAGGCCTTATGTGAACACACTGGCCGTTCTGGCTTCGTTTTTGTTTTTTGCTTTGATTGGCCTTCTGCTCTTGAAGGTTGAAATTGCCCTTTTGGCATTGCCGCTCTGTGCCCTGGCACTCTTCCTTTTGATTGCCGAACCGCATTCGGATGCAAAACGGCTGACGTATTTTATTATCGGCACGGCATTCTTGTTGACTATCATGGTAGAGCTCATCTGGCCGGAAGGGGATAATGGAAGGCAGAACTCCGTCTTTAAACTCTATTTGCAGGCTTGGATGCTGCTTTCATTGGTTGCCGGCCCGGCAATTATGCTGGCTTGGAAAGCCCATAAGGATTGGAAGCTACCTTATCAACTGCTCTACGAAGTTCCTCTTATCCTGCTTTTGGCCGGAGCGGCCTTCTTCCCGCTGATGGCCACGATGGATAAGACTACAGACCGCATGGACCGCAATGCCCCTCACACCTTGGATGGTATGAACTTTATGCAGACTTCCACTTATATGGAAAATGGTGTATTGGACCCAAAAAGGCAGCAGCAAATGCAGCCGATGAGACTGGATGAGGACTATCTTGCCATTCAGTGGATGCAAGACCATGTCAGCGGGTCTCCGGTGATTGTAGAGGGTCAGGCTTATGAATATCGTTGGGGAAATCGCTATACTATTTATACAGGCCTGCCCGGTGTGGTGGGATGGAATTACCACCAGCGCCAGCAGCATGCCATCCTGGCTGATAACCGCGTTCAGTACCGGGTAGACCGCGTAAATGAATTCTACAATACGCAAGATATGGGTTTCGTCAAGGATTTTCTGGCAAAGTACCGGGTGGCTTTTATTGTCGTTGGCCAGTTAGAAGCGCGTTTTTACCCAGATGGAGGCCTTGATAAATTCCCGGTGAACGAAGGAATTTTGTGGGATAAGGTCTTCAGCACGGGGCAAACTACCGTTTATCAGGTGAGGCCATGATTCAGGCATTGTTTTGGTTTTTGTTTTCGCTTCTTTTAGGTTTTCTCTGCATTCCAGTGACCCGCAAGGTTTTCAGCTTTCTGCCTGCAAAGGGTGTTTTTTTTGCAAAACCTTTGGGTCTGCTGCTTTGGAGCTTTATTTTCTGGTGGTTGGTAACGCTGAGAGTTTTAAATAATGATATTTCTGGACAGTTGTTTGCGTTATTGCTCTTGGGCGCAGCCAATCTCTGGATTGCGCGCAAAGATGGCTTGATGGCTATCTGGAATGAAATAAAGGAAAATCAGAAAACGATTGTGTGGGCTGAAAGTATTTTTCTTTTTGCTTTTGTTTTGATGACCTTCGTGCGGGCTTATAACCCGGAAATTATCAATACTGAAAAATTCATGGAAATGGCATTTATCAATGCCATTAAACGCTCGCCTTCTTTTCCCCCGATGGATCCCTGGTTGAGTGGTTACAGCATATCCTATTATTACTTTGGCTATCTTCTTGCTGTCATGCTCATGCGGGTGACAGGGACCGCAACGGAAATTGGCTACAATCTGGTTGCTTCCTTCTGGTTTGCTCTCACTGCTTTAGGCGCGTATGGCGTGGTTTTTTCTATGCTTGCAAAAAAGAAAACCCGTCAGAATTTACCGGCAATACCCGATTGGGTTTACCCTACGGCTTTACTGGCGCCCTTGGTTTTGCTGGTGGTTTCCAATTGGCATGGCGCACTGGACCTGATGCACAGCCGGGGGCTTTTCTACAGCCAGGGTAGCACCGGCGCCATGGTTTCATCATTCTGGCAGAAACTGGAGCTTCGTGACCTTACTGAAGCGCCTGCCAGCCTTTCATGGTACCCTTCACGGGGTTGGGGTTTTTGGGCGGCGAGCCGCACCGTTGTTGACCACACATTATCTGGCCGGGCAATTGAGATTATTGATGAATTCCCTGCTTTTTCTTTTATTCTTGCTGATATTCATCCTCATGTGCTTAATATGCCCTTTATTCTTCTTGCAATTGCCATGGCCTTTGAGGCATTGCTGGGGGGCTGGTTCAAGAAAGCGCAGGGCTGGCTGTCTGCGCTCAATCTTGAACCTCTGCATCTCATTGTTGGGTTAGTCACCCTGGGTGGTCTTTCTTTTATTAATACCTGGGACTTCCCCTTCTATCTTTTGCTTATTGCGTGTAGTATTGTGTATTTCACGTATCTCCAATGCGGTTGGAAGGGGCGTATCTGGCAAGTATTTTGTTTGTGCTTTGTGATGGGTGTTGCCAGCATTGCGCTTTACCTTCCGTTTTTTCTCAGTTTTAGTTCGCAGGCCGGCGGCATTATTCCCAGCTTTAATTTTTTTACGCGAACCAAGTATTTCTGGGTGATGTTTGGGCCGCTTCTTTTGGCCATTGCCGCTTACCTGACGTTCAAATTTGTTAAAGCGTGCAACCGCCGGGCTGTAGCTTACTCTTCCCTTATTGTTGTTGTCCTTCTTCTTTTGGGGCTTGTTTTTACGATAGGGCTGGGTTATTTGCTGTTGAACTCAGCTGCCTTGGGCAAGCAAATGCTTGGCTGGATTGGGGCAGCTTCTGCCGCTTCTGCACTGCAGCAAACCATTTTAATTCGTCTGAAAGATCCCGGCACACTTCTTTCGGTTGGCTTGCTGGCTTTTTTGGCCGTGGCATTGCTGATTTCGCGCAATCTTGAAAAGGTTGAAAGACCTGAAACCGAAATGCCTTCTGCCAAGTCTGACCCTGAGGCTTTTTTGGTGTTTATTGTTTTGCTTGGCGCAGTTTTCGCGCTTATTCCGGAATTTGTTTTCCTGCGCGATCAGTTTGTGAACCGCATGAACACCATATTCAAGTTCTATTTTCAGGCCTGGATTCTCTGGTCTCTGGCGGCTTCTTATGGGCTTATTGGCTTGCTGCGCCGTGCCGGGGTATTGAAACTTTATGAAAAATTGGTGATCGGTCTGCTTTTCCTGTTTAGTATGGCGGCAATCTTTTTTGGCCTCTACCGCAATGATGCCATCTTCATGCAATTTAATGCGAAACTTGGGACCTTTGGGCAAAGCCCCTTGGATTTTATAATTCTTGCGATACCATGCCTGTTTTTGCTCTGGTTTATGGCAGCGCTGGCAAGCCGCAATTGGGCAAGAGCCTTATCTGTAATTGCCTGTCTGGGCCTGGCTGCTGGCATGGCATACCCTATTGTGCAGCTTTGGAATAAAACCAATGGTTTCAGCGGGGCTGGCCTGCCGCGACTTGACGGCTTGAAAGGAGTGCTACAGCCTGATGAAATCAGATCAGTAAACTGGCTTCGTCAGGCACCTTTGGGCACTCTGGTTGAGGCGAACAATGGCGGGCAGTATTCCACGTACAACCATGCCTCAACATTCAGCGGTATGCCTTCTTTGCTTGGATGGGTTGGGCACGAGTCGCAATGGCGGGGCGGAGATGCTGAAATGGGCACGCGCTATAAAGATATAGAAATTCTTTATTCCACAGCTGAATGGGACAAGGCTGCCGAAATTCTGGCGCGCTATAATATCCGTTATATTTATCTTGGTCCGCTTGAAGCCAGCACATACAAAGTTTCTGACAAGAAATTTGAGCAGCATTTAAATCTTGTCTTTGATTCAGGCTCTGTTAAAATCTATGAAAACCCGTGGGCAAGTGAGTAAATAAATGGATGAAATCAGAATAGACACAAAAACAAAAAGATTCTTGCTTGGCCTTCTTATTTTTTGCCTTGCCTTTTTGCTGCGTATTCTGCACGCTCAGCAAACCTCTTTTACCCGGCCAGATGCCGACTTGGCCTGGCAAGCATTGCAAATCAGCCGCGGTCTTCCTGCGGGGACTTCATTTTTGCCCCTCTACACAGGGTTGACGGCGGTACTTTTTTGGCTTGGCTCCGCCTCAAATTTCATTGCCAGATTTTTGCCTGCTTTTTTTGGCGCTTCGTTGACGCTGATCCCTTTTGTCATTTTTAATGAGCGTGATATGCGCAGAACCTTGCTTGGGGCCTTGATTCTATGCCTTGACCCCGTTTTGCTGGCTTATTCCCGCCAGATTGCCGGGCCTGTTTTGGCAATGTCTGCCCTTGCCTGGGCTTTGGTTTTCTTTTATCAAGGCAAGTCAACGCCTGCCGGCATTTGCCTGGCCTTGGCGCTTCTTTCCGGCAAATATTTCTGGATAAGTGCTTTTCTGCTGGGCTTGCTATTTCTTTATTGCCGTTTCATTCAGCATAACCCAAAACCTAGCCTCTTCCTGCCCCAGCAGCAAAATGGAAAAACGCTGTGGCTTAGTTTTTTGATTGCGTCAGGCTTGGTTGCAAGCTCATTTTTCCTGAATCCGTCTGGACTTACGGGGCTGGCATCAGGCTTTGTTGCCTTGTTTCAGGCAAAACCTGCGGCTGGCCTGCCTTTTATTCTGCCGCCCTTCCTGCTTTTCACATACAGTCTTTATTTATGGGTGCCATTGGCCGTGGTACTGGCAAAAGCTTCAGCCAAAACGCGTATGTTTGACCTGGCAGGCATCGTTTTTTTGTTGCTTCTGTGCATGGCTTTGCAAAATCTGCTGCCCGGCTTATTTGCCTTCCTGCAAATTTACTTAATTATTTTGCTTGTCAAAAACTTGCCGCAATCTGAGATTAAAGCGTTTAAAAAAGATTGGGTGACCCTGGCATCTTTTATCTTTTTCACGGTGATTCTTGTTTTTGCCTTACTCAGCTTTAAGCAGATGGTGCAAAAAATGCCCCTTGTTTTTTCTTTTGCAGCCGATCTGCTGCCTCTTTTGCTCGCTCTTCTGCTCATCGCCATCAGTTATGTGCTGATTGGGCTTGGCTGGGGTTTTAACTTCACCAAGCCGGCCATTCTGGCGGCATTGACAGGCGTGACATTATTGTTTTCTTTAAGCTTCACCTTCTCGCAGGTTTGGTACGATGCCACAGCCAGCCATTTACTTTTTTCAAATGCGGAACTTCTCTTTCCTGATGGCCCCATGAAAAATGAGCTTGCCATCTTTACGCAATCGAAGCGCATCATCGCGGGGGTGGATAGTTTTGAATTCACACAACCCGCATCCGAAGGCGACTATTGGGAATTCCGCGCTTTTGGCAGCAAACCTGAACCGGAAAAACCTGCAGCCTTTCTAATCAATGACAGCCCCAATGACTCTGGGCATGGCGGCAGCTACCGGGGCAGCAAAATCACTTACGCACGGCGCCTCAACTTTTCTGATAAACCTCTGATTGACCTGCTGCACATGATTGCAGCCAAAACGCTCCCTTACAGCGAAATTTCCCGAACCCTATGGGTGCAAACAAAACTTTTCCCGGGTGACTAATGAAGTCCAAGCAAATTTCTACTCTCATCACCATTGATGGCCCTGCTGCTGTGGGTAAAACAACTGTGGGGCGCCTGGTGGCCGAAGCTCTGGGCTTTATTTGTTTTGATACGGGCGTAATGTATCGTGCCCTGACCTTTGCAGTGGGGCAGAACGGTTTGGATTACCATGATGAAACTGCCGTGAGCCGCCTGGCCTGGGAAGTGGAGATTGATATTTTGCCGCCTTCTGTGGAAGATGGGCGCCTGAATGACGTGATGGTAAATGGCAGGGACCTCACCTGGGAAATTCGAAGCCCAGATGTGAATAAATGGGTGTCTGAGGTTTCTGCCTATCCTCAGGTGCGCCAGGCGATGACTGAACAGCAGCGTAAAATTGCAGCCAAGGGGTCCATGGTCATTCTTGGGCGGGATATCGGTTCTGTTGTTATTCCAGATGCTCCCTGCAAGATTTATCTGGATGCCTCGCCGGAAATTCGCGCCAAACGCAGGTTTGCCGAAGAAAGTTCTCAGGGCAGCAAAATAAGTTACCAACAGGTTTTAAGCTCCATTCGGCACCGTGATGAGCTGGATGGCAGCCGTAAAACGGCCCCGCTTGTTATTCCTAAGGAGGCCTTGGTCATCCTGACGGATGGGCTTGGGGCTGAAGCTGTGGCTGAGAAGGTGCTCACCTATTATCAGGGCTGCCTCAAGCGCTTGAACCAAAGCCCAGACAAGGAATAGACGGCATGTTCGGTCTGCATTTTTTCTGGTACGAAATAGGGGTGCTGGTTCTTGCTTTGCTTCTCTCTGCCTTTTTTACCAGAAAAATGGAACTAAAGCCTGAAAACCACGGTTTTCAGCAATGGCTGATCTTTATTGTGCTGGCAGTTTTAAGTTTTCTTTTCTCCCGTTTTTTGGTTGTTAAGGTTAATTTGCCGGCAATTCCAAATTCATACAGCCCAAATACCGTTCTTTTTCCGGTTCTGTCCCTCACCCCTGCGGTGCTAGCCTTGGGGCTTCTGGGTTTGACCCCGGCAATGCTGCTGGGCATTTTTTCAGGTGTTTTGCTGGTTCTTTTCCGGGGCCATCCTCTTACAGTCATTATCTTTAATGGGGCTTTTTTACTTTTACTGGCTCAAAAGTTTACAAAACCTGAAGAACGAGGTAAGCGTTACGGAGCCACAAGCCGGTTTGCTGCAGCCTATCTGGAATTATTGCCGATACTCCTGCTTATTAACTTGTTTTTGGCTCTTTTGGCGGGGAACACGGCACTGAACCCGCTTTTGCAGGATTCTTTGAATCAATGGCTTTCAATGCTTCCCGCTTTGATTTTAGGTATTCTGATCATTCACGGGGTCAATCTTTTGTCATCATTGGCTTGGCTGCCTGCCAAATTTCTCAAAGCCAATGGTTCAAGGAAACTTATCATTGATTTTGCAACGCGTCAGATCGAGAATCTTGCCAAGGGTAACCTTGACCTTCAAAGTCCCATGCAAACCAATTCCCTGCAGGAAGAGGTGCTGCTTTCCAAAATTCAGGAATTGCGCAACGCATTAGTAAACCGGCAGGATCTTGTCAACCGTGCCCTATCTGTAGAGCCTGGCTTGCAAACTCAGGATGGGCGGGATAAAGCGCTGAATGCTTTGCTTGAAAGCGCCTTGGCCTATGGCGGCGATTCTGCGCGCTTTCTTGTTTTTTCTGTAAATCCAAACTTAGGCTCAACAAAGCTAAAAGAAAAATTTGCATTAGGGAAGATGGCTGAAAGCTATGAATCGATGGATGCGATTCTTTTTAGCAGGCTGGAACCGGGCGAAAAGTTGATGCTTACTGATCTCAAGGCAAAGCAATACTTCGGCATTGATGATGATCTGGTTACGCCCCGCTCATTGATTGCGTTCACAAAAAAAATTTCTGAGGATCAGACCACTTTGTTTTGGATTGGCTTTCAGGAAAACCGCCTTTTTAACAGCCGCGAGTCTCAGTTTTATGAAGCCCTTTCTCTAAGGACAATTAATTTATTTGAAAGTTCTGAAGAACTGGAGCGGGCGCATGACCAGGGCGCTTGGCTGATATCTGCCATGGATGCCTTGCCGCAAGCCCATTTTGTGTTGAATACCAAAAACAGGCTTATTTTCGCCAACAAAAAGGGCGAAGCTTTGCTTTCTAAGCATGGCAATTTTTTTGCTGCCACTGCAGGTTCTCAAGTCGCTGATGGAGACTTCTTAAGTTTTATCAGCCAGAACAGTCTTGGTGCTTCTTCCTTTAGTTTTAAGCTTGGCCAAAGGCACTGCCATGCCCATTATTACCCCATCACCGACGGCAAAGTACCCTTGGGCAAGGCGGTGCAGGTTGTGGATGCGGCAGAAGTTTCTGACCCCGACCGTCAAAAAGTGCAGTTTCTTACCAATATCAGTCATGATTTGCAATCTCCTCTCAAATTAATGCGCGGTTACTTATTGCTTTTGCATAATCTGGGCGGCCTGGGTGAGCAGCAGCAAAAATTTCTGGAAAAAATCCATGCCAATGTAGACAACATGGATATTCTTACCCATAAGCTGCTCAGCCTGGAAGAGCTGGATAGCAGGCCTGTCCTGAGTGATGAGACGGTAGATATTCAACAGATCATCAACGACCTTGTTTCTGTCCTTTCCTTGCAGGCTTCCCAAAAAAAACTTCAAATTCTTACTGATTTCTCTGAGCTGAAATCCAAGTTCATTAATGCGGATCGCGTGCTTGTGCAGGAAGCTATTTTTAACATCCTTGAGAATGCCATTAAATTTAGCTTTAATAAATCAGTTGTGGAGCTTAAATGCTGGAAAGATGACGACTTTGTCTACGTAAGGGTGAAGGACTTTGGCAAAGGAATCAGTCTGATGGATAGGGAAAAGATATTTGAACGATTCTATCGTGTTGAAGATAATGAAGGCTTTGCAATGAGAGGGCAGGGCCTTGGGCTTTCCATTGCAAAAGAAGCCGCAGAAAAACATGGTGGTAGAATTGACCTGCAAAGCAAATTAGGGGAAGGCAGCACTTTTACTTTTGTTTTGCCTCTTAGGAACTCTCACGATTTCTTATAAAAGAACTCTCACAATTTTCTTGACAATAGGGAATATAATTACTTATAATTACAGTTTGCATGAATTAATCGACACGCGCTCACAAATTAACTGAGAAGGCTATTCTCGGTGATTTTTTGCGTATTAATAGATCGTCTTTTACTTGGAGGTACGAGTGGAAACTAAAGAAATGAAAGCCTTGCGTATTAACTTGGCATCCCCTGAAACAATTCACAGTTGGTCTTACGGAGAAGTGCTCAAACCTGAGACTATTAATTATCGTCGCCTCCGGCCGGAAAAAGATGGCCTTTTCTGTGAAGCAATTTTTGGCCCCACCCGAGACTGGCAATGCTATTGTGGCAAATACAAAAACCCGCGTTACAAAGGCATTGTCTGCGATAAGTGCGGTGTTGAAGTTACTCGTTCTTCCGTCCGCCGTGAACGCATGGGCCATATTGATTTGGCTGCTCCGGTTGCGCATATTTGGTACACCCGCCGTATTCCTTCCTATTTGGGCTTGCTTTTGGATATTTCCCGCCGCAATTTGGACCGCGTGCTTTACTTCGCGCAGTATATAGTTACCTATGTGGATGAAGATGCCCGCCAGAAGGCCCTTAAGCGCCTGGATGATGAGATCAGCATCTCTGAACGCGAACTGATTGAAAAAGTAAACCTGCAGGTTGCTGAGGCCAAAAAAGCCCGCGATAAGCAGCTTAAGGAATTTGATGCCCAGGCTGAAGCCCTCAATAAAGAATATGATGAAAAAGTTGCAGCGCTCTTTGAGCCCGTTATTTCAGAGGGTCAGCGCCTTGAACTGGAACTTAAAGAAAAGATTGGCAAGTCTTTCCATAAGGCCATTGTCTTCAAAGCAGAATCTGGCGATGTGGAGGTGGTTGATGCTGAAGTAGTCGTAACCGCCAAGCATGCCAACAAAGTGCAGAAAATTGTCAAAGAGTTAACGGAAGAACTGGAAAAAGAGCTTAAAGTTGAACTTAACCGCCAACTGGAAGGTATCAAAATCCAAAAAGATGAAGTTAAGGCCAAAGCTGACCTGAACATGGAAGATATTCGCGGTCAACTGGATGAGGATAACGGCCAAACCAAGACGGAAAATGCCCGCCAGCGCGATGAACTCTATGAATTGCAGCCCTTTACTTTCTTGAGTGAAGTGCACTACCGTGATCTTAAATCAAAATATGGCCAGGTTTTCAAAGCCGACATGGGTGCTGAGGCTTTCTATGACATCCTCCGAAGGCTTGACTTGGATGCCCTTGCCGAAGACTTATGGCAGGAAGCGCGTACCACCAAAAGCAAACAGAAGCGCAAGAAAGCTACTCAGCGCTTGAAAGTGGTGGAATCTTTCCGCCGTTCCAAGAATCGCCCTGAGTGGATGATTTTGACCGTGCTGCCCGTTATCCCACCCGACCTTCGCCCGATGGTTCAGTTGGATGGCGGCCGTTTTGCTACTTCGGATCTGAATGATCTTTACCGCCGGGTTATCAACCGCAACAACCGCCTAAAACGGCTTTTAGAGCTGGGCGCTCCGGATGTTATCGTGCGCAACGAAAAGCGTATGCTGCAGGAAGCGGTAGACTCTCTGATTGACAATTCCCAGCGCGGCAGAATGCTCTCACGCCGTGGCCGCCGTGAATTGCGTTCACTTAGTGACATGCTTAAGGGTAAAAAAGGCCGCTTCCGCCGTAACCTCCTTGGTAAACGTGTGGATTACTCCGGCCGCTCGGTAATTGTGGTTGGCCCTGACCTGAAGCTTTATGAATGCGGTCTTCCCAAAGCCATGGCCTTGGAACTTTACCGCCCCTTTGTCATTGCCGGGCTGGATAAGCACGGCTACACCTCCAATATCAAAGGTGCCAAGCGCTTTATTGAACGCAATCGCCCGGAAGTTTGGGAAGTGCTTGAAGAAGTAATCAAGCAGCGCCCTGTGCTTCTTAACCGTGCGCCAACCCTGCACCGCCTGGGCATTCAGGCTTTTGAACCGCGCCTGATTGAAGGCAGTGCCATTCAATTGCATCCGCTGGTTTGTACCGCGTTCAATGCGGACTTTGACGGTGACCAAATGGCCGTTCATGTGCCGCTTTCTGAAGCAGCGGTTAAAGAAGCTCGCGAGCTCATGCTTGCCAGCAAAAACCTGCTCAAACCTGCCAGCGGTGAGCCTATTATTTCCCCTGGGAAAGATATTGTTTTGGGTGTTTACTACCTTACGATGGCCAATAAAACTCCGCGCAAGGGCGATGGCCGTATTTTTGGCTCTATTGAAGAAGTGCTGATGGCTTATCAGCTGCAGCAGGTGGATGTTCATGCCAATATCAAGCTGCGCACAGAAACCATGTACGATGATAAACACAACCGTCTGGACGAACCCGAAATCCGTATCCTTAATACGACGGTGGGGCGTGCAATCTTTAATGACAAACTGCCTAAAGAAATGCGCTTCTGCAACACGGTGCTGGATAAAGGTGGCATTCGTGATTTGATTGCCGATGTTTACGACATTTGCGGTCTAAATGCAACCACCATTGTGGCAGACGATATCAAGGATATCGGTTTCCGTTATGCCACGCAGTCCGGTTCTACCATGGCCGTTTCCGATATTTCCGTTCCGCCTGAGAAGGAAGAATTTGTCAACCAGGCCCTCTTGGATGTGAAAGATATTCAGCAGCAATTCCGCCGTGGTTTGCTAACCGAACAGGAACAGAACGAAAGCATCATTAAAGTTTGGCAGGATACCACCAAAAAAGTGGGCGATGCGGTGCGCAAGCATCTTGACCCCGATGGTAACCTGGCTACCATGGCCAACTCTGGTGCTACCAAGGGCGGCTTTAGCCCCATTTCTCAGTTGGCTGGAATGCGCGGCCTCATGGCGGACCCCTCCGGGCGTATTATTCCCATGCCTATTGCTTCCAACTTCCGCGAAGGCCTGACCGCACTGGAATACTTCATTTCCACCCACGGTGCCCGTAAGGGTCTGGCGGATACCGCCCTGCGTACTGCGGATGCAGGTTATCTTACCCGCCGTCTGGTGGATATTGCCCAGGATATGATTGTTAACAATGAAGACTGCGCCACCACTGAAGGTCTTTACATTAACGCCGCGGATGATGTTGCCGGCCAGCCTTACAGCGAACGTATTTTCGGCCGTGTTCTGGCTGAACGTGTGGTAGATCCTGAAACGGGTGAAGTAATCGCCGAACGGGATGAGGTCCTCAACAAGGAACTGACCCGCAAAGTGGTTACGGCCGGTGTTAAAACCATTAAGGCTCGCTCACCTCTCACCTGTGACCTTGTTCACGGCATCTGTGCCAAATGCTATGGTTATGACCTTGGCCGTAATGAAATGGTCAAATTGGGTGCTGCTGTAGGTACCGTTGCTGCGCAGTCTATTGGTGAACCCGGCACACAGCTTACGCTGCGCACCTTCCATACCGGTGGTGTTGCCGCCGGCGGTGACATTACCACCGGTCTTCCGCGTGTGGAAGAACTTTTTGAAGCACGCCGTATGCCCAAGGGCGAAGCGGTTGTGAGTGCAATCAAGGGTACAGCCCGTCTGATTGTTAATGAGAAAAACTCGGAACTGCGCACCATTAAAGTGGAACACAGTGAAATGGTTTCGGATACCTATGAAGTACCTGAAGGCTGGGAAGTAAAAGCGGTTGAAGAAACGGCTGTACAGTCGGGCGATGTGCTTGCCTCTCACGAAGAATCGGTTATTACTGCCCAGAATGGCGGTCGTGTGCGCATAGAAGACAATAAGGTAATTGTCTCTTATGAAAACCGTGAAATGGAAGAGTATGAAATTCCAACCACAGCTCGCCTTATTGTTGCTGATGGGCAAAAGGTGGAGGCCGGTGAACCTCTGACAGAAGGCTCTCTGAACCCTCACACCATTCTTAAGATCAAAGGCCGCGATGCCACTGAACTTTATCTTCTCAAGGAAATTCAGCAGGTTTACCGCACGCAGGGTCAGAACATCAATGACAAGCATTTTGAGGTCATCATCCGCAAGATGCTCAACAAAGTTCAGATTACCCGCCCTGGCGATAGTGAATTCCTTCCGCAGGACTTGGTCGACCGTCTTGAGATCCGCCGCATCAACGAGCGCTTGGTGCTCGAGGGCAAAAAGCCCGCTCGCTTTGTGGAGATTTTGCTGGGTATTTCCAAGGCTTCCCTCAGCACGGATTCTTTCCTTTCAGCCTCTTCGTTCCAGCACACCATCAAAGTGCTTGCCGGTGCGGCGATTGCCTCAAAGGAAGATCCGCTCTATGGCCTTAAGGAAAATGTTATCATCGGCAAACTGATTCCCGCGGGTACCGGTTTTGAAGCCGGACGCTTTACGGAAATTGAAGCGGCCAGCAAAGGCCTGGGTATCCCCTCTGAAGAATTTGCTTCACACCACTTTGATGATTCAGATGACGATGACGCTGTCTTTGATCACGATATTGAAGATTTTGACTTGGACACTGACGTTAATATCGACGACGAAGAATAAAAAATCTATTGTTTTGCAAGGAGGGGCCCACCAAGCCTCTCCTTTTTAATTTAATGAAACTGGGCCATGCAAGCGTATTTATGCTATATTTATGCCCGAACTCACCTGTAAATTGCTGAAAGATTGGGTCTGATGATGGATCAAACTGCGATAAAGAAAATCAACATTAATACTGAAATGCAGCAGGCATATCTGGATTACGCCATGAGCGTCATTGTTTCCAGGGCCCTGCCGGATGCCCGGGATGGCCTTAAACCCGTCCAAAGGCGCATTCTCTACGCCATGCATGATATGGGACTGCGGCCGGACCTTGCCCATAAAAAATCGGCTCGCATCGTGGGGGAGGTTTTGGGTAAGTATCATCCGCATGGTGATTCCGCTGTTTATGAAGCCATGGCCCGCATGGCACAAGACTTTTCTGAACGTTACCTTTTGGTGGACGGGCAGGGCAATTTTGGCAGCATTGATGGCGACCCGCCCGCTGCCATGCGCTATACGGAAGCGCGCCTTTCCAAGCCGGCCATGGAAGTGCTTAACCAGCTTGAAATGGATACGGTGGATTTTGCTGAAAACTTTGATGGCACGCTTAAAGAGCCCCTGGTGCTTCCTTCCGCCATCCCCAATATGCTGGTCAACGGCGCTTCCGGCATTGCGGTAGGCATGGCAACCAATATCCCTCCGCACAATCTGGGTGAGGTTGTAGATGCTCTTATTCTGATGCTTGACCACTGGGATAATCTGGACGACCTGACGGTGGAAGACTTGATGCGTTACATAAAAGGGCCGGATTTTCCTACGGGCGGCCTGATTTTGCAGGATTCAACGGCTGAATCGCTTGCCACTATTTATGGCAGCGGCAACGGCCTGGTGCAGATGCGCGCACGCACCCGCCTTGAAGAAATTTCACGCGGGAGAATGCGCATTATCGTCACCGAACTGCCCTATATGGTCAATAAATCCAACCTGATTGAGCGCATTGCGGATATTGTGCGTGATGGCAGCCTTGAGGGCGTTTCAGACCTGCGCGATGAATCTGACCGGCAGGGCATGCGCATTGTGATTGACCTGGCAAAGAATGCCGACCCTGAAACAGTCCTGCGGGTTCTCTATAAAAAAACGCCCATGCACAGCACTTTTGGCATCAATCTGCTGGCACTGGTGGATGGCAGCCCCCATAAACTTTCCCTCAAGCAGGCACTTAAAGTGTATGCTGAACACCGTTTGGAAGTCATTCGCAGGCGCAGTATTTTTGAACTTAAACGGAATGAAGAGCGGCTGCATATTTTGGCAGCGCTCAAAATTGCCCTTAAAAATATTGATGAAGTCATCAACATCATTCGTAAATCCGCCACTACGGAAGAAGCCCGCCAAAACCTGATGGTCCGTTTTAAGTTGGATGAAGTGCAGGCCAATGCGATTTTGGAAATGCCCCTTCGCCGCCTGGCTTCGCTGGAGCGCAAGAAAATTGACGAAGAATATGCTCAAATCAGTGCTGCCATAGAACATCTGAAAATTTTGCTCAAGTCTGCTGTGGCCATGCGGCAGGTTGTCATTAACGAATTGAAAGAGATGAAGGAGCGGTATGCTGACTCCCGCCGCACCCAAATCATTCAGCTTGGGGAAGGTGAAAAGGCTTCCCAGCTGCTTACCCAGACTGATGTGATGCCCATGGAAAGTTTTTGGATAGAGCTGGATGAAAAAGGCCGTATCTCACGTACAGATGGTGACCAGCCCAACCGCCTGGGCGGCGCAGATTCACCCTGGATTTTGGCAAGAACCAATTCCCACCAAACTCTGTACTTGGTAACCACTTCAGGTAAGGCCGCTGCCATCCATTCACTTTCAATTCCGGTTAAGAAAAACGGTGATGAAGGCGCTAAGGCGCATAAGATTGCTCCGCTTTCTGAAAATGATGATTTACAGGCTGTTTTTGGTCTGCCAATGAACCGTCAGGAGGGTGATGAGCATTACGTCATCACCGTTACCCGCAATGGAATTATTAAACGTTCCTCCATCAATGATCTGCCTGGGGCTTCTGCCAGCAGTTTTACGCTTTCTAAAACCGGCGAAGACGATGAAATTTTTGAAGTCTTGATTACCCGCGGCAATCAGGAACTTTTGCTGACGACTGCGAATGGCATGTCCATTCGTTTCAATGAAGAAGAAGTGCGTTCAATGGGTTTGGTAGCAACCGGTGTGAATGCCATTAAACTAAAAGAAGCTGATTACGTTGTAGGGGCAAGCATTATTTCAGAAAAGGATGAAGTGGGCCTTATTACTACCCAGGGGTTTGCCAAGCACATCCCGGCTGATGACTTCCCCTCGCAGGGGCGTTATGGTCAGGGTGTTATCTCTTGGCGGCTTTTAGCCAATGACCAGATTGCGGCACAGATTGTGGGCAAACTAACGGATAAGGGTATCTGCCATTTTAGCAAACAAGCCGGCAAGGTCTTTGCCATTACCAATGCGCCGGCGCGCAAAAGGGCAGCCAATGGCCAATCGCTCTTTGCACTCAAAGCGGGCGATTCCGTAATCGGTTTTACCCCCCTTGAGGATTATACGGCTTACTGGGAAGATAAGTAAACCTCATTTCACCTCGCAAAAAAGCTGATTTTTAGGGACTTTGAAAAATCGGTTCCGGTTCGCCCAATACCGGAACCGGTTTTGCCATATGGATGTCCCAAAAAGCGGCTGCCCTGGCAAAAACTTCTCTGAATATCCAAAACCTGTAGCGGGAGGGAATGTAATCAGATTCTTCAACCGCAATGCCATAAGCGTCCAGGCCCAAGGCGCGGCACAAATAAACAGCCCGTGGCAAGTGGTAGGCTTGCGTAAAAATAACCAGTTTCTCCAGCCCAAAGATGACTTTGGCGCGGTAGCAGGTGTCATAGGTGCGCCGGCCGGCAAAATCAGAAATAATGTCAGAATCAGGAATGCCCATGGAGACCAGATACCTGCGCATGGAAGAAGGCTCATCATAATATTCAAAACGGTTATCGCCGCTTACCAATATTTTCTGAACCTTTCCTGCTTCATAAAAACGGAGCGCGCCGTCCAGCCTATCTTTCAGGGCCAGGCTCGGCGTTTTGTCCTTGTTCAGTCCAGCGCCCGGCACAATGGCCGCAGGGAAGCTCATGGGTGAATTGGCCGGCAAAAGAAAAGGTTTGCTTTGCAGATAAACAAAAAGGTTGAGCAAACCCAAGAGGGTAAGAGCAAAAAACAGAAAGAGAAATAGTTTCTTAAACATCTTTTTCATGGCTGATTTACCAGTTCTGAAAGGCGTAGTTCCTGCACTTTAAGGAGAGAGCGCAAAGTGTCGTAAGTGCTGTCAGGGATGGCAAAAAGGCCGTTGATTTCATAATCCATGGCCTTACTTAGAATCTCTCTGCCTTCCGGAGTGTTTGAAAATTGTATTAAGAACGCAGAAAGCTTAATTTGAAGGGGCAGATCTATATTTTGCGAGTACGCAAAGGCCTGATTAGGGATAATGGCGGGTGAAGCCCAGATAACGGGCACCTGATTGAGAATATCATTGAGGTCCGTAATTACGGTAGAAGCGGTTCTGGGGTCGCTGATGGAAGAATAGGTGACGGCAAAATCGCATACCCCTTTGATGTAAAGGGAGCGCAAACTGCCCGTGCTGGATTGCGTAAAGATGGGTTCCTGCACCTGGATGTTATTAAGTGTCAGATAACCCATCGGCACCCAATAGCCTGCCAGGCTTTTTTTGCTGATAAAGCAGCCCTTTGTGCCATTAAATTGAGAAAGTGCGTAAGCAGCTTCAACTGCTGAAATGTTCTTAGAAGGGTCAAAAAAAGATTGAAAACGGGAGTCTTTATTGGCAAAAAACTGTGTGCCGTAGGCTTTTACCCCGGCGTGCATGCTTACCAGGCTTACCGTAGCCAGCTTCTTTTGGCTGGCCAGAATGTATTCAACGGGCCCCAGCCAGCTAAGGGCAACTTTTCCATCCAATAGTGCTTCTTCAAGCGCAAAATAGTGTGGGAAAACCTGAATATTGAAATGGAGGTTAAGTTTTTCCTTGAAAATGACTTGCAGCGTATTCAGCGCTTCCTGCTGTTCTGGTGTGATATTAGGCGCAATGAGCCCAAGCAAAAGGGGGTTGTTTTCGCTGCCCATCGGGGCCGGGGTGGGTGTATAGGTTGGCAGGGGCGTAGGGCTGCCGGGCTGAGCATTCTGCGGGAGTGAAAGGGCGCTTTCCGGCCGGCCAATAAGCCCGGAATTGCAGGCCTGAGCGAGCATGCAAATAGCCAAAAAGCTGAAGAAGAGCCCTTTTGCCTTTAGATATTGCATGGCAAAATTGTACCCTAACTAAACCCCATGTTAAAATAAGCTGACGGAGGCTGCAATGAAAAATCTGGTTGTACCTGTGATGAACCCGCAAGCCCTTAATTTTATTTTTGGGCAATCCCATTTTATCAAGACGGTAGAAGACCTTTATGAAGTTTGCGTGGCTGCTATTCCCGGCATTAAATTCGGTCTGGCCTTCTGTGAAGCTTCCACTGAACGGCTGGTACGCACAGCCGGCACGGATGAAGCCCTTATTAACCTGGCTTCAGAAAACGCTCTCAAAGTAGGGGCTGGGCATACTTTCTTCCTCTTTTTGGGGGAAGGCTATTTCCCTATCAATATTCTTAATGCGGTCAAAAACGTTTCTGAAGTCTGCAATATCTATTGTGCAACGGCCAACCCGCTGGAAGTGATCATGGCGGAAACTGAGCAGGGCAGGGGTGTGCTTGGCGTAATAGATGGTCAATCCCCATTGGGTCTGGAAAATCCGGAAGACGTCAAAAAAAGGCAGGCGCTTTTACGCCGTTTTGGCTATAAGCAAGGTTGATTGTTGAAATAATCTTTCAGCAGCGGGGCTAACTGTCTTAACGCGTCAGCACGATGGCTGACGCGATTTTTTAAAGATTCACCGGCTTCAGCCATGGTAAGCGGGTAACCTGAAAGCCTGAAAACAGGGTCATAACCAAAGCCCATCAATCCCTTGGGGTTGTCAACAATTTCACCGCGGCAAATCCCATGGCTGCTGGTGATGAGTTCCTTATCGAAAAACGCAATCACGCAGTGGAAAGTGGCCTGCCATGGCTTAGCAAAACCTCGCAGCTTTTCTATTAAAAATCGGCAGCGCTCTTCATCGCTTTTTGCCTCTGAACCTGCAAAACGATGAGAATAAACCCCCGGGGCACCTGAAAGGGCATCTACTTCCAAGCCGCTGTCATCGGCAATGCAGGCAATTCCTGCTGCACGGTAAAAAGCTTCTGCCTTCAGGACTGCGTTTTCAAGGTAGCTTGTGCCGGTCTCTTTTACTTCAAGTGAAATGCCGATTTCCTTTGGGCTAATGATTTCAAGCCCATAAACTTCTAAAATAGCTTTTGCTTCGCGTAGCTTTCCTGAATTGTTGCTTGCAAATAAGATTTTGGTCATGGCGTCTCTCATGCTATAATCTGCGCAGGTAATTGTACATGAACATGGAAAAGAATCGCATCCCTCTTAAAACCAATATTGGATATCTTTTAAACAAACCCGTTGGATACGCCCGCGATGCGGAGCTGAAACTGGACGAGGTTTTTATTGACCCTGACCTTAACGTGCATAATCTGGATGTGCGCTATCGCTTTTCCCGCATTCAGGAAGGAATCCTGCTGCAAGCGGAACTGAAGGGGCGTTTGGCCGCTCAGTGTGTGCGCTGTTTGGAAGATAGCTTTGTGAATGTGGAAACGCTCATCGAAGAAGTTTTTTTCTTTCCGGAAAAACTGCGTGAAGAAACAGACCTGGTTATTCCTGATGATGGTTATATTGACTTGGGCGTTTTGTTCAGAGACTACCTGCTTTTGGGCCTGCCCATTCATTTTGTCTGTCAGCCAGACTGCAAGGGCGTCTGCACTTTCTGCGGCCAGAATCTCAACCTTAAAGATTGTGGGCACCAGGACAATAAAATCCTTATCGAAGAGTAAAATGAGATATTCTGCCTCTGGCATTTCACGGAGATTTCAATGACTGAACCTATTTTGATCGCAATTGCCTGGCCCTATGCCAATTCAGATATTCATGCTGGGAATATCACCGGCTCGCATCTTCCCGGGGATATATGCGCGCGCTATCACCGTTTGAGGGGCCGTCAGGTCATGATGGTTTCAGGTACCGACAGCCACGGCACCGCTATTACTGTTAAGGCAGATGCTCTTAATAAAACGCCCTTTGAGGTTTATCAGCATTACCATCCCCGTTTTATTGAACTTTTTGAGCGATTGGGTATTAGTTATGACCTTTTTACAAGCACGCATACCGCAAACCATTTTGACGTAGCTCAAAAAGTTTTTTTGGCGCTGCACGAAAATGGTTTTCTTTATAAAGCCAGCTCCAAACAGTGGTTCAGTCAGACTCAGAACCGTTTCCTGCCGGATCGTTATGTGGAAGGAACTTGCTATATCTGTGGCAACGAGGATGCACGCTCAGACCAATGCGAAAAGTGCGGCAACCTCTTGGAATCTGAAAAACTGATAAACCCTCGCTCCAAGATTGATGGCTCTACCCCGGAGCTGAGGGATACCGAACATTATTATCTGGACCTCTCTGGCCTGGAACCTAAAATTCAGAAATTTCTGGAAGAACGCCAGGAATATTGGCGGCCAAATGTGCTGCGCCAGTCTTTGGGGCAAATCCAGTCCGTTGGCCTAAAGCCCACCCCCATCACGCGTGATCTCGACTGGGGCATTCCTGTGCCTCTTCAGGATTTCAAAGGCAAATGCCTTTATGTTTGGTTTGAAGCGGTAATGGGCTACCTTTCCGCGGTGATTGAATGGGCAAAGATTAACGGTCGTTCCGAAACCTGGCGGGATTGGTGGGTGAACCCTGAAACGAAGTCTTTTTACTACATCGGCAAGGATAATATCACCTTTCACGCCGTTACCTGGCCTGCAGAGCTTATTGGCATTCAAGATAAGTTAGACCGGGCAATGGGCGCAGAGAATCCGCAAAACCTTGTGCTGCCTTATGATGTGCCGGCCAATGAGTTTATGAACCTTGAAGGCCGCAAGATCAGCGGTAGTAAAAATTGGGCGGTTTGGGGCCTGGATGTTTTAGATAGATACGATGCCGATGCAGTTCGTTATTACCTCACTGCTGCCATGCCTGAAACCAAGGATACCGATTGGGACTGGGAAGAGTTCTACCAACGCAATAATAATGAACTGGTTGCCACATGGGGCAATCTGGTCAATCGCGTGCTTTCTTTCACTTATAAAAATTGGGAAGGGCGCATCCCTCAGCCCGGCTCCCTGCGCGATTCTGATCGCGAGCTGCTTGCCAAAGTACGCGAAGGCTTTAGGACTGTTTCTGAGAAAATTGAGCACGTAGAGCTTAAAGCGGCCATGAATGAGGCCATGGGTCTGGCAACGGAAGTCAATAAGTACCTGGATGCGCATGCTCCTTGGTTTGAAATAAAGACGGATAAAGCCGAAGCAGAAAAATCCCTTTTTACAGCTATTCAGGCAATTGATTGGCTGAAGTTAATGCTTGCACCTTTTTTGCCGCATATTTGTGAAACCCTCAACCAAACCCTGGCTTACGAGATGCCTTTGTTTGGAAAACCTAAGACCCAAGAAATTGAGGATGGCTTGGGTGCTCACAAGGTTCTGTGCTATGAGGCAGGCTCAACCGGAAAAGATGACAGATGGGTGCCTACTGAATTGATTGGTGGCAGGCCCTTTAACCAGCCTTTGCCCTTGGTTAAAAAACTCGACCACAGTATAGTGGAAGAGGAACGTGCTCGTTTGGGTAAACCGTCCTAAAGTCTTAAAAATGGATGGTGGAAAGAATCATTGCCAGGATAATAATCACTGCAATAAATGCCAGAAAAAACTTATAGGCTCCGCCTTTTGGTGTAGTACTAAAAGACTGGTTTTTGCTTTGGTTCTGTTTTGCCATATTACTCCAATTGCGACTGGATAAATTCAGCCAGCCCTATTGTAATCCCTTTTATCTTGGTTAGCTCCTCAGGTTTTGCGGCCAAAATGCCCTCAATGGAACCAAAGGCCTTTAAGAGTGCTTTTCTTCGCACTGGTCCAATGCCTTCTATTTCATCCAGGCGTGAAGCCAGGCCGGTTTTGCCTCGCCGGTTGCGATGGGCGGTGATGGCAAAGCGATGGGCTTCATCACGGATGCGCTGGATGAGGTAAAACCCCTGTGAGTGATCATCCAAGCGGATAGACTCTGCCTTCCCGGGCAAAAAAAGTTCTTCTTCCTGTTTGGCAAGCCCTGCCAGGCAAATCTGTTCAGTCAGCTTTTGCCCTTTAAGCACGTTGACAGCCCGTCCCAATTGGCCTTTGCCGCCGTCCACAATCAGTAAATCCGGCAGCATGCCAAAACTTAAGTCCGGTTTGCTTCCTGGACCTTGTTCAGCTTCTTTGATGGCCCAGTAACGTGAAAAGCGCCGGTTTAAGACCTCTTCCATAGAAGCGAAGTCATTCGGCCCCTCAACCCCTTTAATATTGAATTTACGGTAAAAATTCTTTTTAGGAACGCCCTGCTCAAAAACAACCATGCTGCCAACACTGTTCACACCCTGGGTGTTGGAAATGTCATAGCATTCAATGCGGTTGGGGGGCTCCGCCAGGTTTAAGGCTTGCTGCAAATCTGTGAGGGCTTGCAGCTGTTTGGTTTTATCTGCCTTCCAACGGTTTTCAAGGGCTTTAAGCGTTTCCAGGGCATTTTCTGCCGCCATTTTCACCAGGGCTTTGCCTTCCCCGCGTTGGGGCACGCTTATTTCAATCTTTTGGCCGCCTCTTTTGGTGTTCAGCCATTCCTTGATAATTCTGGCCTCTTCAATTTGTTCCGGAAGCACAACTTTATTGGGCACAAAAGCAGCCTGTGAATAAAACTGTTTGATGAATTCTTCCAGTATCTCCTGATTGTCCTTATCCTCTGTACCATCCAAAACAAAGTATTCCCTGCCTATCATCTTGCCGGAACGGATGAAAAAAATTTGAACGCAGGCATCTTTTTCTGACCGTGCCATTGCAATAACATCCTGGTCCTTATTGTCATTGAAGATGATTTTCTGGTGCTCAAGCACTTTTTGGATGGCGTTAATCTGGTCTCTTAATGCGCTGGCCCGCTCATATTGCATCTGGTCAGAGGCCTTGCTCATTTCGCCTTGCAGGCGCTTTAGAATGGGGTCGGTTCTGCCCTCAAGGAATTTGCAAAGGTCATCAATCATTTGCCGGTAATCTGCTTTTGAAATGGCTCCGATGCAGGGAGCGCTGCAAAGTTTAATGTCATAATACAGGCAGGCCCGTTCATCCTGGCCCTTAATATCCCGTGCGCAGGTAAGGTAAGGGAAGATATGCCGCAGCACGTCCAGCGTCTGATGTACGGCCCAAACGGAGGTATACGGACCGTAGTAACGGGCGCCGTCATTGCTCATGTTGCGGGTGATGATCAGGCGGGGGTAATCCTCCTGCCAGGATATTTTGATGTAAGGGTAGCGTTTATCATCCTTAAGCCGCACATTGAAAAATGGCTTATGCTCCTTGATAAGGTTCATTTCCAATATCAGGGCCTCAAGCTCTGAACCGACAATGATGGTTTCAATATCTCTCACGCGGGAGACCATTTGGCGGGTTCGGTAGGGATGATC
>JAYFRD010000044.1:0-2383 GCA_034926255.1 Anaerolineaceae bacterium | reverse complement strand
GTCATTTGGGGGACCACAAGCTGCGTTTTGATAAATGTACTGAACCCCACCTCAATCTAGCCTGTATAGCGTGCAAAAAAGTTATTGACCTGGAGGATCATTGGGTTCATGAAAGCATACGGGAGATAGAAGGGCAAAGCGGATATAAAGTCTGCACCTCGCGCATTTTATACCTCGGCGTTTGCCCAGATTGTCAAGAAAATGAAAAACAAAAACAAAAATAGGAGAACACAATGGAAAACAATGAAGTAATTTATGCAATGCCCCGGATTGGCGACCCCGCCCCCGAATTCAAAGCCATGACTACCCAAGGGGAAATTAACTTCCCAAAGGACTACAAAGGTTCATGGGTCATTCTTTTCAGCCACCCCGCTGATTTTACCCCGGTATGCACCTCCGAGTTCATTACTTTCGCGAGCATGCAGGAACAGTTCAATCTTATCAACACCAAACTGGTTGGGCTTTCTGTGGATGGCATTTACAGCCACATTGCCTGGCTGCGCACTATCAAAGAAAAGATTGATTGGAACAACCACAAAAATGTGGAGGTTACCTTCCCGCTTATTGAAGATATCACCATGAATGTAGCACACAGGTACGGCATGATTCAATCCCGGGAGTCTAACACCAAGGCTGTGCGCGCGGTGTTTGTGATTGACCCCAAGGGTGTCATCCGGGCTATGATTTATTACCCGCTGAGCACAGGACGCAACTTTGATGAAATTTACCGCCTGGTTGTTGCCCTGCAGACTGCGGATGGCTTTGGCGTGGCAACCCCAGCCGACTGGCGCCCGGGTGATGCTGTTATTGTGCCTCCTGCCGGATCCTGCGGTGTTGCTAAAGAACGCATGGAAAAACCCACAAAAGATATGCATTGCTATGACTGGTTCTTCTGCACAAAACCATTGGAAAAAGAAGCTATACTGAATAAAATCAATGTGAAACCCGCCAAATAAACTTTTGGCTTTTCAATACACAAGAGCTGGCAAATGCCAGCTCTTGTGTTATTTAATATATTAGCCAAAAGGCATCCGTTCAAAGAGGTTTATTGGGTGCCATCGCCTTTTGTGTTATCCCCAAAGACGTAAACATAATCACCCATTTTTGCCCAGTTATAGAGCCAGTGCGCGTCACCCGGGGCGAGATTGATGCAGCCATGTGACATCTGAAAGCCCAACATAGAGGGCCAATAAACGCCGTGTACGGCTGTGTTTTTATGGAAGAAGAGCGCCCAGGGAACCCCTTGCAGTTGATAGTAGTCTGAGCGGTCTGCTTCGTAAGAGTCTTGCATGGTCACTTTTTCATAAATTCGGTCAATCTGGAAAGTGCCGCTTACTGTGTAGTAAGGCTTGCGCCCGGTAGACATCAGCGTGGCAAACACCAGCTGGTCATTATCGTAAACACCCAGCACAAAATTCTCAAGATCCATGCTGATCCAGCGGTCAGACTTTACCCCTTCGGGCCGGGTAGTATCCGGATGAAATTTGCGGGCCTTTAATGAAGGCACCCAGGTATTTTCATCCACCAGATACCAGTCGTAACCCTCTGCGTTCACCGTTTTAAACACCCAGAAAGATTGGTATTTTTGGTATTCGAGGCCCGGGATTTGCCTGGCAAAACTGGGGCCGACATATGCCGGGGAAGGGTTGACCATCCATCCAAAATCATATTTTGGGGTTTGGTTAAAGGCCAGACCCTGAAAGCGATTCCAAGAGAAGAGCAGTTTTGCCTGAACCCAGCCGTTACTGATTTCAAGATTCTTATCTGCATCCATTTGCACAAAACCGTTGGCACTGTTGATGGCGGTGACATAGCGCATTGGCCCAGCCTGGATGGTGCCCATTACAGGAGAACCGGCCATGGCTGCATCATAACTGGGGTAAACCGGCAAAGCGCCGCCTTCTTCAACTTTGGCAATGCGTACCGGCAGTTCAGAAAGGGAAGGATCGGTTGGGATGCCGGGTAAGGGAGGCACAGGGTAAGGAATGCCGGTTTCGGTCTGGCTTTTGATGGACTGGGATGCACCATAAGCAAGACAATCTGCCGGGCTTTTTTCATAGTATCCAGGAATGCAGAGCGGAGGGTCAAAAAAGGAAGTACCTGGAGCAGCTTCTTCAGCAAAAACAGGATGTACGGCAAGCAGGCTGGTAAGAATCAAAATACCTGCCGCCAAAATCATTATCAGTTTTTTTGTACGCATCATTTCCCCATTATACCCAATCCTCACTTGGCCAAATTCTTTGCGCATTGCCTCACAAATAAAGTAACTATCCGAAATAACGTTGCCTCAAAATAGATGTAACTTACACGGTAATAAACAGCCGTGAGAAAGTCTATGATGAGCCAACAAAGTAAAAAAGAAATTATTGAACACACCAGAGCA